>JBBRBJ010000020.1:0-53084 GCA_038205925.1 Rhodobacterales bacterium | reverse complement strand
CGGACTTGAACTCGCTCAGATCGGCCTTGCACTTGTGGTGATGCCAGCACTTTACATGCTGCATGCCGGTCGAGGGCTGCTGTGGGGCGG
Organism: Rhodobacterales bacterium; assembly: GCA_038205925.1. GTDB lineage: Bacteria > Pseudomonadota > Alphaproteobacteria > Rhodobacterales > Rhodobacteraceae > Pseudotabrizicola. The sequence goes on along the minus strand of JBBRBJ010000020.1, from coordinate 52,994 downwards.
CAGCCTGATCATCGGGGGCGTCGGCGTTTGGTGGGTATATGAACGGATAATTGCGATATCGTAAGTCGCAGACTTTCATCCATGCTGCTCGCCGAGCGTGCGTCATCGTGGCGCTGCCGGGACGAAAATTACCCACAGAGCAACCTTCGATTTCTGACGAAAGGACCCCACCATGGGACTGCATGATCAAGCACCCACCACAAAGGCGGTGGGGTTGAAGGCCGAGATCCGTGCTTGACAAGCTTCCCTGAAAATGTCCCATTTTGTGCCTCAGGTGATCTTCGACCGGCTGACCGCTCTAATGAAATATGGAACAACAACAACAGGGATTGTGTCATGGCTATGGAAATTTACGCTCGGAAAGTGGGGGCTCTTGCACTTTCCTCCCTTCTCCTGAGTGCTGCCCCAGCGGCGCTTTTTGCTGAAACGCCTGCCGATACGCTGGTAATCGCCGATGCGATTGACGATATCGTCTCGCTCGACCCGCACGAAGCGTTCGAATTCTCGGGCACCGATGTCGTCAACAATACTTATGACAGCCTTATCGAACTTGATCCCCAACAACCCGGAGAATTGCTGCCCGGACTGGCCGAAAGCTGGGATGTGGCCGAAGACGGCGTGACTTATACCTTCAAGATGAAACCCGGCATCACCTTTTCTTCGGGAAACCCGGTACGGGCCGAAGATGCCGCGTGGTCGCTGCAACGTGTGGTCATTCTGAACAAGAACCCCTCGTTCATCATCAACCAGTTCGGTTTCACCCCCGAGAACGTCGCCGAAATGATCACCGCCGATGGCGATACGCTGACCATTGTCACCGACAAACCCTATGCGCCGACCTTCTTTTACAACTGTCTGACGGCGGCCACGGGGGCCGTTGTCGACAAGGAAACCGTCATGTCGCATGATGAGGGCGGCGATATGGGCGGCAAGTGGCTGAACAACAATTCGGCCGGAACCGGTGCCTACACGCTGCGGTCCTTCAAGCCGAATGAAAGCGTTGTGCTTGAGGCGCGTGAAGGCTATTGGCGCGGCGATGCGAAACTGGCCCGTGTGTTCATTCGCCACATTCCCGAAGCGGCGACCAACCGTCTGCTTCTGGAAAAAGGCGATGTCGACATCAGCCGTGAAATGACCCCGACCGATATTGCCGGTATCGAGGGCAATGCCGATCTGAAGGTGCAGGACGACGTGGGCGGGCAGGTCTATTACCTTGCCATGAACCAGAAGAATGAGGTTTTCAAGAACCCCAAGGTTCTGGATGCGATGCGTTATGCGATTGACTACCAGGGCATGGCGAACAGCTTCCTGAAGGGTCAGCAGGTTGTGCATCAGGCATTCCTGCCATCGGGCTATCTTGGTGCGCTGGATGACACGCCGTACAGCCTCGATATCGAAAAGGCCAAGGCGCTGCTGGCGGAAAGTGGCGTGGGGCCCATCAAGACCTCTATCACTGTGCGCAACGTGCAAGAGCGCATGGATATTGCCCAGTCGATTCAAAACACTTTTGGTCAGGCAGGGATCGAGGTGGAGTTGAAGGTTGGTGACGGGGCCGAGGTTCTGGGCGTGTACCGCGCCCGGCAGCACGATATCACCGTGCAGACCTGGGGGCCGGATTATCCCGACCCACATACCAACGCATCAACCTTTGCGATGAACCCCGACAACACGGAAGAGGCCAAGTTGACGGGATATCTGGCCTGGCGCACCGCTTATGAACCGGGCGAGTTGATGGCGATGACCGAGCAGGCAGTGACCGAGCGTGACCCCGCCAAGCGCAAGGAACTGTATGAGGAAATTCAGAAAAAGCACCGCGAAACCTCGCCCTTCATCCTGATGTTCCAGCAGGCTGAACAAACGGCGTTGCGTGCAAGCGTGGACGGGTTCTACACCGGAGGGGCGACTGATCAGGCGACCTTCTGGTTGACCACCAAGTAGGCACAGCAGGCGGGCGGTCCCATGGGCCGCCCGCCGCTTTCAATATGACAGACACGTCGCACACCTCCGCCGCCTCTCGGTTGTCCGGCTTTTTCTTGCAGGTCTTGGGAGTTTTGTTGACGCTGGCGATAACCCTGCTCGGGCTCTTGCTGGTGACGTTCATCATCGCCCGCGTGGTTCCGATCGACCCGGTTCTGGCCGTTGTGGGCGAACGTTCCACCACCGCGCAGTATGATGCCGTGCGGCTTGCACTCGGTCTCGATGAACCGTTGTGGAAGCAGTTCGGCATCTATGTCTGGGATGCGATGCATGGCGATCTGGGCACCTCGATCAAATCGCGCCAGCCTGTTGCGCAGGAAATCGCACGCTATTTCCCCGCCACACTGGAACTGGCGACACTGGCCACGATAATCGGCGTGTTGGTCGGCGTGCCTGCGGGTGTTCTGGCGGCCACCAAACCCGGTACCTGGATTGACCAGATCGTGCGGGTCATCGGCCTGATGGGGTATTCCATGCCGGTCTTCTGGCTGGGCCTGATCGGGCTTTTGCTTTTCTACGGCATTCTTGGCTGGGTTGGCGGGCCGGGACGGCTGGACAGCGGGTATGAGTTAGTGCTCGAGTTCGATCTGAATCAGTATACCGGCATGATCCTGCTGGATACGGCGCTGAATGGCCGTTGGGATATGTTCGCCAACGCGCTGAGCCATATCATTCTGCCTGCATCGCTGCTTGGCTATACCTCGATGGCCTATATCAGCCGCATGACCCGCAGTTTCATGATGAATGAATTGGGTCAGGAGTATATAACCACAGCGCGGGTCAAGGGCATGCCTGAATACCGCGTCATCTGGGTTCATGCTCTCAAGAATGTTATGGTGCCGCTGATCACCGTGATTGCACTGTCCTACGCTTATCTGCTGGAAGGGTCGGTTCTGACCGAGACGATATTTGCCTGGCCCGGTCTTGGCCGCTATATCACCGACTCGCTGTTTTCGGCCGACATGCCAGCGGTTCTGGGCGGTACGGTGGTTGTTGGCGCGGTGTTTGTTACGATCAACATGCTGTCCGATATCCTGTACCGCTTTGTCGATCCAAGGGCGCGGTAGATGCGCATATCACCCTATCTGCGCGACCAGAACCCGTCCTCGCGGATGCAGGCGCGGCTTGGGCAATGGTATCTGGCGTGGCTTCGCATGCGGCGCAATTCGCTTGCGATGACCGGGCTTTACATCATCGTCATCCTGCTGCTTGTGGCTGCCTTCGCGCCATTGATCGCCCCCTATGACCCGCTGGAACAGGATCTGGGCCGTCGCCTGTTGCCGCCACTATCGCCTGGCCATCTGCTTGGCACCGATGATTTTGGCCGTGACATGCTGAGCCGGATTATTTTCGGCAGCCGGATCACCCTTTACATCGTGTCACTTGTGGCCGTAACCGCCCCCGTGCTGGGTTTGGCCGTGGGTACGGTGTCAGGGTATTTCGGGGGCTGGACCGACCGGGTGCTGATGCGTCTGACCGATATTTTCCTGGCCTTTCCCCGGCTTATCCTTGCGCTTGCGCTGGTCGCGGTTCTGGGGCCGGGGATTGAGAACGCGGTGCTCGCCATCGCGCTGACCGCATGGCCTCCCTATGCCCGTGTCGCCCGCGCAGAAACCCTGACTGTGCGGTCGTCGGACTATATTGCCGCTGTGCGGTTGCAAGGGGCGGGGGCAGGGCGGATCATCTGGGGTCATGTGATGCCGATGTGCCTGCCGTCGGTGATCATCCGTGTGACGCTGGACATGGCGGGGGTGATCCTGATTGCCGCCGGTCTTGGCTTTCTGGGACTTGGCGTACAGCCGCCGTTGCCGGAATGGGGTTTGATGATCTCATCCGGCCGCAAGTTGTTGTTCGAACAATGGTGGGTGGCAACCATGCCGGGCCTTGCCATCTTTATCGTCTCGCTTGGCTTCAACCTTTTGGGCGACGGTTTGCGCGATGTGCTTGACCCGAGGAACAGCGGCAAATGACTCTTCTGTCCGTCAAGAACCTGCGCGTCACCTTTGATACCGAATCCGGTGTGGTCGAGGCGGTTCGCGGCGTGTCTTTTTCGCTTGGCCGTGAACGGCTGGGGATTGTGGGCGAAAGCGGGTCGGGCAAGACGATGACGGGCCGGTCGATCCTGCGGTTGATCCGTCCGCCCGGACATATTGCCGCCGATGAGATGGTCTTCGATGGCATCGACCTGATCCGCGCCACCGAGAAAGAGATGCGCGCGTTGCGCGGCCAGCGGATCGCGATGGTGATGCAGGATCCGAAATATTCACTCAACCCGGTGATGCGGGTTGGTGCGCAACTGACCGAAGGCCTGCGCCAGCGCGACAAGCTGTCCAAGTCCGACGCCTACGAAAAAGCGGTAGTCGCGCTCGATGCGGTGCAGATCCGCGACCCTGAACGGGTGATGGATGCCTATCCGCACGAACTTTCGGGCGGCATGGGTCAACGGGTGATGATTGCGATGATGCTGATCCCCAACCCCGATCTTCTGATCGCGGATGAGCCGACCTCGGCGCTGGATGTCACCGTGCAGGCCGAAGTCCTGTCGATTCTGGACGATCTGGTGAAAACGCGGGGCATGGGCCTGATCTTCATCTCGCATGATTTGCGGCTTGTCGGGCGTTTTTGCGACCGCGTTCTGGTGATGTACAAAGGCCGCGTGGTCGAGGATCTGGCGGCAAAAGACCTGTTGCAGGCGAAACACCCCTATACACAGGGGTTGCTGAATTGTCTGCCGCGCATCGGCGGCAACCGGGGGCCCTTGCCCGATCTTGACCGCAGCGCGGAATGGGCTGGGTGACATGCTGATCGAAATCGAGAATCTCTCTGTAACCTATCACGCCAAGGGGCGCGTGATCCGGGCCGTTCAGGACGTAAGCCTGACCGTCGCCGCCCGCGAAAGCTATGGTCTGGTCGGCGAAAGCGGGTCCGGCAAATCCACCATTCTGCGGGCGATCTGTGGTTTGGCGCCCATCACTGCGGGCACCATCCGCATCGACGGCAAGCCACTTGCCGCCCCGCGCAGCCGTGATTTCGTGCGCCAGGTGCAAATGGTGTTTCAGGATCCTTATGCCTCGATCCACCCGCGCCATACGATCGACCGCACCCTGTCCGAGCCTTTGGCGATTCATGGTCTTGCCAACAGCGATGCCCGCGTCATTCAGGCGCTGACCGATGTCGGGCTGCCGACCTCGTTCCGCTTTCGCTATCCCCATCAGCTATCAGGGGGTCAGCGGCAGCGCGTGGCCATTGCCCGCGCCCTTATGCTGGAACCGACGATTTTGCTGCTGGATGAGCCGACTTCGGCGCTTGACGCATCGGTGCAAGCCGAAACCCTCAATCTGTTGTCACGATTGCGCACGGAACGCGGCCTTACGTTTCTGATGGTCAGTCACGATCTGGCCGTCATCGACCATATGTGCGACCGTATTCTGGTGATGCAGCACGGCCGCGCTGTGGAAGAACTCACCCGCGGTCAACTTGCCGGGGCGGAAATGCACTCGGCCTATGCCCGGACCCTTTTCGATGCCAGTGCAGACCGCATGTTGCAAGGCTGACCTTCCGGAGTGGCTGCACAAGAGGAAATCGCGCCCACGTCTCTCTTCCCGGAGGCGCTAAACTTTCTTCACAATCCAAGCCTTGGCCACTTGTCACTGAAGGACTGCAGTTGGGTACATGCGATTTCCCCCCTCGCTTGATCTGGACGCTCGCGGTATACCCGTCGGGATCATCTTTCCTTGACTGTCCCACAATCGTTCCCAACTGCAGCGGTGAAAACAGTTAACGATACTCTGGAACACGCAAGAACATCGAGCGCAATTTGCCTGTAAACATTGACACAAACCCGAGAGCAGGGGCCTATCGACTCTCTGTCGCCCCGATGATGGATTGGACCGATCGGCATTGCCGGTTCTTTCACCGGCTGATGACGCGGCGGGCGATGCTGTATACAGAAATGGTGACGGCGCCCGCGGTGATCCATGGGCCGCAGGCGCGCCTTCTGGATTTCAGCGCCGAGGAACATCCGGTGGCGCTGCAACTGGGCGGGTCGGACCCGGCCGAGTTGGCCCGCGCCACGCGAATTGCGCGCGGCTGGGGTTATGACGAGATCAACCTGAACGTCGGCTGTCCGTCGGACCGGGTGCAATCGGGCTGCTTTGGCGCCGTCTTGATGGAGCGCCCCGCACTGGTGGCCGATTGCGTGGCGGCGATGCAGGATCAGGCGGATGTGCCCGTCAGCGTAAAATGCCGCATCGGGGTCGATGATCAGGAGCCAGAACAGGTGCTGCCCGATTTCATCGACCGTGTGTCGCGCGCCGGGGTGGCGCACTTCATCATCCACGCGCGCAAGGCCTGGCTGAAGGGTCTGAGCCCCAAAGAAAACCGCGAGGTGCCACCGCTGGACTACCCGCTTGTTCATCAGGTCAAGCGTGACTTCCCGCATCTGACGATCTGCATCAACGGGGGAATCACCGGCCAGGATCAGGCCCGCACGTTGCTGGATGCGGGCTTGGACGGTGTGATGATCGGGCGGTCGGCCTATCACGACCCCGGCGCCACGCTGGTCGGGGCCGATGCCCTCTGGGGCTGCGATCACGCGCTGGACGAGCGGCAGGTTGTGGATGCGATGCGCCCCTACATCGACGCGCATCTGTGCAGCGGCGGGCGCCTGCATCAGGTCACGCGCCACATGCTGGGTCTGTTTGCAGGCCGCCCCGGCGCGCGCCAATGGCGGCGGGTGCTGTCCGAGGGCGCCACGCGCGACGGCGCGGGACCGGAGTTGCTCGACCGGGCCCTCGCGCAGGTTCAGGCTGTGGCCGCCTGAGGGGCAACCACCACCCGGCTCAGCGCAAAGGCAAGGCCCGCACAGACCGCAATCGTCACCAGCATCGGCACCGCGCTGCCATCAAAGAAGGGTGCCGCCACCGCGATCATTGCGCCTCCCGCCAGCATCTGCAGCGTGCCTCCCAGCGACGACGCCATACCCGCCACGTCGCCATGATCTTCAAGCGCCAAAACCATCACTGTGGGGATCACCAGCCCAAGGCAGGCGTTGGCCACAAACAACCCCGCGATCACCACCCAAAGCGACGCAAACCCGGCCACCGCAACCAGCGCAAGCGCCACAGTCACCACGACAAAACCCAAGTCATGTCAGGGATCTGAGGCCAGGCGGGAATTGTTCCGCCCTGTCCATACATGTGCGCGCCAGCAGTTTCCATCCTGCATCTCGCGAATGGAGTGACTGCCAGCCTTGCGTGCGCACGCATTTGCGCGGGGCAGGGCGATGCGGGCAGACCTGCCCTTGAAAACCCGGCGCGCGGCCCCGCTCTGGCCGTTTCCCATTGCAGCGGCCGGAAAAAGCCTCTTTACCTCCAGCCATTGCCACAACTGTCAGGTGCACCCCTTGCCCGAGATGTCTGTCTTACTTCCCATGATTGCCCTGCTGGTGGCGATCGGCGCCTTTGCAGGCATCATCGCGGGCCTTCTGGGCGTGGGGGGGGGCATCGTGCTGGTACCTGCGTTCTTCTACACCTTCGCGCATCTGGGCTATGACAGCCCAAAGCTGATGCAGGTCTGCCTTGCAACCTCGCTTGCCACCATCATCGTAACGTCGGTGCGTTCGGTTCTGTCGCACCATGCCAAGGGCGCGGTGGACTGGCCGATCCTCGCCTCATGGGCCCCCTATATCGCCGGAGGCGCGATTGTGGGTGCGTTCACAGCCTCCGCTCTCAAATCCGCGACGTTGCAGGCCCTGTTTGGCGCGATTGGCATCTGCGTGGGGCTTTACCTCGCCTTTGGCCGGCCAGAATGGCGCCTTGGGCCGCAGATGCCAAAGGGTGCACGCCGCGCCGTCATGGCGCCGCTTGTCGGCTTCTTGTCGGTGCTGATGGGCATTGGCGGGGGCAGCTTCGGTGTGCCGCTGATGACGCTTTACAACGTGCCCATCCACCGCGCCGTGGCCACCGCCGCAGGTTTTGGCGTGACCATTGCGGTGCCTTCAGTGATCGGCTTCCTGCTGCTGCCAGTCGATGGCGCGCCGCCCTACACAATTGGTGCGGTCAATATTCCCGCTTTCCTTTTGATCATCGCCATGACGCTGATCACAGCCCCGATGGGGGTGAAACTGGCCCACGCAATGGACCCAAAGCCGCTGAGGCGTGTTTTTGCGATCTTCATCATGCTCGTGGCGCTGAACATGCTGCGCAAAGTCTTCTGGGGATGAGCGCACCTTTGCGCGCGCGCGCCCCGGGCGATGCCGCCTCAGGACAAGGCGCGCCCCGACCGCCCGCCGCGGCGTTTGGACAACCGCGCACTTCGGGCCGGCAGTTCGGCCATGATGTCGGCCCGGTCCTCGTGGCTCATCCGTGACCAGTCGGTGATCTCGGCAATCGTGCGGTTGCAGCCCACGCAGATGCGCGCCTCGGGGTGGATGACGCACAGCTTGACGCAGGGCGATTGCACCTCGTCGCGGCTCCAAACTCCGTCATCGTCTTTCACGCGCCCACCATCATTCAAAGACCAGTTCCCGCTGCCCGCATCAGATACCCCATGCGGTCAAGTGCACCTTGCAAGATATAGCCCGCCGCTACCTGATCGATCACCTCTTTGCGACGTTTCCGCGACGTATCCGCCTCGATCAGTGCCCTTTCTGCCGCGACAGTTGACAAACGTTCATCCCAGAACGTGATGGGCAGGGGGGTCAACCCTTCAAGATTGCGGGCGAAGGCGCGGGTGGATTGCACGCGGGGGCCTTCACTGCCGTCCATGTTCAGCGGCAGGCCCAGCACAATGCCCGCCACCGCCCGCCCGGTCAGCAGCGCCAACAGTCGCGTGGCATCCAGAGTGAACTTCTCGCGCCTGATCACATCGGTCGGGGTGGCCACCGAACGACGCACGTCCGAAATGGCCACGCCAATGGTCTTTGTGCCCAGATCCAGACCCGCCACGGCCCGGTTCGGGGGCAGGGCCGCCAGAAACCCTGCCATGTCGTCCACGATCACTCGCCCACCCCTGCCGTCACCGCCGCTTCGCGCAGGGCGCTCAACTCGACCGTGCGGCCTGCAAACCGGGCCTGCGCCTCGGCATAGATCTCGCGCGCCTCGTCCTTGCGGTCCAGAACTGACAGCGAGGTGATCAGCCGTGCCCAGTCTTCGGCGGGCCCGCCATCCGAGGCAAGGCGTGCACCTAACTGGTCGACCATGCCTGCAATCATCGCCTGACGTTCTTCGGGTGTCATGTCGGCGGCTGCGGCGACGTCGCCTTGCGACGGTCCGCGGGCTGCATCGGGCAGGGTGTAATTCACGCCCGCCCGGGCCGCCACCTCGGCCATCTGGTCACGGATCGGTGCGATCCACGGTGCATCTGCCGGGCCTTCGGCCAGCAGCGCGCGCCACAGGCCGAAGGTGCGGTCAAAGCGGCCCACCTGACCGAACATCAGGCCGGAATAATAGCGCGCGGTCTGGTTCGTCGGGTCCAGCGTCAACGCGCGTACGAGTTCCGCTTCGGCCTCGGGCGATACATAGCCCCCGGTTGCCACCACCATCAACTCGGCAAGTGCGGCGTGATCCTGGGCGACCACGGCCGTACCCTTGGCGGCGATCAGCGCCGTCTGCGCGTCAATCGCCGCGCGGATGTGGCCCAGGGCCGCCTCATTGCGTGCCAGCAGCGCCAGCCCCTCCTGATCATCCGGACGCGCCGCCACCGCGGCACGCAATTTATCCATCAGGTCTGCGAAATCCGGGGCAATGTCGGTCTGCGGGGTTTCGGTCACGCCTGCTTCGGCTTCTGACTGGCCGGGGCGGGTCTGGCGCAGGGTTTCCGACATGGCCAGACGTTCGGCCAGTGGCAGATCGGGATAGCCGGGCGCGCCGAGCCGGTCATAGAGCGCCAGCACACCCGCAACCGTCAGCGCCAGAACCAACGGTACGACCCATCCAGCCCGCGCAACCCCCGGGGTCGCTGTCGATCGGATCGCGCGGTCGGCGTCCAGCACCCGGCGCGACACTTCGGTGCGCAGGCGCGCGCCTTCGTCCACCGGCAGCACGCCGCGGGCGATGTCACGCTCTACTTCCGCAAGTTGGTCACGGTAGACGGTCAAATCATAGGCCGCCGCATCCTGCAAATCGCCCTTGGCGCGCCACGCCGCCCGCCACAGCGTGGCCGTCACGACCAAAGCCATGCCCGCCGCCGCCACCCAAAACATCCAGTCGCCCAAAGACAATCCACCCTGTACCGTCATTGCGCGCTATGTAAGCACGCGGCGCGGTGTGTAAAAGGCACAATGCGCCGCACCCGTGCCAGAACGCAGAAACGCACGCAGAAATGCACGCAGGAACGCATGCAGAAACGCACGCAGCACGGCATGTCGCAATTTTTCTCTTTAGTGCCGCTTGGGGCCGTGGTTGGAATCGCGCTTGGGTCCAGATAGATACCAAGACGCGGCTTGGATGACGTGGGGGACCGGGTCAGAGCGGGCGGCGGCGGATGGAGGTTTTCGGGCGATGAAACGGTATTCGGTCTTTGCCATCGCGCGTGAGGCGATCAGCCACCACATGGGGTGGGAGCGTGCATGGCGCGCGCCCGAACCCAAGGCCGCCTATGATGTCATCATCATCGGCGCGGGCGGGCATGGTCTGGCAACCGCGTATTATCTTGGCAAGAACCACGGCATCCGCAATGTGGCCATCCTTGAGAAGGGCTGGCTGGGCGGTGGCAACACGGGGCGCAACACCACCATCATCCGATCAAACTACCTGCAAGACGCCAGCGCTGCGATCTATGAAAAATCCCGCAGCCTTTATGAAACGCTCAGTCAGGATTTCAATTACAACGTCATGTTCAGCCCGCGTGGCGTGATGATGCTGGCGCAGACCCACCATGAGGTGCGCGGCTACATGCGCACCGCACATGCCAATGCCTTGCAAGGGGTTGCGACCGAATTCATCTCACCCCAGAGGGTCAAGGAGTTGTGCCCGATCCTGAACATCGACGGGCCGCGTTACCCGGTTCTGGGGGCCCTGTGGCAGGCGCGTGGCGGCACCGGGCGGCATGATGCCGTGGCCTGGGGCTATGCGCGCGCATGCAGCGACATGGGGATGGACATCATCCAGCAATGCGAAGTCACGGGCGTGCGCACGGACGGCGGGCGCGTGGTGGGGGTTGAGACGTCGCGCGGTTATATCGGAACCAAAAAGCTGGGGATCGTGGTGGCGGGCCACTCGGGGCAGGTGGCCGACATGGCGGGCTTTCGCCTGCCGGTCGAGGCGGTGGCGCTGCAGGCGCTGGTGTCCGAACCGATCAAGCCGTGCATGGACGTGGTCGTGATGGCCAACACCGTGCACGGCTACATGAGCCAATCCGACAAGGGCGAGATGGTGATCGGCGGCGGCACCGACGGCTTCAACAACTATACCCAGCGCGGGTCTTTCCAGCACATCGAGGAAACGCTGCGCGCGCTGATCGAGACCTTCCCCATGCTCAGCCGTCTGAAAATGCTGCGTCAATGGGGCGGGATCGTGGACATGACGGGCGACCGCTCGCCCATCATCTCGAAGACGCCGCTGGAGAACTGCTTCATCAATTGCGGCTGGGGCACGGGGGGGTTCAAGGCCATTCCGGGGTCCGGCTGGGCGATGGCAGATCTGATGGCCAAGGGCGAACCGGGGCCTCTCGCGCAGGCGTTCGACATGTGGCGCTTTCGCGAAGGGCGGTTCATCGACGAATCCGTGGCGGCAGGGGTGGCGCATTGATGCAGGCCGGGAACCAATGTGGCGAATGCTGCGTTTGCATCGGTAACACCCTTTGCATGGAGACCGCATCATGGCTGACGATCCGACCCGTTCCACTTATGTTCGCGAAACCGAGAAATCCTCGGGTACCGGCATCTACTTCATCGTCGGCGGCCTTGTCGTGGCCGTCGCCGTCATCTTGTGGCTGGTGTTCGGCGGAACTTCGCGGACCGCGACCACACCGGTTTCGGGCAGCACGACCAATGTCACCATTGACGCGCCTGCGGCCAGCCCGGCCCCTGCGGCAGATCCTGTTGCACCCGCACCGGCCCCGGCAGAAACTGCCCCCGCAGCACCTGCTCCGGCAGAACCCGTTGCGCCTGCACCGGTCACTCCGAGCAACTAAGCGCTCGACCCCAATTCCTACCGCTCAAGGCGGGCACCAGTCAGTGCCCGCCTTTTGCATGCGCAAAGGTGCCTCATGCTGATCCTCGAATGCCCCTGTTGCGGGGTGCGCGCCGACGAGACCGAGCTTGCCCCCGGCGGAGAGGCGCATCTCAAGCGCTTTGGCCCCGGATCCGGTGACGCAGAATTCGAGGCCTACATGTTTGCGCGCAAAAACCCCAAGGGCGTGCACTTTGAACGCTGGCGACACGCCTATGGCTGCGGAAAATGGTTCCTTGCCGCGCGCTGCACCGCCACGCTTGAGGTGTTTGGCACGTACCCCGCGCAAACCCCGGCCCCGCCCGAGGATATCATCGCAAAAATAAAGGCCCGGCGCCCCGACTGGAAAGCTGAGATATGAGCACGCGTCTGAAATCGGGGGGACGGTTGATAGACCGCTCGGCCGGGGTGGAGTTCACCTTTAACGGCAAACGGATGCACGGCTATGCGGGCGACACTCTGGCCGCGGCGCTGCTCGCCAATGACCAGATGTTGGTGGGCCGCAGCTTCAAATATCATCGCCCCCGTGGCATCGTGGCTTCGGGCGCCGAAGAGCCGAATGCACTCGTGAACCTTGGCCGCGGCGCGCGGCTGGAGCCGAACCAGCGCACGACGACGACCGAAGTGTTTGACGGGCTGGAGTGCACCAGCCAGAACCACTGGCCCAGCCTTGAATATGACGTGGGCGTGCTGAACAACTTTGCTGCGCGGGTTCTGCCTGCGGGGTTCTATTACAAAACCTTCATTCACCCGCGTGCGGCGTGGAAACACGTGTTCGAGCCGATCATCCGTCATTCGGCAGGTCTTGGCCGCGCGCCGAAGCACCGCGACGCCGACCGGTATGAACAGGCTTACGCGTTTTGCGATGTGCTGGTGGCCGGGGGCGGCGTGGCCGGCCTTCAGGCGGCGCTTGTCGCCGCCCGCGCGGGCCTTCGCGTCTGGATCGTCGAGCAGACTGCCCATTGGGGCGGCCGCGCGCCGGTTGATGGCGACATGATCAACGGCAAACCGGCCGCAGACTGGATAAATGCGGCGGTATCGTCGCTCGCCGCGATAGACAACGTGACAATGCGCCTGCGCACGATGGCCGCTGGAGTACATGACCACGGCTATGTTTTGCTGGATGAAAACGTGGCCGACCACACCCCCGGCGACGGGCGCCCCCGGCATCGGCTGTGGCGGATGCGCGCGGCGCGAACGATTGCCGCCACGGGTGCGATCGAGCGGCCCTTGTCATTTGCGGGCAATGACATACCGGGCGTGATGCTGGCATCGGCCGTGCGCGATTATGTGGTGAACTGGGCAGTATCGCCCGGCGACCGCACGGTTGTGGTGACCAACAATGATGATGCCTACCGTACTGCGATTGCACTGGCAGAGGCGGGACTGGAGGTGGCAGCCATCATCGACGCCCGCGCTGTAGCCGATGGCCCACTGCCAATGCGCGCGCGCGCCCTCGGGCTCCGCGTGGAAACCGGCCGTGGCATCGCGATGGTCAAGGGCGCCAGACGCGTGACCGGGGTCGAGATGTGCCTGCAAGCGGGCGAAGGATCGGCCTCGACCCACATCAGCTGTGAAGCGGTGGCGATGTCGGGCGGCTGGTCGCCCGTTGTGCATCTGTGGAGCCATTGTGGCGGAAAACTGCTCTGGGATGAGGCCGGGGCGTTCTTTCGCCCCGACGCGTCGCGCCCGCCCACAGGGGCCGACGGTCTGGCGATGGTCCATACGGTGGGGGCCGCCAATGGTGCGCTGCGCACAGCCCTGACAGATGCAGACGCGGGCACGAAGATCATCGCCAAAGCGCTTGGGGCGAGACCGAAAGCGGTCAGCGCCCCGGTGTACGACCTGCCCGATGAGGCGCCAACGGAGCCGGTCTGGATCATGCCGCAGGGCGCGTCGATCGCTCTCAGGTCCAGAATGTGGCTGGATTATCAAAACGATGTGAAGGTCTCCGACGTGCAACTGGCCGCGCGTGAGGGCTACGTCTCGGTCGAGCATACCAAACGCTACACCACCCTCGGGATGGCCACAGATCAGGGGAAACTCAGCAATATCAATGGCCTTGCGGTTCTGGCTGACAGTCTGAATGCACCAATTCCGCAAGTCGGCACCACCACCTTCCGCCCGCCCTACACGCCCGTGCCCTTGGGTGCGCTTGCAGGCGAGGCGCGCGGCGAGATCTTTCAACCCTTGCGCAAGACGCCCCTGCACGCCTGGCATCAGGCGCATGGCGCGTATTTTGAACCCGTGGGTCTGTGGCGCCGCCCTTACTGCTATCCGCAGCCCGGCGAGACGCATGCACAGGCAGTTCACCGCGAGGTTTTGAACACCCGTTCACAGGTGGGGCTGCTGGACGCCTCGACCCTCGGCAAGATCATCGTCAAGGGGCCGGACGCGGGGCGCTTTCTGGACATGCTCTACACCGGCGTGATGAGCACCCTTCCGATCGGAAAGTGCCGCTATGGCCTGATGTGCAACGAACAGGGGTTTCTTTCGGACGATGGCGTGGTTGCGCGGATTGAAGCGGACACATGGCTTTGCCACACCACGTCGGGCGGTGCGGACCGGATCCACGGCTGGATGGAAGACTGGTTGCAATGCGAATGGTGGGATTGGCAGGTTTATACCGCCAACGTGACCGAGCAATCTGCCCAAGTGGCTGTCGTCGGGCCCAAAGCGCGAAAATTGCTGGAAAAACTCGGCGGAATGGATGTGTCCAAAGAGGCGCTGCCGTTCATGCAATGGGCGGATGGCACGCTTGGCGGCTTTGCGGTGCGGGTCTATCGCATCAGCTTTTCGGGCGAGTTGTCCTATGAAATTGCCGTGCCGGCCGGGCAGGGCGCCGCATTCTGGCAAGCCTGCCACGCAGCGGGGGCCGATCTGGGGGCGATGCCCTATGGCACCGAGGCGCTGCACATCATGCGGGCCGAAAAGGGCTTCATCATGATCGGCGACGAGACGGACGGCACCATCATCCCGCAAGACCTCGGCCTTGACTGGGCGGTGTCGAAGAAAAAGCCCGATTTCCTGGGCAAACGCGGGCAAGAACGGCCGTATCTTGCCAACCCCGAGCGCTGGAAGCTGGTGGGGTTCCAGACGCTTGACGGTTCGGTCATCCCGGAAGGCGCCTATGTTCTGGCGACAGGCAGCAATGCCAACGGTCAGCGCAATGTGCAGGGACGCGTGACCAGTACCTATCATTCGCCTACCCTTGGGCGCGGCATTGCGATGGGGCTGATCCATCGCGGGCCTGCGCGGATGGGCGAGGTGGTCGCGTTCAACACCGTCACGGGCGGCACTGTAAAGGCCACGATCGTCGATGCGGTTGCCTTTGACAAGGAAGGGGAAAAGCAGAATGTCTGACCCGGGCCTCCCCAAAAGCGGTGCAGTTTTCCACGGCTTTGCCACCGTACGCGCGGTTGGTCCCGTCGGGATGATCACCCTGCGTGCCAAGCCCGACGTGCCGCGGCTGGCCGAGGCGTTTGCGGCCCTTGGCCTGACGGTACCCGACGTGCGGCGCATTGTGCTGGGTCAGGGTGTGGCTGTGGCATGGATGAGCCCGGATGAATATCTGCTGATCCTCGACCCGGCCGCAACCGGGGCCACGATGGCCACCCTCGGCTCCACTTTGCAAGGCAGCCACCATCTGGCGGTCGACGTATCGGACGCGCGGGCGATGTTCCGCGTCGAAGGACCCCTTGCTGATCAGGTTTTGCGCAAACTCTCGCCTGCGGATTTCGACATGCTTCAACCGCTTGAAGTGCGCCGCACCCGCGCGGCACAGGTGGCCGCTGCGTTCTGGGCGCAAAATGGCGGATTTACAATCATCTGCTTCCGCTCTGTCGCGGATTACATGATGGCGTTGCTGTCACAATCGGCCCAGCCGGGATCGGAACTTTAGAACGGGTGTGGACCCAAGGGCCGGCGGCTACAGGCCAACCATGCGGCGGATATCGCCCGGCGTGGCGCCCTCGGCGCGGTATTTTGACAAGGCGCGCGCGTCGTCGCGCTTGGCAAGGCGTTTGCCGGTGTTGTCGCGGATCAGGCGGTGGTGGTGGTAGATCGGCGTGGGTAGATCAAGTAGGCGCTGCAGGAGGATATGGATGCGCGTGGCCGCGAACAGATCCTCGCCCCGGATCACGTGGGTGATGCCCATGGCTGCATCATCTTGCACGACCGACAGGTGATAAGACGTGCCGAAATCGCGGCGCGCAACAATGATGTCGCCGATATGTGCGATGTAGTCGGCGCGCGTCGTGAAAACATCGCCGCGCCTGAGGGGGCCGTTTTCAAGAAAGGGCAGGCCGGAAGTGCTGCCAGCCCGATCACGCCTGGACCCAAGCATGCCGCAGGCTGCGCCCATATCCAGCCGCAGATGGCTGCTTTCAGGCCGCACCATCATCGAACATGGCAACCCCCGGCAATTCAGGCCACGGCAGGTTCCGGGATAAATGGGGCCGTCCGGGCCTTCGGTCTGCGCCACACCTTCTTGCGGTGCGGCAAGAGCCTGATCGATGTCGCGCCGCGTGCAGGTGCATGGGTAAAGCAGGTCGCGCTGCCAAAGATCCTCCAGCGCACCCTGATAAGTTGCCCCCCGGTCGGATTGTCGCATCGGGGGGGCATCCCAGTGGATGCCCAACCAGTTCAGGTCGTCGATCAGTTGCGTCTCCCATGCGGGGCGGCAGCGGGTCTGGTCGATATCCTCGATGCGCAGAAGAAAGGTGCCTCGCTGCGCGCGCGCCATGTCATGCGCAAGAATGGCAGAATAGGCGTGCCCCAGATGCAGCGGCCCGGTCGGCGAGGGGGCAAAGCGGGTTACGAAAGCCATGCGGTGAAAGCCGCCTTGGCGCGGTCGGTATAGGCCTTGTAGCGGTCCTTGCGGCCCCGGCGGCCGCCCTTGGCATCAATCGGGGGGAACAGGCCAAAGTTCACGTTCATTGGCTGAAAGGTCTTCGCGTCGGCTCCGCCGGTGATGTGGGTCACAAGCGCACCGGTTGCCGTGTCGGGCGGGGGCGGGGCCAGAGTGCGCCCGAGGATCTCGGCCGCCGCCATCCGGCCCGCCAGCATCCCCATAGCGGCCGATTCGACATAGCCTTCAACCCCGGTAATCTGCCCGGCAAAACGAATATTGGGCCGCGATTTCAGGCGCATCTGATCATCCAGCAAGGTGGGAGAGTTGATGAACGTATTGCGGTGAATACCGCCAAGGCGCGCAAAACTGGCAGCCTGAAGGCCGGGAATGCGTTTCAAAACATCCACCTGCGCGCCATACTTCATCTTTGTCTGAAAGCCCACGATGTTGTAAAGCGTCCCCAGCTTATTGTCGCGGCGCAGTTGCACAACGGCATGCGCCTTCATCCCTGTGTGCGGATTTGTCAGACCTACGGGCTTCATCGGCCCAAAGCGCAGGGTTTCGCGCCCACGCTCGGCCATCACCTCGATCGGCAGGCAACCGTCAAAGTACCCCGCCGTCTCGCCTGGCTTGAACTCGGCCTTTTCTGCCGCCAGAAGCGCATCAATGAACCCTTCATACTCATCGCGCGTCATCGGGCAGTTGATATAGGCCGTCTGTTCTTCGAGCGTCTCGCCCTTGTCATAGCGCGACTGCATCCAGGCCACCGACATGTCGATGCTCTCGGCATAGACGATGGGCGCAATGGCGTCAAAGAACGCAAGCGCCTCGGCCCCCGTGGCTGTCCGTATGTTTTCGGCAAGCGCGCCGCTGGTTAAAGGCCCCGTTGCCACAATCCAATGACCGGTTGAAGGCAGCGCCGTAACTTCTTCGTAACTCACGGAAATCAATGGATCCGACAAGATGCGATCCGTTACACTTGCGGCAAAGGGGTCACGGTCCACAGCCAGTGCGCCCCCGGCCGGCAAGCGATGTGCTTCGGCAATTTCCATGATCAGTCCGTGCGCAGCCCGCATCTCCCAATGCAGCAGGCCCACGGCATTCTGCTCATGATCGTCCGAGCGAAAGGAATTGGAACAGACCATTTCCGCCAGAGATCCGGTCCTGTGCGCAAAGGTTCCAACCTTGGGGCGCATCTCGTGGATCATCACACGAACACCCATCCGGGCCGCCTGCCATGCCGCTTCGGCCCCGGCCATGCCCCCACCGATGATGTGAAGTGTCTCTTGCATCTTGCTGCTTTCCAAATACTCCGGGGTCCGGGGCAGCGCCACGTCCGCCCCGCGCTTGTCCATTATCCCGATCTGGCATCCCTGAAAAGGGCCGCCCGCTCGGCTGCGACAAGTGCGACCGGGTCTGAGAAGTCGCGTCCAAGTGCTCGCGCAACTTGAAAAAAACCAAAAGCAGGCAGACCATTCCCCAGCTTTGCCTCGCAAAGCGCAGCACGCACGGGGCGTCCGGCGGCTGCATCCGTCGCCATCAGCGTCTCAAGCGCCTCTGTCAGACCGCCCATGCGCGGCCCCAGACTGCGCGCAAGGGCCCCGCAAGTGACGGTCTGACCCGACCCTGCCAATTCCGCCAGCCGCGACTCACGTCTCTGCATCGCCCTGTTCAGCCACGCGCGCGACCGATACCACCTCTTCGCCCTTGGCCGTGTTGAACACCCGCACCCCCCCGGCCGAGCGTGAGCGGAAGCTGATCTGCCCGACCGGCACCCGGATCGACTGGCCAGTGCTGGTGGCAAGCATGATCTGATCGCTCATTTCTACCGGGAACGAGGCCACCAGCCGCCCGCCGCGCATTGCCTTGTCCATCGCCATCACGCCCATGCCGCCACGGCCACGCACCGGATAGCCGTGGCTGGACGACAGCTTGCCCGCCCCGCCTGCAGTGATCGTCAGGATCAGGTCCTCGGCTGCCGACATCTGGGCATAGCGCTCGGGGCTAAGCTGGCCTGCAGACACGCTTTCTTCGTCGTCATCTGCCTCGCCCTCATCTTCGGCCACGCCCGCCATCAGGCGGCGCTGCTTGAGGTAGGCTTCGCGCTCTTCTGGATTTGCCTCGAAATGGCGGATGATCGACATGCTGACCACAGTGTCACCTGCAGCAAGTCGAATGCCGCGCACCCCGGTCGAGCCGCGCGATTTGAACACACGGATATCGGTGGTGGAAAAGCGGATCGCACGCCCAAGGGCAGTCACCAGCATCACATCGTCAGTGTCATCCGCGATCGCCGCGTTCACAAGGCTGACGCCGTCGGGCAGGTTCATCGCGATCTTGCCGTTGCGTTTGACGTTGGTGAAATCCGACAGATCGTTCTGGCGCACATCGCCGTCGCTGGTCGTGAACACGATCTGCAAATCGCCCCATTCTTCTTCCGGCACATCAACGGGCATCAGCGCCGCGATGGAAACACCCTGATCAATGGGCAGGATATTGACCATCGCCTTGCCACGCGCGGTGCGCCCCGCCAGCGGCAAACGCCAGGTCTTCAGCTTGTAGACCATGCCATCAGTTGTGAAGAACAAAAGCCAAGTGTGCGTATTTGCGACAAAAAGAGTGGTGACAACATCATCTTCCTTGGTCGCCATCGACGACAGACCCTTGCCGCCGCGGTTCTGCTGGCGGAACTCGGCCAGCGGCGTGCGCTTGATGTAGCCGCCCGAGGTAATGGTCACGACCATATCTTCGCGCTCGATCAGGTCTTCGTCTTCCATATCGCCCGACCAATCGACAATCTCGGTCCGGCGCGGCACAGCGAAGGCGGCTTTCACCTCACGCAGCTCAGTGGCGATGATGGCCATGATTCGGTCGCGGCTGCCTAGAATCTCAAGGTATTCCTTGATCTTGCCGGCCAGTTCTTCCAATTCGTCCGTCACTTCCTTGACGCCGAGTGCGGTCAGGCGCTGCAGCCGCAACTCAAGTATCGCGCGTGCCTGCACTTCGGAAAGATTGTAGGTGCCGTCATCGTTCATCGTGTGACTGGGATCGTCGATCAACAGGATGTAGGGGGCAATGTCGGCCGCAGGCCAGCGGCGCGTCATCAGCCGCTCGCGCGCTTCGGGCGCGTCGGCAGAGGAACGGATGGTGCGAACGATCTCATCGACGTTGGACACGGCCACTGCCAGACCACACAGGATATGGCTGCGCTCACGCGCCTTTCGCAACTCGAACGCGGTGCGGCGCGCCACAACTTCCTCGCGGAAGGTGATGAAATGCGAAAGAAAATCGCGCAGTGTCAATTGCTCGGGCCGGCCACCGTTCAGCGCCAGCATGTTGCAGCCAAAGGTGGTCTGCATTGGGGTGAACCGAAACAACTGGTTCAGCACGACATCGGGGGTGGCGTCACGCTTCAACTCGATCACCACACGCACACCGATGCGATCAGATTCGTCCGCCACACCAGAGATGCCCTCGATCCGCTTTTCGCGCACAAGGTCTGCGATCTTTTCGATCATCGACGCCTTGTTGACCTGGTACGGCACTTCGTCGATGACGATGGCAAAGCGGTCCTTGCGCACCTCTTCGATGTGGATTTTCGACCGGATGATCACCGATCCGCGCCCTTCAAGATAGGCTTTGCGCGCGCCCGAGCGGCCGAGGATCGTGGCACCTGTGGGAAAATCGGGGGCGGGGATGATGTCCATCAGCGCTTCGGATGAAAGATCCGGATTTTCCATCAGCGCCAGCGTGCCGTCGATTACTTCGCCAAGATTGTGAGGCGGAATGTTGGTGGCCATGCCCACGGCAATGCCGCCTGCACCATTGACCAGCATGTTGGGAAAGCGGGCGGGAAGCACCGTCGGCTCGCGGTCCTTGCCGTCGTAATTGTCCTGGAAATCAACCGTTTCCTTCTCGATATCGGCAAGAAGAAAAGCGGCGGGTTTGTCCATGCGCACTTCGGTGTATCGCATCGCAGCCGCGTTATCGCCATCCATCGAGCCGAAATTTCCCTGCCCGTCGAGCAGCTTGAGGCTCATCGAAAAGGGCTGCGCCATCCGTACGAGCGCGTCATAAATCGCACTGTCGCCATGCGGGTGATACTTGCCCATGGTGTCGCCGACGGGCCGGGCTGATTTGCGGTAGGACTTGTCGTGGGTATTGCCAGACTCGTGCATCGCGAACAGGATGCGGCGGTGCACAGGTTTCAGACCGTCACGCAGATCAGGGATGGCGCGGCTGACGATCACGCTCATCGCGTAGTCGAGATAGGCTGCCTTCATCTCGACAGCGATGTCGATCTGCGGTCCATGGTGAACCGGCTTTTCGCCTTTGATGTCTGTATCTTCTGGGGTGTCGTTCATGTAATCACGGCCTTGCGTGGCGCCTGTCCATATCTTGTTGCAAAGACCTTACACCATGCAACACGTGGGGTGCAATGGCAGCGGTGCCCGGGGATTGGCAGCCGTGTGCAGGCAGTGCCAACAAATTGACTTCATTGATTTTTAATCCTGTTTTGGCATGATTGTATCAGTCCTGTGAATTGAAAGGTCGATCCATGCGCGACAATGACACGTCCTTGATGCTGAAAGGGTATGGTCTGACGGTGGCCGAGTTCTACTACCGTCTACCGGATTATCGCAATGTTCTGAACAGTTTCATCTGGCAGGACTATGATCTTGCCCCGGACTATCCTGCGCTTTTCAGATTCATCGAGTTTTGGCAGGGCAACATCGAAGGACCGCTGCACTCCGTGCGATTTACGCATCGGCGCCTGATCGGACCGGGGGATTGGCGCAATGTGGTTGCGGAGATCACTTTGCATTAGCGAAGATCCTTCTTCCGTTGAAGGCAGCCGTCAGCCTCTGGCCACAGGCAGAGGGTCGGGTTAGAACTTCTGGAAACAGGGGGCAGTAATGGACAGTCGCAGGATTTTGATCACGGGCGCCGGTTCCGGAATAGGGCGGGCCACTTCGCGGGTGTTTATCGCCGCAGGGTGGCGCGTGGCGCTGATGGGCAGGCGCGAAGCGCACTTGCGTGAGACGGCAGGCACGCACGAGGCGCTGATCCTGACGGGCGATGTCGGCGTGCCTTCGGACGTGGACGCGGCTTTTGAGCAGATCGAAACCCAGTGGGGCGGGCTGGATGTGCTGTTCAACAACGCAGGGATCACGCTGAAAGGCGCACTGATCGACGAAATCGCGGTTGACGATTGGCTGGCTCTGTCGCATGCCAACATCACCGGCATGTTCCTGTCCGCGCGGGCTGCATTCGGCCTGATGCGCAGGCAGGTGCCACAGGGCGGGCGCATCATCAACAACGGCTCGATCAGCGCCCATGCGCCGCGGCCCGGATCGGCGCCCTATACCATGTCAAAGCACGCGGTCACCGGGCTTACGCGTACCCTGGCACTCGACGGCCGCCGCTTTGGTATCGCCTGCGGTCAGATCGACATTGGCAACGCCGCGACCGAAATGACAGAGGGCTTTACGACCGGGGCGTTGCAGGCCGATGGTCAGGTGCGGGTCGAGCCGCTGATGCCGGTGGCACAGGTGGCCGAGGCGGTGCTGCACATGGCGGGCCAGCCACCCGATGTGAACATTCCGTTTCTGACGATCATGGCGCGCGACATGCCCTATCTTGGGCGCGGTTGATTTTCGCAGAACATCTCGTAGACCAGCGAAATGAGGCGGCCGGCATTGGGGTCGCGGATGGCGTACCGGATCGTCTTGCCCTCGCGCCGGGTGGTCACCAATCCATCCTTGCGCAAACGCGCCAGTTGCTGGCTGACGGCCGCCTGACGGCTGGCAAGAAGGTCCTCAAGTTCACCCACCGATTTCTCGCCACCAGCCAGATGGCACAGGATCATCAGTCGCCCCTCATGGGCGATGGCCCTGAGAAAAGCCGCCGCGTCTGACGCGCGCGCAGTCATCTCATCGGCGTCGGGCGCGGGCTTTGGTGGCAACAGAGTCTTCAATGGGCAATGTCTCGGCAAGGCAGGGTCAGGCACACCATGGCAGGTCCGCCCCCCCCGGTTCAAGCCCGCGTCAACACCTGCGCGGGCGCTTCATCTGCCGCGGATCCGCGGATCCAGCGCGTCGCGCAGACCGTCGCCGATGTAGTTGACCGACAGCACCGTAAGCGAGATGGCAACGCCGGGCCATATCACCCGTTGGGGGTATTGTTGCAGGTAATCGGCGCCATCGAACAGCAGCCGCCCCCATGTCGGGAAATCGGGCGGAAAACCAAGGCCAAGAAACGACAGCGCCGATTCGGTGATGATCGCGGTGGCTATGCCGAGCGTGGCCGACACCATGATGGGGCTGACCACGTTAGGCAGGATGTGGCGCAGGATCATCCGGCGTGACGGCGTGCCGATGGACCGGGCGGCCAGCACGAATTCGCGCTCTTTCAACGCCAGAACCTCGCCGCGCACAATGCGCGCGGCCTGCATCCATGAGGTGACACCAATGGCGCTGACGATCAGGATGAAGGTGCCCGTCTCGGTGCCGAAGACGGCGGCCAGCGGGTCACGGAACAGCATCACCATCACCAGCAGCAGCGGCAGCAGTGGCAGCGCCAGAAACAGGTCCGTTACGCGCATCAGCGGCCCGTCGAGGCGCCGGAAATAGCCCGCTGTCACGCCCACAAGGGTGCCCAGCAGAATGGAGATCGTCATGGCCACAAGGCCAACGGCGATAGACACCTGACCGCCCTTCATCATCCGGGCCAGCATGTCGCGTCCCAACTGATCGGTACCCAGCGGAAATTCCCACGAAGGGGGTTTGTTGCGGGTTTTGATCATGGTCGCTGCATCGGGGTTGATAAACGTCGGGTCCTTGGTCCAGATGAACGGCCCGACAGACACGAACAGGATCAGGATCGCAAAGACCATCAGGCCCACAAGAGCGCCCTTGTGCGTCTTGAACTGCGACCACACATCGGCCCACTGGCTGCGCGGCTTGTCGAGCGCAAGCTGGGCGGCAACGGCGGCGGCGGAACGGGAAGCCTCAGTCATAGCGGATCCTCGGGTCGAGCATGCCGTACAAGATGTCGGCAATCAGGTTGAACAGAACGATCAGCACGGCAAAGATGAAGGTCAGCGTCTGCACGGTGGGCAGGTCTGATCCCTGAATGGCGCCGATCAAGAGCGCGCCGAGGCCGTTCACGCGAAACACCTGCTCGGTGATGATGGCGCCGCCGAAAATGGTGGGAATGCCAAGAGCGATCACGGTGACAACCGGAATCATCGAATTGCGCAGCACGTGTTTCAGGACCACTACTCGCTCGGACATCCCCTTGGCGCGGGCGGTTCGGACGTAATCCTGCCCGAGGTTTTCCAGCATGGACGCACGCATGTAGCGGCTGATCTGTGCCGCGTTAAAGAGCGCCAGCACCATCACCGGCATCGCCATCTGGCGCACCTGTTCGACAAAGCTGCTCCAGTCGGTGACGCGCAACGAGGTGTTGTAGATCGACGGGAACCATTGCAGCTTGACCGCAAAGATCAGGATCAGGACAAGGCCGGTAAAGAACGTGGGCACAGAAAAGCCGATCATCGCGATGAAGGTGCCGATCTGATCAAACCACGAATACTGGCGGTAGGCCGAATAGATGCCAATGGGCAGCGCGATCAGCACGCCCAACAGGTATGAACTGCCAATGACGGTCAGCGTCTGGGGCATCCGCTGGACGATGATGTCCATCACCGGGCTGCGCGATTGCCATGAGACGATGCGCTGCATCCCGTCAGCATAGCCGGTGCCAAACCAGTGGTCCCACAAAACAAGTGGTTCCACGAAGAAAAACTGTTTCAGCCAAAGGATATAGCGGATGTAAATAGGTTCGTTCGCGCCCAGTGCCTCGATGATCTTCAGGCGCACTTCGGGCGGCACGGTCAGGGGGATCTGACTCATGGGTGAGCCGGGGGCAAGATCGACCAGAAGGAAGATCACCAGACTGATGAAAAGAAGCGTCGGGATGGCCAGCAGCAACCGACGGATCGTGTAGGTGAGCATGAGCGATGCCTCGGGTCAGCAGTCGGGAGGGGGGAGAGGTTTTGGAAAGAGGTAGGCGGGGGGCACAAGGTGCCCCCCGCCAGTCGTGATCGGTCGATCACTTCACGCGGAACCAATCGGATGCGTTCCACAATTCCGAGTCCCAGACGTTCAGCACAATGCCGCCCAAGGAATTGGCATGGGCCGACAGGCGGCCACGATCCACCAGCGGAACGATGGTGTAGGTGTCTTTGGTCAACATGTCGTTCATCTTGATGACGAGTGCGGCCCGTGCCGCCTCATCACGGGTGCTGATCAGTTCGGCCACCATCGCGTCATAGGCAGGATCGCAGAACCGGTTGATGTTCTCGCCGTTCCAGCCATTGTCGGGGCCCGGGATCTTGTTGCAGGTATAACCCGCGACATAGGGTTCGGGATCGGTGCCGTCAAAGTTGTTGGCATACATTTCCACGTCTGCATAAAACTTCTGGAAGGTGTCGGGCGAACCCGGATCGCCGCCGAAGTAGACGCCCCCGTCGATGGACTTCAACTCGACCTCGACGCCAAGTTCATTCCACCAGCCCTTGATCAGCGCCTGAAAGTCCTGACGCACAGGGTTGACCGAGGTTTGATACAGCAACTTCAGTTTCTTGCCGTCCTTTTCGCGGATGCCATCGGCGCCCACGGTCCAGCCTGCCTCATCCAGCAGTGCCTTTGCGCCGTCCATGTCTTGCGCGATGCAATCCGTGTTGGGCGAAGCATAGAGTTCTGGCGCGGGCACGAGGTTGCAGGTCGGACGACCGCTCTCACCGTAGCCGACTTCGACCAGCAGATTGCGGTCAATGGCCATCGAAAGCGCCTTGCGCACGCGGATATCCGACAAGATCGGGTGCGGATGCTTGACGGTCGAACGCTCACCCTCGGGCAGGGCAGGGTCGGGATCGGTCATGTTCATCTCGATCCGTTCGACCAGGGTGCCGAAGCCCGAGACGAACACGCCCTTGCCGCCCGACTTCATCTGGTTTTGCAGTTCGGGGTTGATCTGGGTGTTCCAGGCGTAGTCGAACTCGCCCGTTTCCATCACGGCGCGGGCCGCACCGGCGGCGTCACCGCCCCCTTTGACCGTCATGGTGGCAAAGGCGGGCTTTGCCGGATCGCGGTAGTTCGGGTTCGCTGCCAGTTCGACCGAGTCGTTCACCTTGAAATCGGTGACCATGAACGGGCCGGTGCCGATCGGATTGAAGTTTGCTTCCGTGCAGGTGGGCGCTGCGACCCCAAGGCAATTGGCGAACTGTGCCTTTTGCAGGATCGGCGAGGTTGCGCCGACAAAGGCCGTGAACGGATTTGCCTTGGGTCCGGTGAAGGTGACCTTGACGGTCGACGGGTCAACCGCCTCGACCGTCTTGACACCTTCATACCGGCCTAGCTGGGCGCAGCCGCCGGCCTCATCCATGCAATAGGCGGCGGTGAACACCACGTCATCGGCGGTGACATCGGTGCCATCCGACCATTTCAGGCCCGGGATCAACTTCCATGTGATGGTCGTCAGATCCTCGGAGATCCCGCCGTTTTCAAGGCTGGGAAGCTCGGTCACGAGGCGCGGGATGACCACGCCCTTGTCGTCAAAGCCCGCCAGCGGCTCGAGCACGAGGCTGCCCACTTCGACATCCTTGGTGCCCGCAGACAGATAGGCGTTCATGATCGACACGGCCTGCGAGTACAGGACCTTGACGTTGCCATCTGCACCACGTTCGGCAAAGGCCGCGGGCGCGAACGCCACGGCACAGGCGGCGCCCAGAAGGGCTGTTTTCAGTTTCATAGGGTCTCTCCTTGTTGATTATGCTCTTTTATTGCCTCGGGTGCGCCAATTGGACTGGCGCTTGCGCCGGTTGATCCGGCGGCGTTGGTATCGTTGAACAGATGACAGGCGACAAAGCGCCCCGGTTCCACCTGTTGCAATTCGGGTTTGATCTCGCGGCAGAGCCCAAAGACCCTGGGGCATCGCGTGCTGAAGTTGCACCCCTTTGGCGGGTTCGCGGGCGAGGGCACGTCGCCTTGCAGGATGATCCGCTGGCGGTTGCGGGCAAGGGCGGGGTCGGGCTCGGGAACGGCCGACAGCAGCGCCTCGGCATAGGGGTGCAGCGGCCGGGCATAAAGGGCGTCGCGGGGTGACACCTCCGCGATGCGTCCCAGATACATCACGGCCACGCGGTCGGCGATGTGGCGGACCATCGACAGATCATGGCTGATGAAGAGATAGGTTAGGCCCATCTGATCTTGCAGGTCCTCAAGCAGGTTCACCACTTGCGCCTGGATCGAAACGTCAAGGGCTGCGATGGGTTCATCGCAGACGATGAACCGGGGCTTGAGGGCAAGGGCGCGGGCAATGCCGATGCGCTGGCGCTGACCGCCCGAAAATTCATGCGGATAACGGTTGGCAAAGCGGCGGTTCAGGCCGACGGAATCCATCAACTCAAAGACGCGGTCCTGCTTTTTCTCGCGGCCCCAGTCGGTGTGTTCGTCCAGAGGCTCGCCGATGATGGCCGACAGGGTCATCCGCGGGTTCAGGCTGGCCTGCGGGTCCTGAAATACCATCTGCATTTGCGGGCGCGCGATGCGCAGCGCCTCGGGGCCAAGGGTGGCAATATCGGTGCCGCCAATGGTGACGCTGCCCGAGGTCAGTTCATACAGCCGCAACAGCGCACGGCCCACGGTGGATTTGCCGCACCCGGATTCGCCCACAAGGCCAAGGGTTTCACCCTCGACAATGTCAAAGCTGACGCCGTCCACTGCCTTTACATTGCCCGTGTGACGGCGCAACAGCCCGGTGTGAATTGGAAAATACATCTTCAGGTCGCGCACCTGAACCAGCGGTTTTCTGTATGGCATATCAAGCATGTGCACGCCCCACTTCGTCCGGCGAAGGCGTCCAGTGGCAGGCCACGTCATGGCCGCGCCCGACGGGCTTTGCATCGACCGGGCGGCGGGCCGGATTTTCACGTTCGCACACGTCCATTGCATGGGCGCAACGCGCGCGGAACGGGCAGGCCGTCGGGGCCGCGCCCAGAATCGGGGGCTGGCCACTGATCACCTGAAGCCGCGCCTCGCGCCCTCCGGTCAGTGAAGGAATGGTCTTCAGCAGCGCCCGCGTATAGGGATGACGCGGGTTGGCGAACAGGTCGGCGACCGGGGCCTGTTCGACCACCTGTCCGCCGTACATTACCATCACGCGGTCGGCGATGCCGGCGATCACGCCCAGATCATGGGTGATCCAGACGATGGCCATGCCCAGTTTACGGCGCAATTCCTTGACCAGTTCCAGGATCTGCGCCTGAATGGTCACGTCCAGCGCCGTCGTCGGCTCGTCCGCGATCAGCACATCGGGATCACAGGCAAGCGCGATGGCGATCATCACCCGCTGGCGCATCCCGCCGGAAAACTGATGTGGATAGGCCTTCAACCGACTGGCCGCATCGGGAATACCCACCAGTTCCAGCAATTCGGCCGCCCGCACCTTTGCCTGCGCATTCGACAGTCCCATATGGCGGGTCAGCGGCTCCATGATCTGGTTGCCGACGGTGAATACGGGGTTCAGGCTGGTCATCGGATCCTGAAACACGAAGCCGATCTTGGCACCGCGCACATCGCGCAGCGCGTCGGCCGGTATTTTCAGGATGTCGACACCGTTCAACAGCACTTCGCCCGCGCGCACATCCGCAGGCGGCGACGGCAACAGGCCGATCAGCGACATCATGGTCACAGACTTGCCGGACCCGCTTTCTCCAACAACACCCAACAATTCACCGGGGTTGAGATGAAAGCTGACCGAGTTGACGGCGTGAACTTCGCCCGAACGGGTACGGAAAACAGTTTTAAGGTCCCTGACATCAAGGACGGGCGCGGCCCCATCGGCCATATGACACTCCCCAGGCCATTGTTTTTATTATATTTCCGATGTCGTGGCAGGTGCCTGCTCGGATCTTTCAACCAGTGTTAGCCATTTTTGAACTTCCCGCAAGACGCGAATTTGCCCTGCCCTTGCGTCAGGCCCGGATTGGCGCAAACTCGGGATGCGCAGTCTTGACCTTGCCTGATTTCGCGGCAAGGTTCGGTGCGAATGATCAAGGATGGGCACAAGATGACAGAACGTCTTTCACCGCGGGCGTTGCTGGACCGGCTGGTGGCCTATCCCACCGTCAGTGCGACGACGAACCTGCCGCTGGTGGACTGGGTCGAGGGGTATCTGGCCAGCCACGGCATCACGTCCCATCGCCAGTGGCACGTGGATGGTACGAAGGCGGCGCTGTTCGCCCATGTCGGCCCCGGCGTTGCGGGTGGGGTGGTTTTGTCGGGGCATACGGATGTGGTGCCGGTCGAAGGGCAGGACTGGACGGGTGATCCCTGGACCGTGGCCGAGCGGGACGGGCGGCTTTACGGGCGCGGCACCTGCGACATGAAGGGTTTCGATGCGCTTGCAATCTGGGCCTTGGTCGAGGCGCAGGCCCGTGGCGTCAGTCGCCCGCTGCAACTGGCGCTGTCCTATGACGAAGAGATTGGCTGTACCGGGGCCCCCCCGATGATTGCCGCAATGCAACAGGTGCTGCCGCAGGCGGCGGCTGCGATCATTGGCGAGCCGAGCCGGATGCGCGCCGTCAATGGCCACAAGGGCGGCACCGGCTACCAGATCCTTGTGAAAGGGTTCGAGGTCCATTCCTCGTTGCTGCCCTATGGCGTCTCGGCGATCATGGAGGCAGCGCGGCTGATCATGTGGGCGAACGCGCGCAACGCCGAGAACCGCGCAAAACCTGTGGGTCCGCTGGCGGCCTTGTTCGATCCGCCGTTTACGACGCTGCATGTGGGGCTGATCTCGGGCGGGACGGCGCAGAACATCACTGCGGCCGAATGCCGATACAGCATGGAATTCCGCGTGGTGCCGGGGGAAAGCCCGGCGGAATGGAACGCCGCGTTCGAGGCTGAAGCCGCGGCGTTGCGCACAGCGATTCAGGCCGTGCATCCTGAGGCGGATGTCATCCTGACCCCGTTTTTCGACGTGCCATCCCTGGTGCCCGAGGATAACGGTCCCGCCGAGGCGCTGGTGCGCCGGATCACCGGTGACAACGCGTCCCATGTGGTCAGCTACGGCACCGAGGCCGGGCAATTTCAGGCCGCCGGCTATTCGGCAGTGGTGTGTGGTCCGGGCGATATTGCCCAGGCACATCAGGTGGACGAATATCTTGAGGTGTCGGAATTCTTGGCAGGGCAGGCATTCATGGTAAGCCTGCTTGACGAACTGGCCTGACCGGGCCGCAACGGGTG
Organism: Rhodobacterales bacterium; assembly: GCA_038205925.1. Classification (GTDB taxonomy): domain Bacteria; phylum Pseudomonadota; class Alphaproteobacteria; order Rhodobacterales; family Rhodobacteraceae; genus Pseudotabrizicola. The sequence goes on along the minus strand of JBBRBJ010000020.1, from coordinate 22,680 downwards.
GCACGCCACCTTCGATCTGAATTGCATGAGGAGACGCTTGATGCCCGTGAAGAACCGCTTTGCCGATCTGCTGCCCGAGATCACCGGATGGCGCCGCGACTTTCATGAAAACCCGGAACTGCTGTTCGAGGTGCACCGCACCGCCGCACGCGTGGCGGATCTGCTGCGCGCGTTTGGCTGTGACGAGGTGGTGACGGGCATCGGCCGCACCGGTGTTGTGGGCGTGATCCGGGGCAAGACCGACACCGCGGGTCGTGTGGTTGGCCTGCGCGCCGACATGGACGCGCTGCCGATCCATGAGCAGACGGGGGCCGGGTATGCGAGCAAAACCCCCGGCGTGATGCATGCCTGCGGCCATGACGGCCATACCGCCATGCTGCTGGGGGCGGCCAAGTATCTGGCCGAGACGCGAAACTTTGACGGCACCACGGTCGTGATCTTTCAGCCCGCGGAAGAGGGTGGCGGCGGCGGGCGCGAGATGGTTGACGACGGCATGATGGACCGGTTCGGCGTGCAAGAGGTTTACGGCATGCACAACATGCCCGGCATTCCGGTGGGCACGTTTGCGATCCGCCCCGGTGCCATCATGGCGGCCGCCGATCAGTTCGACATCACGGTGACAGGCAAGGGCGGCCATGCAGCCAAGCCGCATGAGTGTGTTGATACCACGGTGGTGTCCGCCCATATCATCGTGGCCCTGCAGACCATCGCCAGCCGCAACGTGGATCCGATGAAGCAGGTTGTCGTCTCGGTCTGCACGGTGGCGACCGACAGCACGGCGCACAATGTGATCCCGCAGGTCGTCAAGATGAAGGGAACCGTCCGCACGATGGACCCCGGCGTGCAGGATCAGGTGCAGCAGCGTATTGCAGAGATCGTCGAAGGCACGGCGTTGGCACTGGGTGCGCGGGCCGAGGTTGCCTATAATCGTGGCTATCCGGTAACGGTCAACGCCGAGGAAAACACAGCATATGCGGTGGCGGTGGCGCAGTCGGTGTCAGGGCAGGTGGATGCCAACACGCCGCCACTGATGGGGGCCGAGGATTTCAGCTTCATGCTGAACGCGCGACCGGGGGCCTATATCTTCATGGGCAATGGCGATACGGCCATGGTGCACCACCCGGCCTATGACTTTGACGACAACGCCATTCCCTTTGGCGCAAGCTGGTATGCGGGCATGGCCGAGGCGCGGATGCCGCCTGCCTGACGCCAACCGAGGGGCATCCGTGCCGCGCGGGTGCCCCTCGGGTATCAGGCGTAAAACCTGCGCTTAGTCATAGCGCAGGGCCGTCGCCTTGCCCCGGAAGATCGTGTAGGACAGCACGGTGTAGGCAAGGATCACCGGCAGCACGAACACTGCCCCGAACAGGATGATCGTCAGCGCCTCGGGCGAGGAGGCGGCCTCATATATGGTCAGCTTTTCGGGCACGATGTAGGGGTAAAAGCTGTAGGCCATGCCCGCAAAGCCAAGCGCCATCAGACTGGTGGCGGCGGCAAAGGGGAACCACGCAAACCGGTCGGTGGGCGTGGGCAGATGGCGCAGCGACAGCCACAGGGCCGCGATCAGTGCCGCCGACATCAGCGGCAGGGGCGCCAGAAGCAGCATCTCGGGGAAACTGAACCAACGGTCAAAGATGCGCGGGCTGACCAGCGGGGTGGCAAGCGAGATCCCCCCCATGCCCAGCACCAACCCCCAGATGCCGCCCTGCGCCCATGTGACGGCCTTTATTTGCAGCGCCCCGTCTGCCTTCAGGATCGTCCAGCAGGCGCCGATAAAGCTGTAGGCCACCGTCAGCGCACCTGCGGTCAACAGCGCAAAACCGGCGTGCCACAGCGTCCAGTCCAGACCCATCACATACAGACCCAGCATGAATCCCTGCGACAGCGCGGTCATCAGACTGCCTGCGAAGAAGGCGCCGTCCCATGCGCGCTTGTGCGCCAGGGGGGCCTTGGCGCGAAACTCGAACGCAACGCCGCGCAGGATCAGACCGATCAGCATGATAGCCACCGGCAAATAAAGCGCCGTGAGAATGGTGCCATGCGCCGCCGGAAACGCCACCAGCAACAGGCCGATGGCCAGCACCAGCCACGTCTCGTTGGCATCCCAGAACGGACCGATCGAGGCGATCATGCGATCACGCTCATCCGGTGCGGCAAAGGGAAACAGCAGACCCACCCCCAGATCAAAGCCATCGAGGATGACATAGAGCAAAATCGAAACGCCCATCAGCGTGGCAAAGATCACGGGCAGGGTGGTGGCATCAAGTGTCATGACACTACTCCGCTGCCATCATGCCTGCGCCATCAAGGCGCGGGTCTTCGCGGGTGGGCCGCTTGCCGGCTGCGGCACGGCGCGCAAGATGCACGATCACGCCCACATAGGCCACCAGCAGCAGTGCGTAGACCACCAGATAGGCCACCAGCGTGGTCAGCACCATGGGGGCAGCGATGGGGCCGACGGCCTCGGCGGTGGACAGAACCCCCGTCACCAGCCACGGCTGGCGGCCGATCTCGGTCACATACCATCCCGCGAGGGTGGCGACCCATCCGGAAAACGCCATGCCTGCGGTGACGATCAGGAACGGCCGGGGCAGGGTGGCGGCACTGCGGCGCCACATCAGGAACGCGCCCGCCCATGACAGTGCAAGCATTGCCATCCCGGTGCCGACCATCACGCGAAAGCCCCAGAACACGGGTGCGACGGGCGGGTGCAGGATGGTGCCATCTGCGGCCACAAAATCATTGAGGCCCGGCACGACACCTGCGGGGTCGTGTTTCAGGATCAGGCTGGCGCCGTTGGGTATGGCCAGTTCAAAGCGATTTTCGCGCGCCTTCTGGTCGGGCAGTGCAAACAGGATCAGGGGCGTGTTGCCACCGGTTTCCCAGTTGCCCTCCATCGCGGCCACCTTTGCGGGTTGATATTCCAGCGTGTTCAGACCGTGTATGTCGCCCATCAGGATTTGCGCCGGGATCAGCACCGCACCCAGCATCAGGCCAAAGCGCAACTGTGTCAGCGTGGACTCCTCGCGGTCACCGATCAGACGGCGGAACGCGGCGATACCCGCGACAAGAAACGCCACCGTCAGCCCCGATGCAAGCAGCATGTGCCCCATGCGGTAGGGCAGTGAAGGGTTGAAGATGATTGCAAACCAGTCGGTCGCGTGGACGACGCCATCGCGCAGTTCATACCCTTGCGGGGTGTGCATCCAACTGTTGAGGACAATGATCCAGAAGGCGCTCATCGTGGTGCCGAACGCCACAAGGCCGGTTGCCGTCAGATGCAGCCAGCCCGGGACGCGGCTTGCGCCGAACAGCATGATGCCCAGGAAGACCGCTTCGAGGAAAAACGCGGTCAGCACCTCATAGGCGAGAAGGGGGCCCGCGACGTTGCCCACCCGCTCCATGAACCCCGGCCAGTTGGTGCCGAACTGGAACGACATGGTGATCCCCGAGACGACGCCAAGCGCAAACGACAGCGCAAAGACCTTGACCCAGAACATGTAGGCCTCCATCCACTTTGCATCGCCCGTTCGGGCAAAGCGCAGGCGGAAGAACAGCAAGACCCAGCCGAGGGCGATGGTGATGGTCGGAAACAGGATGTGAAAACTGATATTGGTGGCAAACTGAATGCGCGAGAGCAGGAGCGTGTCCATGATGACCCTTTCTTTCAATGGATCATATGGGCGGCGCGGGCGCGTATTCACCCCGTCTGCGACAATCCATCTCAGCAAGCTGAGGGCAGGCCATCCCGGGCACGCAAGGGCCGGGGGTCAGCCGCCCGTATGGCTCATATGGCGGGGCATCTGGCCGCTGACGGACTGCCGGGTATAGTCGAAATCATGGCCCCGGGGTTTGCGCGCGATCGCCGCGCGGATGGCCGTTTGCAGCGCGGCATCATCCTTGCTGGCGCGCAGGGGCGCGCGCAGATCGGCCATGTCCTCTTGCCCAAGGCACATGTACAGCTCGCCCGTGCAGGTCAGGCGCACACGGTTGCAGCTTTCGCAGAAGTTGTGCGTCAGCGGCGTGATGAAGCCGATCTTCTGGCCGGTGTCTTCAAGCCGCACATAGCGCGCCGGGCCGCCCGTCTGCTCGGCCAGATCGGTGACGATGTGGCGCTGCGCATACCGGGCACGCAGGTCGCTCAGGGACCAATACTGGTCTAGCCGGTCTTCGTTGCCCAGATCGCCCATCGGCATCACCTCGATCCAGGTCAGGTCATGGCCTTCGGCGGCGCACCAGTCGGTCAGGGAAAACTGCTCATCCTCATTGAAACCTTTCAGCGCCACGGCATTGATCTTGACGCGCAGTCCCGCCGCCGATGCCGCCGCGATGCCGTCCAGCACCTGCGGCAGGCGGCCCCAGCGGGTGATGGCGGCGAATTTCTGCGGATCAAGCGTGTCGAGCGAGACATTGACCCGCTTCACCCCGCAGGCCGCCAGATCGGGCGCATATTTGCCAAGCTGGCTGCCGTTCGTGGTCAGCGTCAACTCTTTCAGCGCGCCCTTGTCGAGGTGCCGCTTCATGGCGGCAAAAAACGTCATGATCCCCTTGCGCACCAAAGGCTCGCCCCCGGTGATGCGCAGCTTTTGCACCCCCATGCCGACAAAGGCGCTGCACATGCGGTCAAGCTCTTCCAGCGTCAGAAGATCGGCCTTGGGCAGAAACGTCATGTTTTCGGACATGCAGTAGACACAGCGGAAATCGCAGCGGTCGGTGACCGAGACCCGCAGATACGAGATGGCGCGGGCAAAGGGGTCGATAAGGGGGGCCGTGATGTTCATCGTGTAAAGGTAGGCGCGTCCGCGTTCGCTGACAAGCGCTCATCAGGCCATTGCAAGCGCGTTTGCCGCAGACTAGGCTGCGCATATGCGCATGCTCATAACCCTGTTGTCGTTGTCGCTGGTTCCCGGGTGTGCCGTGTTGAACCGCCTTGCTCCGGTGCCAAGTGCGCCCCCGGTGGCCGAGGCGGCGCCGGCGCCGCTACCCGCGGCCGTGGCAGCGCCGCCTGCCGTGCTGGGTGCGGGGCGGACTGCCGCTGCGCTGGACACCACCAGTGCCGCCGAGAAATCCGAGGCATTGGCAGCCCCAGTGGCGGCATCCGAGCAGTCGCTCGGCAAGGTGGCAGTGTCACTGGGCAGCCCGGCCGAGCAGGGCTTCTGGCTGCGCTCTTCGCTGGTCAAGGCTCCCGGCAAGGGCCGGGTCGAGACGGCCGGCGGCAAATCTGTCGCGGTAGACCTGCTGCCTGGCACGTCGGGCGCACAATTGTCGTTGGCGGCGTTCCGCGCGCTTGGCCTCAGCCTGACGGCATTGCCCGAAGTGACCGTCTACGCGAATTGACCAACGCTGCCGTGAAAATCACCAGCGCCGTCCAGATCATCGGAAAGGCAATGGCGCGGGCCATCCCGAACGGTTCATCGAACACGAACACGGCCGTCAGGAAAATCATGGTAGGTGCGATGTATTGCAGCATGGCGATGGTTGTCAGACGCAACCCCTTGGCGCCATTGGCATAGAACATCAGTGGCACAGCCGTGACCAAGCCGCAGCCTACCAGCAGCGCGGTATCATTCAGCGATCCGGCCGCGAAATGCGTCTGCCCGGTGGCCGATGCCCAGACCACGTAGGCCAATGCAAAGGGGGTCAGCAGCAGAACCTCGAGGGTAAACCCCTGATTGGGCCCGATGGGCAGGGACTTCTTGAGATAGGCGTAAAAGCCCCATGTCACGGTCAGCGTCAGTGCAACCCACGGGACCGTGCCCGAAGCGACGGTCAGGATGGCTACGGCGACAAACGCGAGGGCGATGGCCATCCACTGCGCGCGGGTCAGCATCTCGGCAAGAAGGACGCGGCCCAGAAACACGCTGAACAGGGGGTTGATGTAGTAGCCCAATGCAGCATCGAGCGCGTGGCCCGTACCGATGGCCCAGACATAGATGCCCCAGTTGACCGAGATCAGCGCCGCCGTAACCGCCCCCATTGCAAGCATCCGCGGTGTGGCGAGCGCCCGGCGCAGATCGGCGGTGCGGCCCAGGCAGACCAGCACCGCCAGCGCGATGGGCAGCGACCAGAGCACGCGGTGCGCAATCACCTCGACCGGCGGAATATGCGCCAGCGCCTTCATGTAGAGCGGCAAAAACCCCCAAAGGCCATAGGCTGCCAGCGCATAGGCAAAACCCGCGGCGCTGTCCTCGTTCTTGCTGGGCTGCGCTGATATCATGGGCAACGCTTATCGCCTGCGGCCAGCCGCCGCCAATGGCATTTTGTGATGGGCACAATATCGGGGCGGGGTCGTAGAAGTGGCCGGGGAATGCTGCGCACGGCACGCTTTTACCGAGAAAGCTTCAGGGATGCGGCGGCAGATCGAAGTCTGGTGCGGCGAGGGTGAAGCCCTCAAAGCGAAAGCCGGGGCTGACGGTACACGACACAAGGGTATATTCACCGTTGCTGCGTGCTGCCTGCCACTGACCAGTGGGCACGATGATCTGGGGCGACTGGCCCCCCGGGATGTCGGGGCCAAGGGTGTGATGCGTCGCGTGGGTCGCACCGATCCGAAGCGTCAATGGCGCGCCGGCATGCCACAGCCAGATCTCGTCGGCATCGACCTTGTGCCAGTGGCTCTGCTCGCCGGCCTGCAGCAGGAACAGAATTGCGGTACCAGTGGCGCGGCCCGCGACCTGCGGTCCCTGCCAGGTCTGCCGATACCAACCGCCCTCGGGATGCGGTTGCAGCCCAAGGGCGGTGATCAGGGTTTGCGAAAGGCGTGTGGTCATGGGAGAGCCTGTAAAAATCTCAGGGGGCATCGGCATGGCCTGCGCCCACCTGTTGCTGCTGTCCAGATACACCCGCCGGAGGCTTCCCCAATGGGCATGCCGCACGGTCGCGCCGGATTTACGCCTTCAGGATGGTGCGGCCTGCATACTCTGCAGTCTCGCCCAGCATTTCCTCGATCCGGATCAGTTGGTTATATTTTGCCAGCCGGTCCGAGCGTGAAAGCGACCCGGTCTTGATCTGCCCGCAGTTGGTGGCCACGGCAAGATCTGCGATGGTGGCATCCTCGGTCTCGCCTGACCGGTGGCTCATCACGTTGGTAAAACGAGCCCGGTGGGCCATGTCGACTGCCTCAAGCGTCTCGGTCAAGGTCCCGATCTGATTGACTTTAACCAGCATCGCGTTGGCACAGCCGCGCTTGATGCCTTTGGCCAGGCGGCGCGGATTCGTGACGAAAAGATCGTCGCCCACAAGCTGGAAATTGTCACCCAGCGTGTCCGTCAGCAGCTTCCAGCCATCCCAGTCATCTTCCGAGCAGCCGTCCTCGATCGAAAAGATCGGATAATCGCGGGCAAGGCCGGCAAGGAAATCAACATTCTCGGCGATTGACAGCGATTTGCCTTCGCCGGTCATCTCATAGCGCCCATCCTTGAAGTATTCGGTCGCAGCGCAATCGAGGGCAAGACACATGTCCTCGCCGGGCCTGTAGCCTGCCTTTTCTATGGATTTCAAAATGAAATCAAGTGCGTCGCGCGCAGAGTTCAGATTGGGGGCGAAGCCGCCCTCGTCACCCACATTGGTGTTGTGGCCGGCTGCGGACAGCTCTTTCTTCAGCGTGTGGAACACTTCCGAACCCATGCGAATCGCCTCGCGAATGGAGTCCGCGCCGACCGGCATGATCATGAATTCCTGGATATCGATGGGGTTGTCGGCATGCTGGCCGCCGTTGATGATGTTCATCATCGGCACCGGCAGAACGCGGGCCGAGGTGCCGCCGATATAGCGGTAGAGTGGCTGGCCGGTGAATTCCGCCGCCGCCTTGGCCACGGCCAGCGACACGCCAAGGATCGCGTTGGCGCCAAGCCGGGATTTGTTGGGGGTGCCGTCCATTTCGATCATGGTGCGGTCGATTCCGACCTGTTCGGTGGCGTCAAAGCCCACCAACTCCTCGGCCAACTCGCCATTCACCGCAGCCACGGCTTCGAGCACACCCTTGCCCATATAGCGTGCCTTGTCGCCATCGCGGCGCTCGTTCGCCTCATGTGCGCCGGTCGAGGCGCCTGACGGCACGGCCGCACGGCCCATGGCGCCGCTTTCCAGATGCACGTCAACCTCGATGGTGGGGTTGCCCCGGCTGTCGAGGATTTCGCGGGCGTGGATGTCGATGATCGTGCTCATGGGGGGCTCCGTGATGCGCCTGAACGGCAGGATGTGCTCTCGGTCTCGGGTTTACCTTGGGTCGGGCCGCATGAAAAGGGCGGGCGCCGGTTGTTTGGACCCGCATGCGATTTTTTGTGGTGAATCGCAAAGGTGGATGTGCGCCCCCCTGCGGACAAGCGTGCCTCAGGCCGGGCGCCGGTTCAACCGGGCCTCGCGCAGATAGGTATAGAGCCCCGAGCCGATCACGAGCACCGTGCCGCAGATCATCCAGATATCCGGACGCTCACCCAGAAAGATCGCGGCGAGGATCAGCGCAAACACCAGCCGCGAATAGCGGAAAGGGGCCACGAACGAGATCTCGCCCACCCGCATCGCGGCGGTGACGGCCCAATACCCGACAAGGCCGGTCAGCAGTGCGCCCGTCAGATCGGCCAGATGCCGTGGATCTATTGGTGCAGGTGCCGTGCCGCGCAGGACCATAAGGACAAGACCCGCGGGCACGAGGGCGATGTAGGCCCAGGTCGTCAGCTGGAACGTCGCGATACTGGCTGGCATCATGCGTGTCGACAGGTCGCGCGCGGCCAGAACCACGACGCACAGCACCGTCAGCAGGCCGGCAGGCTGCCACCCCTCGGTCCCCGGGCGCAAAATCACCAGAACCCCCAGAAAACCCACGCCGATGGCACTCCACCGCCGCCAGCCGACCTTTTCCCCCAGAAACAGGGCCGCGGCCATCGTCACCACCAGCGGCGAGGCCTGTAGCAGGGCGGCGTTGACCGACAGCGGAATCAGCGCCAGCGCGGTGATATAGAGCATGGTCGCCCCCGCTTCGGACAGCGACCGGATCAGGGCTGCGGGCGACAGGGCGGCACGTGTCAGGATGCTGTGGCCCTGACGGGCAGCGATGGCCCAGAAGCACAGTGCCCCGAGCGCGCCAATTATCGCGATCACCTGACCGGGCGGCAGGGCGGTGGCGGCCCGCTTCAAAAACAGATCCTCGAAAGCAAACGCCGCCATCGAGACCAGCATCAATCCGGCCCCTCGGCTGTTGTCGGTCTGGCTCATCGCGGTGTTTTTTTCGATGGCACGCCCAGAAGTTCCAGCCGGTGACCGATCAGGCGATAGCCGAGGCGGGCTGCGATCTTTTCCTGCAGCGCCTCGATTTCGGGATCGACAAATTCGATGACCTGACCTGTGTTTACGTCGATCAGATGGTCGTGGTGGTCACGTTCGGCATCCTCATAGCGCGCGCGGCCGTCTCCGAACTCCAGCTTTTCCAGTATCCCCGCTTCTTCGAAGATCTTGACCGTGCGGTAGACCGTGGCCAGCGAAATACGCGGATCGATGGCCGAGGCGCGGGCGTAAAGTTCCTCGACATCGGGGTGATCTTCAGCCTCGCCAACCACGCGCGCCACGACACGCCGCTGTTCGGTCATGCGCAGGCCCCTGGCCTCGCATCGGGCGATGATATCGGTCATGGCGTCGCGTCCGGTTGCGGATGATGGGGCGGCTTTAGCAAGGGCAGGGGCGGGGCGCCACCTGTTTTGCACGCCGCACAGCCGGCGCAGAATCGCCCTGGCCACAAAGGGGTCGGGCGCGCACAGCGTTGAAGGTCGTGCAGGATCGTGACGCGGCTTCGTGGTTTCTCCAATGGCATGCCCCTTTGTTCGCGCAGAGCCTTGCCTTGATGACCGGGTTCGTCAACGGGGGATTGGGGTTGACCACTGGCGGAACCCGGCCCACACCGGCAAAGGCACAAGGGGCGGGCATGAAAAAAGACACGTTGGACGGAACCGGGGCCACGGCCCTGCTGGGCGTGACCCTGCTGCTGGCGATCAATCAGGTGGTCGTGATCGAGGTGAACCGGGGCCTGCAGCCGGTGTTTTTTGCGGGCCTGCGCTCATGCCTTGCGGTGGGGTTCGTGGCGGCGTGGTTGTGGGCGCGGGGGCGGCCGGTGGTGCTGCTGCGGCCCCATGTCCTGCCGGGCCTTGCCATGGGCACGATCTTTGCGTTCGAGTTTCTGTGCCTTTTCCTGGCGCTGGATCTGACGGCGCTTGGGCGGGCATCGGTGATCTTCTATTCGATGCCGCTCTGGCTGGCGCTGATGGCGCATTTCGGCCTGCCGGGGCAGCGGATCACGCCTTTGAAGGGGGCGGGGCTGGCCTTGGCGTTTGCGGGCACCATGGTGGCTATCCTCAGCCGCCAACCGGGCACGGGCGGCAGCCTTGCGGGCGATCTGCTGGCACTGGGTGCTGCGCTTGGCTGGGCGGGCACGGCGTTTCTGGCGCGTGCCACAAAGCTGCGCGAGGCCGGGGCCGAGACGCAGCTTTTCTGGATGGTGCTTGTTTCGGGGCCCATTCTGCTGTTGGTCGCGCCCCTGTTCGGGCCGCTGATCCGTGATCTGGACTGGCACCACATTCTGGGTCTGATTTTTCAGGCAAGCATCGTGGTAGCGGGTGGCTTTGCGGTCTGGCTTTGGCTGTTGTCGGTCTATCCGACGGCGATCGTCGCCTCGTTCTCGTTCCTGACACCGGTGTTCGCGATGGCCTTCGGGGTGGTGTTCTATGGCGAACAGGTCACACCTGCGATCGTGCTGGCAGCGGTGCTGGTCAGCGGGGGAATCGTGCTGATCAACCGGCGCGTCTGAACAGGGCACGCCTGAGGATATTCAGGTGATCTGTCAATCCTTGCGCCCAAGTGGGCCGATGTCCTTGGAAAATCGCTTCTGTTGATACGCGGTCTGAAGCGTGGTCCGCAGACCTGTCTACAGGCCCGGCGCGCACGTAGCCATCACCCCGACTCGCCGGCGAGCGCACGGCCAGGCGGGGTCAACCCTTAAAAAAAACCTAAGGTCGAAATAAATGCGTTGAACCTGGGCTGCGAATACGACAGTTTGATGGCATGACCCGCTCGGACACTAAATATGGTGTCGCCGTGGGGCAGGCGAAACACACAATGATCCGGCAAGGTGCGTGGCACCAGTGCTGCCTCGTCTGCTAAGGCAGTCAGGCGCGGGTGAGTTTTGTTTGTCCGAGGCCGGTGGGTCGCGACATCAACTGGCCTGAACCGGAACGCAACCGGGGGCCGCGCATAGGGACAGGCCAGATGAAGATCGAGCGGAAGTTCACCACCGAAGAAACCGGCGCCTATGGCGCGATGACCTTCTCCACCACCGTATCAGAAATACGCAACCCCGATGGCACGGTGGTCTTTCGCAACGATGCAGTCGAGGTGCCCGACGGCTGGAGTCAGGTTGCAAGCGATGTGCTTGCCCAGAAGTATTTCCGCAAGGCGGGCGTGCCTGCGCGTCTGAAACGGGTCAAGGAAAAGGGCATGCCCGAGTTTCTGTGGCGCTCGGTTGCGGACGAGGGGGCGCTGGCGGACGTACCCGAAGATCAGCGGAGTGTCGGCGAGTCTTCGTCCAGGCAGGTGTTCGACCGCCTTGCCGGCGCCTGGGCCTATTGGGGCTGGAAGGGTGGTTATTTCAGCACCGAATCCGACGCCCGCGCCTACTATGACGAAATGCGCTTCATGCTGGCCCGCCAGATGGCCGCGCCGAACTCGCCCCAGTGGTTCAACACCGGCCTGCACTGGGCCTACGGTATCGACGGCCCGTCGCAGGGCCATTATTACGTCGACCACAAGACGGGCGAACTGACCAAATCCACCTCCGCCTACGAACACCCCCAGCCGCACGCCTGTTTCATCCAGTCGGTCAAGGATGATCTTGTCGGCGATGGCGGCATCATGGATCTCTGGGTTCGCGAAGCGCGCCTGTTCAAGTACGGCTCCGGCACCGGCACCAACTTCTCCTCGCTTCGCGGCGCGGGCGAAAAGCTTTCGGGCGGCGGCAAATCCTCGGGCCTGATGGGCTTCCTGAAAATCGGCGACCGCGCAGCCGGGGCGATCAAGTCCGGCGGCACCACCCGCCGTGCGGCCAAGATGGTGATCATCGACATGGATCACCCGGACGTCGAAGATTTCATCAACTGGAAGGTCATCGAGGAACAGAAGGTCGCCAGCCTCGTCGCCGGTTCCAAGATGCATGAGGCCCGCCTCAACGACATCTTCGCCGCAATCAAGGCGTTTGACGGCTCGATGGAAGGTGCGACCGACCCCGCCGCCAACCCAGGCCTGAAAGCCGCGATCAAGGCCGCGAAAAAGGCGATGATCCCCGACACCTACACCAACCGCATCCTGCAATACGCCCGCCAGGGCTTCACTTCCATCGAATTCCCCACCTACGACACCGACTGGGATTCCGAGGCCTACATCTCCGTCTCCGGCCAGAACTCCAACAACTCGGTCCGCGTGACCGACGCCTTCCTCAAGGCCGTCAAGAACGACCAGCCGTGGGAACTGATCCGCCGCACCGACGGCAAGGTCGCGAAAACCGTCTCGGCGCGTGAGCTTTGGGACCAGATCGGCCACGCCGCCTGGGCCTGCGCCGACCCCGGCATCCAGTTCCACGACACCGTCAACGCCTGGCACACCTGCCCCGAAGACGGCGCGATCCGCGGCTCCAACCCCTGTTCGGAATACATGTTCCTCGACGACACCGCCTGCAACCTGGCGTCGATGAACCTGCTCACCTTCTTCCACGACGGCAAGTTTGACGCCGAGGCTTACGTCCACGCCACCCGCCTGTGGACCGTCACCCTCGAAATATCCGTCATGATGGCGCAGTTCCCCTCCCAGGAAATCGCCCAGCGCAGCTATGATTTCCGGACCCTCGGTCTTGGCTACGCCAACATCGGCGGGCTTTTGATGAACATGGGCCTCGGCTATGACAGCAAGGAAGGGCGCGCCCTGTGCGGGGCCCTCACCGCCGTGATGACCGGCATTTCCTACGCGACCTCCGCCGAGATGGCCAAGGACCTTGGCCCCTTCGCAGGCTACGCCCGCAACCGCGACCACATGCTGCGCGTCATCCGCAACCACCGCGCCGCCGCGCATTCCACCAGTGTCTACGAAGGCCTGAACGTCCCCGCCGTGGCGCTTGACCACGCGAACTGCCCCGACCAGGCCCTTGTCGCGCTTGCGAAATCCGCCTGGGACGAAGCCCTGATTCTTGGCGAAGCCCATGGCTACCGTAACGCCCAGACTACCGTGATCGCTCCGACCGGTACCATTGGCCTCGTGATGGACTGTGACACGACCGGGATCGAGCCCGACTTTGCGCTGGTGAAGTTCAAGAAACTGGCAGGCGGCGGCTACTTCAAGATCATCAACCAGTCGGTCCCTGCGGCTCTCGAAAAGCTCGGCTACGCCACAAGCCAGTCGGCCGAGATCGTCGCCCACGCGGTAGGCCATGGTTCGCTTGGCCAGGCCCCCGGTATCAACCACTCCTCGCTGATTGGCCACGGCTTCGGGGCGCGTGAGATCGAAAAGCTTGAGGCCGCCCTGCCGTCTGCCTTCGACATCAAGTTCGTCTTCAATCAGTGGACGCTCGGCGCCGATTTCTGCAAAGGCACCCTCGGCATCCCGGAAGACAAGCTGAACGACCCGACCTTCGACCTTCTGCGCCACCTCGGCTTTACCAAGGCCCAGATCGACGCCGCGAATGACCATGTCTGCGGCACCATGACCCTGGAAAATGCGCCCCACCTGTTGCCCAAACACTACTCGGTCTTCGATTGCGCCAACCCCTGCGGCAAGACCGGCAAGCGTTATCTCTCGGTCGACAGCCACATCTACATGATGGCCGCCGCCCAATCCTTCATCTCGGGTGCGATCTCCAAGACCATCAACATGCCGAACTCGGCCACCATCCTGGAAACGCTGGCGGCCTACGAACTTTCCCACTCGCTCGGCATCAAGGCCAACGCGCTTTACCGCGATGGCTCCAAACTCAGCCAGCCGCTTGCCAGCGCCCTGATCGAGGATGACGAAGAGGCCGAAGAAATCCTTGCCAACGGCTCCACCATGGAAAAGGCCACGGTCATCGCCGAGAAGATCATCGAAAAGGTGATCATCAAGGAAATCGTCCGCAGCAATCGGGAAAAACTACCCGAGCGTCGCAAGGGCTATACCCAGAAGGCCATCGTCGGCGGCCACAAGGTGTATTTGCGCACCGGAGAATATCACGACGGCAGCCTGGGCGAGATCTTCATCGACATGCACAAGGAAGGTGCGGGTTTCCGTGCGATGATGAACAACTTCGCCATCGCGATCAGCGTCGGCCTGCAATATGGTGTGCCGCTGGACGAATTTGTCGATGCCTTCACCTTCACCCGATTTGAACCGGCGGGTATGGTGCAGGGCAATGACAGCATCAAGAACGCGACCTCGATCCTTGACTACATCTTCCGCGAACTGGCGGTCAGCTACCTGGACCGCACCGACCTTGCCCATGTCAAACCCGGTGGCACCGCGTTTGACGATCTGGGCCGCGGCGAGGAAGAGGGCAAGCGCAACATCGGCGAGTTGAACGATGCCGCCGCCACGCGCGGGCTGGAAGTGCTGCGCCAGATCTCGTCCACCGGCTATCTGCGCAAGCGTCTGCCGCAAGAGCTGATCGTGCTGCAAGGCGGCATGGGCGCCCACGCTCTGGCCACGGGAACCGATCCGGTATCCGTGCTGAACACGCTGATGCCGCAGACGCGGGCAAGCGGGTTCGCCGAGACCACCTCGGCTTACGCACTGGGGACGGCCTCCGCACTGGACCCGCGTGCCAAGGCCAAGATGCAAGGCTATGAGGGCGACCCCTGCGGCGAGTGCGGCAACTACACCCTCGTGCGCAACGGCACCTGCATGAAATGCAACACCTGCGGCGGCACCAGCGGCTGCAGTTGAGGTAAAAGTGCTCGGGGCGCAATATACGAGAGGTTCGCGCCCCGACGTCTCTGAAATCCGCCCTGAACGAGAAAACTGCGCAGTTACGCCCGCATCATTCGGGCGGGGAATATCCTGCGGCGGCTGTGCAAAGCCTTCGTAGCGGCTGACTGCGTCATGCTCAGCCGGGTGGCGGCGCGCAGCAGATTGCCCTCGGCGTGAATGACGACCACCAGCCGAAGGTGCCTGAGCGACAGTCTGTGTGCGAGGGTGTCCATGAAATCGTCCTGATTGCCGCCCTTCTATTACCGAATGGAATACTCAAAGAAAAATATTCCATTGTTTTCAGATCAAATTCTGAACATCCTTGTCGCTTGAACAGACCTCCCGGTCCATCAGGCCAAGGCAAGAAGCAGAGGTTCAAATGCCCGCCTATCCCGACCTTCAGCTTTACATCGGTGGTGCATGGCGCAAGACCGATGATACCTTGCCCGTGCTGAACCCGGCCACCGAAGACGTGATCGGCGCCCTTCCTGTCGCACGGCGGCAGGATCTGGACGACGCGCTGGACGCGGCGGAAAAGGGCTTCCGGATCTGGCGGGCAACGCCCCCGCGCCAGCGCGCGGAAACGATGCTGCGCGCCAGCGCCCTGCTGCGCGAACGGTGTAATGAGATTGCCCACGCGATCACGCTGGAGCATGGCAAGCCGCTGGCGCAAGCACGGCTTGAGGTGATCCGGGGGTGCGAATTCTTTGAATGGGACGCGGCCGAGGCGCAGAGGCTGTACGGGCGCGTCGTGCCCAGTGCGCCCGGCATCCGCTATCTGGTGATCCAGCAACCCGTGGGCACGGTTGCCGCCTTTTCGCCGTGGAACTTCCCGATGAGCCAGCCCGCCCGCAAGATTGCGGGTGCCATCGCCTCGGGCTGTTCCATCATCCTCAAGGCAGCCGAGGAAACCCCGGCCGGTGCCATTCACATTGCGCGCGCGTTTCACGACGCAGGCTTGCCCGCGGGGGTGCTGAACCTTGTGTTCGGGCATCCGGCCGAGATCTCGGGCCATCTGATCCCGCAGGATCAGGTCCGGCTGGTGGCCTTTACCGGGTCAACCTCGGTCGGCATTCATCTTACGGAAATGGCCGCGCGGTCGATGACCCCGGTGCTGATGGAGTTGGGGGGGCACGCGCCGGTGATCGTCTGCGACGACGTGGATCCCGTTCATGCAGGCACAATGTCTGCCGCGCGCAAGGCACGCAATGCGGGGCAGGTGTGCACCTCGCCCACCCGCTTTTTCGTGGATGAAAAGCTGTTTCAGACCTTTGCCGAGGCCTTTGCCACCCGTGCGGCGGCGGTCAGGATCGGCAATGGCATGCACGACGGTGTCGAGATGGGGCCCGTGGCCAACCACCGCCGGATCGACGCCATCGAAGCGCTGGTCGCGGATGCGCGCGCCAAAGGGGCAAGGGTGCTGACGGGCGGCGTGCGGCCCAATGGTCCGGGCTATTTCTATCCCGTCACGGTGTTGGCCGACGTGCCCGAAGATGCACGCGTGATGCATGAAGAACCCTTTGGCCCGCTGGCCGTCATCAACCCTGTCGCCTCGCTGGATGAGGCCATAGCCCGGGCCAACGCCTTGCCCTTCGGGCTGGCGGCCTATGGGTTCACCCACAATGCCGCCAATGTGGACCGCATGATCAACGAGGTCGCGGCCGGAAACCTGTCGATCAACACGCTTGAAGCGTCGGTCGCCGAAGTGCCGTTTGGCGGGGTCAAGGCAAGCGGGCAGGGGCGTGAGGGCGGGATTGAAGGCATGCACCCTTATGTCGAAGTCAAGACCATCTCGCACCGGATGGCGCTGGAAACGGACCCGAAGGTATCGGGGGTGCAGGCATGAAGTATGATCGCGCCTGCGCCAAAGCCCACGCCCGCGCCCACATGCGGGGCATCTGGGCCGCCGCATTGATGCCGTTTCGCGCCGATCTTTCCATCGACGAGGACGGCTTTCGGCGCAACATCGACCACTGGATCACCGATCTGGGCATCGCGGGATTTTTCATTGCGGGCAAGCAGGGCGAATTCTTCGCGATGTCGGTGGATGAGCGCAAGCGTGCCTTCGATCTTGCCGTGTCCGCCTGCGCGGGCCGGGCGCAGACGATCATGTCCTGTTCCGATCAGAACATGGATGTGGTGATCAACCTTGCCCGGCACGCTCAGGCCTGCGGGGCCGATTACATTGTTGTTCACGCGCCGGTTCTGCATTTCTTCAAGGCGCAGGATGAAACCCTGCTGCGCTACTACGAGACGATTGCAAGCAAGGTGGATATCGGCATTGCGCTATGGTCGCATCCGGATTCCGGATATGTGATGAGCCCGCAGTTGTGCGACCGCCTTGCCGATATCGAAACGGTGGTGGCCATCAAATACTCGGTCCCGCGACCGATGTATGCCGAACTTACGCGTCTGGCGGGGGACAGGATCGTGGTCTCCACCGCGTCGGAAGAGGAGTGGCTGGACAATATCCTCGATCTTGGCTGGCAGCTTTATCTGTGTTCCTCGCCGCCATACCTGTTGCAGACGGCGGCAGATCACCGGATGCGCGACTATACCGAGGCCGCCTTTGCGGGCCGCGTGGCCGAGGCGCGTGCGATCAGCGCCAGCCTGGACCCGGTGCGCCGTGCGCTGCGCGACACCCGCCCAGGCGAAAAGCCGCATGCACACCAGAAATACTGGCAAAGCCTGCTGGGGCAAACCGGCGGCCATGTGCGCCCGCCCTGCCTTGAACTGACCGAGGATGAAAAAGCCATCACCCGCGCCGCGTTTCTCGGCTGCGGCCTGAACCTGTAAAGGAAGCCACATGGGACGTCTTGCCGCCTTCAATTTTCAAAAGTGGATCGACGCGCATCAGCACCTGCTGAAACCCCCGGTGGGCAATCAGATGGTGTTCAAGGACGCCGATCTGATGGTCACGGTCGTCGGCGGACCCAACCAGCGCACGGATTATCATGATGATCCGGTTGAAGAGTTCTTCTACCAGCTGAAGGGCGACATGCTGCTGAAGCTGCATGATACCGGGTCGGGAGAATTCTATGATGTCCCGATCCGCGAAGGTGACATCTTTTTGCTGCCCGCCCACATGCGGCATTCGCCGCAGCGCCCGCAAGAAGGCTCGGTCGGTCTGGTGATCGAACCCGCCCGCCCCGAAGGATTGCTGGACGCTGTCGAGTGGTATTGCTTTGAGTGCAATGCCCGCGTGCACCGTGCCGAAGTTGATCTGGTCAGCATCGTGGATGACCTGCCCCCGATTTATGCAACTTTCTATGCGGATGAAAAGCTGCGGACCTGCCCGAACTGCGGCACGGTGCACCCGGGCAAACATGCGCCATCGGGTTGGGTGGTGCTCTAGTTACTTTAAACTTGAAATATAACTGCGGATGGGTAATCCTCATGAAATGCCGCAGTCCCGTTCAGGTTCTGATTGTCGATAAACGCAGAAAAAACAGGGAGTTAAATATGAAACACCTACTGACAACCGCCAGCCTTATGGCCGTGATGGCAGCGCCCGCCTGGGCAGAAACAGCCAAGATCGGTGTCATCACCACGCTTTCCGGCCCTGCGGGTTATCTGGGCGAACAGATCCGCGACGGCCTGAAACTTGGTCTTTCCGCATCGGGCGCCGACACGGAACTGGTCATCGAGGATGACGCGCGCGACCCTAACACCGGCCTGCAAATAGCCGACCGCATGCTGAACGAAGAGGGCATCAAGCTGTTGACGGGGATCGTGTTTTCCAATGTGGCAGGCACCGTTGTGCCCGAGACGCTGGACAATGGCGGCATCTACGTCAGCCCGAACGCAGCACCCTCCAATCTTGCGGGCGCGAAGTGCCATCCGAATTATTTTGTGGTCAGCTGGCAGAATGACAGCCTGCATGAAGCAAGCGGCGTCGCCGCCAAAGAGCTTGGCTACAAGACCGCCGTGGCGCTTGCCCCGAACTATCAGGCCGGCCAGGACGCCATCGCCGGGTTCGAGCGTGAGTTTGGCGGAGAGGTCACCCAGATCTACACTGCCGTCGACCAATCGGACTTTGCCGGTGAAATGGCGCAGATCCGCGATGCGAACCCCGATGTCGTGTTTCAGTTTCACCCGGGCGGTCAGGGCATCGGCTTTCTGAAGCAGTATCAGCAGGCCGGACTTCTGGGCAAAATCCCCATGGCACTGTCCGAGCCTTCGATTGACACCGTCATTTTGAAAGCCGTAGGTGATGCCGCCATCGGGATCACCGGGACCACCCACTGGAACGACGATTTTGACAATGATGCCTCCAAGGCCATGGTTGCTGCGTGGGCCGCCGAATACCCCGACCGTCCGCTGACCACCTATGCCCAGCAGGCCTATGACACAGGGCTTCTTATCGGGTCGGCGCTGAAGAAGACCGATGGCAAGACAGATGACGTCGAGGCCCTTGCCGCCGCGATCAAAGAAGCTGACTTCACTTCGACCCGCGGTCTGTTTTCCTTTGGCCAGAACCAGCACCCGGTTCAGGAATGGTTCATGACCGAAATCGTGGCCGGACCGGACGGAGGCCCCAAGATCGAGACCAAGAAGAAGATCCGTGAACAGGTCGGAGACGTCTACGCCGCTGACTGCAAGATGTGATCTGCACACAGGGGCCGGAGCAGACATCTGTTCTGGCCCTTTGCCTTCCTTATCCTTGCCCGGGCGTGATCCGAAATGGTTCTTATTGTCGAGCAGCTGCTGAACGGGCTGCAATATGGCGTGACGCTGTTCCTCTTGGCGGCGGGGCTGACGCTGATCTTCGGGATCATGGGCGTGATCAATCTGGCCCATGGCGCGCTTTACATGATCGGCGCGTTTGTCGGCACCTGGGTTGCGCTGCAGTCGGGCAGTTTCTGGATCGGTTTGCCTGTCGGTCTGGCCGTGACTGCCGCCGTCGGGGTGGCGATGGAAGTCGGCATCATCCGCCGGCTTTATGCCCGTGACCATCTGGATCAGGTTCTGGCCACCTTTGCGCTGATTCTGATCTTCAATGAGGCAATGGTTCTGATCTTTGGGCGTCGGCCGCTGCGGACCAACCTGCCCGAGATCTTTTCCGGCTCGGTCGAAATCATGCCGGGGCTGCCCTATCCCATCTACCGGTTGTTCGTGATCGTGGTCGGGCTGCTGGTTGCACTGGGCTTGTATATCTTGATCAACAAAACCCGCGTGGGCATGCTGGTGCGGGCGGGTGCCACCAACCGCGCCATGGTTCAGGCACTGGGTGTAGATATCGGGCGGCTTTACACCGTGGTTTTTGCGCTCGGCGCGCTTCTGGCGGGCTTGGCGGGCATCATGGCCTCGCCCATCGTCTCGGTGCAGGTCGGAATGGGCGAGGAGATCATCCTTGCCACATTTGTCGTGGTGGTCATCGGGGGGGTCGGCTCTGTCAAGGGCGCCTTCATTGCGGGCCTGCTGCTGGGGATGATAGACACCATGCTGCGGGCCTTTCTGCCGCGGGTGCTCGCCGGTTTCATGGACGGGTCAGACGCACAGGCGCTTGGTTCGGGCGTATCATCAATGGGGATCTACCTGATGATGGCGCTTGTCTTGCTGATACGGCCGCGCGGCCTTTTCGCGGCAGGAGCCTGAGGCCATGCGCAAGGAAAACATCGGCCTCGTCGTGCTTTTGCTGCTGCTGATCGCGGTTCCGTTCATTGCCGAGATGACCGGCCAGTTGTCGCTGATCCGGCTGGTCGGTCAGATCCTGATCTTTGGCATCGCGGCATCCAGTTTGAATTTCATCCTCGGCTATGGGGGCATGATCAGCTTTGGCCATGCCGCGTTCTTCGGGGTGGGCGGCTATGTGGTCGGCGTGATGTATCACCATTTCGATCAGGGCACTGCATTTCTGGGCATCATTCCCGGCACGGACCAGATGCTGGTCACCCTGCCGTTGGCCATTGTGGTTGCAGGTCTTGCGGCCGCACTCGTGGGGGCGTTGTCGCTGCGCACAAGCGGGGTGCAGTTCATCATGATCACACTGGCCTTCGCGCAGATGTTCTTCTTCCTGGTCGTCTCGTTGAAAACCTATGGCGGCGAAGATGGCATCATGGTGCGGCGCACGAATGATTTGCCGTTTCTGAACATGCGCGACAAGGCGACGTTGTATTGGGTGATCGTTTGCGTGACGGCGGTGTATTTTCTGGCCATGCGCAGGCTGGTGCACTCGTCCTTTGGCGCCATCATTGCGGGCATCCGGCAGAATGAGCGGCGCATGGCAGCACTTGGCATCTCGACCTACCGATACAAGCTGGTAGCCTTCGTGTTGTCGGGCATGGGCGCGGGCCTCGCGGGTGCGCTGATGGTGAATTTCCTGCGATTCGCCTCACCCGACATGATGCACTGGACCCGTTCGGGCGAGTTGATGATCATGGTCATCCTTGGTGGGGTCGGCACGGTGATCGGGCCGTTCATCGGTGCCGCGGCGCTGGTGGCGCTGGAAACCAACATCGCCCGGTGGACCGAGCATTGGCATCTTTACATCGGTCTGATCCTGCTGGTGGTCGTGCTGGCCACCAAGGGCGGCATTCTGGGCCTGATCCGCAAGGTCGGGGGCCGGAAATGACACCCGTTCTGGAAATACTGAACCTTGTAAAAAGTTTCGGCGGCCTGGTTGCCACCGATCACGTCAGTCTTGATGTCCGGCCGGGTGAGATTCACGCCCTGATCGGGCCGAACGGTGCCGGAAAATCCACCTTGATCAACCAGATCTGCGGCGAGTTGCAGCCGAATTCGGGCACCATCCATCTGGCGGGCCGGGATGTAACCCGTCTGCCTGCCTCGGCCCGCGTGGCCCTTGGCCTTGGCCGCACCTTCCAGATCACCTCACTGCTCGAAGATTGGAGCGTGCGTCAGAACCTCGGCCTTGCCATTCAGGCGCGTGAGGGCGGCAACATGCGGATTTTCGACCGCGTCACCAGACGCGCGGACATCTGGGACGAGGCGGATGCGCTGTTGCGCGAAACCCCGCTGTCGGCGCGGTTCGATCATCGGGTGGCCGATCTTGCGCATGGCGAGAAGAAGCAGCTTGAACTTTTGATGGCGATGGCCATGCAGCCGCGCATCCTGCTGCTGGATGAACCGATGGCAGGGCTTGGTCATGCCGAAAGCCAGATGATGATCGAAGCACTGCAATCTTCGCGCGGCCAGATCCCGATGCTTCTGGTCGAGCACGACATGGAGGCGGTTTTCGCCCTCGCGGACCGGATTTCCGTGCTTGTTTATGGCCGGGTGATCGCCAGCGGCACGGCCGAGGATATCCGCGCCAACGCCGAGGTACGCGAAGCCTACCTTGGCGAGGAGGACGCCTGATGCTGTCAGTCTCGAACCTGCAAGCCGCCTATGGTGCCAGTCAGGTGCTGTTCGATATCAACATCGAGGTGCGCGACGGCGAGGTGGTCACCCTGATGGGCCGCAATGGCATGGGCAAGACCACCACTGTGCGCGCCATCATGGGTTTGTTGCCCACAAAAGGCGGGCAGGTAAGCTATGACAAACGCCCGATCACAGGCCTTGCGCCCGCCAAGGTGGCGCGGCTGGGTTTTGGGCTGGTGCCCGAGGGCCGGCAGGTATTTCCAACTCTGACCGTTCGGGAAAACCTGATCGCGACCGCAGCAAACCGGTTGGGGGCGCCGTCGCCGTGGACCTTGCGGGGCATCTATGACCTTTTCCCGGCCCTTGGCGAACGGGCCGGGCAGATGGCAA
>JBBRBJ010000019.1:0-53594 GCA_038205925.1 Rhodobacterales bacterium | reverse complement strand
CGGCTTCGCCGTCTTCGCCAAACTGCTGGAAACCGAAGGCACCCAAATCCGCGCCATCCCCGCCCCCAAAGGCGGCAGCCGCAAGTTCTGCGACCGGATGAATGCGTTTGCGCAACAGCAAGGGTTGCCGGGAATGGGGTATATCTTCTGGCGGGAGGCCGAAAATGGATCTGGTGTTGAAGCCGCCGGTCCCCTCGCCAAAAACATCGGCCCAGAACGCACCGAAGCCATTCGCCAGCAACTGAATCTTGGCCTTGGCGACGCCGCCTTCTTCCTCGGCGGCAAGCCCGAGGTGTTCGAGGCCGTCGCAGGGCGTGCGCGCAATGTGATTGGCGAGGAACTTGGCGTCACGGAAAAAGACACCTTCCGTTTCGCCTGGATCGTCGATTTCCCGATGTATGAGAAAACCGACGACGGCCGCATCGACTTTTCGCACAACCCGTTTTCCATGCCGCAAGGCGGGATGGACGCGCTGATGGGCGATCCCCTTCAGGTCTACGCCTATCAATACGACCTTGCCTGCAACGGCTATGAGCTGCTGTCGGGCGGCATCCGCAACCACAAACCCGATATCATGTACAAGGCATTCGCGTTGGCCGGTTACCCCAACACCGAGGTAGACAAGCGCTTTGGCGGCATGGTCAAGGCGTTCAAATACGGCGCCCCCCCGCACGGCGGGTGTGCGGCGGGCATCGACCGCATCGTGATGCTGCTGGCCGATACGCAAAACATCCGCGAGGTCATCATGTTTCCGATGAACCAGCGCGCCGAAGATCTGCTGATGAACGCGCCGTCCGATCCGACGAATGAGCAATTGCGTGAGTTGCACCTGCGCGTGATCCCGAAAGACGCCTGATGTATCACGCGACCGTCCCCGTTTTCCGCCATTACCTCGGCCAGATGGCCGGGATGGCGGAAAAGGCGGGTCGGGACGCGATGACTGCCCAAATTGCCGACGCATTCCCTGCGGCCCAGCAGTTTGCCACCGCCGCAGGGTTTGCGCTACGGATCAGTTGCCCCCTTGCGGGGCGCGAGGTGCCGAACCTTCCGCAAGCGCTTGCCCCCCGTCTTGCCGTGGCGCGCGCCACCCTTGGCGCGATGAAGGCCGCCGAATTCGAAGGCTCGGAGGTCCGCCTGATCCGCCACACGGCGGGCTTTGCCGAGATCGAACAGACCGGGCGCGATTTTGTGACCCTCTTTGGTCTGCCCAACTTTTTCTTTCATCTCACCATGGGCTATGCCGCTCTGCGCGCGGCAGGCGTATCCTTGGGCAAGGGCGACTTCGACGGCTTCCACAGCTATCCGGCGGATTTTCGCTTTTCCTGATGCGTGGGCCTGCCTGACCGGGGTGCAAACCGGGCGCGCCACGCCTATCTTGATGCCAGCCTGACCTTGCCGGAGCGTCCGCATGACCCCAGACCCCAGCACCACCGCCTTTCGGTTCGGCTATGGCCTGCCGCACCCCACGGGGGCCGCCAGCACGGTTGAGGGAATGCTTGCAGCCCTGAAGGCACCCGACACGATGGCCGCCACCTATCCCGGCCCCACAATGGCCGCGATGCTGCCCGTCATGCACGCGGCTGACACTGTTTTGAAAATCTCCCGCCGCGCCACCGATGAAGCCGAGGCTGAGGCTGCGCGCGTCACCTATCGCGGCCATCTCGCCACCCTGCGGGGCATGGCCCTTGGCGGGACCCGCGCCACCGTGGCGCGCGCCCTGGATGCTCCCGATGGCCTGCGTGAGCGTCTGGCATGGTTCTGGGCCGATCACTTCACCACCATGGCCCCCTCCCGGCGTGAGGTAGGTTTGCCCTCGGCCATGCTTGACGAGGCGATCCGCCCCAACCTGAACGGCCCGTTTTCGGCCCTGCTGGGGGCCACCATCACCCATCCGGCAATGCTGGCCTATCTGGATCAGACCCAGAGCTTTGGCCCCAATTCGCGCATCGGCCAAAAGCGCAAGAAGGGGCTGAACGAAAACCTTGCGCGCGAACTGCTGGAACTGCACACGCTGGGCGCAGGGTCGGGCTACAGCCAGGATGACGTGCGCCAGATGGCCGAACTGCTGACCGGCCTTGTGATTGGCAAGGACGGTTTTCGGTTCGACAAACGCCGCGCCGAACCGGGGGCCGAGACGGTGCTGGGCGTGGCCTATGATGGCGACACGCTGGCCCCCGTGATACAGGCGCTGGATGATCTGTCGCGCCGTCCGGAAACCGCGGCGCACATCGCGCGCAAGTTGTGCGTGCATTTCGTGTCCGACACGCCCGATCCGGGGTTGGTGGCAGCCCTGACCAGCGAATGGATTTCGACGGGCGGCGATCTTGCGGCGGTTTACACGGCCCTGCTGAGCCATCCTCAGGCTTGGGCACCCAATGCTGTCAAGGCGCGCCAACCCTTTGATTTCATGATAGCCTCGCTGCGCGCCCTTGGCATACCCGGTGCGCGCATAGTGGCAATGAACGAGGGCGCGTTTCGCCGTCTGATCCTGGCGCCACTGGCCGGAATGGGCCAGCCGTGGCAGGCGGCCCCTGGCCCCGATGGCTGGCCCGAAGCGCCCGAGGACTGGATCACGCCGCAAGGCATGACCGCGCGCATCAGTTGGGCGATGGACGCACCCGGGCGGCTGGTGCGGCCTCCGCCCGACCCCACGGCCCTGATGCAAGCCGCGCTTGGGCCCCGCGCCTCGGCCGCGTTGCAATGGGCCGTCCCGCGCTCGGAAACCCTGCGAGAGGGCCTTGGCCTTGTTCTCTCTTCTCCTGAATTCAACCGAAGGTGACGCCGATGATGCCGCTGAACCGACGTCTATTCCTGCGCGGGCTGACCGCCGCCGCCTGCTCGGGTGCCGCCCACCCACTGCTGACCACCGTTACTTTTGCGGGCTCGGACGGCGCGGCGCCGTTGGGTGATCACCGGCTGGTGGTGGTGATCTTGCGCGGCGCCATGGATGGGCTGGATCTGCTACGCCCCGCGGGCGATGCGCATTACGTGGGCTACCGACCCAACCTTTCAGCCAGTCAGGGCATTGATCTGAATGGCTACTTTGCCCTGAACCCCGAACTAGACGGCCTGATGCCGCTGTGGGCACGGGGGCAGCTTGCCTTTGCTCATGCCGTGTCCACCCCCTACCGCGACCAGCGCTCACACTTTGACGGGCAGGATATTCTCGAGGCCGGGACCGGCCTTGACGTGCCAGACGGTGCGGTGCGCGACGGCTGGCTGAACCGCATGTTGCAGGCAGTGCCGGGACTGACTGCGGATACCGCCTATGCGGTTGGCGGCGAGGCAATGCCGCTGCTGCGCGGCCCCGCCCCGGTCAGCGACTGGATGCCCGATCTGAAACTGGATCTTTCGGCGCAAAGCAAGCTGTTGCTCGATCATGTCTATCACGACGATCCCCTGTTTCGTGACGCAGCCACCGAGGCGATGGTGCTCAGCGACGGTCTGGACAGCGCCCGGACGGGCGCGGGGATGGCGGGCGCCGTGTCCGACAACCGCCTGTTGGCCGATACCGACAGGCTGGTCGATTTCGCCGCCGACCGCCTGTCAGGCGCTACGCGGATTGCCGCGTTTTCCCTCTCGGGCTGGGACACCCACAAGAGGCAAGAGGGCACCATCCGCCCCCAGATGCGGCGTCTTGAACGGGTAGTGACACGGCTGTCGTCCGGCCTTGGCGCCCAGATCTGGGGCAAGACCGTGCTGCTGGCGATGACCGAATTCGGCCGCACGGTACGCGAGAACGGATCTCAGGGCACCGATCACGGCACTGGCGGCGCATTGCTGATGGCAGGGGGCGCGCTGAAGGGCGGGCGGGTGATGGGCCTGTGGCCGGGGCTGTCCGAGGGCGATCTGTATCAGGGGCGAGATCTGATGCCGACCTCGGATGTCCGCGCCTGGGCGGCCTGGGCCATGCGGGGGATGTATGGCTTTGACCGCGCCGTGCTGGAGGGAAGCGTGTTTCCCGGTCTTTCGATGGGTGATGACCCCGGTTTTCTGGCCTGAAGCCTTGCGATCAGCAGTTGCCGTGTGGCCATGGCCAGCGCATAAGCGCGCAGGCAGACCCTAAAACCGCTGCCCCTCGGCCAGCCGCGCCTTGACCAGACGGCGCAGGCGAGGCATCGCCTCGACCCCGCCTTCCAGTGCATGCGCCGCATCGGCAAGGGCACCATCCCCCGCCACCCGCGCCACGCCGCCCAGAAACGTTGCAAGATACCGCCGCTGACCCGCATCCGGTTCCACCACCATCAGACGCTGCGCATGGGCAAGATCATCTTGCAGCGCCAGCGGATCCGCCTCGACCCTGTCGCCCGCCCCCTCGCTCACAATCGCAAAGCGCCCCGGCAGATGCCGCAGCAGCGCGCGCTGAAACCCGGCAAGCCCCGGCAACGGCTTGTCCAGAAACCCGAGCGCCCCCGCCGCCAGTGCCACCTTGCGGCCATCGGGATCTCCGCTCGTGCCCAGCACAACCGACCCCTGCCGCGCCACCGAAAGCTCTCGGATCAGGCGGTCGCCACGCCCGTCGGGCAGGCCGAGGTCGACAATCACCACATCGGGGCGATAGGTCCGCAAATGCGCCCGTGCCTGGCTGAGCGTCTCGGCCCGGCGAAGGCGCGCGCCCGACCACTGACACATCAGCCGCGTTGCATCCGAGGCAAAGCGGCTGTCTTCGACCAACAGCACTGTCAACCCCGACAGCGGCAGCGCCCCCCGGTCCGGTGGCGTAACGCCACGCGGCAGGAAATAGGGCGGCGGCAGGCCCGACGGACCCGGGCCAGTCTGCAGTGTGAAAACGTCGGGGGGCAGACCGGGCTTTGGCATCGTCGAACCCTCGCAGGAATGGCCCCTTCATCAGCGCCCGATCCGACTAAGATTCGGTTAAATTTTCCCCACGCATCGCAATCATCTCAGCCTCTGATCCCGCCTGCGACCCTGCGCACTCTTGCGCTGCCCCGTCCCGCCGACTAAACCGCCCGAAACCCAACGGAGCCCCCATGATCGGCCGCCTGAACCATGTTGCCATCGCCGTGCCAGACCTTGCCGCCGCCGCCGCCCAATACAGTGGCGCGCTGGGGGCCGAGGTTGGCCCCCCCCAGCACGAACCGGACCACGGCGTGACCGTCGTGTTCATCACGCTGCCCAACACCAAGATCGAACTCCTCACCCCCTTGGGCGAGGCGTCCCCCATCGCAGGGTTCCTTGCAAAAAACCCCGCGGGCGGCATCCATCATATCTGTTATGAGGTTGATGACATCCTTGCCGCGCGCGATCACCTTGCAGCCACGGGTGCGCGCGTGCTCGGCACGGGAGAGCCCCGGATTGGCGCGCATGGCAAACCGGTGTTGTTCCTGCACCCCAAGGATTTCAACGGCTGCCTTGTAGAGCTAGAGCAAGCATGACCATCACCGCCGCCTTCGTCTTGTTCGCCGTGGTGTGGTTCATGGTGTTCTTCATCGTGCTGCCCCTGCGCCTGACCACGCAAGGCGACGCGGGCGAGGTCGTGCCCGGCACCCCCAAAGGTGCCCCGAGGGATGAGATGGTGGGCCGCAAGGCACGCATCACCACGTTGATCGCGATTGTGGTCTGGGCGATTCTTGCGGGCATCATTCTGTCTGGCGTGATCTCGATTCGAGATATCGACCTGTTTCAGTATTTGTCCACACCAAAGGCCCCCTGAAACCTGCCATGATCCGCACACTCGACCCCCGGTCCGACCGCCAGATCGTGACCGCACTGATGGCCGAGGCCGCCGATTACTTCCGCCTCTGGTTGGGTCGTGCTGCGACCGAGGCCGAGGTTGAAGACTTTTTCACCGCCGGCCCACCGAACATCGACCCGGCTACCGCCTGCCGTCTGGGCCTGTTCAGCGGCGGGCGTCTGTCGGGCCTGGCCGAGGTCACCTTCGGCTTTCCCGAAGCGTACGACGCCTATCTCGGCCTGATGATCCTGTCGCCACATGCCCGCGGACAAGGCCATGGCCGCCGTTTTTTGGCCCATGTCGAGGGCATCGCCCAAGCCCGGAATGCGCCCACGCTGTTCCTCGCCGTGCTCGGCGCCAATTCCCGGGGCCGTGCCTTCTGGGAGCGTGAAGGTTTTGCCGATACCGGCATCAGGCGCTGCGACGACAGCCACGGCCTGAACCACACCGTTCACCGCCTCGCCAAAGCGCTCTGACGGCTGGCGAGCGCCACACCCCCCAGCACAAGCGCCGAGGCCACCACGAACCGCAGCCCCACCCCCTCACCCAATGCGGCAGCCCCGCCTGCCGCCGCCATCACCGGAACTGTCAATTGCGCCACGCCCGCGCGCGCGGCTCCGAGGCCGGGCACGATGGCGTACCACAGCGCATAGCCAAGACCCGATGTCATGGCACCCGAGGCCACGGCCAACGCCACGCCCCAGCCCGTTAACGGCCCTTGCACCCCGCCCAGGGCCAGAACCACCAGCGCCGCCACGGGAACCGCGAACAGGAAGTTCCACCCCGTCGCCCCCAGCGCATCCACCGCCTTGCGCCCCGCGAGCGAATAGATGCCCCAACCCACGCCTGCCAGACCCATGGACAGCGCGCCCGGAGCGGCGGGCGCATCGCCCGCGCCCGGCGCCACCAGCACCAGCAAGCCGCCAAACGCGAGGGCGGACCCTGCCCAGCGCGTGCCCGGCACGGCCTCACGCGCCAGAACGGCACCCGCGAACATGGTGATCTGCACCGCACCGAACAGGATCAGCGCCCCCACGCCTGCGTCAAGCGAAAGATACGCCCACGAGAACCCGAACAGGTAGACGACCAACCCCACGACCCCGGCCCCCCGACCCTGCCATCCCGGCCAGACCGTCCGCCCCGATATCACCCGGCGCAGGCTCAGAAGCAGGGCCAGCATCACCGCCCCCGCGCAGAGGCGCACCACTGCAAAGCCGATGGGCCCCATGAGGCCCGTCCCCACCGCCATCCGGTTCAGCACCGAGTTGGCCGCAAACGCCGCCATCGCCAAAGCCGTCAACACTACCAACCGCATTCAGACCCGCCTTCCGCCGACACCAGCAGGGTGCCCGGCTTTCTCTGTC
Source organism: Rhodobacterales bacterium (assembly GCA_038205925.1). Classification (GTDB taxonomy): domain Bacteria; phylum Pseudomonadota; class Alphaproteobacteria; order Rhodobacterales; family Rhodobacteraceae; genus Pseudotabrizicola. The sequence goes on along the minus strand of JBBRBJ010000019.1, from coordinate 46,535 downwards.
TCGCGTGTCTCCTTGCAGCACAAGGCCCCGCGTCCGAACGCCCTGACCTGGCAATCGGGCGCTTCAACGGAAAACTTCTGCCCGCATCAGCCCCCGCACGGCATTGCCGACCCAAAGATGCACTTGCCCCAGATCTTCGGCACGCAAGACTTCTTCCACGCACCCCATCTCGGCCCGCAAGACCCCCGGCAGCAGCCCGCAGGTCAGGGGCGGCGTGCGCATCCCTGCGCCACGGTCGAAAAACACCGATGTGATCGACCCGTCGCAAATCTCACCGCGCTCATTCAGAAGCACCACCTCGTCCAGACCCGGTGCCAGCGCCGCTCGCGCCCGTGCATATGCCCCCCGCCGCGTCGATTTCACCCGCAGCCAGGGATCGCCCGAGGCAAGCCGCTCGTCCGCCACACCCACGCGCCAGACGGGCACCGGTTGCGGCATGGGTCCGGTCTCAACCTCTACCGCGCCTGCCCGGTCCAACGTCAGGCGCAAGCGGGCCTGGCCCTGCGGACTTACGGCATCCAAGGCCGCGGAAACCACCTGCGGATCATACGTCCAGCCCAGCGTTCGTGCACCCGCGCCCAGTCGCGCCATGTGAAGCCGCGCGCGTGGAATGCACGTCCCATCCCAGCGCATCGTCTCGATCAGCTTCAGCCCCTCGGCCCCAGCCCCGTCACAAAGCGCGCTTTCCACAGTGCCTCCTCCCATTCGCCGTCGGCGGTGCTGTCATGCACCACCCCGCCACCCACGTTCAAAAGCACGTCTCCATCGGGCCACAGGCGCAAGGTGCGGATGCCCACCGACCAGCACTGATCGCCCCCCGGCGCCGCCCAGCCCAGCGCACCGCAATATACCCCCCGCGGCGTCGCCTCGATTTCGGCAATGATCTCCATGGCCCTTATCTTCGGCGCGCCGGTGATCGACCCGCAGGGAAACAACGCAGCCATCAGTCCCGGCAACCCCGCACCGTCCAGCAAACGCCCCTGAACGCGGCTGCTCATCTGATGCACGGTTGCAAAACTTTCCACCGCAAACAACTCGGGCACCTTGACTGACCCTATTGCGCTGATCCGGGCAATGTCATTGCGCAAAAGATCCACGATCATCAGGTTCTCGGCCTGCGCCTTCACGCTTGCCCGCAAGGCGGCCGCCAAACGCGCGTCCTCGACGGGATCATCCGACCGGGGCGCCGTGCCCTTCATCGGGCGGCTCTCGATCCGACCGCCCTCGACCCGGAAAAACAACTCCGGACTCCGCGAGATAACAACCGGCCCCCGCCCAAGATCGACGAAAGCGCCAAAACCCACCGCCTGCCGGGCCCTCAGCGCGCCATACAGCCCAAGCGCGCTGCCCGCCTCAAGCCGTGCAGCGATGGGAAACGTAAGGTTGATCTGATAGCAATCGCCCGCCGCAATATAGGCGGCCACTTGTGCAATCGCCGCATCATAGTCTGGCCGGCTGATTTGCGGCTTCAAGGGCGCCAGCCGGACCTCGCCCAACGCATCCGCCGCTGCGGCAAGGATGGGGCCCGCATCCGCCGGCCCGTCATAGGCCGCCAAACACACCAGGGGCCCACGGCGGCCCCTCGGCATCAGGGGTGCAAGGCGGGGCTCCAGCGCATAACCCGCCTCGTAGGCGATATAGCCTGCAACCCATAGTCCGCCCGCGCGCGCAGCCTCGGCCGCCGCCAGCGCGCCCGCAACCTCCTCGCATTCATCGGCCACGAACAGTGCCACGGGTCGCTCGAACAGCGCCGCTTTTTCCCCCGGCCCATGTTCGATCACAATCATCCCGACACCCCTTGCGTGTCCCGCATCTAACACGTCTCGTAAGCGCGGAAACAGCCCGCAACCGACGTTTGCGCAAAGGGTTGCGCCGCCCGCGCCAACCCCCTAAACCCCGGTCAATTTGCGCATACCGCACGAATCCGCGACCCGGGGGCTACACCCACCCGGATTGCACACGCCAAAGGGGCCGATCATGCCGAAAAGAACCGACATCCAATCCATCATGATCATCGGCGCGGGCCCCATCGTCATCGGTCAGGCATGCGAGTTCGATTATTCCGGCGCACAGGCCTGCAAGGCACTGCGCGAAGAAGGCTACCGCGTCATCCTCGTGAACTCGAACCCTGCCACGATCATGACCGACCCCGGTCTTGCCGATGCCACCTATATCGAGCCGATCACCCCCGAAGTCGTGGCCATGATCATCGAAAAAGAGCGTCCCGATGCGCTGCTGCCGACCATGGGCGGTCAGACCGGGCTGAACACCGCCCTTGCCCTTGCCGACATGGGCGTGTTGGAAAAGTACAATGTCGAGCTGATCGGGGCCAAGCGTGAAGCCATCGAAATGGCAGAAGACCGCAAGTTGTTCCGTGAGGCGATGGACCGGATCGGCCTGCAGAACCCCAAGGCAACGATCATCGCCGCCCCCAAGCTGCCCAGCGGCAAATTCGACATCAAGGCAGGCGTTGCTGCCTGCATGGACGCCATCGAGTACGTCGGACTTCCCGCCATCATCCGCCCTGCCTTTACCTTGGGTGGCACCGGCGGCGGGGTTGCCTACAACCGCGACGATTATGAAGCCATCTGCCGCAGCGGGCTGGAGGCCAGCCCAATGGCGCAAATCCTGATCGACGAGTCGCTGCTCGGCTGGAAAGAGTTCGAGATGGAGGTGGTGCGCGACACCGCCGACAATGCCATCATCGTCTGCGCCATCGAAAACGTCGATCCGATGGGCGTGCACACCGGCGACAGCATCACCGTCGCCCCCGCGCTGACCCTGACCGACAAGGAATACCAGATCATGCGCAACGGCTCGATCGCCGTTCTGCGCGAGATCGGGGTAGAAACAGGCGGCTCAAACGTGCAATGGGCGATCAACCCTGCGGACGGCCGCATGGTGGTGATCGAGATGAACCCCCGCGTGTCACGCTCATCCGCGCTTGCCTCCAAGGCGACCGGTTTTCCCATTGCCAAGATTGCCGCAAAGCTGGCCGTCGGCTACACGCTGGACGAGTTGGACAACGACATCACCAAGGTGACCCCGGCCAGTTTCGAGCCGTCGATCGACTATGTCGTGACCAAGATCCCGCGCTTCGCGTTCGAGAAATTCCCCGGCTCGGAACCCCACCTGACCACCGCGATGAAATCGGTGGGCGAGGTATTGGCCGTTGGTCGCACCATCCACGAGTCCCTGCAAAAGGCGCTGGCATCGATGGAAACCGGCCTGACCGGCTTTGACGAGATTGCCATCCCCGGCAGCCCCGACCGCGCCGCCATCTTCAAGGCGCTCAGCCTGCAAACCCCCGACCGCATTCGCATCATTGCGCAGGCCATGCGCGAAGGTTTCAGCGATGACGACATCAACCGCATCACCGCCTATGACCCCTGGTTCCTTGCCCGCATCCGCGAGATCATCAACGCCGAGGCCGTCATCCGGCGGGACGGCCTGCCGCTCGATGCCCCCGGCTTGCGCCGCCTGAAAATGATGGGCTTCACCGACGCCCGCCTAGCCATCCTGACGGGGCGTGACGAAGGTCAGGTCCGCCGCGCGCGAACGCGCCTTGGCGTCATCGCCGTGTTCAAACGCATCGACACCTGCGCCGCCGAGTTCGAGGCCCAGACGCCTTACATGTATTCCACCTACGAATCCCCTGTGATGGGTGATGTCGAATGCGAAGCCCGCCCCTCGGCTGCGAAAAAGGTCGTCATCCTTGGCGGGGGTCCCAACCGCATCGGGCAGGGCATCGAGTTCGATTATTGCTGCTGCCATGCGTGTTACGCCCTGACCGCCGCAGGCTATGAGACGATCATGATCAACTGCAACCCCGAGACCGTCAGCACCGACTACGACACCTCGGACCGGCTGTATTTCGAACCGCTGACCCTGGAACATGTGCTCGAGATTTTGCGGGTCGAGCGGGAAAACGGCACCCTGCACGGCGTGATCGTCCAATTCGGCGGCCAGACGCCGCTGAAACTTGCCAACGCGCTTTATGATGAAGGCATCCCCATCCTCGGCACTACCCCCGACGCCATTGATCTGGCCGAAGATCGTGAGCGGTTTCAACAGCTTTTGCACAAACTGGGCCTGAGACAGCCCCACAACGGCACCGCGCGCAGCCGTGACGAGGCGTTTGCGGTTGCCCAATCCGTGGGCTACCCGCTGGTGATCCGCCCGTCGTTCGTGCTTGGCGGCCGCGCCATGGAGATCATCCGCGACGACGCCCAGCTTGAACGCTATATCCGCGAGGCGGTTCAGGTTTCCGGCAAGAACCCCGTCCTGCTCGACAGCTATCTTTCGGGCGCCATCGAGGTTGATGTTGATGCGCTGTCCGACGGGCAGAACGTCCATGTGGCGGGGATCATGGAGCATATCGAGGAGGCGGGCGTGCATTCGGGCGATTCTGCCTGCTGTCTGCCGCCCCATTCCCTCTCGCCCGAAATCATTGCCGAACTGACCGCCCAGACCGTCGTCATGGCCCGCGCGCTGCATGTCGTGGGCTTGATGAACGTGCAATTCGCCATCCAGAATGGCGTGATCTATGTGCTTGAGGTGAACCCCCGTGCGTCGCGCACCGTTCCGTTCGTCGCCAAGGCCACCGACAGCGCCATTGCTGCCATCGCCGCGCGTCTGATGGCGGGCGAGCCGCTTTCGAACTTCCCCATGCGCCCCCCCTATGCCAGCGGCGTGGGCCCCGACACACCCCTGCCCCTTGCCGACGCGATGACGCTGGCCAACCCGATCACCCCGTGGTTTTCCGTCAAAGAGGCTGTTCTGCCCTTCGCCCGCTTCCCCGGTGTCGACCCCGTTCTGGGGCCGGAAATGCGGTCAACCGGCGAGGTGATGGGCTGGGACCGCACCTTTGCGCTCGCCTTTCTCAAGGCGCAGATGGGGGCAGGCACCATCCTGCCCGAGACGGGCCGCGTGTTTCTGTCCGTCAAGGACATGGACAAGACCGAACCCCTCGCCGCCGCCGCCCGCGACCTTGTGACGATGGGGTTCGAGATCGTCGCCACCCGCGGCACCACCGCCTGGCTGACCACCCACGGCATCCCCTCAACCCCCGTCGCCAAGGTCTACGAGGGGCGCCCCAACATCGTCGACCGCCTGAAAAGCGACGAGATCGCGCTGGTGATGAACACGACCGAAGGGTCACAAGCCGTCAGCGACAGCCGCGACATCCGCCGCGTGGCCCTGATGGACCGGATCCCATATTTCACGACAGCGGCGGCGAGCATCGCAGCGGTGGCGGCGATGAAGGCAAGGGGCGAGGGGTATGGGGTCAGGACGTTGCAGGGGTGAATACCCCTGCAACGTGTCTTCTCAGAAAGAAGCAGCGTGCAAGACGCAGAGACCTAACCTACACCCACCCTTGACATTCCCCCCCAAATCCACCATCTCACCGCTATCCGATGCCCGTGCCGCGTGAGCATGTGAAAGGCCCGGATGTAAGGTTCCCACCATCACGCAGGGGTGCCGACGGCGCGCACGGTTTTCCGGATACCCGGGAGGCGAGGGCCCGCTGTCCCTTTGTTATGGACGAAACCTATGACCACTTTTGCTGATTTGGGCTTGTCGCCCAGCATCCTGAAAACACTCGAAAAAACCACTCTGCGCACGCCTACGCCTATTCAGGCGCAGGCGATCCCGCATATCATGCAGGGCCGTGACCTGATGGGTCTGGCGCAAACCGGCACCGGCAAGACCGCGGCCTTTGGCCTGCCGCTCTTGCACCGGCTGCTCGACATCGGCCACCCGCCGGGCCCGCGCAAGGTACGCGCGCTGATCCTTGCGCCGACACGGGAACTGGCGTCGCAAATCAAGGACAACCTTGAGGTTTTCACCAAGGGCACCCCTGTGAAGGTGACCATGGTTGTGGGCGGCGCGTCGTTGTTTCGCCAGTCGCAGGCGCTTGCCAAAGGGTCTGACGTTCTGGTCGCCACCCCCGGCCGCCTGATCGACCTGCTGGAGCGCGGGGATGTTTCGCTTGACCAGTGCGGTTATCTGGTGCTGGACGAGGCTGACCACATGCTCGACATGGGCTTTATCCACAGCCTGCGCCGTATCGCCAAGCACATCCCGTTGAAGCGTCAGACCTTGTTGTTCTCGGCCACGATGCCCAAAGATATCTCTGAGATTGCAGATACTTACCTGCGCGACCCGATCAAGGTTCAGGTGACCTCGGCCGGCAAGACGGCTGACAACGTCACCCAGGGCGTCCACTTCCTGCCCAACGGCGACAAGGCCCGCATCTTGCAGGAATATCTGACAAAACACCCGACCGAACAGGCGCTGGTATTCGGGCGCACCAAGCATGGGTCGGAAAAGCTGATGAAACTGCTGGCGACCTGGGGCTTCAAGGTGGGTTCGATCCACGGCAACAAAAGCCAAAGCCAGCGTGACCGGACACTGACCGATTTCCGCAGCGGCGCGCTGGATGTGCTGGTGGCAACGGATGTGGCCGCCCGCGGTATCGACATTTCAACCGTCCGGCATGTCTATAACTTCGATATGCCGAATGTGCCCGAGAATTACGTCCACCGCATCGGCCGCACCGCGCGCGCCGGGGCCGAAGGCGCATCGGTCAGCTTTTGTTCACCTGCCGAAATGGGCGAACTTCAAGCCATTGAAAAGCTGTTGAAAAAGCCACTGCCGATCCTGGGTGGCGCGCCGTGGGCCGCCGATGTCGTGGCGGCCACGCCCAAGCCCGGTCAGAACCGCGGCCAACGCCCCGCCCGACCCCAAGGCCGCCCGCAGGGTAACAAGGGTGCGCCCGCAAAGCCCGGCCAACGCCCCGCAGGCACGTTCAAGCCCAAACCCATGGGCGGCGCCTCGACCCCTCGCCGCGCCGAGGGTGGCAAGCCGGCAGGACCGCGCCGCGCGGGTTGAAACCGCATCGCAGGTGCGGCTCGACCAAGCCGCACCTGTTGAATTGCCGACGTTTCTCTCAGCCTTTATATGGCCTCGTCGAGGTTGATCACACCGTAAGCTATGGCCGCGTGCCGCGCACGCTCACTTGCCAGCCACAGGCGCCATGCGCTAGACCGCGCCATGGCAAAGCTGTATTTCAATTACTCCACCATGAACGCGGGCAAGTCGACCGCGCTTTTACAGGCCTCGCACAATTACCGCGAACGGGGGATGGCCACCTTGCTGATCACGGCGCAGATGGACAACCGCGCCGGACAGGGCAGGATCTCCAGCCGCATCGGCATCGGCGAAGACGCCGACACATTTGCCCCCGACGAAGACCTGTTTGCCAAGTTGGCTTCCCGCTATGCCACGGGCCCGGTTGCCTGCGTTTTCATCGACGAAGCGCAGTTTCTGACCAAGGATCAGGTCTGGCAACTGGCCTGTGCGGTGGATGATCTGGGCGTGCCCGTCATGTGCTATGGCCTGCGCGTCGATTTTCAGGGAAACCTCTTTCCCGGTTCGGCAGCGCTGCTGGCTTGGGCCGATGAGATGCGCGAGGTGCGCACGATCTGCCATTGCGGCAAAAAAGCCGGAATGGTGGTACGCAAGGGCCCCGACGGGCGGGCGCTGCGCGACGGCGAACAGGTGCAGATCGGCGGGAATGAGACGTATGACAGCCTCTGTCGGCGCCATTGGCGCGAGGCTGTTGCCTAGGTCGCCTCTTGCGCCTGCGCCCGCAACGCGATCATGGCCCCCGCCGCGACGATCAGCACCATTCCCGCCACCGCAGGCAGGCTGAGAACCTCGCCCCAGATCACCCAGGACCACAGGGCCGAAGCGGGAAGGATGACATATTCGATGACCGAGGCGCGGCTGGCCTCGGTCAACTGATAGGCCCGGATCGCCATCCCCACCCCCAAGAGCGAACCTGCAGCCTGAACAAAGGTCCAGCCCAGAAAAGCCAGCGACGGCAGCACCGGACCACGCAACAAAAAGCCGTCCGTCCCGGATGCCACGTCTTGCGGCCAAAGGGCCAGCACGCCTATCCCGATGACGCCGAACACACCAAGTGCGGCGAAGAAACCGGCCAGCAGGGTCTCGGCGCTTTCTTCACTGCACCATTCACGCGTGGCGATGTTGCCCAGTGCATAAAGTGCGCCCGCCAGAACCGGCAGCACCGCTGCCAGCGAGGCCCCGGTCATCGCCTGTGGTCCCTGCACCAGAACGACGCCCGCAAACCCGACGATGACGGCCAGAATGCGCACCGGGCCGATGGATTGGCCAAAGGCAAAGCGGCTGATCAGCAGCACGAAGATTGGCGCGGTGAACAGGCCCGCCGCGACAATGGCCACGGGCAAAAAGGCAAGTGCGCCGAAATAGATCAGCATGGCCATACCGTGAATCGCACTGCGGGCCAGCACTGCGCCCGGCCTGACCGGGTGCAGACGCAAGCGCAGCACTGGCACCATCAACCCCAGCAACGCCAGTGCCATCACTGTGCGCGTGGCATGAAACTGCCACAGCCCCACCTCGGCCGCGATCACCCGCACAAAATTGTCGGTAAAGCCGATGATCAGGGCATAGCCACAGATCAGGGCGGTCGCCGTCAATGTGCGGTCAGGCGCGCCGTGGACCGGTGCAAGGGTTTCGGGGATGCGGCTCATCTCGGGGGCTTCTTTTCACTGCTGCGTCCATCAACCCCGGTGTGCGGGCCGTTGCGCGCCCGAAACCGACATCCCCGCGCCGTGTTTCGGGCACCATTTCAGTTCCCATTTTCAAATGCCCGTTTCAGATCCCGTTCCAGTTCGTCGTTTCAGATCGCCGTTTCAGATCATTGTCGCGCCACCGGCCTTGCGCTATCGTCAGCGCACCATGACAGGCAAGACACCGCGCGCGACAACTGCGCTGAAGAAATACGCGCGGCTGGAAAGCCAGGGGCTGTGGCGCGATACTGCTACAGCACAGCGACGTGAGGTGGTCGTCGCCTTCCGCGAGGCGACGCTCGTGTTTTCCGACCCCAAGAGCGAGGCGGCACTCAGCCATTGGTCGTTACCCGCGATTGTGCGGCAAAATCCCGGCGAGTTGCCCGCGCTTTACACCCCCGGCGATGACGCGATCGAGACCCTGGAACTTGAGGACGGCGACATGATCACTGCACTGGAGACGGTGCGCGCAGCCATCGCAGGCCAGCGCCCCAAGCCGGGTCGCCTGCGGGGGTTTCTGTTGGGCGGTGGGACCGTTCTGATCCTGGCCGCGGTCGTTTTCTGGTTGCCGGATGCATTGATCACGCATACCGCTTCGGTCTTGCCGGCGGCGACACGCGTCTCCATCGGGCGGGCGGCGCTGACGGATGTGCAACGGCTGACGGGTTCGGCGTGCGCAAGCCCTCTTGGCACCTTTGCGTTGACCGCACTTGGCGATAAGTTGTTTGGCCCTCACCGGGCCGAAATTCTGATCGTGCGCGCCGGGGTGGACACGGCCACGCACCTTCCGGGCGGCGTGGTCCTTGTGGGCCGTGACATGGTCGAGCAGGCCGACGGCCCCGAGCGGCTTGCGGGCCTTACGCTGGTCGAACGAATGCGCGCCGAGGTCAGCGACCCGATCCTGCCGGTCCTGCGCTACGCCGGGCTTACGGCCACCTTCCGCCTGCTGACCACGGGCGCGCTGCCCGATGGTTCATTGTCAGGCTATGGCGAGGCGCTGCTGCAGACCCCGCCCATCGCCTTGCCGGATTTGTCGGTGCTGGCACTGTTCGAACAGGCCGGGGTTTCGGTCACCCCCTACGCCTATGCCGTCGACCCAAGCGGAGAGCGCACGCTGAGCCTGATTGAAGCCGACCCGTTGCGCGGACGCGCGCGCCAGCCACTGATGCCAGATGGCGACTGGGTCAGCCTGCAAGGCATCTGCCAATGACAAAACCCCCGACCACGTGGCCGGGGGTCTGACCGGGGCTTCACCTTCGAGGTTTCACCGAATGAAGGCATCAGAAAACCCGGCCCGGCGCGCGGCGGTCAGCGCAGACCGTGCCTCGGATGCCGACACAAAGGGCCCCGCATAGACGATCTGCAGGGCCTTGCCGCCCTTGCTGATCTTTTGCCGGGCCACAGGCAGGCCCAACCCTGCCAGGCGGCTTGACGCGCCCTCGGCGTTCGACTGCTGACCAAAGGTGCCAACCTGAACATAGCTACGCGTGGCTTTTGCCGGGGCAGACTCAGACTTGGACGAAACCTGCAGCTTGCGCTTGCGCGTCTGGCCTTCGGTCACCGGCGGGACAACGGGTGGCGGCGTCGTTATATCGGGGCCAACACCCGAACCCGGCGCGCCAGACCCTTCCGAGGTTACCTGCTGCGCCTGAAGGCGGCGCTTCTTGCGCTGATCGCGCGCCGCATCCTCGACCAGACGTGCGGGAATTTCGCGCGTCCACACCCCGTCCTGGTCATACCAGCCCTCGGCGGTACCCTGACCGCGGCGCGGGTTAAGACGGTCATCGGTCCACGCGGCCTTGTAGCCCTTGGGCGGGTTGGGCACGCTCTGCGTGGACACCGATAGTCGCGACCCGGACGGAGCGGCCCGGTTGGAGCCTTCGACAAAGCCAGACGGTGCCACAGCCGCCGCTCCCCCCGGCAGGCGCGGTGCGCGGGCATTCGCCAGATCGCCATCGCCGCGGGTGCACAACACGATGGATCCGCCACCGCGCACGGCAAACCGTTCGGCCACGGGGGCATCCCTGTAGCAGCCGATCTTTCGGGCACCGCCCACGGTGGGCACCCGCACCGCCCCAACGGAGCGCGGGGCCTGAGGGGCCACTACAACGCGCGGCGTCGGCGCCACCGGCGGCGGCGCATAGGTGGACGGCGCCACACGCTGTTGTGGGGCAGCGGCCCGGATGCGTGGGGCGGCGGTCGTGCTGGCCACCGTATCCAGCGGCTTGCGTCCGACGGCCTGCGGCTGCGCCGCGGGCGCTGCGCGCGGCACCGGATCTTCAGCGACAGCGACTGAACTCCCGCTCGGCGGCTGGTTGCACAGTTGCTTTCGGTCGCGGCTGACCCGGGGCACCCATGTTGTCTGCCCGCCAAAGCCTGCGCGCAAGAACACGCAGCCCCGGCTGTCGACGTACTGCTGGCCTTTGTAGGACGCGGGCGGCAACTCGCGCGGGCCGCCGAAATCTCGGGCCGATTGGGCGTGTGCAGCGCCCATACAGACAGACAGCGCCAAAACGGCGACTGATACGAACTTCAAAAACATGACTACCCCCAAGTAGCTTTGGGGGTCGAGTGTGGAATAATATTGTTTCCGAGTAAAGGGCTGGGCCCGCTATTTTGTGCCAAACATGCGATCACCCGCATCCCCTAGCCCCGGAACGATATAACCGTGATCATTCAAGTGGCTATCGACCGAAGCTGTCACAATCGGCACGTCAGGATGGGCCCCGTGCATGCGGGCAATTCCCTCGGGCGCCGCCAGAAGGCACAGAAACCGGATTTCTCGCGCTCCTGCCTGTTTCAACAATGAAACCGCCGCCGCCGAGGAATTGCCGGTGGCGAGCATGGGATCGACCACGATACACACGCGATCTTCCAGATGGTCGGGCAATTTGCAGTAATACTGTACCGGCTCCAGCGTCTCGGGGTCGCGATAAAGTCCGATGAACCCCACGCGGGCGGCCGGGATCAACTCAAGTATCCCGTCAAGCAGACCGTTGCCCGCGCGCAGGATCGACACGAGGGCCAGCTTCTTCCCCTCGATGGCCGGGGCATTCATCGCTTCCAGCGGGGTCTCGATCCGCTTGGTCGTCATCGGCAATTCGCGCGTCACCTCATAGGCCAGCAGCAGGCTGATTTCACGCAGAAGTTGACGGAACGACGCGGTCGAAGTGTCTTTTTCACGCATCAATGTCAGTTTGTGCTGCACCAACGGGTGTGAGACGACGGTAAGATGTTCGGTCATTCAGGCCTCCAGCAACGCGGCGATGCGCGCCCGTGTATCGGCATCGCAAAAGGCCGCGTCAAGCGCGGTTCGGTTGATGCTGGCGAAAACCCCGTCGTCCCAATCAAAGGCGCGGTGCAGTTCTTCGAACTCGCGGGCCATGGTGGTATGGAAGAACGGCGGGTCATCGGTGCTGACGGTGACCTTGACGCCACGATCGTAAAGCGGGCCGATGGGATGGGCGCGATAGCTGGGGTAAAGGCCCAGGGCCACGTTTGATCCGGGGCACACCTCCAGCACGATGCCCTTTTCGGCCAGTTCATCCACCAGTGCCAGATCCTCGATGGCCCGCACCCCATGGCCAATGCGTTCGACACCCAGATCGCGCACCGCATCACGAACCGAGTTTGGTCCGCCCCATTCGCCCGCATGCGCCGTCAGCCGCAGGCCGGCCTCGCGCGCGCAGTCGAAGGACCACGCAAAATCCTTGGGCGCGCCAATCTTTTCATCGCCCGCGATGCCAAACCCCACAAGCCAGTCGCCCGCCGTATCGGCGGCACATCGGGCCGTCTGCCGCGCCTTTTCGGGGCCGAAATGGCGGATGCAGGTGACGATGCCGCGCAAGGTGATGCCAAACGTGCGCTCGGCCTGATCGGCGGCTTCGCGGATGGCCTGCAGATATTCACGCCATGCGCCCAAGTCGCGCCCGCCGCAGAAATCGGGGCTGAGGAAAGTCTCGGAATACACCACTCCGCTCGCGGCACTTTCCTCCAGCACTGCAAGGGTCAGGCGGTGGTAATCCTCAGGGCTTTTCAGAGTTTCGGTCGCGGCTTCATAGACCTTCAGGAACTCCCAGAAATCCGTAAATTTATACCCCCCGTCGGAATCAAAGATCCCCGACAGGTCCATATGCTTTTTCTTGGCAAGATCACGAATAAACCGCGGCGGGGCCGCGCCTTCAAGATGCAGGTGCAATTCAACCTTCGGGGTCATAGAAAGGATACTCCGGGGCCTTGGTCCGTCAGCCCGAGGTGGGCGGCAATGCTGGCTGCAACATCGACAAAGGCCACGTTTCCGATGGCGCGGGCGCCCGCGCCATGGCCGATCACGGGCACGCGCTCACGCGTGTGGTCGGTGCCGCGCCATGTGGGGTCGTTGCCGTGGTCGGCAGTGAAAAGGGCCAGATCGCCGGGGCCAAGTGTGGCCTGAAAGCGTGGCAAGGCCGCGTCAAACCGTTCCAGCGCGCGGGCGTATCCCGCCACGTCGCGTGGGTGACCATAAAGGCTGTCAAACTCGACAAAGTTGGCGAATGTCAAAGACCCGCCCTCAGCCTCGGTGCCAAGGCGCACCAGTTGTTCGAAAAGAACAGTGTCTGACGCGCCCTTGTGCAGCGCGCCGATACCGCGCATCGAAAAGATGTCTCCGATCTTGCCAATGGCATGGGTGGCTCGGCCTGCGTCGTGGGCCCAGTCCAGCAATGTGGGCGATGGCGGGGCTATTGCGTAATCATGGCGGTTGGCGGTGCGGTGGAAATTGTCGCATGTGCCCGCAAAAGGACGTGCGATCACCCGCCCGACGCGGCGTGCGTGCACATAGGGCGCAAGGTCGGCGCAGAGCTTCAAAAGCCGTTCCAACCCGAACGCCTCTTCATGCGCCGCGATCTGAAAGACGCTGTCAGCCGAAGTGTAGCAAATCGGCCAGCCTGTAAGCAGGTGTTCGGCGCAGTGCGCGGCAATGATCGGAATGCCCGAAGCGTGGCAATTGCCCAGGATGCCATCGGTGCCCGCAAGGCGGCAGACCTCGGCCACCAGGGCATCGTCAAACGCGGGGGTTACATCGGGAAAATAGGTCCAGTCCCATGGAACCGGCACCCCCGCCAATTCCCAATGCCCCGAGGGCGTGTCCTTGCCCCGGCTTACCTCGGTCGCAGCACCCCAAAGGCCCTGCGGGATGGCCGTCAGGCCCGGTGCATCTGTGCCCGAGGCAAGCCGGATCGCCGCCCCAAGGCCAAGCGCATCAAGGTTCGGCAGGCGCAGCGGGCCGCTGCGCCCCGCATCGGCGCGCGCCGTCGCACAGGCCTCGGCGATGTGAGCCAGCGTGTTGGCGCCTGTATCGCCAAAGGCATGTGCATCGGGCGCTCCACCACAGCCCACACTGTCCATCACGATCAGAAAGGCACGGGGCATCACGCGATCCTCATGAGGATCAGCGTTGGATCTTCAGGCGCCGAGTTGCCCACCACATAGGCCGCCTGAACCGCGCGAATGGCTGCCTGCGCCGCCTCTTCGCTTGCCGCGTGCACCATGCCCAAAGGCACGCCCGCGCCAATTTCTTCCGCCAGACCGATCAGGTCGGACAAGCCAACAGATGGGTTTACCCGATCCCCCTCGCGCAGTCGCCCACCGCCCAAATGAACAACCGCATGACCCAGCGCCTCGCCGTCCACCCGCACGATCCAGCCATCATCGAGCGATGGTATCTCGCGCACGACCGGGGCCGAGGGGAGCCGGTCGGGCCAACGCTCGACGAAATCCGACGGGCCCTTTTGGGCTGCCACCATGCGGCCAAAGATTTCCGCCGCCGCTCCGGATTCGAGCGCCTGTGCAATCCGGCCTGCACCGTCTGCCGCATCCGCCGCAAGCCCGCCCAGCGCCAGCGCCTCGCCCCCCAGCGCGCAAGTCAGATCCCACAGCGTCGCATTCACCGAACTTCCCGTAAGCGTCTCCATCACCTCGATCACCTCCAGCGCATTGCCTGCGGCGGTGGCCAAAGGCTGGCTCATGTCTGTGATAAGGGCCGTGGTCATGCAGCCCGCCCCTTGGGCTGTACTGACGAGCGCGCGGGCAAGGGCCTCGGCCCGCTCAGGCGTCTTCATGAACGCGCCCGAACCGCATTTGACATCGAGCACCAGCCCCTCCAGCCCCGCCGCCAGCTTTTTCGACAGGATCGAGGCGCAGATCAGGTCAATGCTTTCAACCGTGCCCGTCACATCGCGGATCGCATACAGCCGCTTGTCAGCCGGGGCGAGGCCGGGGCCTGCGGCAACGATGGCGCAGCCCAGTTCTTCGACTTGACGACGCAGGACATCTTCAGCGAGGGCAGTCCGAAAACCGGGGATCGCCTCAAGCTTGTCCAGCGTGCCGCCGGTGTGGCCCAATCCGCGCCCCGAGATCATCGGAACGTAGGCTCCGCACGCGGCCAGTGCTGGCGCCAGCAACAACGAGATACAATCACCGATCCCACCTGTGGAATGCTTGTCGAGCACCGGCCCCGGCAAATCCCAGTCCAGAACGGCGCCCGTGTCGCGCATCGCCCGCGTCAGCGCTACACGGCCCGTGTCATCCAGACCCCGCAGCAAGACGGCCATGGCAAACGCCCCTGCCTGCGCATCCGAGACCGCGCCCGAGGCCAGCCCTTGGGCGAACCACCCCAAGGCATCGCCCGGTGGCTGGCCGCCATCGCGGATGGTCGCGATGATCTGGCGCGCGTCCATCAGGTGGCTTTCATGTGTTCGGCGCTAAACTGGCCCGGCAACAATGCGGCCACCGTCAAGGTGATCTGCGCGCCTGCGGTCGTGCATAGCGTGACCCTGACCTCCGGGTCGGCAAATTCTGCTATCTTCTGTCGGCACCCGCCGCAGGGTGGCACCGGGCTGGGACTGTCGGCGATCACGAGAACTTCGGCAATCCGGGTGTCGCCCGCCGCAATCATCGCGGCGATGGCCCCCGCTTCGGCGCAGGTGCCTTCGGGATAGGCCACGTTTTCAACATTGCATCCCACATGCACGGCGCCCGAGGTGGCGCGGAGTGCTGCACCCACCTGAAAGCCGGAGTAGGGCGCGTAAGCGCGGGCGCGCACGTCGGTCGCGGCTTGGAGCAGGGACATCGGGGCCTCATGGGTTCGTTTTGCAGACTGTGCGGGCGACGGGCGGGTTTGGCAAGCGGTGCGCGCGCCCGCTGCAGGTTCGGGAATGGCCCCGCAGGGGACCCGCGGAGAGGAAAGTCAGCGCGCCTGTGTTGCCGGGTTTCCGGGAAGCGAGACTTCAAGCAGTTCCAGGTCAGGGGTGGCATCGGCATACCGGGTGGCAAGCCCGGGGGGGATGACGAAAGCATCACCGGGCGACAGGCGGAAAGGGTCTTTGCCTTCACCCTCAAGTGTCATCTGGCCCGACATCACAAAGGTAAAAAGGATATCGCCGCTGTGCACCGTCCATGGTGCCGGGCCGGTGGGGCGGACGACCATAACCGAGGCTACGCCTTTGGTGCTCGCGTTTATGGTCGTGTCACGCGCCTCGAACCCTGGAATGCGGAAGGGGGTAAATGCACCTTTTGCGCCGACGTTATGGACAAAACGCTGGCCCTGCCATTCACGGTCGGGGCGAAGGTGCGCGGTCGGCAGAATCATAGCATGATCAATTTCGGTCACATGGTCGGCGGGCACGCCAATTTCGATCACCTCGATTCCGTCTGACGCTTCAAGCACCCGGTGGCGAATCTCAGGGGGCTGAATAAAACAATCGCCCGCGGTCAGGCGGATCTTCTTGCCCTGATCCTCATAGACCACGTCGACCCAACCCTTGATGCAGAAGATCAACTGGAACCCGACCTTGTGGAAATGCACCATGTCGGGAACCGGGCCGCCATCGGGGATGCGGATATGGCTTGCGATCATTGCACCGCCAAGGCGCGATGGCACCAGATCACGGTAGTGCATGCCCGCGCGCCCGATGACCCAGGGCGCCTGATCGGCAAGGCGGCGGACGACAAAGGCATGCTCGGTCTGCGGCAGGATCAGCGGTGGGTTAAGGTCGTCAATCTCGATCCGGGTGCCGTTGGGCGCGGTCAGATGGCGCGCGCCCCCCGCAAAGGCATCGGGTGTGTCGGTCAGGATGCGCAGGGTGCCGGGCGCCTCGGGCGCGCCCTTCTGGATGCGCAGACGCAGGCCGTGACCGGACAGAACTGCCACCTCCGGGTCGTCGGCGGGATAGATCATGTCCAGCCGCATGCCCAGGGTCTTGGTGTAGAACGGCAGGTCAGCCCGAAGTTCTTGTGTCGGCAGGCGGATTTCGGCGCGCGTCTCGGTCATGGTATTCTCCGGTGATTGGCGGCATGGTGACGAGGCGCTGACGGATTTGCAAGCAGGTGGAAACAGCCATCCTGCGGCCTTGCGATTGGCGGCGCGCAGAAAGTGGTTTAAGGCCAAACCAGTTTTTCGATCACGGTTTTGGTGGAGGCAGGCATGGACGACACGCGGCACGAGAATACGCGGCAGGCGGCGCTGGATTATCACGAATTTCCGAAACCCGGAAAGCTTGAGATCCGCGCCACCAAGCCGCTTGCCAATGGCCGTGATCTGGCCCGCGCCTATTCGCCGGGGGTGGCCGAGGCCTGTCTGGAGATCAAGGCAGACCCGGCGAATGCCTCACGCTTTACCTCGCGCGGCAATCTGGTCGGGGTGGTGACGAACGGCACGGCGGTTCTGGGCCTTGGCAACATTGGCGCGCTGGCCTCGAAACCGGTGATGGAGGGCAAAGCCGTCCTGTTCAAGAAGTTCGCCAACATCGACTGTTTTGACATCGAGGTGAACGAATCAGATCCCGTCAAGCTGGCGGAAATCGTCTGCGCGCTGGAGCCGACCTTTGGTGCGATCAACCTTGAAGACATCAAGTCGCCAGATTGTTTCATCGTTGAACAATACTGCCGCGAGCGGATGAACATTCCCGTTTTCCACGACGACCAGCACGGCACGGCCATCGTGGTGGGGGCGGCGGCGACCAATGCGCTGATCGTGGCGGACAAGTCGATGGACCAGATCAAGGTGGTCTCGACCGGGGGCGGGGCTGCGGGCATTGCCTGCCTTGAGATGCTGGTGAAGCTGGGGGTCCGGCGCGAGAACATCTGGCTGTGTGATCTGGAAGGGCTGGTCTACCATGGCCGCACGGCGCAGATGACGCCGCAAAAGGCAAACTTTGCCCAGGGAACCGACGCGGCCACGCTGTCCGATGTGATCGGCGGGGCAGATCTGTTTCTGGGGCTGTCAGGCCCGGGGGTTCTGACCCCCGCGATGGTGCAGACCATGGCACCACGACCGATCATCTTTGCGCTGGCCAACCCCACGCCCGAGATTTTGCCCGATGCCGTGCGCGCCGTGGTGCCCGATGCCATCATTGCCACGGGGCGGTCTGATTTCCCCAATCAGGTCAACAACGTGCTGTGTTTTCCCTTTATCTTCCGGGGTGCGCTGGACGTAGGTGCCACCACCATCAACGATGAGATGAAGATCGCCTGCATCGAGGGTATCGCGGCCCTTGCCCGCGCCACCACCAGCGCCGAGGCCGCCGCCGCCTATCACGGTGAAACGCTCAGCTTTGGGGCGGATTACCTGATCCCAAAGCCGTTCGATCCGCGCCTGATGGGCGTTGTGGCCAGTGCGGTGGCGCGCGCGGCCATGGAAACCGGGGTGGCCGTGCGCCCACTGGACGATTTGCGCGCCTACAAGGCCCGGCTCGACGGCTCGGTCTTCAAGTCGGCCATGCTGATGCGTCCCGTGTTCGAGGCCGCGCGTCAGGCCGAGCGCCGGATCGTCTTTGCCGAGGGCGAGGATGAACGCGTACTGCGCACAGCCAACGCGATGCTGGAAGAGTCGACCGACCGACCCATTTTGATCGGCCGCCCCGAGGTGGTCGAAGCGCGCTGCGAACGGGCCGGCCTGCCCATCCGTCCGGGGCGCGATTTTCAGTTGGTGAACCCCGAAAATGATCCGCGTTACCGCGATTACTGGGGCACCTATGCCGAACTTATGGCGCGGCGCGGCGTCAGCCCCGACATTGCCCGCGCGATCATGCGCACCAACACCACCGCAATCGCCGCCGTGATGGTCCACCGGGATGAGGCCGACAGCCTGATCTGCGGCACCTTCGGCCAGTATTTGTGGCATCTGGGCTATGTCCGGCAGGTGCTCGCGCGCGGTGGCCTGCACCCCGTGGCCGCAATGTCGATGATGATTCTCGAGGACGGTCCCCTGTTCATCGCAGACACGCACGTTCACCCCGAACCCACCCCGCAGCAGATCATGGAGACAGTGATCGGCGCCGCGCGTCATGTGCGGCGCTTTGGCCTGGTGCCCAAGGTCGCGCTGTGCACGCAAAGCCAGTTTGGCAACATGGACACGACCAACGCCCTGCGGATGCGCGGCGCGCTTGAACTGCTCGACGCGCGCGAGCCGGATTTCTGCTATGAAGGCGAGATGAACGTTGATACCGCGCTGGACCAGACGCTGCGCGAGCGGTTGCTGCCCAATGCACGATTCGAAGGGGCCGCCAATGTGCTGGTGTTTGCCAGCGCCGACGCCGCCTCGGGGGTGCGCAACATCCTCAAGATGAAGGCGGGCGGACTTGAGGTGGGGCCGATCCTGATCGGCCTGGGCAACAAGGCGCATGTGGTCACGCCGTCGATCACGGCGCGCGGGCTTTTGAACATGTCCGCCATCGCCGGCACCCCCGTGGCACATTACGGTTAAGGCTGCTTTGCAAAGCACGCGCGGTTTAGCGGTTTTGCCCGCCGTCGGACCGGGTTTGCAAAATGTTGCGGCCGGTACCGGCATAATTTTGCAAATTTCTCCTCGTCACCTGTCTTACCCGCCCTGAAGCCCGTTGCCTGTCTTTGGGGCAATGCCGTAACTGTGGCCCACCGGGGACAAGGCAGAGGGCGCGGGCCATGGGATATGCACAGCTTTATCAGGCGTGGAAATCAGACCCCGAGGGGTTCTGGCTGCAGGCCGCTCAGGCAATAGATTGGGACCGTCCGCCCACGGCCGCGCTGAACGCGACCCGAGCGCCGCTGTATGAGTGGTTCACTGATGGCATGGTCAACACCTGCTGGAACGCGGTGGACCGACATGTATCGGCCGGGCGCGGCGAACAGGTTGCGATCATCCATGACAGCCCGGTCACGGGCACTGTTCACAAGATCACCTATGCCGAATTGCAGGACCGCGTGGCCCGTCTTGCGGGTGCGCTGCGCGCCAAGGGCATCGGCAAGGGGGATCGGGTGATCATCTACATGCCGATGGTGCCCGAAGCACTTGAGGCGATGTTGGCGGTTGCGCGACTGGGGGCGATCCATTCGGTCGTATTCGGCGGCTTTGCGGCGGCGGAACTTGCGGTCAGAATTGATGACTGCACGCCAAAGGCCATCATCGCGGCCAGCTGCGGTATCGAGCCCGCGCGCGTGGTCCATTACAAGCCGCTTCTGGACGGCGCCATCGAAATGGCCCGCCACAAGCCCGAATTCTGCGTCATTCTACAACGCGAGCAAGAGGTGGCAAAACTGATTGAGGGCCGCGATGTCGCCTGGCACAGCTTTCAATATGGCGCAGAACCTGCCGAATGCGTGCCGGTCGAAGGCGATCACCCTGCGTATATCCTCTACACCTCGGGCACGACCGGCGCGCCAAAGGGCGTGGTGCGCCCCACTGGCGGTCATCTGGTTGCGCTGCATTGGACGATGCGCGCGATCTATGATTGTGGGCCCGGCGATGTGTTCTGGGCGGCGTCCGATGTGGGTTGGGTCGTGGGACACAGCTACATCTGCTACGCGCCCCTTATCGCGGGCTGCACCACCGTTGTCTATGAGGGCAAGCCTGTCGGCACCCCTGACGCAGGCGCGTTCTGGCGCGTGATTGCCGAGCACAAGGTCCGCAGCTTTTTCACCGCTCCCACGGCACTGCGGGCGATCAAGCGCGACGATACGGAGGGTCGTTTGGTCAAGGATTACAATCTGTCGTCGCTGCACGCGCTGTATCTGGCGGGCGAGCGCGCCGATCCTGACACCATCCATTGGGCGCAGCGGCACCTGAATGTGCCCGTCATCGACCACTGGTGGCAGACCGAAACCGGCTGGGCCATCGCCGCGAACCCGCTGGGGATCGAGGCGCTACCCGTCAAGATCGGCAGCCCTTCGGTTCCCATGCCCGGCTTTGACGTGCAGGTGCTGGATGAGGGCGGTCATGTGGTAGCCCCTGGCACACTGGGCGCGATCACGATCAGGCTGCCCCTGCCCCCCGGCACCCTGCCCACGCTGTGGAACGCCGAAGAGCGGTTCCACAAAAGCTATCTTGCGCATTTTCCGGGGTACTATGAAACCGGCGATGCGGGGTACGTCGATCAGGATGGCTATCTCTATATCATGGCGCGCACCGATGACGTGATCAACGTGGCGGGGCATCGCCTCTCGACCGGCGCGATGGAAGAAGTGCTGTGCAATCACCCCGACGTGGCCGAATGTGCGGTGATCGGGGTCGCGGATGACCTCAAGGGTCAGTCGCCTCTGGGGTTCTTGTGCCTGAACAAGGGGTGCACCCGCGCATCTGCCGATGTGGTGCGCGACTGTGTCGCCTTGATGCGCGAAAAGATCGGCCCCGTGGCCGATTTCAAGCGCGCGGTGGTGGTAGACCGTTTGCCCAAGACCCGCTCGGGCAAGATCCTGCGCGGCACGATGGTAAGCATTGCCGATGACAAGCCGTGGAAAATGCCCGCCACCATCGACGATCCCGCCATTCTGGACGAGATCGCGGCCGCGCTGCGGGGACTTGGTCTGGCCAGGGGGGCGGCACGATAACGCTGGACAAGGGCGCACGACGTCAGTGCAATGTTCCCATGACACATCCTTTGTCTGATGACCCGCAGGTTGTTGCCCGCCTGAAGACGCTGCAATCATGCCTTGATGCCCTTGCCGCCATGCCGCTGCCCGACCGGGCGGCCGATCTTGTGGCCGGGGCGCTGGCCGAGGTGCAGGCCCTGCAAGAAAGAGACCAATCGCCGATCGACCGGGCGACGTTTGATGCGCTGCTGGCGCTTGCGGGGCCTCAGGTGGCGCCTGACCTGCTGCGCCAACTGGCCGAGGATCTGGCGACGGTGGCCGTCGGCCTGCCCCCGGCACTGACTGCGGATGACCGGCCTGCGGTGCGGGCCTTTTCGCACGTGCTGATGGCGCTCGCCGGTTCCATCGGAGCGAACGCGCTCTATCAGGCCGCTGCCCGCCTCAACTGCGCTGCCCATGGCAGCGGGCCCCTTGACCCGTCCGGCGCCGAGGTGATCGCAGGGCTTGCCGGGGTGCGGCATTTCATCGACGATGCATCGATACTACCCTTGCTACCCGAGAGCCCCGCCTGACCATGGTCCCCGCCGCCAAGCAACTGCCCCTTTTGCTGATTGAGGACACGCCCTCGTTGTCGCTGATCTATCGCTCGGTCTTGCAAACGGCGGGCTACCCGGTGGTCCTTGCCGCGAACGCAGCCGAAGGCCTGCGTGCCTTTCGTGACAGTGGCGCGCTGATCGTGCTGCTGGACCTGATGCTGCCCGACCGTGATGGCCTCAGCGTGATGCACGACATGCTGGCCCTGCGCCCCGAGGCGAACATCATCGTCATCACCGCCAATGCCTCGATCAACAAGGCGGTCGAGGCGATGCGCGCAGGGGCCTATGATTTTCTGGTCAAACCGTTTGACGAAGCGCGTTTTCTGAACGCGGTCGAAAATGCGGGCGGGGCACGGCCTGCGCGGACAGCCGCCCCGGTGGCAGTCAGGCCCGCCCCCGAAGCAGCCATCACGGCAGATGATATCTTCATCGGCTCGTCGCAGGCGATGGCGCGGGTGCATGACAAGATCCGCTCGGTCGCGCCGTCGATGGCCACCGTTTTCATCACCGGCGACAGCGGCACCGGCAAAGAGCTGTGCGCCCTTGCCATACACGCGGGCAGCCTGCGCGCAGCGGGGCCGTTCATCGCGCTGAACTGTGGGGCCATCCCGCAGGATCTGCTGGAATCCGAGGTGTTCGGCCACATCAAGGGCAGCTTTACCGGCGCCATTTCCGACAAGCAGGGCGCGGCCGCAGCGGCAGATGGCGGCACGCTGTTTCTGGATGAGATCTGCGAAATGGCCCCGGCGTTGCAGACCAAACTGCTGCGCTTCTTGCAAACCTCGACCGTGCAGCCGGTGGGCGCCACGCGGCCCCGCAAGGTGAACGTGCGCATCATCTGTGCCACCAACCGCGACCCTACGGAGGCCGTGCGCCGGGGCGAGTTCCGCGAGGATCTGTTCTACCGTCTGTTCGTCGTGCCCGTCCATATGCCGCCCCTGCGCGACAGGGGTGATGACGTGCTGGAAATCGCCAATGCCGCCCTTGACCGCTTTGCACGTGAGGAGGGGCGGCAGTTCGACGGGTTGGACGCCGATGTGGCCGAACTGTTCCGCAGCCTGCACTGGCCCGGCAACGTGCGTCAGGTGCTGAACGTGATCCGCAATATCGTCGTGCTGAACCCCGGCGGGCGGGTTACGCGCCGCATGCTGCCCGAAAGCCTGCACGAACACATCACAGCCCCCGCCGCGCCACAAACGCAGGCCCTGCCCCAGGCCGATCTTGCCGCCGATGCGCTCGTCGGCAAAACCATGGCCGAGATCGAGCGCATCGTGATCGAGGCAACCCTCGCGCGACATGGCGGGTCGGTTACCAAGGCGTCGCGGGTGCTGGAGCTTTCGCCCTCAACCCTGTATCGCAAGATCGAAAGCTGGGCGGCACAGGGCGGCGCTTGACGCCCGTCCTCCCCCGGATCAGGCGAACTGCTCGACGATCAGACGCTCTTCCAACCCATGGCCGGGGTCGAACAGGATTCGGTGGCGCACGTCAGGCTGGGACCGTATCTCGACCGATATCACGTTCTCGACCGAACGGCTGTCGGCATCAGCCATCACGGGGCGCTTTTCGGGGTTCAAAACATCCAGCCGCACCACCGCCGTCTTGGGCAAAAGCGCCCCCCGCCAGCGGCGCGGGCGAAACGCGGCCACCGCCGTCAGCGCCAGTACATCCGACCCTATGGGCAAAATCGGCCCATGCGCCGAGTAATTGTAGGCCGTCGATCCTGCAGGGGTGGCCAGCAGCGCCCCGTCACAGACCAACTCATCCAGCCGCAGTCGGCCATCGACATAAATGGCCAGCTTGGCCGCCTGCGGGCCCGCGCGCAACAGCGACACCTCATTGATCGCAAGCGCCCGCACAAAGCCACCATCCGCCGTGGTCGCGCGCATCTCAAGCGGGTTGATCACCGTTTCCTCGGCCGCCTCCAGTCTTTCCGGCAGGCCGTCCAGATCATAGGCGTTCATCAGGAAACCGACCGTGCCACAGTTCATCCCGTAAACCGGGATATCCATGCCTTCGGTCTCGTGCAGGGTTTGCAGCATGAACCCATCGCCGCCCAGCGAAACCACAACCGTGGCCGTGTTCAGATCGGCCTGCCCATGTGCTGCCGTCAGATGCGCGAACGCGTCCTGGGCCGCCGGGGCAGTGCTTGCGCGAAAGGCGATGCGGGGCTGGGGCAAGGATACTCTCCGTTCTGCGCCAGTCTTGCCGGGCGGGGAATGCAAACTCAACCCCGAACTGATGCCCGTCCGGAACAGGCACCCACCCCCAACCGGTTCCCGCACCCGCTGCCAGCTTTCCTTTGGGTCACATAATTTCGCGCATGCCCCGGGATGTGTCGCTTTCTTTCCTTTCCCAGCGGGGGGCCTTGCTCTAAATGAGCATCATCCCGATACCCGCACCCTTGGCAGGAGACGCCCCATGAACGCCCCGCACCGCGACAACGGCTTTTTCACAGAAACCCTGGCCTCGCGCGATGCCGAAGTGTTTGACGCGATTTCGCAGGAACTGGGCCGTCAGCGCCATGAGATCGAGTTGATCGCATCGGAAAATATCGTAAGCCGCGCCGTGATGGAGGCGCAAGGCTCTGTCATGACGAACAAATACGCCGAGGGGTATCCGGGCAAGCGCTATTACGGCGGCTGCCAGTATGTGGACATCGCGGAAAATCTGGCGATCGAACGGGCGTGCAAGTTGTTTGGCTGCGGCTTTGCCAATGTGCAGCCGAATTCGGGCAGCCAAGCCAATCAGGGTGTGTTTCAGGCCCTGCTTCAGCCCGGGGATACGATTCTGGGGATGAGCCTGGATGCAGGCGGCCACCTGACGCACGGGGCGGCACCCAACCAGTCGGGCAAATGGTTCAACGCGATCCAATATGGTGTGCGCCAGCAGGATCTGCTGCTCGACTATGATCAGGTCCAGACACTGGCAACCGCGCACCGCCCCAAGATGATCATCGCAGGCGGCTCGGCCATTCCGCGCATCATCGACTTTGCCCGCATGCGCGAAATTGCCGACAGCGTGGGCGCCTATCTTTTGGTCGACATGGCGCATTTCGCGGGACTTGTGGCGGCGGGCCTGTATCCATCGCCCTTCCCGCATGCCCATGTGGCCACCACCACAACCCACAAAACCCTGCGCGGTCCGCGTGGTGGCATGATCCTGACCAATGACGAGGCGCTGGCCAAAAAATTCAACTCGGCCATCTTCCCTGGTATTCAGGGCGGGCCCCTGATGCATGTGATCGCCGCCAAGGCCGTGGCCTTTGGCGAGGCGCTGGAACCCGGCTTCAAGACCTATCAGCGGCAGGTCATCAAGAACGCGCAGGCCCTTGCGGATGAGTTGATGAAGGGCGGTCTCGATATCGTCACCGGCGGCACCGACACGCATCTGATGCTGGTCGATCTGCGCCCCAAGGGCGTCAAGGGCAATGCCACCGAAAAAGCGCTGGGGCGTGCCCAGATCACCTGCAACAAGAACGGCATCCCGTTCGACAGCGAAAAGCCGACAATCACCTCGGGCGTCCGTCTGGGCACACCCGCAGGCACTACGCGCGGCTTTGGTGAGGATGCGTTTCGCCAGATCGGCCGCTGGATCACCGAAGTGACGGACGGCCTTGCCGCGAACGGCGAAGGGGGCAACGCCGCCGTCGAGGCCAAGGTGCGCGCCGAGGTCGAAACGCTGTGCAGGCAGTTCCCGATTTATCCGGGTCTGTGACGGGTTGTGACTTTCTGACGTTGCCTGACAAAAAGGCGCGGGGCATCACCTCGCGCCTTGCACATTTCTAACAGCCCAACTCGGCACCGCCGCGCTTCACCCTTGTCCGCGCATCCGTTGCAGCGCGACGACCACCGCCCCAAGGATCAACATGCCCAGCAGCACCGTTGCCGCCGCGTTGATCAGCAGGCCCCGCAGCCGCCCGCCCGTCTTTATCGTCGCCAGATAGCGCACGCAGATGTCATAGGCATCGGCCACCCGCGCCTGATCAATCTGCACAAAGAGTTTGGGGTTCTTCGCGCGATCGGCGCTGTCGGCCAGTTCCTGCGCTGCCGCCGCCACCTTGCGCGGCAACCGCCGCTTGCCGCGCTTCAGCTTGGTGGCCAGATCCTTGCCGCTGACGCCCAGCCGCTCTTCCATCATGTCGGCGACCCGCTCGGCCATCTGAAGGATCGTGACTGCGCTCATGCCGTGCCCCAAGGTTGTCGGCACAGACTAAGGCGCCCCGCGCAATTGCTCAACTGATCTGGAACGCGCCACGCAGGCAAGCTATAGGGGTGGCATGCTTGCCACGATGGTGCACAAAGCCGAGACTCCGACCGACGCGCCGCCGCTGGTGATTGCGCACGGGCTTTATGGCTCGGCCCGCAATTGGGGGGTGATCGCGCGCAGGCTGGCCGACACGCGCGATGTGGTGGCCGTGGACATGCGCAATCATGGCACAAGCCCTTGGTATCCCTCGCACAGCTATCCCGACATGGCGGCGGATCTGGCCGGGGTGATCGACAGTCTTGGCGGGAGGGCAGATCTGCTGGGCCATTCGATGGGTGGCAAGGCGGCGATGGTTCTTGCGCTGACCGCAGGTCCGCGCCTGCGCCGCCTGATCGTGGCCGACATCGCCCCCGTCGGCTACACCCACGATCAGACCCGCCACATCCACGCCATGCGCGGACTGGACCTGTCGGACCTGACCAGTCGTACCGAGGCCGATCACCGCCTGTCGCAAAGCATCGACGATGCGTCCTTGCGCGCGTTTTTCCTGCAATCGCTGGATATGAAGGCGAGGCCGCCCCGCTGGCGGCTGAACCTTGATGTCCTGTTGGCCGAGATGCCTCTGATCGTCGGCTGGCCCGACATCGGGGGCACGTTCGCAGAACCCACCCTGTTTCTGACCGGGGCCGACAGCACCTATGTCCTGCCGGAGCATCGCGACGCGATCCGCGCGCATTTTCCCACCGCCCGGTTTGCAAAGATTCCGGACACAGGGCATTGGCTGCATGCAGAAAAACCGCGCGCCTTCGCAGAAACGGTGCGTGTATTTCTGACCGCCTAAGCCTGTCCCCCCGGCGCCACCAGCGGTCCCACCGCCACGCGGGCGCGCAGCCGCGCACCCAGCAGATACATTCCCACGATCTTGCGTTGCACAAACAGCATGTCGGCGGGCGGCACATGCCAGAAATCGCGCGAAAGACCGATGGTGGCCCCCATGTCACGCAAGCGCGTGGCCAGATCGCTGGTGGCGAAATCATGCACGCCCGTGCCCCGCAACGGGGTCATCGCCAGATCGAACATGGCAAGCAGGGTGTCCTGATGAGCAGGCGCTGTCCCCGGCCCGAAGAACCCCGTCTCGATCATGCCCGCACGCGCAGCCGTCAGGTCCGACGCCAGCCCCGCGCTCAGCAACCGGCGAAAACCGTCGGACAGATCCAACGGCACCTCACGCGTGGCCCCGAAATCCAGCAACACCACCTGTCCAGTCGCAGGCACAAACCGGTAATTGGCAAAATTGGGGTCGGTCTGCATCAGGTGAAAGCCGAACACCTCGCGCAGAACGAGCGATATCAGGCGTTCCATCACCTTCGTCCGGGTTGCATCATCGGCCAAGGCCACGTCCTCAATGGGAATGCTTTCGATGAAATCCATGGCCAGCAGGTTCGGCGTGCAATGCTCGGGCACCAGACGCGGCACGATATAGTGGGGTAGGTCAGCCAACAGGCGTCCGAAGGCTTCAAGATAGCGCCCTTCGCGGGCGTAATCCGCCTCATCGTGCAACTGCTGCCGCCCGGCTTCCAGCAAGGGCCCGAAATCCATCGATTTGGGCACCACACCCGGCAGCCGCATCAGGCCCGCGATGTTGGCCACGTCGCTGTCGATGCTGCGCCGCACGCCGGGGTATTGCACCTTGATCGCAAGCTCGCGCCCCTCGCGAGTGCGCGCCCGGTGCACCTGTCCGATCGAGGCGGCTGCAATCGGGCGGACGTCGAAACGGGCAAAGCGCGTGTGCCACCCCGCACCCCATTCCGCCGTCAGCACCGATTGCAACTGCTTGGCCGGCATCGGATGGGCACCGTCACGAAGGCGTCCAAGGATTGCCGCCATCTCGGGCGACAAAACCTCGCCCGCGTCCATCGACATCAGTTGTCCCATCTTCATCGCCGCCCCGCGCATCTGCGACAGGGTGGTGGCGATCTTGTGCGCATTGGCCGGGGTCAGCAGCAGGTCAGCCATCACGGGACGCCGCCCGCCCGCAACCTGACCCAACGCACCCATCACCGCCCCGCCCGCAATGCCCCCCGCAAGTCCGCCCATCCGCAGCATCCGGCCCAGACGGTCCTGCGGCACCGGGGCGGGGCTGAACCCGTCCTTTTCGGCTACCAATGTTCGGTGCCCCGCGCGCCCTTGGGGATACCGTCAAGATTTGCCGTGACCCAGCCGCCATAGAAATCGCCCGGCTGCGGGATTACCCGTTCCTCGCCCACGAAACATGCCTCCATCAGACCCGCATAGAATGCCAGATGCCCCGCAAGGGCGGCGAACCGGGCCGTCGGACGGTCATAGGACCAGGCCGCCCGCCGGGAAGTGACACCGCCTGCCGCGACGTCGAAATACCGGGCAGTCCCTTTCCATTCACAAAAACTGCTGCCGGGCGCCGGGATCAGCACCGCCGCCACATCCGCGCGCGGCAGGTAATAGGTGGGGGCGTGGTGCGTCTCGAGCACCCGAAGTGCTGCCCGCGTCTCGGCCACTACAGCACCCCCAAGCCGGATGACGATGGTGTGTGGCACCGCCTCCAACGCCGGCGGGCGTGGATAGGACTGCACATTTTCGCGTGGCAAAACTGTCACGGCTACCTCCGGTTATCCAGAGCCTCAGATAGACCGGGGCGCCGGGATTGCGAGGCCCGGCTTGGCTGGCCCCTGAAGCACCGGCCGCCGGATTTGCAGCGAGACTGTCAGGCGCCCGTTACTCGGCCGCCTCGGCGTAGCTTTCCAGCGGTGGGCAAGTGCAGATCAGGTTCCGGTCGCCATAAACATTGTCGACCCGCCCGATGGGGGGCCAGTATTTGTCGATGCGGAATGCACCGGGGGGGAAACACGCGGCCTCGCGGCTGTATTTACGGTCCCAGTCGGCCACAAGGTCATTGACGGTATGGGGGGCGTGGCGCAGCGGGCTGTCCTCGGCGGAAATCTCGCCACGCTCGACCGCCCGGATCTCTTCGCGGATGGCCAGAAGGGCGGTGATGAAGCGGTCGATCTCGGCCTTGGTCTCAGACTCGGTGGGTTCCACCATCAGGGTTCCGGCGACCGGCCAACTCATCGTGGGGGCATGAAAACCGTTGTCGATCAGGCGCTTGGCGATGTCGTCCACCGTGACGCCCACTTCGGCAAAGGGCCGTGTGTCCAGAATGCATTCATGCGCCACCCGCCCTTTGTTGCCCATGAACAAGATCGAATAATGCCCCGCCAGCCGGGCTGCGATGTAGTTGGCGTTCAGAATTGCCACGCGCGTGGCCTGCGTCAGCCCCTCGCCCCCCATCATCAGGCAATAGGCCCATGAGATCAGCAAGATAGACGCAGACCCATAGGGCGCCGCACTGACCGGCCCCGCGTCGCCCCCGGTTTCGGGATGCCCCGGCAGGTAGGGCGCCAGATGCGACTTGACCCCGATCGGGCCCATGCCCGGGCCCCCGCCGCCATGCGGAATGGCAAAGGTCTTGTGCAGGTTCAAATGGCTGACGTCCGAGCCGATCTCGCCCGGTTTCACCAGCCCCACCAGCGCGTTCATGTTGGCGCCGTCAAGATAGACCTGGCCCCCATGATCATGCGTGATGCGGCAAATCTCGCGCACCGTTTCCTCAAACACGCCGTGGGTCGAAGGGTAGGTGATCATGCAGGCTGCCAGCTTGTCACCCGCCGCCGCCGCCTTGTCGCGAAAATCATCAAGGTCCACATCGCCGTTTGGTGCGGATTTCACCACAACTACCTTCATCCCCGCCATCTGGGCACTTGCGGGGTTGGTGCCATGCGCCGAAGTCGGGATCAGGCAAACCGTGCGCGCGTGGTCGCCCCGCGCCTGATGGTAGGCCTGAATTGTCAATAGCCCCGCATATTCACCCTGCGCACCCGAATTGGGCTGCATCGACATGGCATCATAGCCCGTGATTTCGCACAGCTTGGCGGACAGGTCGGTGATCGCTTCGTGGTAGCCTAGGGTCTGATCGGCAGGGGCAAAGGGGTGCAGGCTGCCAAACTCGGGCCAGGTGATCGGCATCATCTCGGCGGCGGCATTCAGCTTCATCGTGCAAGACCCAAGGGGAATCATCGCCCGATCAAGCGCCAGGTCACGGTCCGACAGACGGCGCATGTAGCGCATCATTTCCGATTCCGCCCGGTTCATGTGGAACACCGGATGCGTCAGATAGTCGGTCTTGCGCACCATCGCCTCGGGAAAACCGACTGTGGCGCGATGCGGTGGAGCGCCGTCGATGCCAAAGGTGCGCAGGATGCGCACCAGCACACGCTCATCCGTCGTCTCGTCCAGACTGATCCCGACCCGGTCATTGCCGATCTTGCGGAAATTCAGCCCCTCGGCCCGCGCGGCGGCCAGAATGCCCGCCTGACCCACGCCCACCTCGACCGTGATGGTGTCAAAAAACGCCTTCGGGCTGACCTTTGCGCCCGCCGCCTTCAGCGCGCGCGCCAGGCGGTTGGTCCGGAAATGCACCCGCTCGGCAATTGCACGCAGACCCGTCGGCCCATGAAACACCGCGTACATCGACGCCATAACGGCCAGCAGCGCCTGCGCCGTGCACACGTTCGACGTCGCTTTTTCGCGGCGAATATGCTGTTCGCGCGTTTGCAACGACAGACGGTACGCCTGATTGCCATGGCTGTCGATCGACACACCCACGATCCGCCCCGGCATCGCCCGTTTCAGATCGTCCCGGCACGACATGAACGCCGCATGCGGCCCGCCATAGCCCATGGGCACCCCGAAACGCTGGCTTGACCCGATGGCGATATCCGCCCCCATCGCGCCCGGATCTTTCAGCATGGTCAGCGCCAGAAGATCTGTCGCCACGATGGCCAGCGCCTTGGCGCCGTGCAGCGCCTCGATCTGGGCGGTGTAGTCCGTCACATGGCCAAAGGTGCCAGGATACTGAAAGATCCCGGCAAAGACGGCAGCAGGATCCAGCCGCACCGGATCATCAATGATGACCGTTATCCCAAGGGGCTTGGCCCGCGTCCGAATCACGGCCACGGTCTGCGGGTGGCAGTTGCGGTCCACAAAGAAACCGCGCGCCTTTGATTTGGCGCTGCGCTCGGCCATCGTCATCGCCTCGGCCGCTGCCGTCGCCTCATCCAGCAGGCTGGCATTGGCGACGGGCAACCCGGTCAGATCGGCAACCATGGTCTGATAGTTCAAAAGCGCCTCAAGCCGGCCTTGGGCGATCTCGGGCTGGTAGGGGGTGTAGGCCGTATACCACGCCGGATTTTCCAGAATGTTCCGCTGAATGGCGGGCGGGGTGACGGTGCCGTAGTAGCCCTGCCCGATCAGGCTGGTCATCACCCGGTTGCGCGCGCCAACCGCGCGCATCTTCTCCAGAAGCTCATGCTCGGCCAGGGGCGCCCAAGTCAGCGAAGCCGACTGCCGGATGGATTTCGGCACCGTCTGGTCGATCAGATCGTCCAGCGACGTCGCCCCCACCGCCTTCAGCATCAGGGTCATCTCGGCAGGCGACGGGCCGATATGGCGGCGATTGGCGAAATCGTAGGGGTCATAGGCGACGGGCGAATAGGTCATGATCTGCCTTCTTGCGGCTGGGTGGGTCTGGAAGACGGGCGCGAGGCGCGCGCCCGTCAAAGTCCGTGCAGGAAACCTGCGCGATGTCTGACCTAGGCGATGTACTCGGCGTATTCGTCTTCATTCATGTAATCGTCCATCGCGCCGAGATCTTCGACCTTCAGCTTGAAGAACCAGGCCTCTCCGGTCGGGTCTTCGTTTACCAGCCCCGGTTTGTCGGTCAGCTTGTCGTTGACCTCGACAATCTCGCCATCCAGCGGCGACAGGATATCCGACGCCGCCTTGACGCTTTCGATCACCACGATCTCGTCGCCGGTGGCCACCATCGTCTCGACTTCGGGCAACTCCACAAACACCACGTCACCCAATTGGGTGGCCGCATGTTCGGTGATGCCCACGACCACAAGATCGCCTTCGACCCGCAGCCATTCATGTTCCTTGGTGAATTTCATCATCTCGCCTCAGCGTTTGTAAGTTGTGGGATGGAAAGGCAGGTCGCAGACCGTGACCGGAAGGTGTTTGCCGCGCACATCGCCCGTCAGCGGTGTGCCAGCCTGCGCAAAATGCCGCGCGACATAGCCCATGGCAATGGGGGCGTTGACCGATGGGCCAAACCCGCCCGATGTGACGGTGCCGACGGGCGTGGCATCGGGGGTTGCAAGAGCCGTGCCTTCACGCATCGGGGCACGGCCGTCGGGGCGCAAACCCACGCGGCGGCGCGCAGGGCCGTCCTCAAATTCTTCGAGGATGCGCGCGGCCCCCGGAAACCCGCCCATCCGCGCCCCGCCGGTGCGCCGCACCTTCTGAATGGCCCAGGTCAGACCGGCCTCGACCGGCGTCGTTGTCTCGTCAATGTCATGGCCATAGAGGCACAGCCCTGCCTCCAGCCGCAGGCTGTCACGCGCGCCAAGGCCGATCGGTGCCACTTCCTCCATCGCCAGAAGCGCATCGGCAAGCCCGCGCACCCCGCCGTCCGGCACCGAAATCTCGAACCCGTCCTCGCCGGTATAGCCCGAGCGGCTGATCCACAAAGCGCCGAACAGTGTATCGAACACGGCCACATCCATGAAGCGCATTGCCATCACGCCGGGAACAAGGCGGGACAGCGCCGCCTCGGCCTGTGGCCCCTGCAACGCCAGCAGGGCGCGGTCGGTGATGGGCTGCACCTCGGCCACCGCACCCAGATGGGCCTGCATATGCGCAATGTCGGCGGCTTTGCAGGCCGCATTCACCACCACGAACAGATGATCCCCCCGGTTGGCAAACATCAGATCGTCCAGGATGCCGCCCTGATCGTTGGTGAACAGGCCATAGCGCTGACGTCCTTTGGCCAAACCCGCCACGTCGACCGGCATCATCGCCTCGAACCCCGCCACCAGCGCCGCCATGTCGCCGCTGGGGCGCAAGATCACTTGCCCCATGTGGCTGACATCAAACAGCCCCGCCGCAGACCGCGTGTGCAGATGTTCCTTCATGACACCTGCCGGATACTGAACCGGCATGGCATAGCCCGCGAACGGCACCAGCTTGCCGCCCAGCGCAAGGTGCAAATCCTCAAGGGCCAGATGCAAAAGTTCGCTCAAGCCGAGTCTCCCTGTATTCACCGGAAAAACATGCTCCGGCACCGTCCCGAACGGGCCTATCCCCATTCCGCGATGCCCCCTCTGTCCTTGCCCTGTCATCAGGGCGCCTGAGATCATTATCCCGTCGGCGGGCCGCACGCGGCCACTCTCCAGAGTACGTAGTCAGGACGGTCCCTTGCGCCTGAGAGTTTACCGGGGCGGTTGCTCCTTCGGCACCGCTGGTGTGCCACGTGCGCACCACCGGATTCTTCCAGACCTGACACGGCTTGGTTAGCGCGCCGGGGGCGGTCATGGCAAGAGATTTCCGATTGCGACACTTGGGCCGCGGAGGGCGACGCGGCTTAACTCGCCTCGTCCATCACCCGCAGCGCGAGCCAGACGGCGACAAGTCCAAAGATCACGCCGCCCACTGCTTGCCCGATCAGCACACCCTCGGCGCCCCAATAGCCGCCCAACCAGACTGCAAAGGGAACCGTTCCCAATGTGTGCCGCCCCCAGTTCACCACAGTCGAGCGAAACGGACGCCCGAGGTTGTTGCACGCCGCGTTGCCCACAAAGATCAACCCGTTGAAAAAGAACAACAGGCACAAGGGGCCGCAGAAAAGATAGATCAGATCGCGTGTCACACCTTCGGCCCGGAAAACATCTGCCAAGGGCCCGCGCAGGGCAAACAGCACCACCGTCACTACCGCAACCACGATCCCCATGAACAGGATCGCGTCCCAGAACGTGCGGCGCACCCGGTCCATCCGGCCGGCACCCGCATTCTGGCCAATGATCGGTCCCACGGCGCCCGACAGCGCAAAGATCACCCCCAGCGCCACGGGCGTCAGCCGGCCCGTGATGGCAAGCCCCGCCACTGCCGCCTCGCCATAGGGGGCGATCAGCCGGGTAACAAAGGCCTGCCCCACAGGCGTCGCCACCTGAGTAAGAACCGCAGGCCCCGCTATCGCCCCCAGCGCCGTGAGATCCTCGCGCAGACCCACGGTCGAGATCGGACCAAAGCCGCCGTGATGGCGCAAGATCGGCAAGACGGCCATTGCCGCGATGACTGCGCGCGAGGCGATGCCTGCTATCCCCGCCCCGGTCAACTCAAGACCTGCCCCGAAGATCAGGATGGGGTCGAGGATCGCCAGCGCCACCGCCCCCCAGACCGTGACCATCATTGCGCGCCGTGCATCGCCATGGCTGCGCAGAATCGCCGAGCCGACAATCCCCACCATCAGCAGGGGCTGCCCCACTATCATGATTTGCAGGAAATGCACCGCGGCCGCCGCCGTTTCACCCCGCGCGCCCAACAGGCGCACGATCGGCCCCAGCGCCAGCCACACGGCCAGCGTGAACGCCAGGCCCACAACCAACCCCACGAGCATTCCGTTTGTGCCACGCCGCCGCGCCAGCGCCTCATTCTGCTGACCAAGTGCCCGCGCGACCAAAGCCGAAACCGCAATCGCGATGCCGATGGCGAATGAGGTGGTAAAGAACAGCACGGCCCCGGCATACCCTACCGCCGCCGTGATCACAGGATCTTCAAGCCACGAGATATAAAGGATATTCACCAGATCCACGACGAATATCGCCATCAACCCGACCGAAGACGTCAGCGACATCACCGCCACATGGCGAAACAGATTGCCGGTGACAAACTTGGCCTGACGCAGTGGCGGTCCGGACGCGGGTCCGGGTTTGCCAGCCAAGGCGGGGCCAACCGGGGGCACAACGGGTGCATCCACTTCCAACTGCATCCACCTTTCGTGATTGCTGCCTTGAAAATCCTTCGGGCGTGGCGTCCACACAGGGGCGCCAAGGGGCATATGGCCCCCCTTCTGGCTACAGCACGGGCTTGCGCGACAACAGAGGCATCACGTCGGCCATCTCGGGGCCTGCGTCACGCCCCGTCATCAACCGCCGCAGGGGGCGGAACAAGTCTTTGCCCTTGCGCCCGGTCGCTGCCTTGACCGCTGCTGTCCAGTCGGCCCAGGTGTCCCGGCTCCACGGCGCCTCGGGCAGCAGATCCAGCGCCTGCGACGCAAACGCGCGGTCGCCTTCATCCACCAGTGGCGTTGCCCCATCGCGGAACAAGGCCCACCAGCCCTCAAGATCCGCAAGCACCGTTATGTTTGCTTTTGCCACATTCCAGAACGCCTCGGCCTTGTCTTTCGGCACGCCCAGCGCCGCGATCCGCGCCGCCACGTTCGAAAAGGGCAAGCCCTGCACAAACTGGCGCGTCAGCGGGAACAGATCTTCGGCATCGAACTTTGTCGGCGCCGCCCCGAATGAGCCGATGTCAAATCCGGCGATCAGGTCTTCCATGCTCGCCGCCAGTTCCACCGGTTTGGACGACCCCAGCCGCGCCATCAGACTCAGCAGCGCCATCGGTTCGACCCCGCGCGCGCGCAGATCACGCAGCGACAGCGTGCCAAGGCGCTTGGACAACTCCTCGCCCTGTGCGCCCGTCAGCAGCGAATGGTGCGCAAAATGCGGCGGCGTTCCGCCCATGGCCTGCATGATCTGGATCTGCGTCGCGGTGTTGGTCACATGATCGGAGCCGCGCACGATAAAGCGCACCCCCATGTCGATATCATCCACTGACGACGCAAAGGTATAAAGCACCTGCCCGTCCGCCCGGATCAGCACCGGATCGCTGACCGAGGCCGCGTCGATCGACACGGGCCCGATAATGCCATCCGTCCATTCGATCCGCTGTTGATCGAGCAGAAAGCGCCAATACCCCTCGCGTCCTTCGGCCCGCAGCGTATCCTTGTCGGCCTCTGACAGGTGCAGCCCCGCGCGGTCATAGACCGGGGGCTTGCCCATATTAAGCTGCTTCTTGCGCTTGAGGTCCAGTTCCACCGGCGATTCGAACACTTCGTAAAAGCGGTCCTTCGCTTTCAGATCCTCGGCCGCCGCGCGGTAGCGTTCCATCCGCAGCGACTGTTTTTCCACCCGGTCCCAATGCAGCCCCAGCCAATCGAGATCGGCCATCAGCGCATCGGCATATTCCTGCTTCGAGCGTTCCTGATCCGTGTCATCAAGCCGCAGAATGAACGTACCGCCGCTTGCGCGCGCAATCATCCAGTTCATCAGCGCCGTGCGCAGGTTGCCGACATGGATGTACCCGGTCGGCGAGGGGGCGAAACGCGTGATCATGGCTTCGGTCATTTCCGGCACTCCTGTGGGCCGCCCTTCCCTGTCACAGCCCCGGCGCCTTGTCCAGTTTTCCGCGTGATCCCAGCGTTCGCACGCGGGCGTGACCAGCAGCGTTGAAAAGCTTTCAGCACCAACCCTTTTCCTTTACACCGCATTCATGACACAGGTTCCCGCCTCCGCCATTGCCCCCGACCTCATGATGATCGAGCAACTCGCGCATGAGGCCATCAGCACCCTGCCCCCCGCCTTTCGCGCCGCGGCCACTGCTATCCGCCTGCGTCTGGAAGAGTTCGCGCCCGATGACATCCTGGAGGCGATGGATATCAACGATCCGTTCGAACTGACGGGGTTATATGATGGTATTCCGATGACCGAAAAGTCGGTATCCGATCCCCAGACCCACCCGGATACGATCTGGCTGTTTCGTCGCGCTATTCTTGACGAATGGGCAGACCGAGGAAACGTGTCGATGGCCGAGTTGGTCAGCCACGTTCTTGTCCATGAACTGGCACATCACTTTGGCTGGACCGATGAAGAGATTGCCGCCATTGACCCTTGGTGGGAATGATCGCACAGCATCTGTGCGGCGGCGCACGTGCATGACGCGCGCGTGATTGGCCTTGGCATGGTTGAATACTAGGTTCGAGTGGTGTGTTTTGAAGGAGAGCCCCCATGTCCGCCACCCTGACCCGTCGCGCCGCCCTGTTTGCCGCTGCTGGCCTGCCCTTTGCCCCGGCCCTGATCGCAAGCGCCGCCCATGCCGCCGCCGAACGCCAAGGATCGCAAACCCCTGTGTTCAACCGTTTCAAACTGGGGGCCTTCGAGGTCACCACGCTTCTGGCCGGAACGCGCGCTGTGGAAAACCCCTCCGAAATCTTCGGCCTGAACGCCTCGCCTGAGGAGTTTGCCGCCGCGGCACAGGAAAACTTCCTGCCCACGGACGTGGCGCAGTTCTTCTTCACACCGACACTTGTGAACACCGGCGCCGAACTGGTCTTGTTCGACACCGGCCTGTCCGCAGCTGGCACCACGGCCGCCCTGACCGCCGCAGGCATCAGCCCCGATCAGGTTGATCTGGTCGTCCTGACCCACATGCATGGCGACCATATCGGCGGCATGACCACCGAAACGGGCGCCCCCACCTATGCCAACGCCCGTTATGTGACCGGCGCTGTCGAGCACAACCATTGGTCGGGCGCTGCCGACGAAGGCTTCGACAACAAGGTGAAGCCCTTTAACGACAAGATGACCTTTCTTGAGGATGGCGGCACTGCGGCCGCAGGCATCACGGCGATGATGGCCGCTGGCCATACCCCGGGGCACATGATCTACATGCTGGAAAGCGACGGCCAGCGTCTGGCGCTTGCCGCAGATACCGCCAACCACTATGTCTTTTCGCTGGCGCATCCGGATTGGGAAGTACGCTTCGATGCCGACAAGGCCGCTGCTGCCGCCACCCGCAAGACGGTGTTTGGCATGCTGGCCGCCGACCGCACGCCCTTTGTCGGTTATCACATGCCGTTCCCCGGCATGGGCTACGTCGAGGCGCACGACAGCGGATTTCGCTATGTGCCTGCAAGCTATCAGATGATGCTCAACGGCTGATCGCATCTGCGGGAAGGCGCCATCGCGTCTTTCCGCACGTTTTTAGGGGTTCATCGCACGGCGAGGATGCATTGCGCCATTCAGGTGCTTTTGCTTTGCCAGTGGGAACGCTAACGTGGGTCCGATCAAAAGGATTCCGCATGCAATCCCCTATCCTCACACTCACGCTGAACCCCGCGCTCGACATGGCGACCGAGGTCAAGGATTTCGTGCCCGGTCACAAGTTGCGCTGCAGCGATCCGCATCTTGACCCCGGTGGCGGCGGCCTTAACGTCAGCCGAGCTATCAAGGCGCTTGGCGGTGACAGCCTTGCCCTTGTGGCGCTGGGCGGCCTGACGGGTGATCGCCTTGCCGGACTGATCCGGGCCGATGGGGTCACATTCCTGTCGATTCTGGGTCCCGGCGAAACCCGCCAATCGCTGACCGTCACCGAAACCAGCAGCGGTTTGCAATACCGTTTCATGCTGCCAGGCCCTGTCTGGGGCGTGGCCGAGCGGGCACGGGTGCTCACGCTGTTGTCGGCCACGTCCCGGCCGGGGGGATACAGCGTGATCTCGGGCAGCCAGCCGCCCGGCGTTCCGGCAGATTTTCCCGCACAGTTGGCCGCCAGCATGGACGGCAGCCACGTCGTTCTTGATACGTCCGGGCCTGCGTTGATATCGGCGGTGCGCCACCCGATCCCCGGTCTTGCCGTGCTGCGGATGGACGGCGAAGAAGGCGAGGAACTGGCCGGGCGCAAGCTGGCCACGCGGGCTGCGACCGCCGATTTTGCGGCCGAACTGGTGCAGGCCAGAGTTGCCAGCCGTGTCATCATCGCGCGCGGGGCCGATGGCAACGTGCTGGCCGATGGCACGCAACGGCTGTTCTCGGCTGCCCCAAAAGTGCAGGTCAAATCCACCGTGGGGGCGGGTGACAGCTTTGTGGCGGCCTTTGTTCTGGCGCTGGCACGCGGACAGAACTCGGCCAGCGCGCTTGCGATGGGATCGGCGGCCGCCGCCGCCGCCGTGATGACCGATGCCACCCAATTGTGCCGGGCCGAAGATGTGATGCGCCTGTTGCCCGACGCGACGGCGCAAACGCTCTGATGGGTCCGCGCAGCGCGGCCTGACGGGCCCAACTTGCAGGGCAAGCGCCTCAGCCGTTGTCGCGCCATTGGTTGACGATGGGATAGCGGCGGTCCAGCCAGAACGCCTTTTGCGTCAGACGCGTGCCGGGGGCCGACTGAAAGCGTTTGTATTCAGCGATGTAGAGCAGATGCTCGACCTTCTTCACCGTGGCGCGGTCAAACCCCTCGGCCACCAGATCGGCCACCGAGGCGTCCCGCTCGACCAGCCCCTCAAGAATCGCGTCCAGCACCTCATAGGGCGGCAGGCTATCCTGATCGGTCTGATCGGCGCGCAATTCGGCACTGGGGGGCTTGGTGATGATCCGGGTGGGGATCACCTCGCCCGCCGGGCCCTTCATCCAGGGACGGTGATGGTCATTGCGCCAGCGGGCGGTCAGGAACATGCGGGTCTTGTACATGTCCTTGACCGGGTTATAGCCGCCGTTCATGTCGCCGTAGATGGTGCAATACCCCACCGCCATTTCCGATTTGTTGCCCGTGGTCAGCAGCATTTCGCCAAACTTGTTCGACAGCGCCATCAGCATCACCCCGCGCAGGCGTGACTGGATGTTTTCTTCGGTCACCCCCGGTTCAGTTCCCGCAAACAAAGGCCCAAGCGCCTCGGCCACCGCTGCCTGTGCCCCGCCAATCCCGACCGTATCAAGACGGCACCCGAGTGCGCGGGCGCATTTCCCGGCATCCTCCAGCGAATCGGCCGAGGTGAACGCGGACGGCAGCATCACGCAGCGCACGTTTTCCGGCCCCAGCGCATCGGCGGCAATCGCCGCGACGATCGCCGAATCGATGCCGCCCGACAGACCCAGCAGGGCCTTGGTGAACCCGGTCTTGGCGAAATAATCGGCTACCGAAAGCACACAGGCGCGGTAATCCGCCTCGCCGATCGGGGGGATGGCGGCCATCTCGCCCGCGCGCGCGCGCCAGCCGTCAGGGGTCTGGTCAAAGGTCACATGCGTCAGGTTTTCTTCGAACTGCGGCATCTGGATCGCCAGATGCCCACCGGGGTTCAGCACCATGGACGAGCCGTCGAACACCTGATCGTCCTGCCCCCCGACCTGATTGAGGTAGACCAGCGGCAGACCCGTTTCGATGACCCGCGACACCATCAGGTTAAGCCGCAGGTTGGGCTTGCCGCGATGATAGGGGCTGCCGTTGGGCACAAGCAGGATCTCCGCCCCCGTCTCGGTCAGCGTCTCGGTCACATCCGGGTACCAGGCATCTTCGCAGATAGGCGTGCCGATGCGGACGGGCCCCACCGTATAGGGGCCATGCACATCGGCCGGAGAAAAGAGCCGCTTTTCATCGAAAACCGCGTCGTTGGGCAGGTGATGCTTCAGCACGGTGGCCGTGACCCTGCCGCCTTGCAGGATGTAATAGGCATTGTATAGCCGCCCGTCTTGCAGCGCCGGGCCGCCGATGCCGATGGCCGGTCCATCGGCGCAGTCGGCGGCAAGGGCGTGAATGGCGCCAATGGCGTCGGCCTGAAACGCGGGCTTCAGGATCAGGTCCTGCGTCTGATAGCCGGTGATGAACATTTCGGTCAGCGCCAGCATGTCGCTGCCTGCCGCACGCGCCCCTTCCCACGCGGCGCGGGCCTTCGCTGCATTGCCGTCAATCGCTCCGACGCTGGGGTTCAGTTGTGCAAGCGTGATGCGGAATGTGCTGGCCATGGCGGCGCCCTTGTTCATGCGGTCAGCTTTGCGTTCTAGCAGGTTGGCGGCCAAGGGAAAGTGACCCGATGCCCTGCTTGTCACCGCAGAGCCGCCCGGCTAGTCTTTTGGCGGAACAAGACGGCAGGGGGGCGACTATGCGGCAGCGCGGTATCATCATGGCCATAGCCATCGGCGTGGCTCTTTCCGGTCCTGCCGCCGCCCAGGAGGGCGAGGTTGTCACCAAGCAATACGACGACGGCTCGTTCTACGAAGGCACGTTCCTCAACGGCCGACAGCATGGCACGGGCACCTACACACTGCCCAACGGCTACAGTTACACCGGCGAATGGGTCGAGGGAGAGATCCGCGGCACCGGACGCGCCACCTATCCCAACGGGTCGGTCTATGACGGGCAGTTCGTGGCCGGCAAGCCCGAGGGTCAGGGCAAGATCAGCTATGCCGCCGGCGGCAGTTATGAGGGCGACTGGACCGGCGGCAGGATGACCGGACAGGGCGAGGCGCGCTATGGCGACGGTGCAGTTTATACAGGCGCCTTTGTCGATGGCGAACACCATGGGCAGGGCGTCATGGTCGGGGCCGACGGTTTTCGGTATGAAGGCGCGTGGGTCGCGGGCAAGAAGGATGGCAAGGGCAAGATCACCTATGCCGATGGCACGATCTACGACGGCGATCTGAAGGAAGACATGCGCGAAGGCACCGGTCAGCTGACCATGCCGGACGGGCTGACCTATGTAGGCCAGTGGCGCGACGGACAGATCAACGGCACCGGCCGCCTGACCCAGCCCAATGGCGATGTGTATGAGGGCGATTTCGTCGACGGCCAGCGTCAGGGGACGGGGATCATGACCCACGCCAATGGCGATCTCTATACGGGGGGCTTTCAGGCCGACATGCGCGCAGGCAAGGGTGTGTTTCAGTCGAAGGACGGCGCCGTGTTTGATGGCGACTGGGTTGCCGGACGCTTGACCGGCATGGGCAAGATCACCTTTCCCGATGGATCGGTCTATGAGGGCGCCGTAAAGGACGACCAGCCCGATGGCACTGGAAAGATCACTTATGCCGACGGGTCGACCTTTGAGGGCACATGGGCTGCCAGCGTGATCGAAGGGACCGGCACAGCCACCTATGTCAGCGGCGCCGTCTATACCGGCGCCTTCACATCTGCACAGCCCGAGGGCAAAGGCGCCCTGACCCTGCCCGATGGCTATCGCTATGAGGGCGACTGGAAGGCAGGGCGCCGCGAAGGTCAGGCTGTGGCCACCTATGCCGACGGCACCGTCTACACCGGTGCCTTCGTCGATGGCATCCGTCAGGGCCAGGGCGAAATCGTCATGCCGGACGGGTTCCGCTACACCGGGTCGTGGAAGGCGGGTGAAATTGACGGGACGGGGGTGGCCACCTATCCCGGCGGCGACCGGTACGAGGGCCAGTTTTCCAAGGGGCAGCGTGAAGGCGCCGGCAAGTTGACCTATGCAAGCGGCCAGTTGGCCGAAGGCATCTGGTCAAACGGCATCCTGACCGCGCCCGCAAACCCGGCAGCCGACACAGTGACCGACGCCACTGACACTGCCGATGGCACGGCACCGCCAGCCGAGCCACAGAACTGACGGGCGAAGGCCCTCGTCAAAGGCTGGGGGCTCTGACCCGCAGCCGCTGCCGGAGTATTTTGGAAGCAGCATCAGCAGGGCTGGTAGGGCCGCTGTGGGGCGCCTGATCTGTGCGCCACGCGTGTGAGCGGTCGCTGGAAAGGCCATCGCTGCGGGCTCGATGCCCGCCGCGATGGCAGCCCCCGGGCCGGGGTGCCTCAGACCGGCTCACCTGCGTCCAGCCGCGCAAGGAACGCCTGCGCCTCGCGCAACACCGATGTGCGCCGCCCTTCGTCCATCTTGTCCCATGTGCGGTACATCTGGGCCATGCGCGGATTGCCTTCGAACCGTGCGCGGTGCCGGTTCAGGAAATCCCAGTACAGCACGTTCAGCGGGCAGGCCCCTGCCCCGGTCTTTTCCTTGACCTTGTAGAAACATCCCCCGCAATAATCCGACATCCGGTCGATATAGGCCCCCGAGGCCGCATAGGGTTTGGACCCGACGACACCGCCATCGGCAAACTGACTCATCCCGATGGTGTTGGGCGCCTCAACCCATTCCACCGCATCAATGTAGACCGACAGATACCAGTCGTGGACCTGCGCCGGGTTCACCCCCGCCAGCAGCGCGAAATTGCCCGTGACCATCAGGCGCTGGATGTGATGGGCATAGGCCAGATCGCGGGTCTGCCCCACCGCATGGGCCATGCAGGCCATCCGCGTCTTGCCCCCCCAGAACATCGGCGGCAGCGCGCGGTCTGCGCCAAGCGCATTGCGTGTTGTATAGTCGGGCCCTTCCAGAAAATACACACCGCGCATGAACTCGCGCCAGCCGATGATCTGCCGGATGAACCCTTCGACCGCGTTCAGCGGCGCGCGACCCGCTTGCCATTCGGCCTCGGCCAGGCTGCACACTTCCATCGGGCCCAGCAGCCCGATGTTGAGGTAGGGCGAGATCAGCGCATGGCTCAGCGTCGGATCGTCTTGCAGCATTGCGTCCTGCTCATCCCCAAACCGCGGCAGGGATTGCGTGATGAAATGCTCCAGCGCCACCAGCGCCTCCGCCCGCGTGACGGCCCAGCCAAAGGGGCGCAGACGGCCGAAGTGATCGGGGAACCGCCGCGCGACCAGATCCAGAACATCCCGTGTGATTGCATCGGGGGCAAAGCGCGGTGGCTTTGGCCGCGTCAGGTCGGCCTTGGCACGCTTGCGGTTGTCGTGGTCAAAGTTCCATTGCTCTCCGGCAGGCTTGTTGCCCTCCATCAGCAGACCTGTCTTGCGGCGCATATCGCGGTAGAACCATTCCATCCGCAACTGCTTGCGCCCCTCGGCCCAGGCGGCAAAGTCGGCCTCCGAGGCGACAAAGCGGGTGTCGGGGCGCGTGGTCACGTTCAGCGGCAGATCCTGAATGAGGCCGATCAGCCGCCATTCCCCCGGGCGGGTGACGACCACCTCGGCTGCCCCCGTCTCGGCGGCGCGGCGCAAGAGTTCCCCTTGGATGGACTGGGTGTTTTCGGGATCATCCAACGCCGAGTAGGCCACCTGCCACCCCTTTTCCCGCAGTTCCGCCGCAAAATGCCGCATGGCCGACAGGAACAGGGCGATCTTCTGGGGGTGGTGCCGGACATAGCTGCCCTCGGCCATGACCTCGGCCATCACCACCACATCGGAACCGGGATCGGCCCCTTGCAGACAGGCGATGTCATGGCTCAACTGGTCACCCAGCACCAACAGAAGGCGTCCTACCATGGGATGATCTTGCCCTGCCAATCAAAGAACCCGCCACTGTCGGCCGGGGTCAGGCGGCCCAGCACCGAAAGCAGGTTTTCGGCCGCCTGATCGGGTGAAACCGTTGGGTGGTTGCCTGCATACTTTGTCGTAAGCTTGGTAGACACGGTGCCCGGATGCAGGCACGCCACAACGGCTTGCGGGTGGCTGCGGGCAACCTCGACAGCCCCGGTGTGGATAAACTGGTTCAGCGCGGCCTTTGCGGCCCGGTAGCTGTGCCACCCCCCCAGGCCATTGTCGCCAATCGACCCCACCCGTGCCGACAGCACGCCAAACCGGGCCGGCGCGTCACGGCGGATCAGACGCAGGCTGTGTTTCAGCACCAGTGCAGGCCCCATCGCGTTCAGCGCAAACTGCGCGGCCATCAGCGCAGGGTCCAGCAGTTTCAGCGACTTTTCCGGCGCAGCGCCGTTCACCTCCAGCGCGCCTGTGGCCACAAAGATCA
This sequence comes from Rhodobacterales bacterium, assembly GCA_038205925.1. GTDB lineage: Bacteria > Pseudomonadota > Alphaproteobacteria > Rhodobacterales > Rhodobacteraceae > Pseudotabrizicola. The sequence goes on along the minus strand of JBBRBJ010000019.1, from coordinate 1,746 downwards.
GATCGAACGGACCGGTCAGCGCGCCCAGATGGTGTGCGATGCTGGCCTCGTCCGTGACATCAAGCCCGTCCACAGACCGCGAAAGAGGCACGACCCCGGCTCCCTGCGCCGCCAGCCGCGCGGCCAGGGCCGCCCCAATTCCGCCCGATGCCCCGATGATCACTGCCCGCATGAAAGCCCCCTGCTACGCGTTTCGGAGATAGCGGTATCATCAGGACGGACAAGGCAAAACAGAATGCGTTGCCATTTCGGCAGCCCCGGTCCCCCGCTCTGTGGCCCCGCTCTGTGGCATCGCTCTGTGGCCACGCTCCACCCCAAATCCCCTCTTCCCTTTCGCTGGCCCGTGGCTATAGTTGCGCACATGACACGGTGCACACATACCCTCTTGGTCGACCGGGCAATAGCCCCGGCGCTGCGCCCTCGTCTGCTTCTCCTTACCTGCCTCTGAGCGTGCCTTTTCCGGGCGCGACCGCTCAGGGGGGAACAGCGCCCGAAAAGGAAAAGCATCAGATGAAGGAACACCCCCATGAACACGACACCCGCGCAGGCATCACCTGCGGCGAAGGCAAACCAGCCCAAAGTCAGTATCTTTGACACTACCCTGCGCGATGGCGAACAGTCGCCCGGCGCCACGATGACACACACCGAAAAGCTCGAGATTGCGGGTCTGCTGGACGAAATGGGCGTCGATATCATCGAAGCCGGGTTTCCCATCGCAAGTGAGGGCGATTTCGCGGCCGTCAGCGAAATTGCCAAGCGGTCGCGCAACGCGACCATTTGCGGTCTGGCGCGCGCCAACGCCCGGGACATCGACCGGTGCTGGGAGGCGGTAAAGCATGCAGCGTCGCCGCGCATCCACACCTTCATCGGCACCTCGCCACTGCACCGCGCCATTCCGAACCTCGACATGGATCAGATGGCCGGGCGGATCCACGACACCGTCACCTATGCGCGCAACCTGTGTGACAATGTGCAGTGGTCCCCCATGGATGCCACCCGGACCGAGCATGATTACCTCTGTCGCGTGGTGGAAATCGCCATCAAGGCAGGTGCCACCACAATCAACATTCCCGATACGGTGGGTTATACGGCCCCCCGCGAAAGCGCGGCGCTGATCGCCATGCTGCTGGCGCGGGTGCCGGGGGCGGATGAGATCATTTTCGCCACGCATTGCCACAACGATCTGGGCATGGCCACGGCAAACGCGCTGGCCGCGGTCGAGGCAGGCGCGCGCCAGATCGAATGCACGATCAATGGCCTGGGCGAACGGGCCGGCAACACCGCGCTGGAGGAAGTGGTGATGGCGCTGCGCGTGCGCAATGACATCATGCCGTTCCAGACCGGCATTGACACGACCAAGATCATGAACCTTTCGCGCCGCGTGGCCAGTGTCTCGGGCTTTGCGGTGCAGTTCAACAAGGCCATCGTGGGCAAGAACGCATTCCTGCACGAAAGCGGCATTCACCAGGACGGCGTGCTGAAAAACGTCGAGACGTTCGAGATCATGCGCCCCGAGGATATCGGGCTGCACCAGAAGAATATCGCCATGGGCAAACATTCGGGCCGTGCGGCACTGCGGGCCAAGCTGAAAGAGATGGGCGTTGATCTGGCCGATAACCAGCTGAACGATGTGTTCGTGCGCTTCAAGGCGCTCGCCGACCGCAAGAAGGAAGTCTATGATGATGACCTGATCGCGCTGGTGGCCGATCAGGCCACGATGGCGCAACACGACACGCTGGTTTTGAA
>JBBRBJ010000018.1:0-55311 GCA_038205925.1 Rhodobacterales bacterium | reverse complement strand
TCCGAGCATGAGGCCGACTGGCAGCGAAAATTCCTGAAAACCTTGCGCGACCGGCCAGAGGTGCTCGAGGCGCACCGCCTTGCCGGGGATATCGATTATATCCTGAAAGTGCGTGTGAAAAACGCCCGCGCCTATGACAGCTTTTATCAGGCTCTGATTGCCGAGGTACGGATCTACAACGTCACGGCCCTGCTGAGCATGGAAGAAATCAAGGCCACCACCATACTTGCGGTGTAGGGGGACGGGCCTCAGGCCACTGAGACCATCAACCGCTGCAACCCGCGGAAATGATACACATCCGCAAAGCGCACAGGCGCAGTCACACGCAGGTCCGGCATACGCGCAAACAGAATTGGAAGGGCGGTTTGCAGTTCCAGCCGCGCAAGCGGGGCGCCGACGCAAAAATGCAGCCCCCCGCCAAAGCTGACGTGGGGTTTGACGGGTCTGGCGGGGTTGAAGGTGCCAGCATCTTCCCACACGCCCGGATCGTGGTTGGCGGCAGCCAGCAGCAGCGCAACCCTGTCGCCACGCCGAAAGGTGTGGCCCATCACCTCGACATCCGCGTAGGCCCAGCGTGTGAACATGTGCAGCGCAGGGTCAAATCGGAGGATTTCTTCCACCGTTCCCTCGATCGTACCCGGTTCCAGCGCTGACCGGGGTGTGGCGCATTGCAAAAGTGTCTTTACCCCGATGCCCAGCGTGTGCACCGTCGCCTCATGCCCTGCGTTCAGCAAAAGGATGCAGGTGGCGATCAACTCGTCGGTTGACAGACGCGCGCCGTCTTCTTCGGCGGCAATCAGTTGGGTGATCAGATCGTCAGAGGGGGTGGTGCGGCGGGCTTCAATATAACCGCGCATGAAATCGGCAAACGCGGTCGAGGCATCTGCGGCCGCATCTTCCATCGCGCGGGTGCGGCGCGCCTGATACATGCCGACCATCGCATTCGACCAGACCAGAAGCTGATCCGCCATGTCTTCGGGCACACCCAGAAGGCGGGCAATGACGATCACGGGCAGGGGGCGGGCATAGAGGTCCAGCAAATCGAAGGGGCCATCCGGCGCGCCATCCAGCAGCCGGTGACACAGCGACGCAATCTCGGGGCCAAGGGAGGCGATGCGGCGCGTGGTAAAGGCGCGCAGCACCAATGATCGCAGACGCGTGTGGCGCGGCGGCTCCAGCTCCAGCATCGAGTTGGCCTCGATGGCGTAGAAAGGCGCGGTGTGGGGGGCAGGCGGCCGGGCCAGTTCGGCTGGCTCTTCGCGTCCAAAGCGGCGGTCGCGAAAGACGGCCGAACAGGCGGCGGCCGACCCGGTGCAGACCATACCGTACTCTTGCCAGCGAAAGAACGGCCCCGCGTCGCGGGCGGCGGTATAGAATGCGTAGGGGTCTTGCACAAAGGCGGGGTCGGTCGGGCTTTGATGCAAGGTCTTCATGCGTCGCCCCTGCGCGTTTGGGCGAACATCACACCCACGACCTTCATCGTAAAGGCCACGATTGCCACTTTCACCGCCGCCGTACGCGCCTGTGCCAGCACCAGAAGCACCGCCCCCAGACCTGCGCCGATGCCACCCAAGGCAATGTCCTTGTCCCAATGCGCGGCGCGGATCGGGCGAAACTCCGCTGCCAGAAACCGCAAGGGCGGAACAAGCGCTGTCATACCCAGGTTTTGCATCGCAGTGTTCAGACCGAAGCGGCAGAAAGGGCGGCCACGATGGCGCCAAAATCGGCGGCTTTCAGGCTTGCTCCGCCGACCAGTGCGCCGTCGACGTTCGGGACCGCAAAGATCTCGGCGGCGTTCGACGGCTTGACAGATCCGCCATAGAGCAGCCGGACGCCCGCTGCATCCACGATCCGACCGGCCAGACGGTTGCGCAAGAAACCGTGCACCTCGGCAATCTCGGCCAGCGTGGGCGTGCGCCCGGTGCCTATGGCCCAGACCGGCTCATAGGCGATGACCACCGTCGCAGCCGTCGCCCCTTCGGGCAGGGACCCGTCCAGTTGCCCGCCAATAACTGCCAGCGTCTGGCCTGCATCGCGCTGGCTTTCCGTCTCGCCAATGCAGACCACAGCGATCAGCCCTGCCACAATCGCCGCTTCGGCCTTGGCTTTCACCATCGTATCGCTTTCGTCATGATCGGCGCGCCGCTCGGAATGGCCCACGATCACGTGGCTTGCCCCGGCGTCGGCCAACATCATGGCAGCGATGTCGCCCGTGTGTGCGCCCGAGGCAGCGACATGGCAATCCTGCCCCCCCACCGCCAGCGCAGAGCCTTGCGCCACCATCGCCATCGCCGCTACCAAAGTGGCGGGCGGACACAGCAGCATCTCGCACCGGGGGGCAGGATGCGCCGCCAGCAGGGCCGACACCTCGGACAGGCTTGCCGCCGTCCCGTTCATCTTCCAGTTTCCGGCTGCCAGTTTGCGCATCGGGCTTTCTCCTGAGATGACCCCTGACAGGGCTACCGCGCCTGGCGCGGCAAGGAAACCCCCCGCGCCCTTGCTGCTGTGAAATACTCCCGCCGGAGGCCCCGGACCGCCGCCCGCCTGACAAAGCCGGACGTGCCCGCCCGGCTTGCGCGGCCATTCGCCTCAGACGGCGGGGGCTTCCTTGAACTTGATCGACTCGCCGCAGCCACAGGCCTCGGTCACGTTCGGATTGCTGAACTTGAACCCTGCCTGAAGCAGGTCAATTTCATAGTCGATCACGGTGCCGATCAGGAACATCTGCGCCATTGGCGCGATCATCACGCGGGCACCGTCCTGTTCGACCACCTCGTCAAGAGGGTTCAAATCGGACACATAATCCATGGTGTATTCCATGCCCGCGCATCCGCCCTTCTTTACGCCGATGCGCAGCCCCTCACGGCCATCGCGTGCCATCAGTTGGGCGATCTGCAAGACGGCATTTGGGGTCAACGTGACGGCGGCTTTTCCGGGAAGTCCGAACATGGGGCAAATCCTTTGTCTGAGATAAATCTAGGCGCGGCGCAGCTATAGTGCAAGCCCAACGAAACACACAGGCTGCACCCCCATCCCCGATCGCACAGGTCTGCCCCCGGGGGGGGGTGGTGCATTATGGCCTGCACTGCCGGCAGGCTGCGGCCATATCTGTGACAGGTCGGGCTGCCTACACTCGGGCCGCCTCAATGGGTCACTTACATGAAGCCCAATTCCAACCGGGCCTCATCGCTCATCATCTCCATCCCCCAGGGCGGGTCGAACGTCATGTGAACCTGAACCTGCTTGACGCCCGCCAGCGGCTCGACCGCATCGGCCACCCAGCCCGGCATTTCGCCCGCCACCGGGCAGCCGGGGGCGGTCAGTGTCATCATGATGTCTACAGCGTTTTCGGTGTTTATTTCAATGGTGTAGACCAGACCCAGATCATAGATGTTGACCGGAATCTCGGGATCGAAAACCGTTCGGCACGCGTCCACAACCTGCGGGTAAAGCGGGTGATCAGTGGTTGAGGGCTTGATCAGGGGCGCACCCTCGATCCGGGACTCAGTGTTCATGGTGGCCTCTTCGGGGTTTTCCGAGTGTTTATATAGGAAATTATCTGCCCCGCGTCCAGTCGCGATCTGTCAATGCCAGCTATTGCCTGATCATCGACACAACGGATTGCCAGTCATTCGCGCCCCGTGCGTGCTTCGGGCAGACTGATGCGGGCGACCTGTTCGGCAATCGGGTCCATTGACAGCGGGTGCAATTCGGCCCGGTGCGTCGCCGGATCGCCCAGAACCTGCCACTGCCCGCCCTTGTAGATCTCGAGCCCGGAAAACGTGGCTTTGTAGCCCATCTTGCGGCTGCCGGGCACCCAGTAGCCAAGATAGACGTAAGGCAACCCCGCTTCACGCGCGATGGCGACATGATCCAGGATCACATGCGTGCCAAGCGACAGGTCACTCAGCGCGGGGTCGTAAAAGCTGTAGACCATCGACAGCCCGTCATCGAACACATCCGTCAGGCACACGGCGGCGAGGGGTCGACCACGCTCACCCTCTTGCGGGGGGCGGGTGTATTCGATGACGCGAGACTTGATCGGCGTCTCTTCGATCATCGCGGCGAATTCGAAGATGTCCATGTCGGCCATGCCGCCGTCAGCATGGCGTGCGTCCAGATAGCGGCGGAACAGGGTGAACTGATCCTCGGTCGCCCAAGGGCTGGTAGCATTGCGGCGCAGAGCGGCGGTCTTTTTCAGCACCCGCTTTTGCGTGCGCGACGGCACGAAATCGGACACCCGGATGCGTGCTGACAGGCATGCCGAACACTCCGCGCAAGACGGGCGATAAAGCACATTCTGGCTGCGGCGGAACCCCTGTTTGGAAAGAGTGTCGTTCAGGCGCTGGGCATGTTCGCCTTGCAACGCCGTAAACAATTTCCGCTCCATACGCCCGTCAAGATACGGGCAGGGCTGGGGGGCCGTCACATAGAACTGCGGCGCGATGGGAAGGGTATGACGCATGACGCATGACTGCCTGTGATTCGTGCACGGTATCAAGCCATACGCCGAACGCCAAGCAAGGAAATGCACAGCAATTGCCGCATGCCGGAACGTGCGGCGATCTCTGGCCCGCAGGCGCGTGGATCAGCGCAGAGCGGGCGTGTTGATGGCGATGGTACCCAGCACGAAGTCGGTCAGGCCTTGTCCGCGCGATGAGGTCAGCATGAGAATGACCGACGCGACCTGCGGCAGTACAAAGCCCATCGACAGCGAATACCCCGCCGTATGCAGCAGAGCCGTGCCCCCGTCAAAGCGCAGGCCCTGCCGGTCCATGAACTCGATGTTCATCAGACGCATCCCCCAGGTGGCCGAGCGCCCGCTGAGCGTGGCCCAGCGGTACACAAAGCCCACGAACAGGAACAGCGCGGGCAGAAAGAACAGCGCGGTGAAGGCGGTAAAGGGCACGATCATCGCCGTGATCAGCGCGATCAGAACCATGTCGAGCACCCAGGCGAGAAAACGTTTGGTCAGCACGCCCTCATAAAAGGCGGCGTGACGCGCGGGGTCGGGTTGGGTCGGCTGGGTGGTGAAGGTCATGGGCGGGGCTCCGGTACGGGGGCAACAGATGAGATGGGGCTTGGGAATGGAGGGTGCAAGGGGAAGAGGGGGCACCGTGGAGTGTGCCACAGACAACAGGGAAGGCGGCCCCCACGCGATGGGGCCGCCTTTGGCGTGGCTTTCAGTATTCGCCGCGCGGGGTGTCCTCGGCGGCGGCGGCGGCACGGTTGCTCTTGCTGCGGTCATCCATGAAGCTGTCGAACTCGGACTTGTCCTTGGCGTCGCGCAGGCGCTGCAGGAAGGCTTCGAAGGCGTCCTGCTCATCTTCCAGACGCTTCAGAGTGTCGGCCTTGTAGGCGTCAAAGGCGCTGTTGCCCGAAGGGCGGTTGCTGCCTGGCATCGACCAGGCCTGATTGCGGCGAGACATGCAGGTGCGGGATGCGAACATGGATGAACTCCAACGGTTGGTGAGGGTGATATAGCCCACGAGGGCAAGGCCCACGGGCCAGAAGGCGATGAATCCGATCACCATTGCGGCGATCCAGGCCTTGCGGCCACGGGCATCCATCCACGCTTCGAACCGGCGCAGCCGGTTTGCGTAGCCGCCGCCGCGGGTGAAGGTGGGGGTCGGTGCGTAGGTGGTCATCGGCAGGTCTCCATTCGGGGTTTGGCGCGGATAACGATGTGAACCCGCTTCACATGAGCCAAGATGCACATGCGGGCGCCCCTGTTCAAGAGGTGATGTGAAAGTATTTTACATCAGGCGCCGGCGCCTGGCGGCTGCCTGTGCGCACCGGGCTTTGCGGCCCTGATTGCGTGGCAGGGGCTGCGCGGGGTGATTGACCGGGGGGGCACGGGCGGCGCAAGATGGCGCCATGGACGCATTTTCAACGCGGATCACGCGCGCCCCACGGGCGTTTGACCCCGCCGCCGGGGCCGAGGCCGCTGCGGCCTTTGCCGCGCTCGGCCCCGAGGTGGGCGCGGTTCTGGCAGGTGCTGCCGGGTGCAGCCCCTATCTGAAAGGGCTGATGGCGCGCGAGGCGTCCTGGCTGGAGACCGCGCTGTCGGGCGCGCCCGAGGATGCCGTGGCCGATGTCCTTTCTGCGCTGGAGGGGGTTGCACCCGACGTGCTGGCCTCTGCCCTGCGCACGGCCAAGCGGCGTGTGGCCCTGCTGGTGGCCCTGTGCGATCTGGGCGGAGTCTGGGCCTTGGGTCCGGTCACAGGCGCGCTGACGGCACTGGCCGACCGGGCGGTGGATCTGGGGATCCGCGCCTGTGTGGGCGACGAGATCCGGCGCGGCAAGCTGCCGGGCGCGGATCCGGACGATGCTGCAACCGGGGCGGGCATGGTCGCGCTTGCCATGGGCAAGATGGGCGCGGGCGAGTTGAACTACTCGTCCGACATAGACCTGATCTGCCTCTTTGACGAAACCCGCTATCCCGGCGCCGAGCAAGAGGCGCGCGCGGCCTTTATCCGTGCCACGCGCAAGCTGGCGGCGCTGCTGTCGGACATGACCGCCGAGGGATATGTCTTTCGCACCGATCTGCGTCTGCGTCCCGATGCCAGTGTCACGCCCGTCTGTCTGTCGATGGCCGCGGCCGAGGCCTATTACGAATCCGTGGGCCGCACGTGGGAGCGCGCGGCCTATATCAAGGCGCGGCCCTGTGGCGGGGATCTGGCGGCAGGTGCGCGGTTTCTGGCGACGCTGACCCCCTTTGTCTGGCGCAGGCATCTGGATTTCGCAGCCATTCAGGATGCGCATGACATGCGTCTGCGCATCCGTGCGCACCGGGGGCTGAACCGCCCCCTTCAGGTGGAAGGGCACGACCTGAAGCTGGGACTGGGCGGCATCCGCGAGATCGAGTACTTCACCCAGACCCGGCAGTTGATCGCAGGCGGGCGTGATCCGGATCTGCGGGACCGCAGCACGGTTGGCGGGCTGGCCGCGCTGGCGGCAAAGGGCTGGATCCCGTCCGAGGTGGCGCAGGAACTGACTTTCGCCTACCGCCTTCACCGCGAGATCGAGCATCGCCTGCAGATGGTCGGCGACGCGCAGACCCACACCATGCCTGCCAGCCCCGAAGGCGTGGCCCGGATCGCGGCCTTTTGTGGAGCGGACGAAGGCGCGTTTCGCACGGCGTTTTTGGCGCGCTTGTCGCAGGTGGACCGGCTGACCGATGGTTTCTTTACCCCCGGCCCGGTGCAAGAGGGCCCTGATCTGTCGCAGGCGGCGCAAAAGATCGTGCAGGGCTGGCGGCGCTATCCCGCCCTGCGGTCTGACCGCGCGCAAGAGATATTTGCGCGTCTCGCCCCACAGATGCTGCGGGCGCTGGGTCGGGCCGCCAACCCGGATGAGGCGCTGCTGGCGCTGGACGGGTTTCTGGCAGGCCTTCCGGCGGGGGTGCAGTTGTTTTCGCTGTTCGAGGCAAATCCGGCGCTGATCGATCTGATCGTCGATATCGCGGGCACGGCACCTCAGCTTGCCCGCTACCTTGCGCGCAATGCAGACGTGCTCGATGCGGTTCTCGGGGGCAGTTTCTGGGCGCCAATGCCAGACCGGGGCGCCTGGCTGTCGGCGCTTGAGGCGGCGCTGGCAGCGGCTGGCGATTACGAAGGTGCGCTGAAGACCGCGCGTGTGTGGATGAAAGAGGCGCATTTCCGGATTGGCGTGCACCATCTGCGCGGGCTGATTGACGCGTTCGAGGCCGGAAAGGCCTATGCCGATCTGGCAGGCGCGGTGGTAGCGGGGCTGTGGCCGCGGGTCTGCGCCGATGTGGCGGCACGGCACGGGCCCGCGCCGGGGCGGGGGGCCGTGATCCTGGGGATGGGCAGCCTCGGGGCTGGACGGCTGAATGCTGGTTCGGACCTTGATCTGATCGTGATCTATGATGCGGCGGGCGTCGACGCGTCCGAGGGGCCAAAGCCGCTGGGCGCGCGGCCCTACTATGCGCGCCTGACCCAAGCCATGGTGACGGCATTGACGGCGCAGATGCCCGAAGGCCGGCTATACGAGGTGGACATGCGGCTGCGCCCTTCGGGGCGGCAAGGGCCGGTGGCGACCTCGGTGCAAAGCTTTTGCGCCTATCAGAAGGTCGAGGCGTGGACATGGGAGCATCTGGCGCTGACCCGCGCGCGCGTGATCGCAGGCGACGCGGGGCTGGGGGCCGAGGTTGAGGCGTTTCGGCGCGCGCTGCTGGCCGAAAAGGGGCAGGGCGGTGCGGTGCGTGCCGATGTCGGTGCCATGCGGGTGCGGGTGCAGGCGGCGAAGCCTGCGGAGGGGTCGGCCGACGCCCGCAACGGGCCGGGCCGGATGATGGACATCGAGTTGTGCGCCCAGATGCTGGCGCTGCAGGCAGGCAGCCCTGTGCGGGGGGTTGAGGCGCAGATCGCCGCAGGCGCGGCGGTTGGCCTGCGGACTGCGGACGCGGGCACGTTGCTTGACGCCTACAGGCTGTTGTGGCGTCTTCACTGCGCAGCGCGGCTTTTGACAGAAGGGCCGGTCGCGCTTGGCGGTCTGGGCCAAGGTGGGCGGGCGTTCTTGCTGCGCGAGACAGGGCAGAACAGTGCCGATGCATTGACCGACGCCCTGAACCGGGTGACGGGGCTTGCGGCGGCGGTGATAAACGCCAAGGTGGGGCCCGTGATCTGATGCGGTGAGATCTGATGGGGAGACAGGCTGTGCGGCTGGAGGAGGCGGACCCGAAAGGGCTGGTGCGGGAGAGCTACCGGATCGAGGGGATCACCTATCCGGAATGCCGGTCGATCTTTATGGATTGGGCGCTGAGCGTGCCGTTGGGGATGGATACGCCTGATGCGCTGCGGTCCCTGATCGCGCATTACGCCCTGGATGCGCCGGACCATCCGATGAGCAAGGTCATGACCGAGGCGCTGGTTCCGGCGGAAAGCCCCCGGCGCAAGGGCGGACGGGCGGCGCGGCTGGGGTATTGATGCGCGCGAGGGGGCGCAACAGGCCCGGCGCCCCCATGGTCAGGTCACCGCGTCAGCTCCGCAGCGCCGCGGCCTCGGCCGCCAGCGTGGTGATGGCGGCCCAGTCGCCCCTCAGCAGGGCGTCTTTTGGCGCGACCCATGAGCCGCCGACGCACAGGATGTTTTTCAGGCCAAGGTAATCACGCGCATTTTTCAGGCTGATGCCACCTGTGGGGCAAAAGCTGACGTGCGGAATGGGTGCGCCGATGGATTTAAGGAACGCAGCCCCCCCCGATTGCTCGGCCGGGAAGAACTTCTGCACCGTGTAGCCCTTTTCCAGCAGGGCCATCACCTCGGATGCCGTGACGGCGCCGGGCAACAGCGGCAGGTCATGCTCGGCACAGGCATCGAGCAGCCGCTCGGTGGCGCCGGGGCTGACCCCAAACGTGGCACCTGCGGCCTTGGCAGCCTTGACGTCGGCGGGGGTCAGCAAAGTGCCCGCCCCAACGTGCCCGCCGGCCACTTCGGCCATGATGCGGATCGCATCGAGCGCGACAGGCGTGCGCAACGTCACCTCCAAGGCAGGCAGGCCGCCTCTGACCAGCGCCTCGGCCAAGGGGCGGGCATGGGACAGATCATCGATCACAAGAATGGGCACGACTGAGGCGAGCCGGCAGATGTCACGGGCACGGCTGGATTGTTCGGCAGGGGTCATGGGATCATCCTTTGCGCAAAGTGCGGAGTGAGGCGGCGAAGCCCTCCGCGCGGGAGTATTTGGAAAGCAGCAAGAACGGGTGGCAGGGTCAGATCACGACACCCGCGCCCGTGTCGGCGGTGCCTGCGGTGCGGCGGAACACCTCGAACAGTTCGCGACCGGTGCCATGGGTGTTGTGGGTCAGATCGACGGTGACGGGCGTCCGGCTGTCGAAATCATCTGCCAGCACGCTCAGTGTGCCTGCCATGGCATCCAGCCGGATGATATCGCCATCGCGCAGCCGCGCGAGCGGGCCGCCGTTGGCCGCCTCGGGTGAGACATGAATGGCGGCGGGCACCTTGCCGCTGGCACCTGACATGCGCCCATCGGTCACCAGCGCAATCTTCAGGCCACGATCTTGCAGCACCGTCAGGGTAGGGGTCAGCGAGTGCAGTTCTGGCATGCCGTTGGCGGCGGGGCCCTGAAAGCGCACGACCACCACCGTATCCGAGGTGATGCTGCCTGCCTTGAACGCGGCCCGCACATCGGCCTGATCGTGAAAGATGCGGGCGGGCGCTTCGATGACGTGGCGTTCGGGTGCGACGGACGACACCTTGATCACACCGCGCCCCAGATTGCCGGTCAGTTGCTTCAACCCGCCCGAGGCGGCAAATGGATTGGCCGCGGGGCGCAGGATGCGGTCGTTCAGGGTATCGACCGCACCATCGTGCCACGCAAGCTTGCCGCCACTGAGCGTGGGTTCCTGTCGGTAGAGGGCAAGCCCGTCCCCGGCGATGGTCTTTGCATCGGGATGCAAAAGCCCTGCGTCCAGAAGCTGGCCGATCATGTAGCTGAGGCCACCCGCCGCGTGGAAGTGGTTCACATCGGCAAGACCATTGGGATAGATCTTGGCCATCAGCGGCACCACCTCGGAGATATCCGCAAAGTCCTGCAGATCGAGGATCACGCCGCTGGCCCGCGCCATTGCGGGCATATGCAGCACCAGATTGGTCGACCCGCCCGTGGCCATCAGCCCGACAAGGCCGTTGACATAGGCCCGCTCGTCGAGGATTTCGCCCGCCGGACGGTAATCGTTGCCAAGGGCTGTGATCTGGGCGGCACGGGTAACGGCGGCGGTGGTCAGGGCCTCACGCAAGGGGGTGCCGGGATTGACAAAGCTGGCGCCGGGCAGGTGCAGGCCCATGAACTCCATCAGCATCTGGTTGGTGTTGGCCGTGCCGTAGAAGGTGCAGGTGCCCGGGCCATGGTAGCTGGCCATCTCGGCGGCCATCAGCTCTTCACGGCTGGCCTTGCCTTCGGCAAAGGCGTTGCGCACGGCGGATTTCTGATCGTTGGGGATGCCCGAGGGCATCGGGCCTGCGGGCACAAACACCGCAGGGATATGTCCAAAGGTGGCGGCGGCGATGATCAGGCCGGGTACGATCTTGTCGCACACGCCCAGATACAGGGCCGCATCAAAGGTGTTGTGCGAAAGTGCCACGCCTGCGGCCAGTGCAATCACGTCGCGCGAAAACAGCGATAACTCCATCCCCGCCTGACCCTGGGTCACCCCGTCGCACATCGCAGGCACGCCGCCCGCGACCTGCGCCGTGGCCCCGGCCGCGCGGGCCGCGGTACGGATCAGGTCGGGATACCGCTCGAACGGCTGGTGCGCCGACAGCATGTCGTTATAGGCCGTCACCACGCCCAGGTTCGGCGCGCGGACCGCGGCAAGCGTGTCCTTGTCATTTTCCATCGCGGCATAGGCGTGGGCCTGATTTCCGCATGTCAGATGCCCGCGCGCGGGGCCGGTGCTGGCCGCCTTGCCCATGCGGTCAAGATAAACCTGCCGCGTCGTTTCGGATCTTTCGCGGATGCGGTTGGTCACGTCGGCAAGGGTGCGGTTCAGGGACATGGGCGGGCCTCGGACATTTTCAGTTCACGGAAAGCATAGCATGGGGCGTTAGCGCTAACAACCCGTTGGCCCGGATGACCCACGGACGGGGGCCGCAATTGCACCCCGCAAAGATCACGAATTTGCGCGACAAAGACCGCAATCATGCCGTTTTGGTGAACCATAACACGATTGCACGGGGGAAGAACTCTCTCCAGAGGACAAAGACCATGAAAACGCTTCTTATGCCCTTTCTGTCTGTTGCGCTTGTGTTGTCAGCCTGTGCCGGATCGTCGCCCGTCTCACGCTCGGCCGTGGATGCCACCCTTGCATCTTCAGGGTCGGTGTCGGGGCCAAAGAGGCTCGCCGCCCAGTATGAGGTGATGCAAGTGAACGTGACCGTGCCCGAGGCTTTGCGTGTCTCGGAGGCGAATGTGTTCTATCCCGTCGCGGACATCGTCTGGCGGGGTCAGCCTGTGGGCGACCGCCATGCGCAGGTGCGAACCCTTGTCCAGAACGCCGCAGCCGGGGCCACGGCGCCGATGCGCAAGGGGCCGCAGGTTGTGGTCGACATCGAAATTGTCCGCTTTCACAGCGTGACCGAAAAGACCCGCTATACGGTGGGGGGCACGCACGACATGGTTTACATGCTGACGGTGCGCGATGCCGTTTCGGGTGCCGTGCTGGATGGCCCGCGCAAGGTTGTGGCCGATGTCAAGGCAGCGGGCGGAAGCCGGGCCGTGGCCGAAGAACAGATGGGCCGCACCCAGACCGTTGTCGTGACCGAACGTCTGGTGCAATCCTTGCGGCACGCGTTGTCGCGCGAGGTGGCGCCCGATGTGATCGTCAGCCATTCGGCAAGCGTGCCCAGCGACCTTGTGATGCCGCGCTAGAGCGTGTCGCCGCACCTTATTGAAACGCTACCCGCGCCAAGGGGCATTTCCCAGACCCAGGCTTTGTCGTAGAAGGGGGGCATGAAAACCCCCCCTCTTTCGCATGATGCGCCCGATCACACCCCATTTGACACCGATGCCACTGCCGAAAGTCATGGCCAGCCCGTGGTCCGTCTGAAGCCCAAGGCCGAGGCGCGGGCGATCCGCCACGGCTTTCCTTGGGTCTATGCCGACGAAATCGTGGCCGACCGACGCACGATGGCGCTGACCCCCGGGACGTTTGCCGTGCTGGAAGACGGCCTGCGCCGCCCCATGGGGCTGGTGACGGTCAACCCCAAATCCAAGATCATCGCACGCATGCTCGATCCCGATCCTGCGGCGGTAATTGATCAGGCGTGGTTCGAGGCGCGGATCGCGCGCGCCCTTGCCTTGCGCGCGCGCCTGTTCGACGCGCCCTTCTACCGGCTGGTTCATGCCGAGGCAGATGGCCTGCCAGGTATCGTGATCGACCGCTTTGGTGATGCGGCGGTGGTCCAACCCAATGCCGCCTGGGCCGAGGTACATCTGGATGCGCTTGTGGCCGCGTTATGTGCGGTGACGGGGGTGCGCCATGTGGTCAAGAACGGCGCGGGCCGTTCGCGCAGTCTTGAGGGGTTGGACGAAGAAGTGACGGTGCTGCGCGGTACATTGGACGCGCCCGTGCCGGTGGCAATGAACGGCGCCACCTACATGGCCGATCTGATCGGCGGCCAGAAGACCGGCATCTTTTATGACCAGCGCCCGAACCATGCCTTTGCGGCGCGTCTTGCCCACGGCGCGCGCGTGCTGGATGTCTTTGCCCATGTGGGCGGCTTTGGTCTGGCGGCGCTGGCGGCCGGGGCCACATCGGCGCTGGCGGTCGACGGGTCCGCCCCGGCGCTGGCGCTGGCCGAGCAGGGGGCTGCCGCGATGGGGGCGGGCGCCCGCTTTGCCGCCCGGCAGGGCGATGCCTTTGCCGTGCTTGAGGCGTTGGGAACCGAAGGCGCCCGGTTTGATCTGGTGATCTGCGATCCACCCGCCTTTGCCCCCGCCAAACCCGCCCTTGAGGCCGGTTTGCGCGCCTATGAGCGGGTGGCGCGGCTGGCTGCACCGCTGGTGGCGCCGGGGGGGTATCTGGTCTTGTGCTCGTGCAGCCATGCCGCCGACCTTTCCGCCTTTCGCAATGCCTCGGCGCGGGGCATCGGGCGGGGCGGGCGGCGGGGTCAGTTGATCCACACGGGCTTTGCCGGGGCGGACCACCCGATGCTGCCGCAACTGGCCGAAAGCGGCTACCTCAAGGCGCTGTTCTTCCGGCTCGACGGCTGATGCCGGGGACCGGCGCATGAGGGCGGTTCTGGATGCCTGCGTCATCTATCCGCCGATCCTGCGCGAGATCCTGTTGGGATGTGCGGCGGCGGGGCTTTACGAGCCGCTGGTGTCAGACCGGATCTTGCGCGAATGGACCCTTGCCACTGCCAAGCTGGGGCCCGTCTTGCAGGCGCAGGCCCGGACCGAGGCCACGCTGCTGCGCGCAGGCTTTCCGCGCGCGGTCGTGCGCGAGGATCCCGGCATCGAACGGCGCCTGATGCTGCCTGATCCGGACGATGTGCACGTTCTGGCCACCGCCATCGCAGGCCACGCCGATGCCATCGTCACCTTCAACGCCAAGGATTTTCCCGGCCACGTCCTTGCCGCCGAAGGCATCAGTCGCCGTGATCCCGATGGTTTCCTGTGGGAGATGTGGTCGCATCATCCGACCATCGTGGCCCGCATCGTGGCCGATGTTCATGCCACCGCATGTCGCATTTCCGGCGATGAAGTGCCGTTCAAATCCATGCTGAAGCGCGCAAAACTGGGAAGGCTGGCCCGTGCACTGATGCCATAGGGCGCCGTGGGTGCAGCCCGGATCAGGGGAGCGTGGCCACGGTCCATCGCTCCTCGGCGGCCTCGATCGCGGCGATACGCTCGGCCGTGTGCGGATGGCTGAGCAGCCACGCGGGTATCCCCTGACCGCGCGCGCCGGTCAGCGCCTCAAGTTTGCGAAACAGCGATTTTTGTGGTGTGGTGCCGATCCCTGCCTTCATCAGCAGGGCGCTGGCATAGGCGTCGGCCTCGAACTCGTCCCTCCGCGACATGCGGGCCATCAGCGCGGTCGAGATCAGGTTGGCAATCCACACGCCGACAAAGGGCAAAAAGCGGTTGAGCAGCGCCGACAGCATGATGAAAACCGCGTTCTGCCCGGTGAAGTCGATCATCCGCCGCCGTGTGTGGCCAAGCGCCACATGGCCCAGCTCATGCGCGATCACGCTTGCCAGTTCTTCCGCCGACACTTCGCCCCGCGCCTTGCGGTTCAAGAAGCCGCGCGTCAGGAAGATCCGCCCGTCGGGCGCGGCGAGGCCATTCACCGGCTCGATTTCGAACACATTCACCTTGATCGTCGGGATGTCCAGCGCCGCGGCCATCTTGTCGGTGAGGCGGGTGATCGCGGGGTCGGTCAGGGGTGTGGATTGCCCGTCCAGCATCTTTGCGGTTCGCCACACCGAAAAGCGCCACATCAGAAGGGCGTAGCCAATGGCAAGAATGATAGGCAGGAACTTGATCATGGCCCTAATATGGGGTGTTTTGCCGGCATGGAAAGGCCCCTCAACTATCTGACCGCCCAAGCGTGATCAGCCACCAGCCAAGACCCGCTGCCACCGCTCCTGCGGCCAGAAACCCGAGGATCGACCCGGCAAATTCGGTCGCGGCCGACAGGTTGCCCGCAAAGCTGTGGCCCGCGCCCACATAGACACCGACCCAGACCGCCTCGCCTGCCGCCGCCGCAAGCGTGAAGGGCGCCCATCCAAAGCGCGCAGCGCCGGTGACAAGGTTGGCATAGGGGCCAAGCGGGCTGAGCAGCCAGCGCGTCAGGAACACTGCAATCACCCCGTGCGATGCCACCAGCGCCCGCGCGCGCGTCAGCACGGCCGTCCTGGTGACACTGTGAGACAACCGCTCCATCAGCCCTGCGCCCCCCAGGCGGGCGGCCCAGTACCCCGCCTGATCGCCCGCAATCGCGCCCAGCAAGGCCGCCGCCGCGACCTGCCACAGCACCAGATCGCCGACTGCCGAAAACCCCCCGGCGGCCAGCATCAGGATCGAGGCGGGGACCGGTACGGCAAGGCAGGACAGAAAGGTCACAAGCGCCACCAGCCACGGCCCGTAGGTCGGCACCGCGTCCAGTGCCCATTCGCTCATGGCTGAGACGCCTTCATGCGCAGGATTGCGGCCTCGACCTCGGCGATGATCTGCGCGACCGGCAGGCCGCGCTCTGCGGCAATCCGCGCGAGCGTGCGGGGCCCCTTGGTCGATACAGGAAGTGCGGCCTCGATCAGCAGATCGGGACCGTGCACCTCCCAACTCCGCGCGATATAGGCTACAGTCATCCACGCCTCGACCCGCTGGTTCTGATGCGCGGGGTTCGACCAATAGAGCACCTGCGCCGTAAAGCGCAGCGCAAAGGCCAGCGTCAGAACCAGCGCAATCGCAAAGGCGGTGATCAGGATGGGATGGCGTCGCCACAGGCTCATCGCAGCACCTTTATGCCACGTGCAATCCCGTCCAGTGTCATCGGCACCATGCGGTCGGCGAAGATCTGATGGATCAGCCGGGTTGACCGGGTATGGGTCCAATGCGGCTGCGGCACCGGGTTGATCCACAGATGGTCGGGCCACGCGGCACACGCACGCTCCAGCCAGACCTGGCCTGCTTCGGCGTTCCAATGCTCATTCGCGCCACCGGGATGCAGGATTTCATAAGGTGACATCGCCGCATCGCCTACGAAGATACATTTGTAATCAGCGCCATAGGTGCGCAGCACCTCGGCGGTCGGGGTTTGCGCGTCCCAGCGGCGATGGTTGTCACGCCACACCCCCTCGTAGAGGCAGTTGTGGAAATAGAAGGGAACAAGCTGGCGGAATTCGGCGCGCGCGGCGCTGAACAACTCCTCCATCACCTTCACATGCGGGTCCATCGAGCCGCCGATATCCAGAAACAGCAGGACCTTGACCGCATTGCGCCGCTGGGGCCGGGTCTGCACGTCAAGATAACCGTGATCGGCCGTGGCGCGGATGGTGCCGTCCAGATCCAACTCATCCGCCGCCCCGTCGCGCGCCCATTTGCGCAAGCGGCGCAGCGCCACCTTGATGTTGCGGGTGCCGAGTTCTACCGAATCGTCAAGGTTGCGGAACACGCGCTGGTCCCAGACCTTGACCGCGCGCTGATTGCGTGAGGAATCCTGCCCGATGCGCACACCTTCGGGGTTGTAGCCATATGCGCCGAAGGGGCTGGTGCCTGCGGTGCCGATCCATTTGTTGCCGCCCTGATGGCGGTCTTTCTGTTCGGCAAGCCGCGCCGCCAGTGCCTCCATCAGCTTGTCAAACCCGCCCAAGGCAGCGATTGCAGCGCGTTCCTCGGCACTCAGATGCTTTTCGGCCAGCTTTTCCAGCCACCCCGCAGGCAGATCTACCGCGGCCAGAACCTCATCCGCCGTGATCGTCTCAAGCCCTTGGAAACTGGCGGCAAAGGCGCGATCAAAGCGGTCCAGATGCCGCTCGTCCTTTACCATCGCGGTGCGGGCCAGATGGTAGAAGCCTTCGATGTCATAGGTGACAATGCCCGCCGCGACGCCTTCGAGAAAGGCCAGATACTCGCGCAGGGAAACCGGAATGCCAGTCTTTCGAAGGGATTCGAAAAAGGGCAGGAACATGGGTCACACCGCCAGCAGGCGTTCCAGCGCGATCGTGACGAAGACGCCCAAAAGGCCGAAGGCGATGCCATACCCTGCAGCATATTGCAGCGCGTCCAACGCTTTGCCGCCGCGCCGGTTGGCCGTCACGGCGCCGTAGATGCCCCCAAGTCCAAGTCCTGCCAAAACGATCATGCGCCAACCCCTGCCAATATCATGCCGGGGGGTCAGCCCATGCCAGCCCCGCCCGTCAGCCCCTGCGGCCACGGGCACCAAGCTGGGCGATATCGCCCAGTCGGGCACGGACCTGTGCTTCTGATCCGAACGCATACCGCGCCCAGCCCTGACTGTCGAGACGCGCCGCCCGTGCCTCGGCGTCACGGCCCGTGGCCGCCAGCGCCTCGGCACGCATGGCAAGCAGGCTTGCCAGCAGCGACGCATTCTGATGCTGGCGCACCACGGGTATGGCGCGGTCGGTCAGCGACAATACCTGATCCATCTGGCCTGACGACAGGGCAAAGGCGGCAAGTTGCATGTCGACATGAGCGGCATGGATCGCTCCTGCAGGTTGTGCGCGCCATATGTTGGCGGCGGTGGTGTAGGTGGTGATGGCCGCATTCAGGTTGCCGGCAGTCTGCGACCGGGCCAGTGCGAAATAGCTGAAGGCAAGGCGCCCGTCAGTCCACCCTTGGGCCTTGGCGATGGCCAGCATCCGTTCGGCCTGCGCCTGATTGGCGCCGCGCGCGCTGCCGAAGGCGGCTTCGGCGGCCGAAATCCAGGTGCGGGGGCTGAGTTGCTTTGGGCTGCCCTGCCGCCCCTGACCGCGGGGGTTCAGCCGCGCGAGGATGCCGGGAAGCCGCGCGGCTACCTCGGCCTCATTCATGCCCGACCGCAGTTCGGGCGCATAATGCGCGCGCAGCATCAGCATGTCGAACCCGGTCAGCACCGAATGGAAGTTGTCGTCGTTGAACACGGAATCGGGCAGGCGGTAGAGGTCGTTCAGTGGCCCCATCGCCTGTGCCAGTTCTTCGTGCAGGCAATCGCGCACCTCTTGCGGACTGGTGTCGGAGGGTACAAAGATCGCCACCCTGGTGCGCTGGGACAGTTGCGCCCAATCCACGGCCGCGCTGTTGCGCGATGCGAGATACTGGCGGAACGATGTCATGTTGGGCACGACGAAGCAGGCCGCCGACGGCACCGCCCGGCGCAGTTGCGACTTTGGCTGAAAATCGATGGTGATCGCGGCCGTGGCGCCAGAAACCGCCCGGACATCCAGCCCCGCCTCGGACCGGAACCGCCCGATGACGCGGGTAAGCTCTCCTCGCGCCGAGGGCGGCACGTCGCCGGTCAGGGCAATCGTGATCGGTCCCTCAAAACGGGTCAGCACCGGCAGCGCGCGGCCGCTTTCCATGCGAAACGCAAGGTCGAGAAAATCTGTCACCATCTCGGTGTTCGGGCGTGTGGCCCCGACCGCGGGACCGGCGGCAAAGACCTGCATCGCAGGCAGCCCTATTCCTGTGGCGGGCCCGTCGATGATATTCTTTGAAACCTGGGCCTGTGGCGCAGGAACGCAGGCCGTCAGCGCCGTCGAAAGCGCAAGGCAGGCAAGTCGCGTGGATAGGCGCATGTGAGTGGCAGCTCTGGTGCGAGAGGGGGCTGTGCAACGGCCCCCGTTTTCATTTGATGGACCAACGCCGGGCAGAACCGGCGCCGTGGACCACGGATCAGTCTACGGGATCCCCCCGGATCCCGCCCCCCATCCGGCGCAGCACGTTCGTGCGCGGCCAGCGGAGAGATGGTGTGGAACACGCCCGCGGCCCCCGCCGCGCCAATGCCCCCGACCGACTGCTGCAGCGCCGCACGAACCCGCGCCCGACCATCCACGAACCGCAGGTTGCCGAAGGCATCTTTGCAGTCGTTTTCAGGGGTAACGCGAGGGGTCATCAGAGGCGCCTTGCAACAGATCGGACAATGCCGAATGAACAGGCCCCGAGTGTCCGCAACGGGGCGGCATCGTGTCAATGATATGGATTCCGCCCTTTCGGCCCTTATCTATGGATGGGGCGCGTGCAGGGGCGAACCACTCGATTTATCCACAGAAAATCGCGAATTGTTTCATTATGTGTCAACAATCCAGCAGTTCGTTACCTCAATGTGGCAAAACTGTGGCTAAACCACGGCAATTCCGCCCGATTCGGCGCGCGTCGCCTAGCGATTCCCGGTATCTCCGCGCCCGCCACCCGCGCGCGCCATGAAAGCCAGACGCTCGAACAGATGCACGTCCTGTTCGTTTTTCAACAGTGCACCATGCAGACGGGGCAGCACGGCCTTGCCATCGCGGCGCAGATCTTCGGGCGTCAGATCCTCGGCCAACAGCAGCTTCAGCCAATCCAGCACCTCGGATGTAGAGGGCTTTTTCTTCAGCCCCGGCGTATCGCGCAACGTGTAAAATTCAGTCAGCGCGGCGGTCAGCAGTGCCGGCTTCAGCCCGGGAAAGTGCACGTCCACGATACTGCGCATCGTCTCCATGTCCGGAAAGCGGATGTAGTGGAAAAAGCAGCGCCGCAAGAAGGCGTCGGGCAGTTCCTTTTCATTGTTCGACGTGATGATGACCACGGGGCGCTGTGCGGCCCGGACCGTCTCGCCGGTTTCATAGACATGAAACTCCATCCGGTCGAGTTCTTGCAAAAGGTCGTTGGGAAACTCGATGTCGGCCTTGTCGACCTCGTCAATCAAAAGGACGACGCGGGCCGGGGCGGTGAAGGCCTGCCAGATCTTGCCGCGGCGGATGTAGTTGCGCACATCGTTGACACGCGCGTCACCCAACTGGCTGTCGCGCAGGCGGCTGACGGCATCATATTCATAAAGCCCCTGTTGCGCCTTGGTGGTGGATTTCACATGCCACTCGATCAAAGCCATCCCCAGACTTTGCGACACCTGCCGCGCAAGCTCGGTCTTGCCTGTTCCCGGCTCGCCCTTCACCAGCAGCGGGCGCTCAAGCATCACCGCGGCGTTGACGGCCACCCGCAGATCATCCGTTGCCACATAGGTTTTGGTCGACGTGAATTGCATAAGCCATGCCATGAGTTGAGAGGAGAAGCTGCCTGACCCTAGGGCCGCACAGAAAATGTCGCAACGCCTAGTGACAAGTGGTTCGAAAAGGGCTAGGTGCAGCGCCAACAGGAGTGCGCTATGTCAGATGCCCGCCTGGCAGCACCCCCCGCCCAGAAGGAGAGTGCCGTCATGAAGCCCGAATCGTTCCTTCCAGATGATTACCGCCCTGCCGAGGACGAGCCCTTCATGAACGCCCGGCAGCTGGAGTATTTCCGGCGCAAGCTGATCCTGTGGCGGCAGGAGTTGTTGAACCAAAGCGCCGAGACGATCGACAATCTGCAAGACAGCGCCCGCGCTGTGCCCGATATCGCCGACCGCGCGTCCGAGGAAACCGACCGCGCGCTTGAGTTGCGCACCCGTGACCGTCAGCGCAAGCTGGTGGGCAAGATCGACGCCGCCCTGCGCCGGATTGACAGCGGCGAGTTTGGTTATTGCGACGTGACCGGAGAGGCGATCAGCCTGAAGCGTCTGGACGCGCGCCCCATTGCCACGATGACGCTGGAAGCGCAGGAAAAGCATGAGCGGCGCGAAAAAGTGCACCGCGAAGAGTGATCATGGGCGAAACGCCATGAACGACGCGCCGGGCCTGTTGGTCCGGCGTTGTCTTTTCCGGGGGCACGTTGGGGGCTGCAATGACACTGATCGGCCAGCAGATCACAATCATCGGCGCCGGGATCGCGGGGCTGGCGGTTGCGCGCGCGCTGGCCATGCGCGGGGCCGTGGTCACGGTGCTGGAACAGGCGTTGCAGGTGTCCGAGGTGGGGGCCGGGCTGCAGGTCAGCCCCAATGGCGCGGTGGTGCTGCGCGCGCTGGGGCTGGGGGCGGCGCTGGACGCGGTGTCGGTCCGGGCCAAGGCGGTGGCGCTGATCGACGGGCTGACCGGGCGCGATGTGACGCGGCTCGCCGTCGGGCGCCTGCGCCCCGATCAGAGCTATCACTTTGTTCACCGGGCCGATCTGATTGATCTGCTGTTGACGGGGGCCACCGAGGCAGGGGTGACAGTGCGCACCGGGCAGGGGATTGATGCGGTTGATCTGGCGGGCCCGCGCCCGCGATTTACGCTGTCGGCAGTCACCAGGTCAGGCCGTGGCGCACACGGCACGGCGCGGCTGCTGATCGGCGCTGATGGTTTGCACTCGGCCGTGCGCGCCGCCCTTTCGGACGGGGGTACCCCGCCCTTCTTTACCGGACAGGTTGCGTGGCGCGCCCTGATCCCCGAGACCCCCGGCGCCCCAGCCGTGGCCGAGGTGCATATGGGCCCGGGCCGACACATCGTCAGCTATCCTCTGCGCGGCGGCACCTTGCGCAACATCGTCGCCGTCGAAGAGCGCAGCGCCTGGACGGCCGAGGGCTGGAGCCACCGGGCCGATCCTGCCGATCTGGTCCGCGCCTTTGCAGATTTTGGCCCCCGCGTGCAGGACTGGCTGGCCCGGGTAGACACCGCATATCTCTGGGGCCTGTTCCGCCATCCCGTCGCAAAGGTCTGGTATCAGGCGCAACCCGATGGCGCGGCTGTCATTCTGGGCGATGCCGCGCACCCCACGCTGCCGTTTCTGGCGCAAGGCGCCAACATGGCGCTTGAGGATGCCTGGGTGCTGGCGGACACACTCGCCAGCCACGACACCCATGCGGCTGCCTTGTTCGCTTATCAGGCCGCGCGTGCGCGGCGCTGTGCGCGCATCGTGGATGCTGCCAGCCGCAACGCGCGCACCTATCACCTTTCGGGCCTGACCCGGCGCGTGGCGCACGCGGGCCTGCGCATGGGGGGCTGGATCGCCCCCGGACTTGCCCTGCGCCGCTTTGACTGGCTCTATGATGTCGATGTGACGCGGGGGTAGGGGTTGGGTCTGCAAACGGCCGTTTCAGATGATGGCCGTCTCTACAAACGGACGGCTTTCGGCGATCCGCGCAAAGCCCAGCGGCGACAGATCGAGGCTGCGCCAGGCGCCATAGGTCAGCCATTCCGCCGCCCCGCGGCCCATGGCGGGCGCCTGTTGCAGCCCGTGGCCGGAAAAGCCGTTCAGGAACAAGAAGTTCGCAACTTCGGGGTGTGGGCCGACGATGGCATTCTGATCCAACGTGTTCATGTCGTAATGCCCCACCCATTCGCGCACCACGCGGATCGATTCGAACGCCGGGATGCGCGTGGCCAAGGCGGGCCAGACGTGGTCTTGCCACAGGCTGTGGTCCATTTCGAAATCATCGCACGCAACCGCCGGGTCAGCGTCGGCATGGCCGCCCGCCATGAAGGTGGTGTCGGTGTCCTGCCGCACATGCACGCCCGAAGGGTCGATGGTCAGCGGCAGGTCGCGCGGCAGGCGGGTGGCCGCAGTAAAGACCCAAGTGTGGCGCTTGCGCGGCTCGATCGGGATAGTGATCCCGGCCAGTGCCGCCACCTGCGCCCCGCGCGTGCCACTGGCGTTGACGACGTGTCCGCAGGCGATCACCTCGCCACTGGCAAGGGTCACACTTTCAACCCGCGTGCCGCCGGGGTTTCGGCTGATCGCCACCACCTCATTCGACAGATAGTCCACACCCGCCTTGCGGGCACGGCGGCGGAACCAGTCAAAAACCGTAATGCCGTCGAAATACCCTTCATCAACCGTGTTGATGCTGCCAAGGATCAGATCGTCGACCGCGTAGAACGGATAGTCGCGGGCGATATCTTCGGGCGTCATCAACTGCGTACCCGACCCCGCCCGCGCCTGCACCGCATGACTTTGGCGCAGAGTCCGGGCGAAAGCGGGGGTGTTTGCCAGATACATGTAGCCGAAATTGCGGATCCGCAGCTTTGGCGCGCCGCTGTCCGCGCCCATGAAGTGTGGCAGATCCTGCACGAATGCGGCCCCGAACTGCGAGATGCGCACATTCAGATCACTGGAAAACTGCTGACGGATACACGAATTGGTGTGCGAGGTGGCGGCATGGGCATAGCTGGGGTCACGCTCGATCACCAGGACACGGCCCTGAAAATCGGGGTTGCTGCCCAAAAACCAGGCGGTTGAAGACCCCAGCATCGCCCCGCCGATGATCACCACATCATACGAGGTGGCGGCGGGCGGGTCGCGGCGGGGGGTGGCGGTCATGGAAAAGCGGTCCTTCGATGGCCTTTGGACTTGTGTCTGGCGGCACCATATCCAGCCATTCGCACCCCTGCCAGCCCCCGTTTTTCACGCCAGCCGGCCTTGGTTTTTCACACAAGGTTGTGCCCCCGCAACGATGCCAGCAACGTCTCGCGCGAGGTGGACAGGTGCGCGCGCACCGTCGCCTCGGCGGCCTGCGCGTCGCCCGAGCGCATCGCCGCGAGGATTGTCATATGCTCACGGATCGCGGCCTCGTTGCGGTGGCGTTCCAGTTCCTTGTCCCACTGATAATGATAGTGAAAGATCAATGAGACGACCTTTTGGAAATCGGCCACGAACCGGTTGGTGACGGCGGTGTTGATGCAGGCGTGAAAGGCACCGTCGAGGGGCGAGAACGCGTGGAAATCGGTGTCGATTCGGGCCAGAAGGTCCAGATGACGCCCTTCGAGCACACGCAGATCGGCCCAGATCGGATGGTCCGGTGGCAGGGCCGCCACGCAGCGCACGGCATTCACCTCAAGCAATGTCCGAAACTCGGTCAGTTCCACAGCGTAGTCGGCAGTAAAGCCCAAAAGCCGCCAGCCGCCCCGGGGCCGCCGCTCGACAAGTCCGAACTGGCCCAGACCCGCCAGAAACTCTTGCAGCATATGCGGCGGCACCGAAAACTCCTTGGCCATCTGCGCCACGTTCAGCGCCGTTCCTGCGGGCACGTCAAAGCGCAACACCCAGCCCAGAAACCGTCCCTCAAGTGCTGCAAGGCCGATGTAATCGTCGCGCTCGGGCAGGCGGTCATCGGCGGTTGGGGGGCGTAAAAGGTGTTTGTGGCGCCCCTCCAGCGCGATCACGCCGCGGGTCGCCAGCCGCTGCATCGCGGCGCGTACCACCGTGCGACTGACGCGCAACTGGTCCGACAGCCGCGTTTCGGGCGGCAACAGCGCCCCCGGCACCAGCGGTGCCATCAGATCCAGCATCTGGTTGTGCGCCGTGCGAAATCGGCTGTCGGTGCGGGCCATGTCGGCTGCGTAACCTGTTCTTTGCGCAAATTGATTAAAAACAATTTACACGTTTCGCCCGCCGGGTCTACAGTCACGGCGAGACGGGCACTTGCGGGCGAGGGGGGGCGCTTGGGAATGAGAAAAATCATGCATCCCGACGGGATCGCCGGGAGCAGCCTGATTATCATGCGCAGCGTTGCGTCTGGTCACCCTGCATGACCGACCTTGTCCGCATGACCTCCATCGACAAGCATTTCCCCGGCGTTCACGCCCTGAAACGCGCTCAGTTCGATCTGCAGCCGGGCGAGGTGCATGCCCTTATGGGCGAAAATGGCGCCGGTAAATCCACGATGATGAAGGTGCTGTCAGGCATCTACACCCCCGATGCTGGCACTGTCGAGGTTGAGGGCAAGGCGGTCACCATCAGTGGCCCCCGTGCGGCGCAGGCGCTGGGAATCGGGATCATCCATCAAGAGCTGGCGCTGATGCCCGACCTGACGGTGGCGCAGAACATCTTCATCGGGCGCGAGCCGCGCGGCCGGTTCGGAATGCTGGACGAAGCCCGCCTGAACGCGGATGCAAGTGCCCTGTTTGCCGAAATGCGTGTGCCCATGGATCCGGGCGCCGAGGTGCGCGGCCTGACCATCGCCCGCCAGCAGATGGTGGAAATTGCCAAGGCGCTGTCGTTCCGCTCGCGCATCCTGATCATGGACGAACCGACGGCGGCACTGAACGATGCGGAAACGGCGGAACTTTTCGCCATCATTCGCCGTTTGCGCGAAACCGGGGTAGGGGTGGTCTACATCAGCCACAAGATGGACGAGATCAAGCGCATCTCCGACCGGGTGACGGTGATGCGCGACGGCGCTTATATCGGTACGGTTCAAGCCGCCGATACGCCCATCGAGACGATCATCTCGATGATGGTCGGGCGCGATCTGGATCAGATGCATGTCGATATTCCCGACCTGTCCGCTGCCCCTGTGGCGCTTGAAGTGCGGGGCCTGACCCGTGGCCGCATGGTGCGCGATGTCAGCTTTGCGCTGAAACGGGGCGAGATCTTGGGTTTTGCGGGGCTGATGGGGGCGGGGCGGACGGAAGTGGCGCGCGTGATCTTTGGCGCAGATGCGCGTGAGGCGGGCGACATTCTGGTGCACGGCAAACCTGCCCGCATCCGCACGCCACAAGATGCTGTGGCCGCAGGCATCTGCTATCTGTCCGAGGACCGCAAGCATTTCGGCCTGGCCCTTGGGCTGGATGTGCGTGCGAATGTGGGCATGGCCTCGCTGCCCCGGTTTTCAGACCGCTTTGGCCGGGTGGATGATGCCGCACTTGGCCGCGTCGCGCGCGAGTACATCGCCAGCCTTGCCATCCGCACCCCGTCCGAACGCCAGGAGGTCCGGCTGTTGTCGGGGGGCAATCAGCAAAAGGTGGTCATTGCCAAATGGCTGCTGCGCAACTGCGATATCCTGATCTTTGACGAGCCGACGCGCGGCATCGACGTGGGCGCCAAAGCCGAGATCTACCGTCTGCTGCAGACGCTCGCCGCCGAGGGCAAGGCGATCATCGTGATCTCGTCGGAATTGCCCGAGGTTCTGCGCCTGTCGCACCGCATTGCCGTGATGTGCGAGGGGCGGCTGACCGGCTTTCTGCCCGGCGGTCCTGCCACAACGCAGGCCGAGATCATGCGCCTTGCCACAGCGCGCGAAACACGCGTGCGCGAAACCGCCCCGACAGGAGTGCTTGCATGACCGACGCCACCGCCCCGACGCCCCGCAACAGATCCGGCGGCGCCCAGCAGATGCTGCTGGCCTTTGCCAGCCTGATCGTGCTGCTGGTGTTCTTTTCAGTCTCTTCGCCGAACTTTTTGCAGACCTCAAACATCCTCGCCATTCTTCAGGCAACGTCGGTGAACGGGGTGCTGGCGCTGGCCGCCACGCTGGTGATCATCACCGGGGGGATCGACCTGTCGGTGGGCACGCTGATGACATTCTGCGCGGTGATTGCGGGCGTGGTGTTGACGTTCTGGGGCCTGCCGCTGCCGTTTGGCGTGCTGGCAGCGGTGGCCACGGGGGCCACGGCGGGGCTGATCTCGGGCACGCTGGTGGCCAAGATGAAGATCCCGCCGTTCATCGCCACGCTGGGAATGATGCTGATCCTCAAGGGTCTCAGCCTGGTGATCTCGGGCACGAAACCCATCTATTTCAACGATACGCCCGGTTTTTCGCAAATCGCGACCGGGTCGCTGATCGGCACGGTATTCCCTGCCATTCCGGTGCCCAACGGGGTGCTGATCCTGTTCGTGCTGGCGATCGTCATCTCATGGGTGCTGACCCGGACGGTGTTGGGGCGTTATTGCTATGCGCTTGGATCTAACGAAGAGGCGGTGCGCCTGTCGGGCGTGAACACCGACGGCTGGAAAATGGCGATCTATGCGCTGGCGGGGGCAATTTGCGGCGTGGCAGGGCTGTTGATTGCCAGCCGCCTGAACTCGGCCCAGCCTGCACTGGGGCTGGGGTATGAACTGGACGCAATCGCCGCCGTGGTGATCGGGGGCACCTCGCTTGCGGGGGGCCGCGGGTCGGTGCTGGGCACGATCATCGGCGCGCTGATCATGGGGGTGCTGCTGAACGGCTTGCGCATCCTGTCGGTGGCGCAGGAATGGCAGACGGTGGTGACCGGCCTGATCATCATTGCGGCCGTCTATGCCGACATGCTGCGCCGCCGCAAGGTCGCGTGAGAATTGAAAAAGAGGGCGGCAAGCGCCCCGGACCGACAAAAGAACGAAGAGCAACCGGAGGAGAAAACCATGCTCAGAAGATCCCTGCTTGGCGCGATCAGCGCTGCCGCCCTTGTCGCCAGCCTTGGCACCGCACAGGCGCAAGACAAGCTCTACATCCCGATGATTTCCAAGGGCTTCCAGCACCAGTTCTGGCAAGCCGTGAAGGCGGGTGCCGACAAGGCTGCCGCCGAGATGGATGTCGAGGTCACGTTCGAAGGCCCCGATACCGAAGCGCAGGTCGACAAGCAGATCGACATGCTGGCCGCGGCCCTTGCCAAAAAGCCCGCTGCCATCGGCTTTGCCGCGCTTGACAGCCAGGCCGCCATTCCGCTGCTGAAACAGGCGCAAGAGGCGGGCATTGCCGTCATCGCGTTCGACTCAGGCGTGGACAGCGACATTCCCGCCTCTACGGCGTCGACCGACAACATCGCCGCTGCAGCGCTTGCCGCCGACAAGATGGCCGAACTGATCGGCGGGTCGGGCAAGGTGGCGCTTGTGGTGCATGACCAGACCTCGCGCACCGGGATCGACCGCCGCGACGGCTTTGTGAACCGCATGGCCGAAGCCCACCCCGGGGTCGAGATCGTCGACACCCAGTATGGCGGCGGCGACCAGTTGCAATCGACCGAGATCGCCAAGGCGATCCTGACCGCGCATCCTGACCTGAAAGGCATGTTCGGGGCCAACGAAGGCTCGGCTATCGGTGTGGTCAATGCCAAGAAGGAAAGCGGGCGCGCTGACCTCGTGGTGATCGGATACGACAGTGGTGCGGCACAAAAGGCCGCGATCATGGATGGGACGATGGCGGGTGCCATCACGCAAAACCCGGTCGGCATCGGCTATGAGACGGTGAAGGCGGCGGTGATGGCGTCCAAGGGCGAAGCTGTGCCCAAGAACATCGACACCGGCTTTTTCTACTATGACAAGACCAACATCGACAGCCCTGAAATCGCAGCCGTGCTTTACGACTGATCTGTTGGCCTGAATACCGGGGGCGCGCAGATCGGTCTGTGCGCCCCCATTCCGAAGACACAAAAGGACGGCCCATGGATCTGGGACTTGCAGGCAAGGTGGTTGTGGTGACGGGGGGCGCCTCGGGCATCGGGGCGGCGATCAGTCTTGGCCTCGCGGATGAAGGGGCGGTGCCCGTCATCTATGCCCGCAGCACGCCCGAGCCCGCTTTTCTGGCCGCACTGACCGCGAAAGCGCCCACTGCCGGCTGGGTTCACGCCGACCTGTCGCAAGATGAGGCGTGCCGCAGTGCCGTGACCCAGACCCGCGCCAAATGGGGCCCGGTTGACATGCTGGTCAACAATGCGGGCGGCAATGACGGCATCGGCCTTGATGCGGGGCCAGAGGCGTTTCGCGCCTCGCTCGACCGCAACCTTTTGCATTATTACACGCTGGTGCATCTGCTGGTGGAGGATCTGAAGGCCGCGCGCGGCGCCATCGTCAACATCAGCTCGAAAACTGCCGTGACGGGGCAGGGCGGCACTTCGGCCTATATCGCGGCCAAGGCGGCGCAATTGGGGCTGACGCGCGAATGGGCGGCGGAACTGGCGCCGCACGGCGTGCGCGTGAACGCGGTGATCCCGGCTGAAACCATGACACCCCTCTATCGCCGCATTCTTGATGCCACGCCCGACCCGGCAGACACCCTTGCCACCATCGAGGCGCGCATCCCCCTTGGTCGCCGCATGACCACGCCCGAGGAAATGGCCGCCATGGTGATCTTTGCCCTGTCGGCCCGCGCCAGCCATGTGACAGGCCAATGGCTGTTCGTGGATGGCGGCTATACCCATCTTGACCGCGCCCTGACGAGTTAACCCCATGCCCCGCACCATCACCCTGCACCCCGGCGACACCGTCGCCATCGCCTTAGCCGACCTGCCCGCAGGCGAAAAGGTTGACGGGGTCGCACTGCCCCATCCCATCCCGCGCGGACACAAGATCGCGCGGGCGGACGTGGCCCCCGGCGCGCTGGTGCGCCGCTATGGCCAGATCATCGGGCAGGCAACTGTTGCCATTTCCGCCGGCGGGCATGTGCACACGCACAACCTTGCCATGGCCGACCACACCGCCGACTACGCCTTTGGCGTCGATATGCGGCCCGTTGTGCCCGCGAACGAGCCGCGCACCTTCATGGGCTATCGCCGCGCTGACGGGCGGGTGGGCACGCGCAATTACCTCGGGGTTCTGACAAGCGTGAACTGCGCAGGCTCGGTCGCCCGCTTCATTGCCGAAGCCGCCGAGAAAACCGACTGGTTCCGCGCCCTGAAGAATGTCGATGGCATCGTGCCCGTCGTCCACGGCTCGGGCTGCGGGATGTCGGGCACGGATGAGGGGTATCAGACGCTGTTTCGCACCCTGCAGGGTTATGCCCGCAACCCCAACTTCGCGGGGATTCTGCTGGTGGGGCTGGGGTGCGAGGTGATGCAGATCCCCGATCTGATTGGCGCTGCGCGGATGCGGGCGGACGGCAATTTCAAGTACATGACAATTCAGCAGACCGGCGGCACCCGGCGCACGGTCGAGGCCGGGGTCGCGATGCTGGCGGGCATGGCCGACGCCGCCGATGCCTGCACGCGCGCGCCTGTCCCGGTGTCCGAGTTGGTGATCGGAATGCAGTGCGGCGGATCGGACGGCTATTCGGGCATCACCGCGAACCCCGCCCTTGGCGTGGCGTCGGATCTGCTTGTCGCACACGGCGGCACCACGATTTTGTCCGAGACGACCGAGATCTATGGCGCCGAACACCTGCTGACCCGCCGCGCAATCACCCCCGAAGTGGGCCAGAAACTGATCGACCGCATTCACTGGTGGGAAGATTACACGGCGCGCAACAAGGGTGAGATGAACAATAATCCCAGCCCCGGCAACAAGAAGGGTGGCCTGACCACCATTCTGGAAAAATCGCTGGGCGCGGTTGCCAAGGGCGGCTCGGCCCCGTTGTCGGGCGTATATCTGTTCGGAGAATCCATTGATACCAAGGGCTTCGTGTTCATGGACAGCCCCGGCTATGACCCCTGTTCTGTCACCGGGCAAGTTGCGTCGGGGGCAAACCTGATCGTGTTCACCACCGGGCGCGGATCCGTTTCGGGCTACAAGCCCGTGCCTTGCATCAAGGTAGCCACCAATTCCGAGATGTTTGCCCGGATGGAAGAAGACATGGACATTGATACAGGCGACATCCTGACTGGCACCACGCTGGCGGCTAAGGGGCGCGAAATGTTCGAATTGTTCTTGCGCGTGGCAAGCGGTGAGGTCACCAAGTCCGAGGCGCTCGGCTTTGGCGGGGCGGAATTCGTGCCATGGCAAATTGGCGCGGTGATGTAGGGGGTAACCCCGGAAGATGAAGGAAAAACGATGAAATTGTTGCGTCACGGGCCCCTGGGGGCCGAAAAGCCGGGCATGATCCATACCGATGGCACCATCCGCGATCTGACGGGCGTGGTGCCCGATATTGCGGGCGCGGTCCTGTCGGATGACGGGCTGGCCGCACTTGCACGCGTCGATGCGGGCAGCCTGCCCGTGGTGGATGCCACAACCCGTTTTGGCGCTTGTGTTGCGGGCACCGGCAAATTCATCTGCATCGGGTTGAACTACGCCGACCACGCCGCGGAATCGGGCATGCCCGTGCCGCCGGAACCCGTGATCTTCATGAAGGCCACATCGGCTATCTGCGGGCCCAATGATCCGATCATCATCCCCCGCACCTCGCAGAAAACCGACTGGGAGGTTGAATTGGCCGTCGTCATCGGCACCCGCGCCAAATATGTCTCGCAGGCCGATGCGCTTGCCCATGTCGCAGGCTATGCGGTAACCAACGATGTGTCCGAACGGTCTTTTCAGGCTGAGCGTGCGGGTCAGTGGACCAAGGGGAAATCGTGCGACAACTTCGGGCAGATCGGCCCCTGGCTTGTGACACGCGATGAGGTGGCCGACCCGCAGGCGCTGAAGATGTGGCTGACGGTCAACGGCGAAACGATGCAGAATGGCACGACATCCACAATGGTGTACGGCGTGGCGCATGTGGTCAGCTATCTGTCGCAATTCATGACCCTGCATCCCGGCGATGTCATCTCGACCGGCACGCCTCCCGGCGTGGGAATGGGTAAGAAACCACCGCATTACCTCAAACCAGGCGATGTGGTTGAGTTGGGGATCGACGGTCTGGGCCAGCAGCGTCAGGATGTGATCGCCGACCAACCGGCCTGACTGCCCCGCCCCGCTTTGCCTGCGCGCGGCCCCGCCCCAAGGCGGGGGCGCCTGCGGATCGCACGGGCCCGTCGCCGCGATCAGATCATGTCAGGGCGTATCCGTGTCTGATGTGAAAATCGCCCAACGCGCGCGCCAGCCGGTCAAGATTGTCGCGGGCATGGGCCTTGTAGTCAGCGCCGGGGGCAGACAGATGCAGATCCGAGACCATGGCCCACATCGCCTCGCGCAACAGGCTGGCGCACAGCATCCCGTCGAAGGCGCGGCGCAGGGGTTCATCGGGATAATCGCCAAAGTAGGAAATCAGCAGCGCTTCGGTCTGATCCTCATCCATCCCCGCGTTTGAGGCCGCTCCGGCCAGATCGAACAACGG
Source organism: Rhodobacterales bacterium (assembly GCA_038205925.1). GTDB lineage: Bacteria > Pseudomonadota > Alphaproteobacteria > Rhodobacterales > Rhodobacteraceae > Pseudotabrizicola. The sequence goes on along the minus strand of JBBRBJ010000018.1, from coordinate 23,591 downwards.
CGTGCCAAACCCCGCATACTCGTAATCGATCAGCCACAGCCGCTTGCCATCATCCAGGAAATTCGCGGGCAGCAGGTCGTGATGGCCAAAGACGATGTCTTGCGGGATCTGCGTCGCCTCGATCCGCGCGCACAGATCCAGATAGTCGGGCAGGGCTGCCGCGAAGGGGCTGTGACCGGCGCGGATCGTGCGGGCATAGTCGCGGATCACATGGAAGGGCCAGAACATGAAGCCGGGGCCAGAGACCTCGGCAGGCATCAGACGGTGAAAGCGGCGCATGAAGTGGCCGATCCGGTCGGGGGCTGCGCACAGATCGGCGGGCCCCCAGGCGCGCGCTGTCAGGAACTGCACAACGCTGACGTCCTCCGCCGCATATTCAAGCGCGGGCCCAAAGCCTGCGGCATGCGCCGCGCGGGCGGTCATCGCCTCACGCGGGCGGCTGACGTGGTGAAAGGGGTAATCCATACCGAAGCGTGCGACGTGGATGCCGCGCGCATCCCACACCTTCCACGCTTCGTTCGACAGGCCCCCGGTCAACGGTTCCGCCCGAAAAAGGCCCGACCAGCAGGGCAGGGCCGCGATCCGGTCAGGCACGATCATGCGGCCTCACTTTCCGGAGGTGCGCGCGCGGTCCGCGTCGTGGCGCCGATCCCGTGATCTGCCGATCTGGCGCTGATGGGGGTGGTAAGTCCTGCCACCGGCCCGCCGCTTCGTTTTGCCAAGGTCAACGCCATGGGAACATCCTGCACCAGATCCTGCGTGCCCGATAGCGCGATTTTGCATGACGGTGCGGTCCGGACTGTCAACGGCGATCATCCTTGCGTCCGGTGGCCCTTGCCTGAAATTCCCGGTTTCGTCTTTGCTTTCATTGACCAGCGGGTGTGGATACTGTCTGCTGACGGGGAAACCGGAGGATGGGTGATGGAATACAGAACGCTGGGCCGCTCGGGCCTGAAGGTCTCGGTCCTGACCATGGGCACCTTCACGTTCGGCGGGCAGGGCGCGTTCGGAATGGTCGGCAATCAGGGCGTGCCGCAGGCGCGGCGGCTGGTCGATCTGTGCATCGACCATGGGGTCAACCTGTTCGACACGGCCAACATGTATTCCACCGGAGTGTCGGAAGAGATTCTGGGCGAGGTACTGGACGGTCGGCGCGATCAAGTGCTGGTCACATCGAAGGCGCGCATGAAGATCGGGCCGGGGCCCAATGACGAAGGCGCCAGCCGCTGGCACCTGATCCGCGAATGCGAACGCAGCCTGAAACGCCTGCGCACCGATCACATCGACCTTTACTACATCCACGAGTGGGACGGACTGACCCCGGTCGAAGAGACGATGGAGGCGCTGGATACCTTGGTGCGGCAGGGCAAGATCCGCTACGCGGGTTGCTCGAATTATGCGGGCTGGCAGGTGATGAAATCACTGATGGCGTCCGAGAGGGATCGCCATGTGCGCTTTGCCGCCCAGCAAATTCACTACACGCTTGAGGCGCGAGAGGCTGAATACGAGTTGTTGCCGATCAGCGTCGATCAGGGGCTGGGGGTGCAGGTCTGGTCACCTCTGGCGGCGGGATTGCTGACGGGCAAACACAGGCGTGGCCAGCCCGCGCCCGCAGGCAGCCGTCAGGCGGCGGGCTGGACCGAACCCCCGATCCGGGATGTCGAGCGGCTTTATGACATCGTTGAGGTGCTGGTGCGGATCGGTGCAGCGCATGGCGCGTCGGCGGCGCAGGTGGCGCTGGCATGGCTGCTGACGCGGCCTGCGGTGGCGTCGCTTGTGGTGGGCGGGCGCAACGAGGATCAGTTTCGCGACAACTTCAAGGCCGTGGATCTGACCCTTTCTGCCGAGGATCTTGCGGCGTTGAACGTCGTCAGCCGGCCGCCGCTGATTTATCCCTATTGGCATCAGGGCCAGTTTGGCGCCACGCGCTTTTCCCCGGCAGATCATGCGCTGCATGATGGCAACCCGCCGCCATGATCAGCGCGCAATAAGATCCCGCTTCGGGATCCGGGACGATTCATGAAGGCAAGGGAATCGGGGGCCCCGCGCAGGCTCAGCCCTTTATTGCTGCGGCGATGGCTGTCATGGCGAGCATTCCGGGATCGTCCATGCCACGGGTCTTTTCGCCAAAAATCCTTGCGCGCCCTATGGTTGCGAGGTGATCTTTAAGCGCCGTCTGCGCCTCGACCGCTGCCAGTGCCGCCGCTTGCGCCACAGCTTCGGGCGCCGTCAAACCGGCCGTCGCCCGCGCCATGGCATCCAGACTGTCCAGCACCGTCTTGCCTCCGAGGTCCGCCTTGCCGCGTGCCTGCATCGCATCGCGCGCGGCGGCGATCAGGTCTGAGATTTCGGACGCCTCAATGTCCGTGCGCCCGCGCAGGACCTTGGCCATGGCCATCAACCCGGTCGCCATCAGCGTGCCATAGGACGATCCGGAGGTTTTCGTGAACGCCTGCGCGCAGGCCAGCAACGCCTGACCCAGATCGTCGGGCAATCCGGGCGCAAGCTCGGCCATCGCCCCGGTTCCACGCTTCATCGTGACCCCCAAATCACCATCGCCAAGCGCACCGTCGGCTGCGTTCAGCGCGTCGAAATGCCCCTCCATCGCCACCGCCAGACGCGCAATCGCGCCTCGCAGATCTGCCACCGTCAGAGTCATTTCACACTCCAGAACGCGCAATCGCACGGCGCTTTCAGATACCCCTCCAACTCATCGTCCAGCTTGATCAGCGTGAACGACACGCCTGCCATTTCCATGCTGGTGGCATAGCGGCCGATCAGCGGCATGGTGATTTGTGCGCCCTCACCTTCAAGCCGCGCCTTGACTGTACGGTAAAGGATGTAAAGCTCTTCCGGCGGTGTCGCCCCCAACGAGTTGACCAGCACCGAGACCCGGTCGCCCGACGTGATCGGCATGTCGTCCAGAAGGCGGTCCATCATTTCGCCGGCAATCGCATCGGCGGGGCGCAGGGTGCCGCGCCAGACGCCCGGTTCGCCGTGGATGCCCATACCCATCTCCATCTCGTCCTCGCCGATCTGGAAGGTGGGTTTTCCTGCCTGCGGCACGGTGCACGACGACAGCGCCGCCCCAATGGACCGGCACGCATCGGCCGCCTTTTGCGCCACACGGGTGACCGCGTCCAGATCGAGGCCCGCCTCGGCCGCGGCCCCGGCAATCTTGAACGCATAGACCATGCCCGCTACGCCGCGCCGCTTGGCCGCCTCGGATGGGGGCGCCGAGGCGATGTCATCGGCCAGAACCACGGTGGTGCAGCGGATGTCGTCGAATTCGACAAGGTCCCCCGCCATGTCGAAGTTCATGATATCACCGCCGTAATTGCCAAAAAGCCGCAACACCCCCGCGCCCGAGTAGGCCGCGCGCATCGCATCGGCCATCTGTTCGGCCGAGGGGCTGGCGAACACATCGCCGATCGCGCAGGCATCCAGCAGACCGGGCCCGACATAGCCCGTGAACACCGGCAAATGCCCCGACCCGCCGCCCGAGACGATGCCCACCTTGCCCGGTTTGCCCGGCACGCCGCGCGCCACCACGCGGCCCGTTTCTCCCGCCATGCGGTAGAACTCGGGGTGTGCGGCGGTCAGTCCCGCCAGCATTTCATCGACATAGTCGACCGGGTTGTTGAGGATCTTTTTCATGGCTCTCTCCGGGTTCTGTATCGGGGGGTTCAGTATCGGGGGTTCTGTATCAGCGGGGTCTGGCCCGCCATGTGTTCAGGATCATCACGAATATCAAAAGCACGCCCCAGATCAACTCGCGTGCAAAATTCGACACGCCGATCATGTTCAGGCCGGACGACAGGAACTGCATCGACAGCACCGCCAGAACGACACCGATCACCCGGCCGTAGCCGCCATAGGGGTTCACGCCCCCCAGCACGGCGATCAGCACCGCAAGCAAAAGATAGCTTGATCCGTAGTCGGCCTTGGCCGAGTTTGCCCGGCTCATCACCACCATGCCTGCGATGGCTGCAAGCGCACCAGACAAGACATAGACCTTGATCAGCATCGCATCAATGTTCAGCGCGGCAAAGCGCGCAGCCAACGGATTGGCGCCGTACATCCGCAACCGGACGCCAAAGGCGGTGCGTGTCAGCAACAGCGATATTCCCACCGCCAGCACCACAAACAGGATCAGCGGCGTGGGAATGCCGAAGGTTGTGGAATTGCCCACCCAGGCTGCGGCGGGCGGAAAGCCCATCAGGGCGGATCCGCCCGTCAGCGCAATCGCGATACCGGTGAAGATCAACCCCGACCCGAGCGTGGCCAGAATGGGCGGCAGGCCCAACCAGGCCACCAGAATGCCGTTGAACACCCCCGCCAGCATGCCCACGATCACCGACACGCCAAGCGCCAGGATCAAAACGCCGGTGCCCGCATCGCTGCCCGTAAGGCGGATCATGATCATCGCCGCCACCACCGCCGTCAGGTTGGCGATCCCCACGACTGACAGATCGATCCCGCCCGTCAGCATGGTAATCGTCATCGCAAGTGCCAGAATCGCAAACTCGGGGAACTGAAACGCCATCGAGGTCAGGTTCTGCACGCTGAGAAAGCGGTCGGGCGACAGTAACGCCATGCCCACGAAGACGACGAGCGTGATCACGGCCAGCCGCCCCTCGGGCGATGCAAATACGCGCGACATCAGGGATGGGTTTTTCATGCCGCCCTCGCCGCTGCGCGCTTGGCCTGCCAGGCGGGCAGGCCGGTGCCGATCAGGATCAGGATGCCGATGGCAACCGATTGCCAGGTGGATGGAATGCCCAGCACGATCAGGCTGTTGCGCACAAGGACAATCAGGGCCACACCCAGAACCGTGCCCGTCAGGGTGCCGTACCCCCCCGCCAGACGGGCCCCGCCCAAAACCACGGCGGCGATCACCGAAAGCTCCAGCCCCACCAGATCGAACGGGTTTGCAACCCGCGCCATGCTGGCGTGGATAATGCCCGCAAGACCTGCAAGCGCGCCGACGTAGACGTAGACGAAAAACTGCACGCCGCGCACGTTGATGCCGATGCGCCGTGCGGATTCAACGGATCCGCCGATCGCAAAGATGGACCGCCCCAGCATCGTGCGGTGCAGGATGAACCACGTGACCACGATCACCAGCACCGTCACCGCAAAGGCCGCGTGCAGCGAGTAGAATGAGCCATCGGCGTTTTCGCCCCGCAACAGCATCATCCGGCCAAACTCACGCATGCCGGGGGGCAGGGTGGTGATCTGCTTCTGGCCCACGAAGGTCAGCATGAAGCCGCGAAAGATCGACAGCGTGCCCAGTGTCACGATCAGCGTGGGAAGGCCGAATCCAGCGATCAGGATGCCGTTTATCGCGCCAAGGCCCGCGCCTATTGCCATCCCGATGGCCAGCGCCGCGCCCCATGGCATCCAGGGTGCCACTGCGTTCAGCACCATCGCAGAAACATACATGGTAAAGGCCGCGACGGCGGTAAAACTTACGTCTATCCCGCCCGATACAAGCACGACGAATGCCGCAACCGCGAATATCCCAAGCACGATGCCACCGCGCAAAAGATCGGTCAGCGTGGCAAGTGACAGAAAACCGGGATCGCTGAACGCGGCAAGGACGCAAAAGCCCGCGATGACCAGCGCCACAAGCGTTTCATTCCGGGCAAAATCCAGTTTCATGACGCCAGCCGGTGGGCAAGATCAGCCTCGGTGATCTGCGAGCCCTGAATGTCATCCACCATGCGACCCGCACGCATCACCAACAGGCGGTGGCAGGTGGACAGCAGCTCGGGCAGATCATCCGAGATCACGATCACGCCCAGACCCTGTGCCGCCAGATCAGCAATGATGCCATGGATCTCGGATTTTGAGCCGACGTCAACACCCACGCTCGGCCCGTTCAGGATCAGCACCCGCGGCGCCCGTGCCATCCAGCGCGCCAGAACCACGCGTTGCTGATTGCCGCCCGACAGGCTGCGCACCGGGGCGTCGGGGTTTGGCGCCTTGACCGACAGGCGCGCGAGCCAGTCGCGCGCCTCGGCCATCATACCGCCCAGATCCAGCACACCCGCGCCGCCCGAATATGCGGAAAGCCGCCCGATACTGACGTTTTGCGCGATGCTTTGCGTCAGGAAAAGACCTTCGGTCAGCCGGTCCTCGGGCACATAGCCGATGCCCGCCACCGCCGCCGCCACCGGATCGCCCAGGCGCACGGCCCGCCCATCCAGCACGATCTTGCCCGCCTCGGGTACCACAAGGCCGAACAGCGCCTTGGCCAGCGCCGTCCGCCCCGAGCCGAGCAGTCCCGAGACGCCCAGCACTTCGCCTGCATGCAGGGTAAAGCTGACATCTTCAAAGGCACCGGCCTTGCCCAGTCCCTGCACCTGCATCAGCGCGGGCGCCGCAGGCGACAGGGGGGCAGGCGGGGTGGCTGCCACGTCGCGCCCGGTCATGTGCCGCGTCAGCGAGGCTGCATCAAACCCGGTGGCCGGACCGTCGGCCACTACGGCGCCGTTGCGCAAGACCACCACATGCTCGCACACCTCCAGCACCTCGGCCAGCTTGTGGCTGACGAAAAGCACCGCCACGCCGTCGGCCTTCAGACGTCGGATGATGGTCAAAAGACCGCGCACTTCGCGCTCGGTCAGGGCGGTGGTCGGCTCATCCATGATGATCAGGCGCGCCTCGGTGGCAAGTGCACGGCAGATGGCCACCAGTTGTTTATGCGCGACGGACAAGGTTTCCACCGCCACATCCAGCGGGATATCCACACCGATGCGGTCAAGCGCTGCCCGGGCCAGCGTGCGCATCCGGGCGCGGTTCACGAGGCGTGCATTGGCCCCCAACTCGGCGGAAAAGGCAATGTTTTCGGCGACAGTCAGATTTGGAAACAGGCTGAAATCCTGAAAGATCACCTTGATCCCGGCCTCGGCGGCGCTGCGCGGGGTAATGGCAGATTGCAGTTTGCCATCAAAGGCGATGCGCCCGTCATTCGGCCGCTCGACCCCCACCAGAATCTTGATCAGTGTCGATTTGCCAGACCCGTTCTCACCCGCAAGGCACACGGCCTCGCCCGCGCGGATTGTCAGGCTGACCCCGTCCAGCGCGGTGATCCCGGCATAGGTTTTCGTCACGCCGTCCAGCGTGACCAATGGCTCGGCCATGAGGGGACTTTCGGAAAGTGAAGGGGGGCAAGGCTGGCCCGCCCCCCCGGAAAAAGGCATGGTCCGATCGGACCGCCATCCGATCAGAACGGATAATCGGCCATGTTTTCCTTGTTCACGTTGACCCAAGCCTGACCGTAGATCACTTTTCCGTCCAGCTTGATCGCCTCATAGCCCTCAAGACCAAGGTCCATCCCGTCGGTCACCGTCTCGCCCGCCATCACCATCGAGGCCAGCTTGTTCATCGCATAGCCTGCAACCGACGGATCCCAGAAGCCGATGCCATCCACGGCGCCGGTGTCCAGATACTGCCCTGCGATCGAGGGCAGCGAGGTGCCGAACACGCAGGTCTTGTCGGCGGTGCCACGCTCTTCGATCGCCAGACCGATCCCCGCCACGTCTGTCGAAGCCGAGCCTTGCAGGCCCTTGACGTTCGGAAACGCGCGCAGCACTTCCTGCGCCTTTTCATAGGCTTTCTGCTGGTCGTCGAAGGTTTCGTTCTTGTCGCCGACCATCATCATGTCGGGATACTTTTCCTTCTGGTAGGCAATCGCGCCATCGACCCACTGGTTATGGGTCTGGCTGGTCAGGGATCCGACGAACACCGCATATTCGCCCGTGCCGCCCATGCAGGTGGCCATCTGCTCCATCAGGTTGGCGCCAAAGTCCTCGTTCCTGAACGCCTCAAGGTCGTAGGTGGTGTTTTGCTGGCTCGCGGCCTCATGCGTGATGACGGTGATGCCCGCATCCATGGCGCGCTTCAGAACCGGCTCCAGCGCCTCGGGGCTCATCGGAACCACGGCCAGTGCGTTGACGCCCTGGGCGATCATGTCCTCGATCAGGGCTGCCTGCTGCTGTGGGTCGGCCTGTGCCGGGCCCACTTGAAAGGCATCATTGCCGGTGTCGGCGGCGTACTGCTTGACGCCTTCCTCCATGCGGTTGAACCACTGGATACCGGCGATCTTGACCACCGTGGCGATTTTCTTTGTGTCCTGTGCCAGTGCCGGCATCGCCAGCAGCGAGGCCGAAGCCGCCAGCAGAACAAGTGTCTTGTTGGTTTTCATGTCTTCCTCCCGAGAAGTGACCCCGTGTCAGGGTCGTTGTGATCTGACTTTAGGCGATCTTGCCTGCCGTTCCAGTTAAATTCGCAGTTGATCTGCGATTGTTCGGGTCGTCTTCAGTGCGTTGACCGGATCTTGATTCAAAGCAGGGATGCTTGCCAAGGGCCCGAAAGGTAGTTTTTCGGTGATACCTCGGTTTCGGTATGGTCAGGTGGGCATTCTCCTGTCCCTGGGGGCCGTGGCGTGGCCGATAAGCCGGGCAATCAGGCCCGGGGCTGCCAGATGTGGCAGATGGCCTGCGCCGTGCACCAGATGGCACGCCACATGCGCGGGCAAATGCGCGATGTCTTGCCAATGCAGAATGCGGTCGGCGGTGCCGAAGATCACCGACACCGGGCAGGCGAGATTTGCCAGATCGGCGGTGATGTCGATTTGTTGCAGCCCGTCCTGTGCCATTGCAGCCGATATCAGCGCATGGCCGTCACGCAGGGTGATCAGACGCTCAAGTTCCAGTGCCATTGCACTGGGGGAAATGGGGCCTGCGTCCAGCAGGGCCAGCGCGCGGCCGAGGGCGGCAGGGGTGCGCGCGGCAAGAATCCCTTGGGTGAAATCGGGGTTGATGCGGGCGCCGATGCCCGCAGGCGCGATCAGGATCAGCCGCGTCAGGCGGGTCCCCAGGCGGCGGGCAAGACGCGCGGCCAGCGCGGCACCCAGCGAATGGCCGATCAGCACCAGCGGCCCATCGGGCAGCCAGGGGGCAAGGGCATCGGCCATGCCGTCCAGAGTGGCCGCCACTGCCGGGCTGGATCCGTGGCCGGGCAGGTCCAGCGCGTGCGAGGCATGGCCAAGGGCGCGCAACTGTTCGGGCAGGTCGCGCCAGCCCCGCGCATCGTCAAAAAGACCGTGCAGCAACACGACCGAGGCCGCCGCACCCTGCGAAGCCGCTCCCGCCACATCAGACGCCATGATCCGCCCGCGCCGCCCCGAGCCTGTCAGTTCGGACAAATCCACCCCCGCCGCCCGGGCCGCTGCGCGCGCCGCAGGACTTGCCGCCACAGGGCCCGGCGGGGCCACAAGGGCACGCCAATTGTGTGCTTCGGGGGGCATGATTACCGGTGCGACAACGAGTGCGGGTGTGGCTTCGGCCAAAATGGCCGGAGTGGTCCTGGCCGTCGTCGTGTCAAAAGCCACCTCAACCTCGGCAATCGGCTGATCCAGCGCCACCATGTCACCCGGCACCACCAGTTGCGCCACCAGCACACCATCGGCGAGAGCTGGCACTTCGACGACGGTCTTGTCGGTCTCGACCTCAAGCAGCACATCGCCGCGACGGTAGGCCGCCCCCGGTGCCACCAGCCAATCGGTCACCCGGGCCTCTTCCATGGTCTCGCCAAGGCGGGGCAGGGTCAGCGTCATGCGGCCCATGGCGGCGCCTTTCGGGTGACCAGCCACAGGGCCGTGTCATGCACAAGATCTGCCGAAGGGATCGATGCGCGCTCCAGCGCCGGGGCCACGGGAATGGGGATGTCTTCGCCGCCCACCCGCAACACGGGCTCTTCCAGCCAGTCAAAGCACGCTTCGCCCAGACGTGCCGCAATGTCGGACGCGACCGAGCCCGTGACCGCGGCTTCGGTCACCACCATCGCGCGGCCCGTGGCGCGCACGGCCTCGATCAGCGGCCCTTCGTCCAGCGGGTTCAGGCAGCGCAGGTCGATCACCGTCGCCTCGACGCCCGATGCCGCCAGCCGTTCGGCGGCGGCAAGACATTCGTGCACCATCCGGCTGTAGGTGACGATCACCAGATCGGCACCCGTACGGCGGATGACGGGCTGGCCCCATGCACCATCAGGTGTGGACGGGTCAAGATCCCCCTTCAGGGTATAAAGCCCCTTGTGCTCGATGAACACCACCGGGTCGGGTTGCGTCAGTGACTGGCGCAGCAGGTGATAGGCGTCATTCACGGTCGCAGGCATCACCAGACGCAAACCCGGCGTGTGCAGCACCCAGGCCTCAAGGCTCTGGCTGTGCTGCGCTGCCGCAGACCGGCCCGTGCCGCCTTGGGTGCGCAGAACCATCGGCACACCGATCTGGCCGCCGAACATGTAGCGCGACTTGGCTGCCTGATTGGCCAACTGGTCCATCGTCATGCCGATGAAATCGACATACATCAACTCGGCCACAGGGCGCAGGCCGGTCATCGCGGCACCGATGGCTGCACCCAAGATGCCCGCTTCGGAGATCGGCGCGTCGATCACGCGGTGCGCGCCATAAAGGTCGATCAGACCCTTGGTCACCCCATAGGCGCCGCCGTAGACGCCCACTTCCTCGCCGATCAGGATGACAGAGGGGTCAGCCGCCATTCCGTCAAGCAGCGCAGACCGGATCGCCTCGCGGTAGGTTGTCTGCGTCATGCGCGCGCCCCTTCGGACAAGATGGCAAAAAGGCGGTCGCGCTGCGGGCGGGGGGCGGGAGTGGTGGCGTCGTAGACATCCTCGAACATCGTTGACGCGCCGGGCGCAGGGGCGGCGATGGCATGGGCAAGGGCCGCGTCCATCTCGGCGCCCGCCTCGGCGTCAATCGCCTCAAGATCGGGGGCCGAGGCAAGGCCAATGCGCGCGACCGAGGCCCGCGCGGCCACTACCGGGTCGCGTGCGCGGCCCGAAGCCTCTTCCTCAGGCGTGCGGTAGGGGGATTTGTCCATCCGCGCATGGCCGTGAAAGCGGTAGGCGTCGATTTCGAGAAAACCTGGCTTCCCCTCACGCGCGCCGGACACCAGCGTGCGCGCAGCATCGTGCACACCTTCGACATCCACGCCGTCCACCCGCGCGCCAACCAGACCAAAGGCCGCAGCACGCGCCGGGAAATCATGGTGCCCTGCCGAACGATCGACCCGCGTGCCCATCCCATACTGGTTGTTGATGCAGCAAAAGATCACCGGCAGGTGCCAAAGGGCCGCCATGTTCATCGCCTCATACAGAATGCCCTGCTGCATCGCCCCATCGCCAAAGAACGCGACCGAGATCTGCCCCGTGGCGGCGTTGCGATAGCTTATGCCTGCGCCCACCACATGCGGGATGCCGCCGCCGACGATGGCATTGGCACCCAGATGCCCGAGTGCCCGATCTGCGATGTGCATCGAGCCGCCCTTGCCCCGGCAATAACCATCGGCCTTGCCCGCAATTTCGGCCATCATGCGCGCCGGATCGCCGCCGCGGCCCAGGAACACCCCATGCCCACGGTGGTGGGTGGTGAATGTATCGCCTGTCTGCATCGCATCGGTCAGGCCCACGACGGCCTCTTCCCCGATCGACAGGTGCAGCATCGACCCCGCGCTTTCACCTTTCAGGAACAACTCGCCCACCCGTTCCTCGAACGACCTTATGCGCCGCATCATGCGATAGCGGTGCAGCGGGGCCGCGTTGGGTGCGGCAGGGGTTGTGGAAGCAGTCGTGGATGCAGCCGTCATGCGTCAACTCTCAGAGGTTTCAGCGCGGCATAGGCGGCGCGGTAGCGGGCATAGATCGGCGCATAGGCGGCGTGTGCGGCCATGTCCGGCTCGATCCGGCGCGCGGTGCGCACCATTGCGGCGCAGGCGGCGTCGATGGTGGGAAAGTGGCCCGCCCCATGCGCGGCGAGGATCGCCGCGCCAAGGGCACAGGCCTCGGTTTCCTCGGTCAGTTCCAGCGCCACACCAAGAGTATCGGCATGGACCTGCAGCCAGAAGGGTGACCGCGTGGCACCACCCGCCACAACGATACGGCGCGCGGTAAAGGCCGAGCCAAAGGCATCGACAATGGCGCAGGTGCCAAAGCAGACGGCCTCGATCAGCGCGCGGTAAACATGGGCGGGTGTGTGCTTCAGCGAAAGCCCGGTGATGGCGCCGCGCGCCAGCGCATCGGTGTGCGGCGTGCGGTTGCCCTGAAAATGGTCGACCGCCAGCAGCCCCTCGGCCCCCGGTGCAATCGCTTGCGCCTGCGCATTCAGCGTGTCGAAATCGAGGTGTTCGGCAAAGTTGCGCTTGAACCAGGCGATCACCGACCCGGTCGAGGTTTGCCCGCCTTCGATGATGGGGCGGCCCGGATAGACACAATCCATGTAGCTGCCCCAGACGCCGGGCGCGTGCACAGGATGCGCGGCGACCCCCAGTTGCAGATGGCTGGACCCGGTGATCAGCGCAAGGTCGCCGGGCTGCGTCACGCCCAGACCGATCATCCCGATAAAGGCGTCGGCGCCGCCCTGCACCACAAGGGTGCCCGCGCGCAGGCCCAGATGGCTTGCGGCCTCGGCCGTCAGGGGGCCGATGGGCTGGCCGGGTGCGATCAACGCCGATGGCCAGCGGTCCAGCAGATCGGACATCTCCAGCGTGGCCAGCATCGACGTGGGCCACCCGCCATGCCCGGTCTGATAGTGCCAGCGCATGGTGGCATTGTTCAGGCTGCCCACCCATCTGCCCGTCAGGCGCAGGGTCAGGAAATCCTGATATTCGCCCACCATCACGGCTTTGGCCCAGATGTCGGGCTGGTGGCGCCTTATCCACAGCGCCTTGGGGATCATCCATTCGGGGCTGACAGGCCCGGTGCCGCCACCATTCAGGCGCAGGCCCGCATCGCCGCAGCCGGCCACGTCTGCCGCCTCGCGGTGCGCGCGCACATCCATCCACAGCAGGCACGGGCGCAAGGGGCGCCCGTCCGCATCCAGCGCCACCACGGTGCACGAGGTGGTGTCGCACGCGATGGCGTCGATCTGATCAGGGGTGACGCCCGCCGCGGCCATCGCCTCGCGCACCGCGACGCCGGTTGCATGCCACCAGTCGTCGGGGTTCTGCTCGGCCTCGCCCGGGGCGGGAAAGGCGGTGGGATAGGCACATTTGCCGACGCCCCGCGCCCGACCGGCAAGGTCGAACACATGCGCGCGCAAGCTTTCCGTGCCGCCATCGATGCCGATCACATAGGCCATGAACCCTTACCCGTTTGCTGCGCGTGCAATGCTGCGAAAGCAATATTGTGCACCTCTTGCACATTTGTGATAGACGTTGACGGCGCCCCCGGTCAAGTGTCTAGTTGGCCCCACCACAAAAGGCAGCGCAGGATGCAGCACGGCAGGGACAGCGACGACAGGGTGCAGGCCGCCTGGCTGTATCACATTGGCCGGATGAGTCAGGAAGAAGTCAGCCGCCGCATGGGCCTGTCGCGATTCAAGGTGCTGCGCCTTCTGGCCGAAGCGCGCGAGATGGGCCTTGTGCGCGTCAGCATCGAACATGACACCGCGCGAACGCTGACGCTCGCCGACCGGCTGACGCTGCGCTTTGGCCTGACCGAGGCGCAGGTGGCCCCCGATGCGGGCCCAGACGCCGACGCAGGGCGGCGCGCGGTGGGGGTGCTGGCGGCGGGGTATCTGGCCCGGATCGGGCGCGACGGTGCGGTAACCGTGGGCGTGGGCTGGGGCCGGACTGTGGCGGCCATGTCGGATGCGGTGACGGGTCTGCGCAACCCGGATCTGTGTTTCGTGTCGCTGATGGGGTCGATGGTGCGCACATCGGCCACCAGCCCCTTTGACGTATGCGCGCGTCTGGCCGCACAAACCGGCGGGCGGGCAGTGTTTCTGCCTGCGCCGTTTCTGGCCGACACCCCCGAGGATGCCGCCACGATCCAGCGCCAGCGCATGGTACGTGAGGCGCTGGAGGTGGCGCGCGGCGCGCAGCACATGGTGATTTCGGTGGGCGAATGCACGCCGGGCGCGTTGTTGCAGACCTCGGGCGTGCTGACGGCGGCCGAGGTGGCGCAACTGGCCACTTGCGGCGCGGTGGCAGACAGCACGGGCAAGTTCTTTCGCAAGGGTGGCCAGCTTGCCGATACCGATCTGAACGCGCGCGCGCCCTCGATCGGGGTCGAGGATCTGCAGCGCGCCGACGTGCTGGCCCTGTCGGCGGGGGCGGGCAAGGCACGCGCCCTGCGCGCGGTGCTGGCCGCAGGGTTCATCAACCGCCTGATCGTGGACGAGGCGCTGGCCGTGGGATTGCTGCTTGCCGAGGAGGACGAAGAATGAAGGGTTTTGGTGTGCACACCTCGATGTGGACCATGGCGTGGGATCATGCCGGGGCCGAACGTGCCGTGGCGGCGGCGGTCGCGCACAAGATGGATTTCATCGAGATTGCCCTGCTGTCGCCCGAAAAGGTTGATACCGCACATTCGCGCCGCTTGCTTGAGGCGCACGGAATGGCGGCAGTGTGCTCGCTGGGTCTGCCCGAGGGCAAGCGTGCGTCGAGCGATCCGCAGGCGGCGATGGCCTTTCTGCGCTTGGCGCTGGACCAGACGGCGGCCATCGGCGCGACGGCGCTGACCGGTGTCACCTATGGCGGGATCGGCGAGCGCACGGGTGTGCCCCCCACAATGGCAGAGCGTGACAATGTGGCCCGCGTGCTGGCCGATGTGGCAGGGCACGCACGGCACCTTGGCCTTGCTTTCGGGATCGAGCCGGTAAACCGCTATGAGAACCACATCCTCAACACCGGTTGGCAGGCGGTCGAGATGATCGAGCGGGTGGGCGCGGACAACATCTTTGTCCATCTGGACACCTACCACATGAACATCGAAGAGCGCGGGCTGGCCCTCGGCATCCTCGATGCTGGCGCGCACCTGCGCTACATCCACCTGTCGGAATCCGACCGGGGCACGCCGGGGGCCGGGAACGTGCGCTGGGACGAGATCTTTGGCGCCCTGAAGGCGGTGGGGTTCACGGGTGGGCTTGCCATGGAAAGCTTTATCGACATGCCGCCCGAGGTGGCCAACGGCCTTGCGGTGTGGCGCCCGGTGGCCGATAGCCGCGATGTGGTGCTGGGCGAGGGGTTGCCGTTCCTGCGCAACAAGGCGCGGCAATACGGATTGATCTGAACGCGGGGCAAGGCTTGGACGCGGGCGCACACACAGTGGGCGCGGCAGCGCGGCGGCTGGAGGCGGCGGAACAGCAACGCCACATCCATCCAGAGCGCATAATCCGGACGGAAAAGTTGACAAAACGTCACAGAATGCTGCAACGTGGCGTCAGCCGGTCTCTTCATATTTTTGATTCAGAAACGTCATGAAACCGTTCCCGGAAGCTGAGACTGATGGCGCGATAAAAACACATCGAAGGGTTCGCGCATGAGCATTCGCCCCGCATTTACCCAATCCCTGCCGCATCGCCACAAGACCTTGTTCCTGTCGGACCTGCACATGGGGGCGATAGGATGCCGGATCGATGCCATCGATGAGTTCCTGCGATGCCACACGGCGGACCGGATCTTTCTTGTAGGCGACATTCTCGATCTTTGGCATCCGCTGCGGCGGATCTGGTCCGATCGGCATGAAGACGTCATGGGCTTGCTGCGCCAGAGGGCGAAAGAGGGCGCAGAGATTTTCTATCTGGTTGGCAATCATGATGCCGCAGTCCTGAACGAAGGGGTGCGCGACGACGTGGGCCTCGATTTTGCCACGGTGCTGACCGAGATGACCCACGATGCAGCTGACGGTCGGCGGTATCTGGTCTTGCATGGCGATGCGCTGGACGCGCGCTGGCTGCGCTGGCATGTCTGCACCCGGATCGGCAGCCGAATTGACGGGCGGCTGCGCGCGCTTGACGCGGCGCTGCGGCGGTTGCGCCGGCGTGTCGTCCAGAACGACGGACGCAGCGCGATGGCGGTTCTGCTCGCCTGGGTGAGCGACCTGATCTATGCGGGCCAGACACATGAGCAACGGCTGGTGGACCTTGCACGGCAATCCGGCCATGACGGCGTCATCTGTGGTCATTTTCACAAGGCCGCGCTGCACGCGGACCACGGGCTTTTGTATGCCAACTGTGGCGACTGGGTGGACAGTTTCACAGCCCTTGTCGAAACCGATACCGGAGCCCTGCGTCTGATCGACGCCAGTGTCGCCACAAGCGCAGGCGGCGTCGGGGTCAAGGGGGCGGCGGCGTCGCACGCGCTTGCGCGCGCCGAGGGCTGGCGATGACCGCGCTTGCCCTTGGTCTGTTGACGTTTGCCGTTGTGGCGCTGGCGGCGCATCTGACCTCGGCGTTGCTGGCCATGCGCAGCGTCCGGACCTGGCTTCGGCCGGTGAAGGCGTCCGCGCTGCCGCCGATCACGCTGTTGCGGCCTGTCTGCGGACTTGACGCGTTCGACGCGCAAACGCTGGCCTCCAGCTTTGCGCAGGACTATCCGCAGTATGAAGTCATCTTCTGTGCAGCGCGTGGTGACGATGCCGCCGTGCCGCTGGTGCGCCGCCTGATGGCTGCCCATCCTGGGCTAAACGCACGTCTGCTGATCGGGGATGAGCGCCTCAGCCGCAATCCCAAGCTGAACAATCTGGCCAAGGGATGGCTGGCTGCACGCCATGCGCATGTCTGCATGGCCGACAGCAACCTGCTGCTGCCGTCTGATTATCTGCACACAGTTGCAGCGGCGTGGGATGATCAGACCGGCCTTGTGACGTCGCCGCCCGCGGGCATCTGGCCCGACGGGATGGCCGCGCGGCTGGAATGCGCCTTCCTGAACGGCAATCAGGCCCGCATCCAACTGGCCGCCGACACGCTGGGCCTGGGCTTTGCCCAAGGCAAGACGCTGTTCTGGCAGCGCAAACTGTTGGACCGGGCCGGCGGATTTGCCGTGTTGGGCCGCAACATGGCCGAAGATGTGGCCGCGACCAAGGTGGTGCGCCGTCTGGGTCTGAAGGTGCGTCTGACGCCCGCACCGTTCTGTCAGCCGATCGGCAGGCGTCGTCTGGCCGATGTCTTGGCGCGGCAGGTGCGCTGGTCTGTTGTGCGCCGCGACGGGTTTCCTGCCATTTTCATGCTTGAGCCGCTGAACGGCGCTGTGCTGCCAACCGCCGCCCTGACTGCCTGCCTGCTGTTGACAGGGTTGTCCCCAGCCTGGCTTCTGCCGTGGTTTGCCTTGTGGTATGGGGCCGAGGTTGTCCTCGCACGCGTCAACGGCTGGCCAGTGGCCGCGTCTGATCTGGTGGCGCTGCCCCTTCGCGATCTGCTGATCCCTGCCGTCTGGCTGGTCACCCTTCGCCGCCGTGGGTTCGAGTGGCGCGGCACACCCATGTCGCAGGCGGCTGGCGCGCCGGGGGCCGGGCGCCTCCATGATTGAAGACGGGTCGCTGGCCGCGCTGATTGCCGAGCATGGCCTATTGATTCTGGCGCTGCTGTGCCTGATCGAGGGACCGGCGGCGACGTTGGCAGGGGGGTGGCTTGCCAGCATGGGGCTGTTGCCGCTGGGGGCCGTGATGGTGGTCGCAGTTCTGGGCGAGATCGTCGGAGACCTGCTGCACTATCTTGCGGGACGTCTGGTGGTGCCCGGTTTGCCCGCGCCGTGGCGCAGCCGCCTCGGCCTGTCGGACGACAGGATGCAACGGCTGACTGCGCACTTCGACCGTTATGGCGGCGCGACGATTGTCCTGGCCAAGGTCACCCACGCCCTCGGCGCCGTGATCTTGCTTGCGGCGGGGGCCGCGCGGATGCACCCGGCGCGGTTTGTGCTGTGGGCCATGGCGGCCGGGGTTCCGAAGGTGATTTTGCTGACGGGTCTGGGGTGGCACCTTGGTCTGACACTCTCGATGGACGCGGGCCGCATCTGGCCCTGGGCCCTGATGACGGGCGCGCTGCTGCTGGCATTGGCCATGGGCGCCATGTGGCGCAAAGGTGGGGGGACGCTGTGACGGATCTTCCGCGCGTATCGTGCATCGTTCCCGCCTATAACGAGGCCGCCCGGATCGGCGCGGTGCTGGGCGTGTTGTGCGGTCATCCGCTGTTGGGGTCCGTTATCGTGGTGGATGACGGATCGTCCGATAGCACAGCCGAAGTGGCCAGGCACGCAGGCGCGACAGTCATCACATGTGCACAAAACGGCGGCAAGACGGCTGCGCTGGCCTGCGGCATTGCTGCGGCGACAGGGGATGTTCTGTTATTGATCGACGCTGATCTGATCGGCCTGAGCGCCGAAGATGTGACCCGGCTTCTCGCCCCTGTGCTGGCAGGCTCGGCTGATGCTGCGATCAGTCTGCGGGGTAACGCGCCTCTGGCTTGGCGCATGATCGGCCTTGATTACATCTCGGGCGAGCGGGCCTTTGCGCGTAATGTACTGGATGGCGCGGACGATACCTTGCGCCAGCTGCCGCGCTTCGGGTTCGAGGTTTACCTCAACAGCATGCTTTTGGCGCGAGGGGCACGGTTGGCGGTTGTTGACTGGCCCGGTGTGGCCAGCCCGTCAAAGCAGCGCAAGCGGGGCCTGCTCAAAGGCGTTCGGGCGGATCTGCGAATGATGGCGGATATTCTTGGCGTGATCAGCCCTGCAACCATGGTGCGGCAAATCCTTGGCCTGCGGGCGCGCCGTGTTCTTGTTCCGGCACCGGCTTGCCCAGCACGCAGCGTCGCGCCCTTTGGCCGCAAAAAACCCCAAAGGATAAGATCCTAGCATGGGATAGGGCTGCGTTCAGCAAGAAAAGCCCCCCTTTTCCCGAACCGGGGGCGGGTGCTGTAGACGCGCGGGCCGTGTCAGGCCCGCGCGTGTCTTCCGATCAGACCAGATCGAAGCGGTCGGCATTCATCACCTTGACCCATGCCGCCGCGAAATCACGCAGAAACATCGGCCCTGCGTCGGCGCCTGCATAAACCTCGGCCAAGGCGCGCAATTGCGAGTTGGACCCGAACACCAGATCGACGCGGCTGGCCGTCCACTTGACGGCACCCGTGGTTCGGTCGCGGCCCTCGAACTCTTTCTCGGCGGCAGAAGTGGGGGTCCAGACGGTGCGCATGTCCAAAAGGTTGATGAAGAAATCATTCGTCAGCGCTCCGGGGGTGTCGGTCAGAACGCCGTGGTTGCTGCCGCCATAGTTGGCGTCCAGTACCCGCATCCCGCCCACCAGCACTGTCATTTCCGGTGCAGAAAGCCCCAGAAGCTGCGCGCGGTCGACCAGAAGTTCCTCGGCCGAAAGGGTATATTGCGCATGCTGATAGTTGCGAAAACCGTCTGCCGCGGGTTCGAGGACATCAAAGCTTTCCACGTCGGTCTGTTCTTGGGTGGCATCGGTGCGGCCCGGCGTGAAGGGCACGGTCACCTCCTGCCCGGCTGCACGCGCCGCGGCCTCGATCGCCGCCGAGCCGCCGAGCACGATCAGATCGGCAATAGACACCTTCTTGGCACCCTTGGCATCGAACGCCGCCTTGATCCGGTCATAGACGGCCAGCACGCGCGCCAGTTGCGCGGGTTGGTTCGCCTCCCAATCCTTTTGCGGGGCCAGTCGGATGCGCGCGCCGTTGGCGCCGCCGCGCTTGTCTGACCCGCGAAAGGTCGCGGCCGAAGCCCAGGCCGTCGCCACCACATCGGGCAGGGCCAACCCCGATGTCTGAATCGTGGCCTTCAGCGCCAGCATGTCGGACTCGTCGATCAGCGGGTGGTCCACTGGCGGAACCGGATCTTGCCAGATCAGGATTTCCGACGGCACCAGCGGCCCCAGATACAGCGGCCGGGGCCCCATGTCGCGGTGTGTCAGCTTGTACCACGCGCGCGCAAAGGCATCGGCGAACACATCGGGGTTGGCGTGGAAATGGCGCGAAATCTTCTGATAGGCCGGGTCCATCCGCATCGCCATGTCGGCGGTCGACATCATCAGCGGTACGGTGCCCTGGCCATCAACCTGCGGCGCGTGATCCTGTGGCCGAAGGGCACGGGCCTGCCACTGCAACGCCCCCGCCGGGCTGCTGCCCAATTCCCACTCATAGCCGAACAGCACGTCGAAATAGCTCATGTCCCATGAGGTCGGCGTGGGCGTCCATGGCCCTTCCAGCCCGCTGGTGATGGCGTCGACGCCGCTTCCCGACTTGTGCGCGGACATCCACCCAAAGCCTTGCGCCGCCATCCCCATGCCTTCGGGTTCGTGCCCGACAAGGGCTGCATCGCCCGCGCCATGCGCTTTGCCAAAGGTGTGGCCACCCGCCACAAGGGCCACGGTTTCTTCGTCGTTCATCGCCATGCGGGCAAACGTCTCGCGGATGTCGCGGGCCGAGGCAAGCGGGTCTGGCACGCCATCCGGGCCCTGCGGATTGACGTAGATCAGGCCCATCTGCACGGCGGCCAGCGGGTTTTCCAGCGCGCGGTCGCCGGTGTAGCGGCTGCCCTCGCCGCCGCTGTTTGCCAGCCATTCGGTCTCGGCGCCCCAGTAGATGTCTTCTTCCGGCTCATAGAAATCCGCCCGTCCGCCGCCAAAGCCGAAGGTTTTGAAGCCCATCGTCTCAAGCGCCACATTGCCCGTCAGGATCATCAGATCGGCCCAGGAAATCGCGGCACCATATTTCTGCTTGATCGGCCACAGCAGGCGGCGCGCCTTGTCGAGGTTGCCGTTGTCGGGCCATGAGTTCAGCGGCGCAAAGCGCTGCGTACCTGAAGTTGACCCGCCACGGCCATCGGCGGTGCGGTAGGTGCCCGCCGAATGCCAGGCCATGCGGATGAAGAACGGCCCGTAGTGGCCATAGTCTGCGGGCCACCAGTCCTGACTGTCGGTCATCAGTGCCGTCAGATCGGCCACGAGCGCGTCCATATCGAGGCCCCTGAACGCTTTTGCATAGTCAAAATCGCCACCCATCGGGTGCGATTGCGGGGCGTTCTGATGCAAAATCCGCAGGTTCAACTGGTTGGGCCACCACTCACGGTTGCCGCGCGCCGAAAAGGTGGCGTTCTTGATGGCCCCGTGCATGACCGGGCATTTGCCGACCTTGGTGCTGTCGTTACCGTCCATGTCGCTCTCCTGTTCGTGGAATCCCTTGTAGACGGGTCTATCAAACCCAAGCCATCAGTGTAAGTTTGATTTTCTGATTGCAACGATAAGGTAGGCTTATGATGGCGCTGACGTTGAAACAACTGCGGTACTTCGAGGCGCTGGCGCGGCACGGGCATTTCGGCCATGCGGCGGATGCCTGCGCCATTTCGCAGCCCGCGTTGTCGATGCAGATCCAGGAACTTGAGGCCCATCTGGGTGCAACCCTTGTCGAGCGGGGGGCACGGTCTGTGCGCCTGAGCAAACTCGGGGACGAGTTGGCCCCGCGCGTGCGCGCCATTCTGCGCGGCGTGGACGAGTTGACCGATCTGGCCCGGGCGGCGACGGGGCCGCTGACGGGGCGGCTGCGGCTGGGGGTCATTCCCACCGTGGCGCCCTATCTGCTGCCGCGCATCATCAGCGTACTGATGGGCGCGTATCCGGGGCTGGAATTGGCCCTGCGCGAGACGATGACGCAAAAACTGCTGGAGGAACTGGCCGAGGGGCGGCTGGATTGTGCCATCGTGGCGCTGCCGGTGTCAGAACCGACACTGGCTGAAATGGCGCTGTTTTCCGAGGCCTTCGTTCTGGTGCGCCCGCAGGGCGATGCCGACCGACCCGTTCCCGACGCCCAGTCGCTGCGCGAGATGCGGCTGTTGTTGCTGGAAGAGGGACATTGCTTTCGCGATCAGGCGCTGTCGTTCTGCGCCGAACCCGGCGCCCGTCCGCGCGAGATGCTGGATGCCAGTGCGCTGTCAACGCTGGTGCAAATGGTGGCGGCAGGCATCGGCGTGACATTGATCCCGGAAATGGCGATCGCGGTGGAAACGGCGCAGGCGCAGGTCTCGGTCGCGCGCTTTGCCGCACCCGAGCCTGCGCGCACGATCGGCATGGTCTGGCGCAAGGCAAGCCCGCTCGCCGGCCAGTTGCAGGGCGTGGCGGACGCGCTGCGAGACGTGTTGGAGCGTCACTGAAAGGGGGCGAACTGCGTCCGGGCCGGTAGATCAGTTCCCCCATCAGTCTTGCGCAAAAAAAAGTTGGACCCCTTAAGGAACCGTTTTGCCTTGCAAGGTGTTTATTGTGTGATCGACGTGGAAGTCCCTACCCGTAAGATCCGCCCCTGCTGCCATTTCATGTTGGCGCAACGGGTGTCCTCTGCCGCCGGTGGGACGGTCCCCTCTGCTCACCGGCGGCGCCTCTTTTTTTCCCCATGACGGCAAGCTACATCAGCGGACGGCGCTCTAAAGGCTCCGGATCGACACCGGCGAACTCTCCCAGCGTCACACGGTCGGGTATGGTCAGCATTCTGTCGCTCCATGTGGCCAACCCAAGGTCGCGCAGGCGGGCAAGCGTCTTGTTGGTGTGCACCAGCGACAGTCCCAGCGCATCGGCAAGGTCTTGCTGGCGAAAGTGCAGCGGCACCTGGTTCGCGCCACCCAAACCCACTGCACGCAATCGGTAGTGAATGCGCAAGAAAGCCCAGGCTACGCGTTGACTGGCGTTGAGTTGACCGAGGGTGGCAATTGTCTCGCCCAGAAAATGCTCTTCAACCGCCGCTATCCACGTCAGGTCGTAGGCGCGTTCGGGATGCGCCTTGAACATGTTCCAGATGTCGGAGCGGTTGAATACGCACAGGACCATGTTTGTCGTCGCTTCGACAGAATGCTTCATCTCGCCCATGATCGCGGCCTGTATGCCGGTGAAATCACCCGGAAACAGAAAGTTGATCACCTGCCGCTCGCCGTCTTTCATCGTCTTGTAGCGCACACCCATGCCGGACAGGACCGTGAACAGTTGCGGGCTGTTGGACCCTTCCATCAAAAGGGTGGATCCCGGTTCGACGACCAGCTCTCCGATCTTGAAACCCATCATGAACGCCAGTTCGGCCTCTGTGAACGGCAAAAAGTAGGGCTTCTTTCGCAAAGGGCATTGTGTGCACGGAATCGGCATCCGGAAATAGTTCCTTTCGTATGTCGCAGATTAATGCGCCCCCGTCGAAATTGGTACATCTGGTGAATGCAGAACACAAGGACACCAGAAAAATGGCCTGCCTTTCCGCGCTACCCCATATCGAGACCTTTCTGGTTGTCATTGACAATGCGATAATCGCTGAAGATCTGGCACAGTCGATTGTCGATGTCGTGCCCCACGCGCACATTGTCGTGGTCAAGAATATTGCGATGGCCGAGGCCGCTGCGCGCAGTGCTGGATGCGTGGCGATGGCCTTCATCGTGGACGCGGATGCAAATTTTCCCGGCTCTCCGCTGGCTGATTATCTGCTTGGTCAACGCGTGCGCGTCGTTCTGACGGGCGACTGGGATGCAGATCAGGCCCGCCACCATGGCTGGGATGCGCTGCCGTTTCCGTTTGCGACAGAACACGTCCATGCCCTTCTGAGGAGCCAATTGGCCAGCAGCGCCTGAGCCACTTTATCCCGGTTCCATCTGGTTTTTGTGCCCCGGTCCGCATGCCCCGCCGCATGCGGGAACTGTTTGTCATGTTGCGCGTTAAAGACCGGGCCCGAAAAATAAGCTTCTGCCATGAGAGCAGAACACGGGCAGGGCAGGCAAGCATACTGGAAACCAAATGGACGG
>JBBRBJ010000017.1:0-58356 GCA_038205925.1 Rhodobacterales bacterium | reverse complement strand
GGACCGGGAAGTGAGGCGCGGGATGATTGAAAGGGCGCATCCCAAGCTGTCGGTCGGGGCGCAGTGCCGGTTGCTGTCGATCTCGCGTTCGTCCTTTTACTACACGCCGCAAGGCGAGACCGAGATGAACCTTGATCTGATGTTGCTGATCGACAAGCAGTTTCTGGAAACCCCGTTTTACGGTGTGCGGCACCCTCTCGGCAGATTGATTTGCAATCGCCTGCCCGCTGCCCGGCAGTGCATTGAAAATGCACGAGAGGGGGGCAACGGATGACGTGGCACTTTCAGAACGAGGGCCATGCCGTGAACAAAAAGCGCATCCGGCGGCTGATGCGCCTTATGCGCCGTCGTCGGGAAAACAGTCTCCCAGACTGTTTTCTGATCCTCCTCCGTGCCGATCTACCAAAAGCCCAACACCCGTTGCGCGGCAACACATGCTTGCTGCGCGCTTGCGCGGGCTTTCGGTCAGGATGCTGTGGACCTTGTCCCATATCTCTCGGTCGATGATTGCCTTGTGTTCGCCGGGGTAGTTGGTCCCCTTATACACGGCGTCACCGATGTAGACCCGGTTGTTCAGCATCCGGTAAATGAACTTCTTGTCGATCCGGTGGCCACTGGCGGTGGTGACGCCCCGTTCAGCCAATTCGCGCGCCAGTTCGGTGCCCGAGCCGATCTCGATGAAACGGGCGAAGACCCAACGGAAATGCGCGGCGTCGCCGGGGTTCTCCAGCAACTTGCGATCCTTCACTTCATAGCCCAAGGGCGGGCAGGGTTGGTGTATCGTTTGGTGTTTTCGCTTAGATGCCTCCTTCGTTTTGGTTGTCGTTGTTGGTTGTCGCTGGCGCTTCGGCCTGAGGCTTCTTGTTGGAGGCCGCGGTGCGTTGACGGAATTGCACTTCGATTGTCGGCAGTTTCCTTGACGACAGTGTCTTGTTGCGAGCGATGGTGCCGGGCGAATGGCCGACAACGCGCGAGAAGCCTTCGAACGTCCGGAAATAGGCCATGAGTAAGCCCGGCGTTGTCAGGTCTGGTTCGACCTCGCAGGTCAGCATACGATGGTTCCCGACGGTGCCGTCGTCATGCGCCGCTGCGACCGCCATGGCTTTCTCCCATGCCATGAGGTTGCTGAAGACAAGATCGCCATCTTTGATCCAGAAGACTTTCTGCCCGCTGAATTCGGAACCAGACATCGTGCGCCGGTGGAAAATGCCGTTGTCGTAGCTGCGAACTCCTATCCCGGTAAATTCTTGATCCGCCTCGATGTCAACCGGGCGGCGCACAAATGGGGCTAATTCGGCCATGGGCCGGTAGGTTGCGCCGTCGATGGCGCGCTGAAAGGCTTTCAGCAGCAGGGCATGGGTTTCGCGCTCGGCGGCGTCGATGGTGCCCAAGCCGTCGAAGCAAATCGTCGTGCTGCCGTGGCAAAGGTTGCGGGGTGAACGGAATAAACATCATCCGCGGCCCTCATGGGCCTTTGCCAGCTATTGCAAAACCCGATACTACGGTCGGAACGGTCTGCATATCGGCCCCGTTGCAAGTGTCCTGGGGGCGCGCCGGATGCCAGCAATGAGTGGCACCGCCACCCATCCCGGTTGCGTCGAGGCAACGGTGCTTTGACGTCAGACTGATCGCTCTGCTGCGCGCCATTAGCTAGACTTGCGACTTCGTGCTTGCGTCGCAGGCCGATGTGTTTGTACTGGGCAGGCCCATCGGGATAACGGCCGCGTTACTCCCGGTGGGAATTAGGAATTTCGCCATGTCACATCCATATCGTACCCAACCTGTTCAGGCCTTCTGGAAACGGATGATTTCAGACCGCCACCCGTTAGACATCACGGACTGGTATCAAAAACGCTTCGATCTGACCGACCGAAAGATTGCTACTGCTGGAAGTTGCTTTGCCCAGCATATCGGTCGGCATCTGCGCTCAAAAGGGTTTGACTATCTGGATACCGAGCCACCACCACCTAAACTTGCTTTGGACGTGGCCCAATCTTTCGGTTATGGCGTCTATTCAGCGCGCTATGGAAATGTTTACACCGCCCGGCAACTGCTGCAGTTGTTCCGCCGTGCTTTTGGCAAGTTCACGCCGCTGGAGTTGTCGTGGGAAAAGGCTGAAGGTCTGGTCGACCCGTTCCGCCCCACCATCGAGCCAGAGCCGTTTTCATCCCAAGCCGAGTTGGATCAATTGCGTTCCTACCATCTGGACAGCGTAGCAGAACTATTCTTGAAAGCCGAAGTCTTCGTCTTTACCCTTGGTCTGACTGAATCCTGGTTGTCCCGTGAGGATGGCGCGGTTTTTCCGCTTTGCCCCGGAACCGAAGGCGGGCATTATGATCCGGTGAGATATGCTTTCCACAACATGACCGCATCTGACGTGCGCCGGGATCTTGAAACATTTCTGGTCGAACTGCGCGAGGTCAACCCCGGAGTCAAAGTCTTGCTGACTGTCAGCCCTGTGCCACTAATGGCTACAGCAACCTCCCAACAAGTGGCGGTTGCGTCCAGCTATTCGAAGTCGGTTTTGCGCGCCGCTGTCGGCGAAATCGTCGAAACCCATACCGACGTCGATTACTTCCCCTCTTACGAAATCATCACGGCACCGTTTATGAAGGGCTATTTCTTTGAATCGGATTGCCGCCAAGTGTCACACCATGGTGTCAGCCATGTGATGGAACAATTCTTTTTGCAGCACCGCCCCCAAGACTATCCCGGCGAACCAACCGCCCCCCGATCCGAGGTGTCAACTGATATGGAATTGCGTGAGCGGGTTCAGTGCGACGAGGAGTTGTTGGCCGCCTTCGACCAATCGAGTGAAGGGGTTGACCTTTGAAGATCCTGATAACCGGGGATTCGCACACGGGCGCGCTCAGTCATGGGCTGCTTGAATTGCGCACGGCTGGTCAGACCAACTCAGCGGTGGATATTCAAATCAGGCCGCTCGGCGGCGGTCACATCCTTCCCACACCGTTCTTTCGCGATGTCGGAAGTCATGCCGAAATTGTGGATGAAGATTACCGAAAGTTGTTTGCGTTCCTGCCTCCCAAAGGCATGAAAGTTGATGTTATCGGCCTTTCGATGCCGCTGTGGCCGATGAGAGTTGTGCACCAACTCGTCTGGGGCGGCTTGTCTCTGGCAGAGCGATTACCCAATCGTCAGCCGATTTCGACTTCAGTGTTTCGACAGTTCGTATTGCAGGATCAACGATATGTGCTCAAATTGGTCGAACTTCTTAGTCGGGCGGGGATTACAGTTTTGGCCATATCCGGCCCTGGACTGTTCCGCGACCATCACGTGCTCCGCGAAATGCGCGCCGAGCACGTGCTTAAGGTCTTTGACGCTTACCGCGCCGTAATCTCTGAAGAACTACGCCGACGCAACATACCGGTCATTGATATTCCGGCAAAATGTTTGGACGATGATGGGTTCATGTTTGGGGCTTTCCGGCATGATGACATTAAGGACTCACACCACGCGAATGGTGCCTTTGGTGCCCTGATGATCCAGTCACTTCAGAATTGGGCGAACACGCAAGCCTGAGGCATTCACCGGAAATCACTGGCAAAGCCCAATGATCTGTTGCAAGAAGTCCACGAGATAGAGGGACTAATTCTGCGCCGGATAGTGCTGTTGCCGCTGGATGACCTGCTGGCCGTCGCGCGCGAGTTTCTTGACCCCGATGCGTCTCGCTCAGGTCTGGATCCCTCGCCATCGGGCTCGAACCGATGGCGCCCGATGGCTCGATCTGCGCCGCCATGGCGTGAGCAATCTCAATGCCTTGCGGCCCAAGTCGCCAGCGGAGCCGCACAAGACATTCAAGGCTTATGAGCCCGGCTTCCTCCATGTCGACGTCAAATACCTGCCGCACCTTCTCGGTGAATGAAGCCATTCACCTGTCAGGCAACGGATGGCGGACGAGACCACGCGCCGCTACCTCTTCGTAGCCATTGACCCATTGCCCGAACAGCGTGAAGAGTTGGGCGCGGTTCTTGGCCAGCCCCCGGTAGCGGGTCTTCACATGGCCGAACTTGCGCTTGAGGACACGGAAGGGATGCTCGACCTTGGCCCTGACCATGGCGATCACCCGGTTGATCCTTTCGTCGATCGGATGCAGGACGCCGCCCTTGGGGGCCTTGCGCATGGCACCCCAGACCTTGCCCGGCGCGGCGAAGGCGGCCTCGCGCTCGGCACTGACATGGCCCTTGTCCGTTGCCTGGCAGGGCATTTCATGTCCGAGAAGGGGCCCAAACATACGACCAGTTGGAATGGACGGGGCGATGCGCCCCGCCCATTCTTTCACCAGCGCGCTTGGGTCCGCTCAAAAATGCTGCGGGTCGGCTGAGGCGGGAGATCGCCCGCGAAACCGCGGCTGTAGGAAGTCACGTGATAAGCGTCAGTTCTGCCACGTCTTTCTCATCTGGAACTGTCGATATAAACCCGCCGGGTCATCGGTTGTAATCTGATCGGCGCCCAGCTCGATCAAGTTTCGCGCGATACCTGCGGCATCTGGTTCGTCACCCTGAAGTGTAAAGCAATCGACCAGCCTGCCATCGTGCTGAAATGCTCGTATCAGCTCAAAACCCTGATGCGCGGCGCGCGAAGGCAGTTCAAGCGCCAGGTAAATAGTGCCAGCTTGCGACATCGCCAAAAGGCTTTCATCGACGAATCGTTGCCAGTCGCCGTTCTGGGCGTGTGCAATTTGTCCTGACTGACCACAGGGGTCATAACCAACCGCCAAGCCTGGTGCCGCCTTGGCCAGCCGCTGTACCGCTTGCGAATCCTCGCCGGACAAAATTCCATTCACCTTGAGCGCACCCAAGGCTTGGTCGAAGCCTGCAAGATGACGGTAAGTAAGGTCGCGGTTGCGACACTGCAGATCGAGCTGGAGTACGGCCTCAGGATCAGAAATGCCCGTCAGGTGAAGGGACAGTTGATCCAACGTAAGCGCGCGCTCTGGCAACGCGAGCAACGCCTCATCCCGGCGAAACAGTGTCTGAAATTCCAAGCTGTCGATCCCTCTTGCCGGGCCTGTACCAGTCGTTTCCCGGTCTAGCTGCGGGTCATGAACGACTGCAAAACCCCCATCCGACAAAGGCTGCAGGTCGATCTCAACGCTGGCACCCGCAGCCAGACCCCGGGCGATGGAGCGCAGTGAAAATGCCGGATCCCCAAGCCTTTCACGCCCGCGATGCCATTTGAGCAGCGTGCGCTTTCCAGCATGAAACAACGCTATGGGAGCTTCGATCACGACGGCACCTTTTCGTTCCGGCTGCATTTTCAAATCTGTCTGCGATCGGAAATCTTGTCCAGCTTCATAAAACTTTGCCGATTCCCCTCCATTTTGCACATGTGTGCAACACCGCACTGGACCCCCATCTTCAGGGAGAAACGAATGATCCGTTTTCACCGCACGACTGCGCTTGCAACAGTCTTGGCCGCTGCACTTGCTGCCCCGCTGAGCGCAGAAGAAATCAAGATCACAGTCTGGGCCGGTGGCTCTGGCGACGCGGATGCCTACCGGATCGACGCGTTCGTGATGGCGGCCGATATTTTGGAGCGAGAGGCCGCGGTTCGTGGTGAAACGCTTGACATCATTGTGGAGGGAAAGCGCGATTTCTCTGGCTGGGATGAGTTCAAGCAAGCCGTGACACTTGGCGCCGAAGCCGGCACTGCGCCGGCCATCGTGGTGACAAGCCACCTCGATATCGCGCCGTGGAGTCAGGCAGGATACATCGTCCCGGTCGAAGACTACCTTGATCTGGACGCCTGGCCGCTGAACGATGTCTACCCAAACCTGATGGAGATCGCCTCTCTGGATGGCGTTCAGTGGGGTATCCCGCAGGACTCTGAAAGTCGCCCCTTCTTCTTCTGGAAAGATACCATGAAGAAGATCGGCTATTCCGATGCCGATCTGGCAGCACTTCCCGCAAAAGTGCTGTCGGGTGAGTACACCCTGCGCAACATGCTGGATGACGCAAAGAAAGCCACTGAAATGGGTCTGGTAGAGCCCGGTTATGGCTGGTACCCGCGCGTATCGAACGGGCCTGACTATGCACAGTTCTACCAGTCGTTCGGCGGCACGCTGCAAGATCCTGAAACCGGCAAGCTGGTTCTGGACCGCGCTGCAATGACAGCTTTCTACCAGTTCTTTGCCGATGCCGTGGCGGCGGGCGTTACCCGCAAAACCCACATCGGCACCAGTTGGGATCAGTGGTATTCCGAAGTTGCGACCGGCAAGGCGCTGTTCTGGCATGGCGGAACCTGGCATTATTCGAACTATGTCGGCAAACAGGGCAACACAGACTTCTTCGGCACCATCGGCTTTTCGCTGATACCTGCCGGAAATGAAGCTGGTCGCGCCAACACCATCACCCACCCTCTGGTCAATCTGGTGACCAAACAGAAGGATGAGCGTGTGCAAGAGGTTGCCGCCCAACTGATTGCCATCGCGACCGAACCACGCCTGAAAAACCTGCACGCCATCAAAGGGGCGTATCTGGCTGTGACAAAAGCTCAGGTCAGCATGGATCTTTACGCTGGCAATCGCTGGGCAAGCGAGGCAACCGAGGTTCTTTTGGCCCACGCCAACTCGCAACCGAACCACGTAAAGTACGGGGCCTTCTCCGAGGCAATGTGGAAGGGTCTGGAAGCCGTCTGGACTGGCGTGCAGACGCCCGAACAGGCTGTGGCCGAGCTTGAGACCGGCCTTACGGCAACTTTGGGCGACGAACTGATCCTGCGCTGACCCCTTTGGCTGGCGACGGCGTGCTGTCGCCAGTCATTTCCTGATCCCACCGAACGGAGCCCAACGCCCTTGCGCCGCATATCTTTGCTTGCTTTTGGCTTTCTGTCCCCGGCCATCATCGTGGCTGCGGTGTTCTTCATGTTGCCGGTTCTGTTAACTGTTGCCTTCTCTTTTACCAATATGAGCACGTCCACCGGCATCATGGGAGGAGACTATATCCTGACCCAGACACAGGTACGTCGTCTGGGTGAGCAAGGTAAAATCACCCCGGCTACCGAAGCGGCGTTGACCGGCGACGGTTACACCATCAGCGATACGGCGCTGATCATTTTTGCCAGGGATTATGGTGCGGCCCGGGCGGAAAGCCTTGCTGCCAGCCACCTGGACCAAACAGTGACAACCCGGCGCGACATGGAACGCATCTTGCGCGATTTGCCGCGCGATCCGATCCGCAGCGCAACCGAACGCAAGGCGGCGGCCGAGGTGTTCAAGACATCAGTTCTGGATCGTCGGCTGCCTGACGCAGAAGCGATGCGACAAAACCTTGCTCCACTCGATCTTGCTCCGGCCGAGGTCGATGTTCTGACTGACCAGGCCTATACCGGCTGGCACTGGACGACGGACAACTTTTCCACTCTGGCTGCACTGCCAGCAACATTGCGTTATGCAATGAACACAGCCGTTTATGTAACGCTGACCCTGACTTTCAACGTGGGTTTTGGATTGTTTCTGGCAATTTCAACTTTTTATCTGCCGGGTCGACTGGCCAATACCTTTCGCGCCATCTGGTTTCTGCCGCGCATTTTGCCACCGGTGCTTTATGTGCTGATGTGGCGCTGGTTTACGGCGGATCAGGGGTTTGTGTCGGCACTCCTGGCACCTTTTGGCTATACACCGCGCAACTGGATGCTCGACTCCGCCACAAGTGCCTGGCTGTCCATTGTCTTGATCAATGGTTTTGTCGGCGCGTCTCTCGGGATGATCCTGTTTTCATCGGCGCTAAAAGCGATTCCACCGGCGATGCTGCATGCGTCCGAAGTGGACGGGGCAAACCGCTGGCAACAGGTCTTCTGGATCATCCTGCCGCAATTGCGTTGGCCGATCCTGTTTGTCACCTGCTATCAGACCCTGTCGTTGCTGACGTCGTTTGAATACATCTTGCTTGCCACCGATGGTGGGCCAGGACGCCAGACCGAGGTTTGGTCCTTGGCGGCCTACCATACCGCCCTTTCGAACTATGGCGGAAATCTGGAATATGGGTTGGGCGCCGCTTATGCGTTGGTTCTGGTGCTGATCGGGTTGTTTTTGTCTGTGATCTACTTGCGCCTGTTCAACTTTGGCGATCTGGTATCGAAGCCGAGGATCGAACAATGACCGCGCGCAGATCCACCCTGATCCTGACGTTGATCCTGACACTGTGTTCGCTGCCTTTGGGCATCATGTATGCCTTTCAACTGATCGACAGCATCACCCGCCCCGCTCCGGGCAGCATCTGGCCCGAAGCGTTCGATTTGCAAAACTGGCGCTTCCTTTGGGAAACCATCGATTCCGCCCGACCATCCGTGTGGCGGGTGACACTGAACACCTTCATCTTTGCAGCTACAACTGCCACGATTGTCACAGCGTTGTCCTTGACGGCCGGCTATGCCCTGTCGCGGCTGAACTTTCCCGCACGCCGCTTTTTCCTTGCCGGGCTGATCGTTTTGCATGCCTTCCCCACCATCACACTGATTGTCGCGATCTTCATCATCCTGCAGTTTCTGGGACTTTACGACAGCCTGGCCGGGGTGATCCTTGTCAAGGCAGCGCTGGAATTGCCGTTTGGCATTTGGATCATGAAAGGCTTTTACGACAACGTCCCGTGGGAGCTGGAAATGGCCGGGGTGCAGGACGGTGCAAGCCGGTTCCGGGTCTGGGCAGAAATCGTGTTGCCTCAGATTGCGCCGGGTCTTTCAGCGCTGCTGATCTTGTCGTTTTTGTCCGGCTGGTCCGAATTCGTTCTCCCCTTGGTGCTGGCCCCGGGGGGCGGGGCACCCGTGCTTGCAACCTACATGAATGCGGTCATTGCCGATCAGGCGAACCAGGACTTCGGCATGTTCAAGGCTATCGGCATGTTTTACGCGACGCCTGTGGTGCTGATCTACCTGGTTTTCCAGCGGCGTTTGATGACAATTCACGGCGGTGGGGTCAAGGGCTGATGGAGCTTCGGATTGACGGGTTTACCAAGCGCTTCGGCACATCGACAGTGATCGACGATCTGTCCTTGTCAGTTGCGTCTGGTGAAATGGTGGCTTTGCTTGGGCCCTCGGGCTGCGGCAAGTCCACCACTCTGTTTGCGATCTGCGGGATTCATCGGATGGACGCCGGGCGTCTGCATTTTGGGACCAATGACGTCACCGATCTGCCGGCGCAAAAACGCCCCGTAGGCGTGGTGTTCCAGAATTATGCGCTTTATCCGCATATGACCGCCGCCCAGAACATCGGCTTTCCCTTGCGCGTGCAGCGTCTGAGCAAGACCAAGATTGAAGCCAAGGTTCGTGCAATTGCCGAGTTGGTGCAGATCGGCATGCTTCTGGACAGAAAGCCCGCTCAATTGTCTGGGGGGCAGCAGCAGCGTGTGGCGCTTGCCCGCGCCTTGGTCCGCCAACCCGAAATCCTTTTGCTGGACGAGCCGCTTGCCAACCTTGATGCAAAGTTGCGACTTGAGATGCGCTCGGAGATCCGCCGGATCCAGCGCGAAACCGGCATCACGGCAATCCTCGTCACCCATGATCAGGTCGAGGCGATGTCAATGTGCGACCGCATCGTGCTGATGGACAAAGGCCAGATCGTCCAGCAAGGAACACCTGCCCAGATGTATGACAGGCCGGTAAACCGGTTTGTCGCCGGCTTTCTGGGCAATCCGCCAATTTCGTTTCTGCCGGCCGTGGCTCATGCCGATAGCCTTGACTTGCCCGGCGGTGCTGTCTTGGCAAAGCCAGGCGAATTGTCGGTCCTTGGCGCCGTGACGCTTGGCATAAGGCCCGAAAATTTCGGGCCCCAGCATGGCAACGGTATTGAGGGGCTGATCATGGCTGTAGAGCCCCAAGGGCGTGAGGATATGTTCGACGTCAAATTGTCGGGAGGCGCGCAGTTGCGTGCCATCTTGCCCGCGCACAGCGGTTTCGCCCTCGGGCAAAGTGTCAACTGGGGTGTCGATGCCAGCCGGATAATGGCCTTTGACGACAAGGGGATTCGACTGTGACAAATCCCGACTGGACCCGCCCGTCGCAACCCCATGCCATCGCGCATCGCGGCGCATCGGCCTATGCCTTTGACAATACCTTGCGCGCCTTTGACCTTGCTGCCGATCTGGGCGCCAACATGTGGGAGGTTGATATCCGCATGACCCGGGATGGCGTGGCCGTTGCGCATCATGATGCAACCCTGCCAGACGGCACAAAGATTGCGGCACTGGATTGGTCCGACCTTGCCGCACGCACCCAAGCATTCGGACGCCCGGCCCCGACGCTGGAACAGGTGATAGAGCTTGCAGCGCATCGTGGCGCAGGGATTTATGCCGACATCAAGGATAATGCTGCCGCCTTGCCGACGCTGGCGCTTTTGCGCCGATACGGCATCACTCAAGCAATCCTTGGCGCTTTTGACCCGGCCGTGGCCGCCGATCTCGCCAATGCGGACAGCCCATATCCGCGCGCGGTTCTGGTCCCCCTGGGGGCCGAACCTTTTGAATATGCCAAGGGAGCAGATGTCATCCATCTGTGCTGGGAAAGGATGGATCGCCCGCAAGACACCCTTACCACGGCCTTTTTTGACCGTGCCTTTGCCCAAGGGCAGCGCGTGGTTCTGTGGCACGAAGAAGACCGTATCCGCATGGCAGCCTGCCGAAAGACCCCTGTGACAGGGATCTGTTCTGACCGGCCCGAAATGGTCAATCCGTTTGTGCCGCCTGACGGCTGGCCTGTTCAGATC
The DNA here is from genome assembly GCA_038205925.1 of Rhodobacterales bacterium. Lineage (GTDB taxonomy): Bacteria > Pseudomonadota > Alphaproteobacteria > Rhodobacterales > Rhodobacteraceae > Pseudotabrizicola. Next base: position 47,639 of record JBBRBJ010000017.1, on the reverse strand, counting down.
GTATGCCATCGAGGCGCAAACATCGCCGCACCGGAGAACACTTTGCCCGCCGTGAACTGCGCTTTCTTTGCGGGGTTTTCGCATGTCGAGGTTGATCTGCAAGACACGGCCGACGGGCAGATTGTCGTCATGCATGACCAGACCCTGGACCGCACGACCAACGGGCGTGGCCCGGTCAATGCCCAGACGCTTGCAGCTTTGCGCAGACTGGATGCTGGAAGCTGGAAAGACGCATTTTTTGCACGAACGCCCATTCCGACCCTGGACGAAGTTCTTGCATGTGCGCGAGAGCACGAGGGCGCATTGTATCTGGAGCTGAAATCAGCCGATCCGGAACGGGTGTGGAATCATGTGCAGGCGGCAGAACTCGCAGACCATGTCTTTTTCTGGAGTTTCGATGCCGGTCGGATGCGAAAATTGCGTCAGATTGCAGTTGGAGCGCAGCTTATGGCGCGGCGCCAAGACTATCTTGATGTGCCAGCCGCGCTTCTGGATTATTCGCCGCAGATCCTGGAGTACACGCCCGACGAAGACCTGAACGAATTTGCCGGTTTGCGCGACAGTGGCGTCAAACCCATGGTGGCGTACATGGGCGGCGATGAGGCGGTCTTTGACCTTATCATCGCGGCTCGACCCGACCTTGTGAACCTTGACCAACCTTTTGCCTTCGCCCGTCGATTGAACGCACCTTTCAGGCAGACATGAACCCGCCAAAGCCGCGCAGCCCGACGTCTTTCGATGTCGCTCAATTGGTGGGTGTGTCCCGCTCAGCGGTTTCGCGCGCCTTTACCGAAGGGGCGATCGTGGCCCCTGAAACCCGCCGCAAGATTTTTGAGGCAGCTGAAACGCTTGGTTATATTGTCAACCCATTGGCCCGCGGTTTGCAAACCGGTTCTTCCAACATCGTTGGCCTTGTGGTGGCCCAAGGCCAAGGCGGGCTTTGCGGCATAGGGCAGTTTGCGTTTCATCAATCGGGTTTAGACACATCGGATTGGAATACCAACTCAAGCCTAGGGGGCGCGCACAGCCGAGGCGGAGGCTGTCATGCGTCGACCATCACCAAGTTCGACAATGGGAAGGGGGGGTAGCGAGCAGTTCAAGGTGGAAAAATGGGGGGGACAGAAAAATGGGGGGATAGAATCGGCATGTAAAAACATAAGTCATTGATACTTATACAACTTATTTGATTTAATGGTGCCGGTTGCAGGATTTGAACCCGCGACATCGTGATTACAAATCACGCGCTCTACCATCTGAGCTAAACCGGCATACCGTCTTAAAACCCGTCTTTACGCCCCGTCCTAACCCGACTTCCTGTTTTCTGTCAAGGCCTTACGCGATTAGACCGGGCGACTTGCAAATCAGGTACTCTGCCAGTTGGGCTATGGAGGCACGTCGCTCAGATAGCGCCGCACGCGGCGCCACGCAAGGGGCTCACCGGCTGGCACGGGCCAAAAATGCCACCGCCAGCAGCCCCACGGCCATCACCAGTAGCGCGGCCGGGGCGGCCTCTGACAGGCGTTCAAGGCTGGCCAGTTCGTAAACGCGGGTGGACAGGGTGTTGAAGTTGAACGGGCGCAGCAGCAATGTTGCGGGAAGTTCCTTGACGCAATCGACGAATACCACCAGCAGCGCCGACGCGACCGACGCGCGCATCAGCGGCAGGTGCACCGCCCCCAGTGCGCCCCCTGCCGTCCGCCCCAGCGACCGCGCGGCCATCGGCAGCGCAGGCGAGATGCGCCCGAAAGCCGCGTCCACAGCGCCTTGCGCCACCCCAAAGAAGCGTACCGCATAGGCCAGTACCAGCGCCGCCGCCGTGCCTGTGATCATTAACCCCGGGTCCCAACCCGTAATCGCCAGCACTGCGTCAGCCATGCGGTGATCCAGCGCCGCCATCGGGATCAGGATGCCCACCGCCAGCACCGCGCCGGGTGCGGCATAGCCCAGCGTGGTCAGCGGCAGCGCCAGACGGGCAAATCCCCGGCCCGCAAGCCGAACGCCGTAAACCAGAAACACCGCCGCCGCCACCGTCAGCACCGCCGCCGCCCCCCCCACAACCAGGGTGTTCACCAGTGCGCGGCCCAGGTCGGGCGACAGCCAGACCTCGGGTCGGCCAAGCGCGTGGCCCAGCATCACCGCCACCGGTAGCACAAAACCTGTCGCAAAAGGCAGCGCACAGGCGCCGAACGCCACCCATCCACGCACACCTGCCAAGGGTTGCGGTGCCACCGGACGGGCGGCGCGGCTCTGGCGGTGAAAGCGCGCATTGCGGCGGCTGATCCGCTCAAATCCAACCAGAAGAAGGATCAGCATCAGGACCACGCCTGCAATCTGCGCCGCCCCGCCTGCGTTGTTGCCATTCAGCCAGGTGGAGAAAATTCCCGTGGTCAGCGTCTGCACCCCAAAATGTACGACCGTGCCGTAATCTGCCACCGTCTCCATCAGCGCCAGAGCCACGCCTGTTGCAATCGCGGGCCGCGCGAGGGGCAGACCCACGCGAAAGAACAGACCCCACGGCCCGCAGCCGAGCGCGCGCGCCACCTCATAGGAACAGCCCGATTGCTCGCGGAATGCGGCGCGGGCTAGCAGATAGACGTAAGGATACAGCGCCGAGGCCAGCACAACGATCGCCAGCCAGTGGCTGCGGACCTGCGGGAACCAATAGTCGCGCGCCGAGGTCCAACCCATCGCCGCGCGCAAGCCAGACTGAACCGGGCCTGCATACTGCAGGAAATCCACGACCGCATAGGCGCCCACGTAGGCCGGGATCGCCAATGGGAAAAGCAGCGCATGGTCCAGCCAGCGGCTGCCCGGAAAGCGGTGCATCGTCACCAGCCAGGCCGTTCCCGTGCCCGCCACCGCCGTCAGCACCGCGACGCCTGCCATCAGCATCAGCGTATTGCCGAGATAACGCGGCAGAACGGTGGCGGCCAGATGTGGCCAGATGTTCTCGGTGGGGTGAAACGCGATCCACACCACCGCCGCCATCGGCGCGAGAACGACCAGCGCAATCAGCCCGGCCCCGATGCTCCAAGGGTCAAGCCGCAGGCGGCGAATAGGAACTTGAGTGTTTTGCTCAACCATTTTTTCCAATTACACCCGGCCCCGCGCCCTGTCCAGCGTGCGGTGCGCGGGGGCTGTGCGCGTGGCCGAACTGTCGCCCCCAAGGCTTTGTTCGCGCGCCCCCGTTCCAAAGGCCGCCCGGCCCGCCTATATTTGCCCGCAATCAAGAACCGATCATCAGTGTCAGGGGCCACATGCGCATCGTCTACCATCTCGGGGCCCATTGCACCGATGAAGAGCGGCTGTTGCGCTGCCTTCTGAAGAACCGGCAGACGTTGGGCGCGCAGGGCATCGTGGTGCCCGGACCTGCACGCTACCGTACGCTTTTGCGCGACACTGCGATCACACTGAAAGGTCAGGCCGCCAGCCGCGACACCCAGGCGCTGGTTCTGGAACAGATCATGGAGGAGGATACGGCAGACCGGCTGATCCTCAGCTGGGAAAACTTCCTGTCGTTTCCGCAATGGGTGCTGTCCGACCGTCTTTACCCAGCCGCAGCCGAACGGGTGCGCGCCTTTACCCAGATCTTCCCCGAGATCGAGGCCGAGTTCCACCTTGCCATCCGCAACCCCGCGACCTTTCTGCCCGACCTTTTTGCCAAACAGCGCGACAAGACCTATGAGGCGTTCATGGGCGGCACCGAACCCGCCGATCATCACTGGTCGGGCGTGATTGCCGATGTGCTCGCGGAAAATCCCGACGTGCCCTTTACCGTCTGGTGCGACGAGGACACACCTCTGATCTGGCCCGAGGTGCTGCAAGCCGTGTCCGGCCATGCCGAGGGCACCGTGCTTGACGATCACGATGAACTTCTGACCAAGATCATGTCTCCCGAAGGCGTCACCCGCATGAACGCATATCTTGATGGCAACACCCCGCCGTCGGTGGTGCAGCGCCGCCGTGTGGTCTCGGCGTTTCTCGACAAGTTTGCCATGCCAGACAAGGTCGAGATGGAGCTGGATCTGCCGGGCTGGACCCAAGACACGGTGGCGTCGCTTACGGCTGGATACACCGCCGACATCGCGCGGATAAGGGCGATGCCAGGGGTCACGTTTCTGTCGGCGTAGGCGGAGCGGCGTCCTGCCTTACGCCATCCCGAGGGCAGTCTTGTACATCTCAAGCACCGCCTCTTCCTCGGCAATCTCGTCGGGCTTGCGCTTGCGCAGCGCGATCACCTTGCGCATCACCTTTGTGTCGTAGCCCCGGCCCTTGGCCTCGGCGAACAGTTCCTTCTCCTGCTCGGCGATGTCTTTCTTTTCCGAGGCCAGTTGCTCGGCCCTCTCGATGAACTGGCGCAGTTCGTCTGCGGTCACTGCGTAGTTGTCGGTCGGGTCGCTCATGCTGGCCTCGCTGCGTGTCGGGGGTGGATGTCTGATGATCGGCCCTTCCCTAGTCAATCCATCGGCGGGGTTCAAGGCTTGCGCGGGGGCGTTGCGCGGGATAGGCGACGGGGCGACGCAAATGTCGGGGGCACGAACGGGATGGAAGCGGTGATCTGGGGGGGTGCTGCGTTGACGCTGTTGGGCGTGCTGGGACTTTTGTGGTGCATCGTGCTGGCAGTGCGCGCGCGCAAATCGGGACTGCCCGATGATCAGGTCCGGGCCGCGCTGCAGCGGGTGGTGGCATGGAACCTTGGGGCGCTGGCAATATCGGCGCTGGGGTTGATGGCGGTGGTCATGGGTGTGATCCTGTCCTGAGCGATCCGGCAAAGCCACGTCCGACCGACACAAACCCATCCCACGCGGGCACCGCGCGCCACACCTCGGCATCCTCGGCCCACTGCGACAGATCCCGGCGCACGATCAGCAGGCCCCTCCGATCGGCCTGATGCAACGGGCCACCTCGGGCACGCGGAAATCCAAGGCCATGCACCGCGACCAGATCGATGTCATGAGCCGACCGCACCATGCCTGCGGCCAGCATCCGTGCCCCCTCATTCGCCATGGCACCCAGCCAGCGGTTGACAATCTCGGCGTGTGGCATGGCGCGGACGGGCACGCCCGACGCCTCGGGCAGCGCGGGCCGGGGCAGGCCAAAATCGGCCAGGGCCGTGCAGATCGCCTCGGGGGGCACGCCAAGGGCGGCCATGGCGCGGACTGCGGCACCGCTTGCGCCCGCAAGGCGCCCCGAAATTCCCGCCGCACTTTGCACGCCCGTCAGCACCACGATCAGCCCGAGACGGCGCAGGAACCCATGCGCTTGCCCCGCCGCCTGCCCCACCGCCCCTTCAGGCAGCGCCAATTCCGCCAGCCGACCCGACAGCACCAGCCGAAAGGCGCCGCGTGGCAAGGGCGCGCGCCCCAGAACCAGCACCGCCCGCGCAGCCGACCCGGGCGGCACCGCCACCCCTTCGCCTGCAATCACCAGATCACATGGGGCCAGAGCCGACGCATCACCTGCCGGCACCAACCGGGCCCAATCAGCATCGCGCTGCGCCTCGGACAATTGCCCCGCCTGCACCGCCGCCTCTTGCCGCGCTGCGATCGCCTTGAGGAAAGCCACCAGCGCGCCCCGGTCGCCCTCGGACAGCGTCACAGCGACCCCCCGCGAAAGCGCTGTCAGCACGATCCCCACCAGCGGCATGGGTGCCCCCGCCAGCCCAAGATGCGCCACCCGCGCGGGCGCAAAGCCCGCCAGCGCCTCGGGCACGGCGGTCGCCTGACGCTCGGCCCGGAATATGTGGCACAGCGCCGCGGCCTCGGGTGTTGCGGCCAGATCGGCGGCAACGGTGGCTTCAAAGGTCAGCCCCTGATCGCGCGGCAGCAGCATCGCGGCCTCGATACAGTCGACAAGCGCCGCTTCGGCCCGGGTGGGTGCGACCATGGCCGCCCGCGCCTCGGCCACCGCTGCCAGAAATCCGCGTCCGTCGCGCAAACCGGGCGCCGCCGCCCGGTCTATGCCCTGTGCGGCGCGGGCCACAGCGACCGCTGCCAGCGCCGCGCGATCCGCGCCCTCGACGACGGCATCGACCAGCCCCAGTGCCAGCGCCTCGGGGCCCGCCACGGCCATACCGCCGCGCATCACACGCAGTGCCTGTTCAGCCCCGATCAGCCCGGCCAGCCGCTGCGTGCCCCCCGCGCCTGAGATCAGGCCAAGCGACAGCGCGCCGATCGACAGCCGCCCCTCAGGCGAGGACAGCCGGGCATGCGCGGCGAGCGCCACCTCGGCCAGCGCGCCGCTGACCGTGCCGTCGATCAAAAAGAAGACAGGGACTGACGCCCCTTCGACAGCCGCGCACAAGGCGCAAAGGTCTGGTGCGGCTTTGTCATCGGGGTGCGGCAGGGACGATTGGCCCGCAAAGGGCCGCACACCTGCGCGGATCAGCACCGCCCCCACGTCGGGCTGCAAATCCTGCACCAGACGCAGCAGCGCGGCCCGCGCCGTGGCATCCAGCAGTTGCCCGTTCGCCTCAGCCCGGGGGTCGAAGACCACGTCCAGCACCGCACCTTGCCGTATCGCCCTGAACGCTTCGGTCACTGCCGATCCCTTGCCTGCCCACCGGCGCCAAAGGGCACCCGACCCGGGCAGAGTGCCGCGCAAGGCACTGCGCGGTCAAGCACAGTGAATCCCCGTTGGCGCGCCGGACAGTCAGGCCAGACAGTCAGTCGGTGCGCGGGTCGGCAATGGAACGGGCGTTCGGGGCCAAATGTCCCGGCAGCACAGTGCAAAGGGCGACCATCTCGGCCAAGAGCTGCGCCAATGCGGGCGACTTCGGGGGCATGGCAGCCCTCTGGCCCACTGCGCCCGCCTCGGCCTGCGGCGCGGCAGCCATCCTTTTCATGCGTGCGTCCCAGCGCATTCGGCGCAGAACGGTGTAGAGGGCAGCACATCCAGCCGCTTTTCGGAAATGTCCTCGCCACAGCGAACGCAGGTGCCGTAGGCTCCGTCGACGATCCGCGCCAAGGCCGCGTCGATCATCATCACCTCGTGCTGGCTGGTCATTCCAAGCTGGTCCAGCACCTCATCCTCGACATGCTCGATCGCACCATCGTTGGCGTCCTGGGTAAAGGGGCCGTCCAGCGCATCCTCGATCCGCGCCATGCGCGACAGCAGATCTTCCCTGCGCTCTTCAAGCCAGATCTTGCGTTGGGTCACAGTCTTCATCGGGCACCTCATGGGGGCATACGGGGGTCAGGTTGCCATCCTGGATACAAAACCGCCTCCCTGCCTTGATACAAGTCAATCGGCGTCGATCCATTCACATTCAATACTTGCAATATGAATGGCACCCTTTATATCTGGCCCAGCGATGACCCGATCAGAAGAGAGTGCAACGATGCCCCCCGCCGTACACGGCTTCTTTGACGAGGCCACCAACACGATCACCTATCTTGTCACTGAACCCGCCGGCCGCGCCTGCGCGGTGATCGATTCGGTTCTGGATTTCGACTATGCCTCGGGGCGGACGGATACGCGTTCGGCCGATGCCGTGATCGACCAAATCCGGCAACACGACCTTGATCTGCAATGGATTCTCGAAACCCACGTCCATGCAGACCACCTGTCTGCCGCCCCCTACATACAAGAGCGTCTTGGCGGGAAGATCGGCATCGGTGCAAAGATTACGCACGTGCAGGAAACCTTTGGCACCGTGTTCAACGAAGGCACGCGATTTGCCCGAGACGGATCACAGTTCGACCGGCTTTTTGCCAATGGTGACAGCCTGCATATCGGGCAGATGCGGGCCGACGTGTTGCACACACCCGGTCACACACCCGCCTGCCTGACCTATGTGATGGGTGATGCGGCATTTGTCGGCGACACGCTGTTCATGCCCGATTTCGGCACCGCGCGCTGCGATTTTCCCGGCGGCTCGGCCGAGGTGATGTTCGAATCCGTACAGAAGATTCTGACTCTGCCAGATGCCACCCGCATCTTTGTAGGCCATGATTACAAGGCCCCCGGGCGCGACTCGTATGCGTGGGAAACCACCGTGGGCGCGCAAAAGGCGGCCAATGTGCACATCGGTGCGGGCCGCTCGAAAGCCGATTTCGTGGCCCTGCGCCAGACCCGGGATGCTACGCTGGCCATGCCGCGACTGATCATACCCGCGTTGCAGATCAACATGCGTGCGGGCCACATGCCCGAGGCCGAGGAAAACGGAACTGCCTATCTCAAGGTGCCGCTGAACGGGCTTTGACGCCCGGTCCGCCCGCAACCGCGTACAGGATTTCCCACCATGCAACACGACTGGCTGCTCGGCCTGATCGGCGGGCTGTTTGGCGCCGGGCTTTTGATCTCGGGGATGGTCGACACCGTCAAGGTACAGGGCTGGCTGGATGTGTGCGGTGCCAGGGATCCGACCCCCCTCGCCTTTGTGATGTCAGCGGACTGGTCTTCCTTGCCGCAATGATCGGGGCTATGGTCGCCACACCCGCGCTGCGCCGCGCCCTGGCAACCCTCGGAGAGACCGCATGGACATCCGCCCGCTGACACCTGACTACGCCGTATCGCCACAGATCGAGCCGGGCGACATCGCCGCGATAAAGTCGGCGGGGTTCACCAGCGTGATCGACAACCGCCCCGACGGCGAGGTTCCCCCCCATCTGCACACGAACGCCATGCGCGCCGCCGTCGAAGCCGCGGGCCTGACGTTTGTGGCCAATCCGGTCATCGGTGGCCAGCTTACGTTGCAAAACGTCGAGGCGCAGGCGGCCGCAATTGCCGAAGCGGCGGGCCCGGTGCTGGCCTATTGCGCCAGCGGCAACCGGTCTTCGGTGGTCTGGGCGCTGGCCAATGCCGGGCAGATGCCGACCGACGATCTGATCGGTCTGCCCGCGCGCCATGGCTACGCGCTGGAGAGCCTCCGCCCGCAGATTGAATCGCTCGCCCGTCGCTGACGCCCCGTGCCCCAGTAGCCTGTCGCCCGTCTTGCATGGCGGTCGGACGACAGGTGATTTTGCCACTATGGCCGCCTGCGAGGGCCCGCTCTTTCACAAAAATGCTGGCGTCAATCTGTGCCGGTCGCGGGGAAGGCTGCAAGATCAAAGGGATCTGGCGTGAATTCAGGCTGCGTATATCCGACGTCCGGTGCCGCCGAGGCAGTCCACGCCGCCTGCGCACCCGACACCGCGCCCGCGGCCGTAGCTGTGACTGCCATCCGGGTGGCGGGCATGGCATCTGCCGCAAACCCCGATGTCAGGCGCACCGCCCGCATGCCCCGGTTCTGGCCCAGCTTGCCCACCGCCACGCAGCGGCCATCCAGCCCGTCGAAACTGATCTGGTCCAGCGCCGCCGATGGCAGTGGCAGCACCATGTCGACCGCCAGGTGCATGGTGGCCGCGAGCGGCATCGACAACCGCGCCACCACCGCCGTCAGCGTGCAATCCGCCTGTTCCACCCGGGCACTAAGCGCCGCGGCAAAGGCTGGCCGTGCCACCGAATCGGGCACCGAATTGGGTTTTGGCCGCGGTTTGCGGCCCCGCCCCTCGGCAGGAAGGACCAGCAGCATCTCGCCCGCGCGCTGCCCCTGCACCAGCGAAAGCTCGGCCTTCAGCACCCGGTAGGGCATCTCTTCCAGCATCAAACCCAGCGGCCGCGCCTCTTCGATGAACGAGGCATAGCGAAAGTCGCTGGTCCAGGACAGATCGGCGTCCTCAGCCAGCGCCGCCTCCAGATTGCTCATGGCAAGATCCACAAGCGGCGACAACATCGCGGCATCGGTGCGCGTCGGCTTGCGCGGGTCGTGGGCCTGCGCCGAACAGCGCCCCATGGTCAGCACCTCGATCAGGGCGCCATAGACCGCCGCCGACAGGACCAGCAGACCAAGACCCTCCTCGGGGCCTTCAAGCATCAGGATCAGCGCGCGTTCGGGTGGGAGCTCCAGAATTTCGGTCAGCGACATGCGCGCCACCGACAAGGCGGTGAAATCGACGGGTACCTTCATCATGTCGCGCGCCGCACGGGCAAACGCAAGCCGCCAGGCGCGGTCAGCCCCCGGTCCGCCATCGGGTCCGGGCTTTTGCCCGGCCAACAGCTTCTTGCGCAACACCTCACCGGCCAAAGCCCTGCCCTTTCCCATCACGACAGGGCCAACCTGACCCAACTCGCTTACGAAAGGGTTTACGCCTGCGCTAAAAATCACGCGGCCTTCCGGTCCAGCCGCAACGGCACCGATACGCGAAACGCAGCCCCGCCCTGACCCGGCAGATAGGTGATGGTACCGCCCAGATTGGCCATTACCTCGCGGCAGATCGCAAGCCCGAGCCCCGCCCCGCCGGCGCGGGTCTGATCGGTCAGGCGGGCGAACTTTTCGAACACAATACCTTGCGAAGCCTTGGGAATTCCCGACCCGTTGTCGATGATATCCACCGTCACCCGCCCCGCCCGCTGACGCACCGAGATGCGCAATTCGGGGACGGCCGCGTCGCAATACTTGCGCGCGTTGGACACCAGATTGATGAACACTTGCACCAGTCGGTCGGCGTCGGTGCGCAGAAAGATGTTCTCTGCCGGCGGGTTGCGGTGGATCATGAAACTGCGCTCGGGCCGGGTGTGGCTGGCCGAGGCAAGCGCGCGGTCGATCATCTGGCCAAGGTTCGCCAGCCCCAGGTTCAGTTGCACGGACCCGTTTTCCAGCACTGACAGATCCAGCAGATCATCCAGAAGCCGCGTCAGGCGTTTGGTCTCGTCGTGGATGATGCTGCCGTATTTCACCACCTGATCGGGCGTCAGATCGCCTTCGGCCAGAATCTCGGAAAACGCCCGGATCGAGGTCATGGGCGTGCGCAGCTCATGGCTGATCTGCGACAGGAAAGCATCCTTTTGCACGGAAAGCTGGGTCAGCTTTTCGTTGGCCTCACGCAGGGCGCGCGCGGTGCGGGTCACCTCTTCCTGCTGGCTTTCCAGCCGGGCCGAATACTCCATGATCTGCGCCGCTTCGGTGGCGACCGCCATCAGATCTTCGACCGTCACCGTGGCCCGCCCGGCAAGCTGGCTGATCATCGCATGCGCCGTGGCCGCCCCGACCGAGCCTGCCAGCCGCCGCTCAAGCCGGGCCATGAATTCGGGGGCGGGGTCAGGCAGATAGCCTGCCTTGCCCTGCCGCCGGGCCTCGGCCTCGAAAAACGCCAGCGCATCTTCGTCTCCCAGGATGCGTTGCGCCATCACCAGCAGATCCTCGGGCTCGGCCGCGCCGCGTGCCCAAGGCTCGGGGCCGGACATCGCGGTATCGAACACCCGCACAAAGGCAGCGCTTTGCACCCGTTCCACCGGTCCCGGAAAGGTCAGGATCGAGCCTGCCAGAAACACGCCCGTGTTCAACGCCAGCGACCAGAACAGCGCATGCAGCAGCGGGTCCATGCCGTCGACGCCGAACAGCGCGCGCGGGCGCAGCCAGGCCTGCCCATACGGCCCGTCTGTAAAGACCTGCGCCGCAATGGCTGCATCGGGCCCGAACGAGGGCAGGAACAACGTGTAGGACCAGACGGCAAACCCCACGCTCAGCCCCAGCGCCGCCCCTACCCGCGTAGCACCGCGCCAGAAAATGCCAAACACCATCGCAGGCAGCACCTGCGCCACGCCCACAAAGGCAATCAGCCCCATCTCGGCCAGCGCAGACGATCCCCCCGACACGCGGTAATAGGCATAGCCAAGCCCCAACACTGCCGCGATGGAAAACCGCCGAGACAGCAACACCAGCCGCCGCACATCGCCCGACACCGCCCGCGCGGGCGCCGCGCGCAGCCAGATCGGCATCACGATGTGGTTTGACACCATCGTGGCCAGCGCAATCGCCTCGACGATCACCATCGACGTGGCCGATGAAAACCCGCCCAGAAAAGCCAGCATCGCCAGCGCGCCCTGCCCCTCGGCCAATGGCAGCGTCAGGACGAACATGTCGGGGTTGGCGCCTGCGGGCATCCGCTCCAGCCCTACGACCGCGATCGGCACGATGAACAGACTCATCGCGAAAAGATACAAGGGAAAAGCCCAGGCGGCGGTGAACAGATGCCGCTCATCCGCGCTTTCCACCACCATCACCTGAAACATCCGCGGCAGCGTCAGCACCGCCGCCCCCGACACGAAGATCAGCCCCGCCCAGCGGCCCGGTTGCAGGTTCCAATCCGCGATGGCCGAGGTGTCAATTCGGGCGATGACGTCACCCACGCCGTCCGCCAGCCCCCAGACCACCCAGGCACCCACGGCCAGCAGCGCCACCAGCTTGACCACCGCCTCGACCGCAATGGCGGTCACGATGCCGTGGTGCTGTTCCTTGGCATCCAGATTGCGCGTACCGAAGATGATGGTGAAAAGTGCCAGACCACAGGCCACCCAGACCGCTGTCGCCTCGGTGCCCGGCGGGGCGAGACCATCCTCGGTCGGGCTTGCGAAGGATGCGAAACTTAGCGTCACCGATTGCAATTGCAACGCGATGTAGGGCGTGGCCGCCACCACAGCGATCACCGTCACGATCACGCCCAGCAAATTCGATTTGCCGAAACGACTGGAAATCAGGTCGGCAATCGAGGTCACGCGCTGCTGCCGCCCGATGCGCACCAGCTTGCGGACAATCCACCACCAGCCGATGAACACAAGCGTCGGCCCCAGATAGATCGTCAGAAACTCAAGACCCGAGCGTGCCGCATACCCCACAGCGCCGTAAAACGTCCACGCCGTGCAATAAATCGACAGCGACAGCGTGTAGATCAGCGGCGAGCGCAGGAATCCCAGCCGCCCGCGATCTGCCCGGCGCTCGGCCGCCCAGGCAACCGCAAACAGGCAGATCACATAGGCAAGGCTGGCAAGGACCAGAATGTTGAATGGCATCGTGCGCGCCCCGCCCCCCCCCGCTTAGCCCGGACGGTCGGTCGCGTCGCGTGGCGAGAGCGGGGCTGCATCAGCAGGACCATCGGTTTCGGGATCATCGCCTCCCGCACTTTCGCCACCCGCAAGGCTGCGCGAGATCAGGAACGCCAGCACGATCATCGCGGCCCACGCCGCAAACAGAAATATCCCGTCCGGGGCCGTGTCACGACGAAAACTTTGCGCCGGGGCCCACAGGATCGGCAGCAAGAACAGGAACCCGCCCACAAAGGGCAACAGCCGCGCCGCATCGCGACGGCGGCGGCGCCGGTAGCTGGCCGGTCGCAGAAAGACCGGGGCGCGGGTCATTGCGCAGCCCGCGCAGTCAGCGCGCGCACGGCCGCGCGCATCTCGTCATTTGAAAACGGCTTGGTCATGAAGCGGCTGACGCCCGCACGTTCGGCCGCTACACGTTCATGTCCCTGCCCCTTGGCGGTCAGCATCAGCACCGGCATTCCTTGTGTGGCGGGATTGGCGCGCAGATCGGTCAGTATCTCCAGCCCCGAGCGCCCCGGCAGCATCAGATCCAGAATCACAAGGTCAGGCATCTGGGCGTGTACCTGCGCAACCGCCTCTGCGCCATCGGCAAGGCTGGTGACCGTGCACCCGTCGCGCGACAGGATGAATCTGATCGCCTCCGAGATGTTCGGCTCATCCTCGATCAGCAGCACGCGTGCCGTCATTTGGTGCCGTCCCCCCCTCGGTCGCGCCCACCTCCAGTTCCAGGGCTGGGCCACGCGCCAACTATCCGACCAAAGGGCGGCCATGTCAAAGGAGCAGTGGCCCCCCCCCGCTCAGACGGTTTCCGACAGGATCGAAGGCTCGCGGCGTGCCAGACACGCCGCACGGGGACAGATACGGCACGAGGTGCCCACCCCGAGGACCGGGCCCGCGGCTGTGTCCAGCGGGCGCAGCAGCATGCCCGCCATACGCAAGTAAGGACCGGCAAAGCCTAGCGGCATGCGGGTTTCCGAAATGGCCAGCGCTGCAAACAGGCGTGGCGAACGACCGGCGGTCTGCACCACAGCCGACACGGGCGTCATCGGGCGGCCAAGAGCGGTGAACAGCGGCCACAGCGGACAAGCCGCCCCAAAGCGCGGCAGCGCAAATCCCTCGACGGGCTTGCGAAACAACAGTGTGCCCGAGGCATCGCAGATCACCAGCCCCTCGGGCGCGCCCGGCGCCAAGGCCATCCGGCGCATCACAGTCAGCACCGGAACCCCCAGATCATGCGCAACCGCTGCCGGATCGCCCCTATGCCGGATCAGGGCGGCGTCGAGGCGCGCCTGTGGCACTTGCGCTGCCGAATGGGCGGCATCCGCCAATAAATCCGCCGCCATTCGCCGCGCGGCCCCCGAGGCAAGGCCTGCCACCTCGGCTCGCAGCAGGCCTTCGCCCCCCGGCATCTCAAGTTCGGCCAGTTGCCAGCCGCGCGCCGCAAGCCAACCTTCAACTTCGTCTTGCGGGGCCACGGGCGGCGCCTCGCCCCCCAGACCAGAACCCTGCCCAGACCCGTCCAGATAGGCCACAAGCGCCTCGGCCCCCAGCGACAGACGCTCGCTGTCCTGATGCAGATTGCGGTGAAAACGCGCACGCCATTCGGGCTCGATATCCTCGGTATCGGCCAGAATGGCCGCGGTCGAGCGGACAGAGGCCGCCGAGGACAACACTTCATGCAGGGCCGCCGACAGGTGCGGATCATGGGTGAGGCGGTCGTTCAGCGCGGCTACCAACCGCTCCATCTGGCCCGCGCGCGCCACGGTGGCGGCAAGGACCGCCGCCCAGCCGGGAAAGCGGCCTGCGAAATCGTCGATCCGGTCCAGTTCCGCCGCCGCCTGCGGTGCCCCTGCCGCAGCCGCGCGCAAATCGTCCAGCAAAGCATTCCCGGCGCCTTCATTAAGACTGGCCACATCGGCGCCCAGACCTGCCGCCAGCCGTGCCAGCACCTCAGGCCCTGCCTTGCGCCGGTTGTGCTCGATCAGGTTCAGGTATGAGGCCGATATCCCCGCCCCTGCCGCCACATCGGCCTGCTTGAGGCCAAGTGCCAGACGCCGCTCGCGCAGCAAGGTGCCGATCAGGGCCGCGTTTTGCGATCTGGGCATCGGTCGGAGCCTTTTGCGGGACAGCGGCTGGCGCCATCTTTACAAGGGTGGGTAAAGTTTACAACACGGTCTTCATGGCGCCAGCATCCGCGCGTAAAGCACTTCGAGAAATCCCTGCGCCTCGGCATAGGGATCATGCCCTTCGCCCAGAACGGCCTGCACCTGCATGTCGAAATCGGCGTAATGCTGCGTCAGCGCCCAGATCGAAAAGATCAGGTGAACGGGGTCAACCCGCGCAATCCGCCCCTGATCCATCCATCCGCGCAAGACGGCGGCCTTTTCATGCACCAGCGTGCGCAACTCGCCCTCGATGGCGCAGCGGATGCGGGGGCCACCCTGCAAGATCTCATTGGCAAACAGCCGGCTTTCGCGCGGATAATCGCGGCTGAGTTCCAGCTTGCGGCGCACATAGGACATGACTTCGGCCAGCGGATCGCCTGCGGGGTCCATCTCGCGCAAGGGATCCAGCCAAGTGTGCAGCAATTGCGCCAGAAGCGCGCGGTAAATCGCCTCCTTCGAGGCGAAGTAGTATAGAAGGTTGGGTTTGGACAGACCGGCCCCGTCGGCGATCTGGTCCAGCGTAGCCCCCCGAAAGCCCTGGGCCGCGAACACGTCCAGCGCAGCCTCGAGAATGGTTTCCGAGTTCTTTTGCTGGATGCGGGTCTTGGGTCTTGGCATGGTCGTCCCTGGTGGCAGGCGCAGACTGGTTTTTCACCGTGCCGCAGTTCTTGCCCCAAGGCAATCATCACCGCCCGGCACGCGCGCCGTTGCGGGCACCGCCATCGTCGCCCCTGCCCGCGCACCCGTCGGTCCCGGGCGGGCGCGGACCGGAGGCATTCTTGACAATCAGACCTTGACGGCGGAAACCGGAACCGGCGCGTGCCACGGGGCCGCAAGGGGATTGATCATGGAGCCTTCAGCCACCACAACCCTGTCGCGCGCGGTGGATTTCATCACCCTCGGTGGCCCGGCCATGTGGGCGATTGCAGCGCTGTCGGTGGCAACCCTGGCGCTGATCTTGTGGAAGGTGGCGCAGCTATTGTCCTTTGGCGCGTGGTCTGGCGGGCGCCATGTGGGGCGTGCGCTTGACCAGTGGGTGGCGGGAAACCGTACCGCGGCCATTGCGGGGCTGGCCAACCGAACCTCGCTGCGCGCCACCCTTGCACGCGGCGCGATGGAGGCCGCCGTCAACCCCGCGCTTGACGCAACCGCCGCCGAGGCCGAGGCGGGCCGCATCGCGCGGGGTCTGCTCGCACGGGCGCGCACGGGCCTGCGCGGGCTTGAGCTTGCCTCGACCGTCGGGCCGCTTCTGGGCCTTCTTGGCACCGTCACCGGCATGATCGCGGCCTTTCAGGCCCTGCAAGAGGCAGGCGCGCGCGCCGACCCTTCGGCCCTTGCGGGGGGCATCTGGGAGGCGCTCTTGACCACAGCGGCAGGCATGGCCGTGGCCATCCCGGCGCAAATGGCGCTGACATGGTTCGAATCGGTGGTGGATGATCTGGCGGGAGACATGGAAGACGCGGCAATCCGCATCCTTCACGCACCCCGCGCCCCCGTCCCGCACCAGACCGCAGCACCCTTTGCCAAGGCCGCCGAATGATGGCCGCGCTGGCCTTTCGCGCCCCGCGTCGTCACCGGCGCCCAAACCTGACGCCGATGATCGACGTTGTGTTCCTGCTGCTGGTGTTCTTCATGCTCGCCTCGCGCTTTGGCGCCGAACAAGGGCTTGGCCTTGCCTTGCCCGGGGCGCTGGCGGACGCCCCCTATCAGGGCCCGCCGCGGCTGATCGAGGTCACGCCGCAGGGCCCGCGCCTGAACGGGGTGCCGGTTTCGCTGGATGCTCTGCCAGACGCGCTCGCGCCCCTCATGGCAGACCCGGGCGATACGATCGTTCTGCGCGCGTCCGATGGCGCGGACATGCAGGCACTGGTGGCTGTCGTGGCCGCCCTGCGCGCGGGCGGGCTGACCGCCGTTGTGCTGGTGGACTAGGGCAGTGCTGCGCCTGCGCACCACCCGCCGAAAGCCGTCTGCCGAGGCAGGGCTTTTGCCCATGATCAACGTGGTTTTCCTTCTGTTGATCTTCTTTCTGATCGCCGCGCGCCTGACCCCGCCCGAGGCGTTTGCCGTAACCCCGCCCCGCGCCCCGGGGACCGAGGCGGTGGGAGATTTCACCCTGCTGATGGCGCCCGATGGCGCGTTGGCCTTTGGCGCGTTGCGGGGGCGCACAGCGGCACTGACCGCCCTGTCTGCGGCGCGCGATGTGGTTTGCCGCAACCGTGACTGCGACGCCCAGCCCCCCAGTCTTACGCTGCGCGCCGATGCAGCGGCGCCCGCCAAAGCCCTTGCCGCATTGCTGCCCGATCTGTCCGCGATGGGATTTGCCCGGATCGACCTTGCCACGGTACCACAATGAGGGTGGCAGCCCTGGTGCAGGCAGCCCTTGCGCTGGGGGTGGCAGGGGGGGTGCATTTGGCGGCTTTTGCCGCCCTGCCGCTTGCAGGGGGTCGGCCGGCAGGCGCGGGGGATGACGGGGGGGATGTGATCACACTGGCTTCGGCGAGTGGGAACCTCACGGATCTGGTCGCCACATGGGACCGTCCGCCCCTGTTGGCCGAAGCACTGCCCGAAGCACCCGCCCAAGCGCCAACCGAAACACAGGGCGCAGACGCCTCGGCCCTTCCCCGCCTGCCAACTGCGGGTAACGCCCCTGTCCTCAGCCCACCCGCCTTGCCGATCCTGACAGACCCGCTGGCCGGGACGGCTCTGCCGTCCGGCATCATCACGCCTCAGTTGCCCCCGCCAGAGCCGACGGTTGCCGAACCTGCCACGGCACCCGCGCACAGCCCAAAACCCAAAGCCCGTCCTGAGCAGGCTGGAAAGGCAACCGCGCCCGAAGACAAGCCGCAGCGCAAGGCTGCCAAACCGCCGCCAGAGGCTCGCGGCACTGCTGCACAGAGGCAAAAAACAACCGCGCCCCCAGCCGCGGCACGGGCCGCAGGCAGCGGCACGGGCGCTGTCGCAGGCACGGACGGAACCGCGCCGTCAACGACGCTTGGAACGGCCCAGATCAACAGCCTGAAGGCCGGTTGGGGCGGCGCCATCCGCGCGCGGATCGAGGCGAAAAAGCGGTATCCACAGGCCGCTGGTGGCGCGGTGGGCAACGTCACACTGCGTCTGACGGTAGCGCGCGGGGGGACGTTGCAGAGGGTCGCGGTGATCGCCTCTTCGGGCAATGGCGCGCTGGATCAGGCAGCGGTGACGGCCGTGCAGCGCGCAGGCCGCTTTCCGCCGGCCCCCAAGGGACTTGCCGAAGCGCGCTACAGCTTTTCGCTTTTAATCAGCTTCCTGCGGTGAGCGGCTGCCTTGCACCCCTGAACCGTCAACGCAACAATCCTTCTGACGAAAACCCTTCGGCTCAAAGACACCCCCTCGTCAAAGATGAAAGATTCATCGCCCCGATCATTGACCGATGCCGCCCCCGTGCCCTAACACCGCGCCAGATCCATCCCATCCTTTTGCAAGGCCACCCGTCATGCCCCTTCACTTTGCCATTCTTGGCGCTGGCCGTATCGGCCGTGTGCACGCAGCCGCCGTGGCCTCGGTCCCCGGTGCCACCCTGGCAGCCATCGCAGACCCCGTGCCCGAAGCGGCCGAGGCGATCCGTGCGGCCTATGGCTGTGCCGTCAGCACCATTGACGCGATTCTGGCCGATCCGTCCATCGACGCCGTGGTGATCTGCACCCCCACCGACACCCACGCCGACCTGATTGAACGCTTTGCCCGCGCCGGAAAGGCGATCTTCTGCGAAAAGCCGGTGGATCTGTCGCTGGCGCGCGTGGCCGAATGCCTGAAGGTCGTGGCGGCGGAAAAGGCCACGCTGATGGTGGGGTTCAACCGCCGTTTCGATCCTGATTTCATGGCCGTGAAGGCCGCAATTGATGCCGGGCGTATTGGCGCTGTCGAGATGGTCACGATCATCAGCCGCGACCCTGGTGCCCCGCCGCCCGAATACATCACCCGCTCGGGCGGCATGTTCCGCGACATGACGATCCATGATTTCGACATGGCGCGCTGGCTGCTTGGCGAAGAGGTGGAAAGCGTCTTTGCCAGCGCCTCTGTGCTGGTCGACCCGCGCATTGGCGCACTGGGCGATTTCGACAGCGCCAACGTGATCCTGCGGACCGCTTCGGGGCGTCAGGCCGTCATCACCAACACCCGCCGCGCCGCCTATGGCTATGACCAGCGGATCGAGGTTCTGGGCGCGACCGGGATGGTGGCCGCCGAAAACCATGGCGAAAGCCGTATCGAGGTAGCTGACAAGGACGGCTTTCACCGCGCACCGCTGCTGAACTTCTTCATGTCGCGCTACACGGCCGCCTATGCCAATGAGATCAGCGCCTTCGTGACCGCCGTCACCAATGGCACCGCCACCCCCACCACCGGCGAGGATGGGTTGATGGCGCTGGCGCTGGCCGAGGCTGCGCTGAAATCAGTAGCCGAGGGGCGGCTGGTCGCCGTGTCCGAGGTCTTGTGATGCACGATCTGGATCTGATCACCATCGGCCGCAGTTCGGTCGATCTTTATGGCGCGCAGGTCGGCGGGCGGCTGGAGGATATGGGATCGTTCCAGAAATACGTGGGCGGCAGCCCCACAAACATGGCCGTCGGCACCGCGCGTCTGGGGCTGCGCGCGGGCCTGATCACCCGTGTGGGTGATGAACATATGGGCCGCTTTATCCGCGAGGAACTGGTGCGCGAAGGGGTCTGCGTCGATGGCGTCATCACCGATGATCAGCGTCTGACGGCGCTGGTCCTGCTGGGCATTCGGGACGAGACACGCTTTCCGCTGATCTTCTACCGCGAGAATTGCGCCGATATGGCCCTGACTGTCGATGACATCGACCCCGCCTTCATCGCGCGCGCCCGCGCCGTGGTGGCCACGGGCACGCATCTCTCGCACCCGCGCACCGCTGCGGCGGTGCTGAAGGCGTTGACACTCGCACGCGAGAACGGCGCGAAAACAGCGCTGGACATCGACTACCGCCCCAACCTGTGGGGCCTGTCGGGGCATGGCGATGGTGAAAGCCGGTTCATTGAATCGGCCGCCGTCACGGCCAGGCTGCAAGCGACGCTGCATCTGTTCGACCTGATCGTGGGCACTGAAGAAGAGTTTCACATCGCGGGCGGCAGTACCGACACCGTCGCCGCCTTGCGCGCGGTGCGGTCAGTCTCGGGCGCCACGCTGGTGTGCAAACGCGGGCCGATGGGGGCGGTGGCATTCACCGGCACCATTGCTGACACCTTGAATGCAGGGCAGTCCGGACCCGGCTTTCCGATCGAGGTGTTCAACGTGCTGGGTGCCGGCGACGGCTTCATGTCAGGCCTTCTGAAAGGCTGGCTGGACGGCGAGGATTGGCCCCGCGCGCTGACCTATGCCAATGCCTGTGGCGCCTTTGCCGTCAGCCGTCACGGCTGTGCGCCTGCCTATCCGTCATGGGACGAGTTGCAGTTCTTTCTTGGCCGTGGCGTGGTCACGCCCGCCTTGCGCAAGGACGCCGCACTGGAACAGATGCACTGGTCTACCACCCGCAAGGGCGACTGGACCACCCTGCGCGTGATGGCCTTTGACCACCGGATGCAGATGCAGGCCCTGCCCGGCGCCACTGAACAGAAGATAAGCAACTTCAAGGATATGTGCCTGAAAGCTGCGAAACTGGTTCAAGATGGCCAGCCCGGTTTCGGCATTCTTTGCGATGACCGTCTGGGACGCCATGCCCTGCACGCCGCCGCCGGAACCGGCCTGTGGATCGGGCGGCCCGTCGAATGGCCCGGCGCGCGCCCGCTTGAGGTCGAGCCCGAGCTTGGTCCCGATTTCGGCGGCCTTGCCGAATGGCCGCTGGCGCATGTGGTCAAGGCGCTGTGTTTTTATCACCCCGATGATCCGGTCGACCTGCGCGCGGCGCAAGAGGCTACGGTTACCCGACTGTTCCACGGCGCCCGCCGCAACCGGCTGGAGTTCCTGCTCGAGGTGATACCCTCCAAGGCGGGCCCGGTGACCGATCAGACCACGGCGCAGGTCATCCAACGCTTCTACGACATCGGCGTTTATCCCGATTGGTGGAAGCTGGAACCGATGCAGACCAGTGCCGCGTGGGAGGCGACCTCGCAGGCCATCACCCGCAACGATGCCCATACCCGCGGCATCCTGATTTTGGGCCTTGGCGAGTCTGAGGCCGCATTGGCGCACAGCTTCGCCGCAGCCGCCCGCCATCCGCTGGTGCGTGGTTTTGCCGTGGGGCGGACGATCTTTACCGAACCGGCCGCCGCTTACATGCTGGGCGAGATGACCCCCGATGCGGCGGTATCGGCGATGCAACAGGCTTTCGCGCGCCTGTGTCATCTGTGGGATGCCGCGCGCGCCGACATAAAGGGATAGACCATGCCGACGATCCGCCTGACCGCCGCACAAGCAACCGTGCGCTATCTTGGTGCGCAAATGAACGAAGACGGGGTGCCATTCCTTGCGGGCATCTGGGCCATTTTCGGCCATGGGAATGTCGCGGGCCTGGGCGAGGCGCTGCAGGGCGCGGGCGATGCCTTTCCCACCTGGCGCGGCCAGAATGAGCAGAGCATGGCCCATGCGGCCATTGCCTATGCCAAGCAACTGGGCCGGCGCCGGGCGATGGCCGTCACCTCGTCCATCGGGCCGGGGGCGTTGAACATGGTCACGGCGGCGGGGGTGGCCTACGTCAATCGCCTGCCAGTCCTGTTCTTGCCGGGCGATGCCTTTGCATCGCGCGGGCCCGATCCCGTGCTGCAACAGGCCGAGAATTTTGGCGACGGCACAGTGTCGGTCAACGACTGCTTTCGCCCTGTCAGCCGCTATTTTGACCGGATCCTGCGCCCCGAGCATCTGCTGACCGCCCTGCCCCGCGCGCTGCGGGTGATGACCGATCCGGCAGACTGTGGCCCGGCAACCTTGTCATTCCCGCAAGACGTGCAGGCCGAGGCGTATGACTGGCCGGAATCGTTCTTTGCGCCGCATGTCTGGCGCCTGCGCCGGGTGCAGCCCGATCCGGTCGAGGTGGCATCGGTGGCCGCCCTGTTGCACGGGGCAAGGCGTCCGGTGATCGTGGCGGGCGGCGGCGTGCATTATGCTTTTGCGACCAAAGATTTGCGCGCCTTTGCCGAAGCCCATCAGATCCCGGTGGTAGAAACGCAAGCCGGGAAATCGGCGCTGCCGTGGGATCATCCGCTGAACTTTGGCCCCATCGGGGTCACAGGGGCCGCGTCGGCCAATGATCTGTGCGCCGAAGCTGACGTGATCCTGGGCGTCGGCACACGGTTTCAGGACTTTACCACCGGATCATGGTCGCTTTTCCGTGCGCCGGGTCGGCGGTTGATCAGCCTGAACGTGGGCGCCTACGACGCGATGAAGCACGGGGCCACGCCGCTGTGCGCAGATGCCGGGGTCGGACTTGCAGCGCTGACGGAGGCACTGGGCGCGCACCGCGCACCGCTGCCGCACGATGGCGCCAAGGCTGACTGGTTCGCGCAAGTCGATCCGCTGACCGCACCACCCAGCGATACCAACGCCCTGCCCACCGACATGCAAGTGGTGGGCGCGGTGCAGCGCGCGGCGACGGCCCATACCGTTGTCATGGGCGCCGCAGGCACCATGCCGGGCGAGTTGCACAAGCTGTGGAAAGCCGGGGCGCCGATGTCCTACCACATGGAATACGGGTTTTCATGCATGGGCTATGAGGTGGCAGGCGCCATCGGCATCAAGATGGCGCAGCCCGACCGCGACGTGATCTGCATGGTTGGCGACGGCAGCTACATGATGATGAACTCGGAACTGGCGACGGCTGCCATGCTGGGGATGGCGATCACGCTGGTGATCACCGACAACCGGGGCTTTGCCTGCATCAACCGGTTGCAGCGCCACACTGGCGGGGCCGAATTCAACAATCTCTATGCCTCGTCCCGCGTGGCCGTGCAGCCGCAAATCGATTTTGCAGCGCATGCCGCAGCAATGGGGGCACGGTCGGTCAAGGCAGGCAGCATCGCCGAACTTGAGGCCGCCCTTGCGCTGCGCGAAGGCATCGAAGGGCCCTATGTGATCGTCCTCGATACCGACCCCTACCCCAGCACCCCCCACGGCGGATCGTGGTGGGAGGTGGGCGTGCCCGAGGTGTCAGCCCGTCCCGAAGTCACCGATGCCGCCGCAAAGGCCGCCACAAAACGCAAGGAACGCAACGCATCATGATCCGCTTTGGCACGAACCCCATCGCCTGGGCCAATGACGACGACCGCACCATCGGTGCGGACATTCCCACGACGCGGATTCTGGATGAGGCAGGCCGCCAGATCGGCTTTGACGGGATCGAAGGTGGCCACCGCTGGCCTGACGACCCCGAGGACTTGCGCGCGTTGCTGGCAGGCCATGGGCTGGCCTTTGTGTCGGGGTGGTATTCGACCAACCTGCTGGTGCACACGGTTCAGGACGAGATTGCAGCGGTGCAGGCGCATCTGGCAAAGCTGAAGCACAACGGCTGCACCGTCTGCATCGTGTGCGAAACGTCGAATGCCATTCATGGGGCAGACCTGCCGCTGGCCGCACGTCCGCGGCTTTCCGGCGCCGAGATGACCGCGTTCGGGGCGAAGGTCGAAGCATTTGCAGCCTATCTGGCGGGCGAAGGGATCACCCTCGTCTACCATCACCACATGGGCAGCATCATCGAGGCGCCCGAGGACATCGACGCGCTGATGGCGGCCACCGGGCCTGCGACGCAGCTTTTGTTCGATGCGGGCCATTGCCTGTTTGGCGGCGGCGATCCGGCAGTGGTGCTGGCGCGGCATATCGGGCGGGTGCGGCATTTCCATGCCAAGAACCTGCGCGCCGATGTGGCCGCACGCGCGCGGGCCCAAGGCTGGTCGTTCCTGCGCGCCGTGGTCGAGGGCGTGTTCACCGTGCCCGGCGATCAGGACGGGGCGGTTGATTTTGCGCCCCTTTTGCAGCAGTTGGCGCAGGCGGGCTATGACGGCTGGATCGTGATCGAGGCCGAACAAGACCCCAAGGTGCGCAATCCGCTGTTGTATCAGACACTCGGGCTTGCCACCCTGCGCCGGTTGGCCAAGGATGCGGGGCTTGCGACACAATGAAGGCAGACTGGCCTGACGGCAGAAAATGGGGGCGGTGATGGCGGATCTGTTGCGTAAACCCAACGGCATCTCTGGCAAGGTGCATGACATCACCCCGCAAAGTGCGGGCTGGAATTATGTGGGCTTCACGCTCTACCGGTTGGCGGCGGGCGAAGTGGCTGCCGAGGCGACGGGCGGGCGCGAGGTGATCCTTGTGCTGGTCGAGGGCAAGGCCACGCTGTCGGCGGCGGGCACGGACTACGGTCTGATGGGGGATCGGATGGATGTGTTCGAAGGCACGCCCCCGCATTGTCTGTATGTGCCCGCGGGCGCGGATTGGCGTGCGGTCGCGGCCACGGATCTGGTGCTCGCGGTCTGTTCGGCGCCGGGGGGGACGGGACGCGGACCTTCGGTGATCGGACCCGAAGGCGTCACGGCGCTGGCGCGCGGCAAGGGCACGAACAAGCGCCAGATCAATGCCATCGCAATGGAAGAGCGGGACGTGGCGAACAGCCTGCTGGTGACCGAGGTGTTCACCCCTGCGGGTCACTGGTCCAGCTATCCGCCCCACCGCCACGATCAGGACGACTTTCCGCGCATGACCTATCTGGAGGAAACCTATTACCACCGGCTGAACCCGTCACAGGGTTTTGGCATCCAACGGGTGTTTACCGAAGATGGCAGCCTGGACCAGACGATGGCTGTGGCGGACGGGGATGTTGTCCTTGTACCGCGAGGGCATCATCCGTGTGGCGCGCCTTATGGCTATGCGATGTATTACCTGAACGTCATGGCCGGGCCGCGGCGCCAGTGGCGATTCCAGAACCATCCCGACCATGACTGGATCGCGCAGCGCGACGCCTGAGCGTCAGCGCCGGGACGGTATCCCCCCCGTGACTTGGGCCTTGCGACGCAAGAAACACCGCGACGGGGCCGGTGGTCATGCTGCTTTTCAAAATTGGAAGGGGTCGGTGATGTGGCGCGCGCCAAGGGTCAGCGCATCTGCGACATGGACCATGGGCGACAGGTCCACTTCTGACTGCCCTGCGCCAACCAGTTCGGCCATGCGTTTGTAAAGTCGGGGGTATTCGCCCATGATGCTGTCCTGACCCGATACTGCGTCGCCGTCCACCTCGAACCGGTTGCCCCCCATGCGCAGGGCCATGGCGCCGTCGTTTGTATCCACCTCGATGTCCCATGTCTGCGGGCCGGTCTGGCGCCAGTCGAAATCGGCGGTGACATGGCCCGTAAAAACCAGCCGTGCCGCGATGGGAGTCTGGCGGTTTGCCGGAAACTCCAGCGTGGCCGAGGTCAGGTGCACGGGCGCGGGCAGGATTTCGGTCAGGATCGACAGCGCATTGATACCCGGATCGAACACACCCATGCCGCCGGGTTCGAACACCCAATCCTGCCCCGGATGCCATTTGCGCACATCCTCCCGCCAGGTGATGTGGGCGCGGGTGATTGTCTTGCCCGCAAGCCAGGCCTTGGCCGGGGCGACCCCTTCGGCCATGCGGCTATGCCATGTGGCATAAAGCGACACGCCCGCATCGCGCGCCATTGCCTGCAGTGTGTGCACCTCGGCGAGGGTCGCGCCCGGGGGCTTTTCCAGCATCACATGGCGCCCCGCAGCGATTGCCGCAGCCGCATATTCAAAGCGCGGCACCGGCGGCAGGGCAAGCGAGACAAGCCTGATGTCCGGACGCTCGGCCAGCATCAGTGCCATATCGGTAAAGGCCGGGATGCCCGGAACCGTGCCCGTGCGCGATACGGTCGCGGCAAGGTTCCAGTCAGGCGATGACGTCAATGCCGGAACATGCTGATCGACCGCGATCTTGCCGATCCCGACAAGTGCCGCCCGCAACACCATCAGTGCGAGTCCCGGCCCACGGGTGCGCCGCGGCTGCCTTTGAGGAAATCAAGGTCGGCCCCGGTATCGGCACCCTCGACATGGGTTTGGTGCAGATAGCCGTAGCCGCTGGCAAAGACATCATGCCGGGGGGTCCATTCGGCCAGCCGGGCGGCCAGATCAGCGTCCGTGATATCCAGATGCAGACGGCGGTTCGGCACGTCTAGTTCGATCATGTCGCCATTGCGGACCACGGCCAGCGGGCCGCCTGCCGCCGCCTCAGGGCTGGCGTGCAGGCACACGGTGCCAAAGGCGGTACCAGACATGCGCGCGTCCGAAATCCGCACCATATCGGTGATCCCCTTGCGCAAGACCTTGGGCGGCAGGCCCATGTTGCCCACCTCGGCCATGCCAGGATATCCCTTGGGTCCGCAGTTTTTCAGGACCATCACGCAGGTCTCGTCAATATCCAGATCCTCGTCGTTGATCTTGGCCTTGTAGTCGTCGATGTCCTCGAAAACCACGGCCCGGCCGCGATGGACCATCAGCGCGGGCGTTGCAGCCGAGGGTTTCAGCACCGCCCCCTTGGGCGCAAGATTGCCCTTCAACACGACGATGCCGCCCGACTGGGTCAGCGCGCGCTCGGCAGGCAAGATCACGTCGTCATTGTGGTTCACCACGTCCTTGACCTGATCCCACGCGGTTTCGCCAGATACGGTCAGCGCGTCTTTGTGCAACAACCCCGCCTCGCCCAGCCGCTTGATGACCACCGGCAGACCGCCTGCATAGAAGAATTCTTCCATCAGATACTTGCCCGACGGCATCAGGTTTACGAAGGTCGGCACATCGCGGCCGCAGCGGTCCCAGTCGTCCAGCGTCAGATCAATGCCGACCCGGCCCGCAATCGCCAGAAGGTGGATCACCGCATTGGTTGACCCGCCGATGGCCGCATTGGTGCGGATCGCATTTTCAAAGGCCTGCTTGGTCAGGATGTCCGAAGGTTTCAGATCATCCTTGACCATCTGCACGATGCGCCGCCCGGTCAGTTGCGCCATCACGCGACGGCGGCTGTCCACCGCTGGAATGGCCGCATTGCCCGACAGCGCCATCCCCAGCGCCTCGGCCATGCTGGCCATCGTGCTGGCCGTGCCCATGGTGTTGCACGACCCGGGCGAGCGCGACATCGACGCCTCGGCTTCGGCAAACTCTTCCTGGCTCATCTCGCCCGCCTTTACGGCCTCGGAGAATTTCCACAGATGCGTGCCCGAGCCGACCCTTTCGTTGCGATAGTAGCCGTTCAGCATCGGCCCCCCCGTCACGATGATCGAGGGCAGATCGGTCGAGGCCGCCGCCATCAGCAGGCTGGGCGTTGTCTTGTCACAGCCGACCAGCAGCACGCAGCCGTCCATGGGTTGCCCGCGCATCTGTTCCTCGACCGCCATGGCGGCAAGGTTGCGAAACATCATCGCCGTGGGGCGAAACGCGGATTCGCTGGCGCTGAACACGGGCACTTCGACGGGAAATCCCCCCGCCTCATAGATCCCGTGCTTTACCCGCTGCGCCAGATCATTCAGATGCGCGTTGCAGGGCGTCAGTTCCGACCAGGTGTTCAGGATCCCGATCACGGGGCGGCCGTCGAACAGATCATGCGGCAGGCCCTGATTTTTCATCCAGCCGCGATGATAGATCTGATCGCGTCCGGTGCCCCCGAACCATTCTTGCGAGCGTAGTTTGCGGGGCCAAGTGGCGGGTTTGAAAGTCATGCGGTCCTCTCAGCAGGGGTCACGCCCATGCATCCCTGATCGGGGGCAATGGACAGGGGGTTGATCGGCGGCAGCCCGTGGGCGGACGCCACGTCATTTGCTCTTGTTATAGACGTCAAAGATCACGGCGGCCAGCAGCACCAATCCCTTGATCACCTGCTGATAATCGATCCCGATGCCCAGGATCGACATGCCGTTGTTCATCACACCCATGATCAGCGCGCCGGTGACCACGCCCACGATGCGCCCGACGCCGCCCGACATCGACGCACCACCGATGAACACGGCGGCGATCACGTCCAATTCGAACCCCACGCCGGCCTTGGGGGTAGACGAATTCAGACGCGCCGCAACGATCATACCCGCCAATGCCGCCAGTGCGCCCATATTGGCGAAACAGAAAAACACCAGACGGTCGGTACGGATGCCCGACAGCTTGGCAGCCTTTTCGTTCCCGCCAAGGGCATAGATGCGACGGCCGCTTGTCGTCGCCTCGGTGAAAAAGGCGTAGACCACCGTCAAAACCGCCAGCACCAGAACCACATTGGGCAAACCGCGAAAGATGGCCAGCTTGTAGCCCACAAACACCAGCGCTCCGCAGATGATCAGGTTGCGTACCCAGAACACGGGCGCAGGCTCGGGCGTGATGCCAAAGCGCGCGTCCTGAGCACGCTTGCGCCAGCCGATCCAGATCACCACACTGGCCGCCAGTACCACGATGGCAAGACCGGTGCCGTTCAGTCGCTCGACCCCCAACAGCACCTGATCGGCGTCGCCAAAGAGGTCGGGGATGAAGCCGGTGGACAGCGACTGAAAGGTCTTGGGAAATGGCCCGATGTTTTGCCCGTTCAGCAGCCACAGCGTCAAGCCGCGAAACACCAGCATCCCCGCCAGCGTCACGATGAACGATGGGATACGCCAATAGGCCACCCAGTAGCCCTGCGCCGCCCCGATCAGTGCGCCTGTCAACAGCACCGACGGGATCACCGCCCAGACCGGCCAGCCAAGGTTCACCGTCAGCACCGCCGCAACCGCCCCCGTGAACCCCACGACCGAGCCTACCGACAAATCGATATGCCCCGACACGATCACCAGCAGCATCCCCAACGCCATGATGATGACGTAAGAGTTTTGCAAGAACAGATTGGTGATGTTCTGCGCCGACAGGAAATCCACGTCGATCGTCACACGCACCACCACAGTGAAGAAAAACACGATGGCGACCAGCGCCATGATCATCCCGTACTCGCGCAAGTGACTGCCAAGATAGCTTTTTTCAGACATCACGCGGCCTTTCCGGGGCTGTTCAGGATCATTGCCATGATCCGTTCCTGACTGGCCTCGGCGCGGCTGAGTTCGCCCGCGATGCGACCCTCGTTCATTACGTAGATGCGGTCGCACATGCCCAGAAGTTCGGGCATTTCCGAGCTGATCATCAGAATGCCGCGGCCGTCGTCCGCGAGTTGGTTCATGATCGCATAGATCTCGAACTTCGCGCCGACGTCGATGCCGCGCGTCGGCTCGTCAAGGATCAGCACCTGAGGATCGGTGAACAGCCACTTGGCCAGCACCACCTTTTGCTGATTGCCGCCCGACAGGTTCACCACACGCTGATGCACACCGGGGGTACGGATGTTCAGCTGGCGGCGATACGCCTCGGCCACCTGCGCCTCGCGGCCATGTGAAAGGATGCCCCGTCGGGCGACACCGGCCAGATTGGCAAGGCTGATGTTGCGCAAGATCGGCTCTTCCAGCACCAGCCCCAGTTCCTTGCGGTCTTCGGTTACATAGGCAAGGCCCGCTGCCACCGCGCGCGACACGGTCGAGGTATCGGCAGGCTGGCCAGCAATCAGCACCTCGCCGGTGATCGCGCGCCCATAACTGTGGCCAAAGAGGCTCATCGCAAGTTCGGTTCGACCCGCCCCCATCAGGCCCGCGATGCCCACGACCTCGCCCCTCCGGACGGTCAGGTTGACAGTGCTGATCATCTGGCGGTCGGTCTGGTCAGGGTGCCAGACGTTCCAGTTTCTGACCTCGAGCAAGGTCTTGCCGGGGTTTGGCGTCCGCGTCGGATAGCGCGCGCCCATCTCGCGGCCCACCATATCGCGAATGATCCGGTCTTCGGAAATCTGATCGCGGGTCAGGGTTGAGACTGCGGCACCATCGCGCAGAATGGTGATCCGGTCGGCCACGCGGCTGATTTCATTCAGTTTGTGGCTGATCAGGATCGACGTGATGCCCTGTGCCTTCAACTCCAGCAACAGATCCAGCAACTTGGCGCTGTCGTTTTCCTGCAACGCGGCGGTGGGTTCATCAAGGATCAGCAGGCGGACATCCTTGGCCAGCGCCTTGGCAATTTCGATCAGTTGCTGCTTGCCCACACCCAGCTTGCCTACCGGGGTGGTCGGCGCCTCGGTCAGCCCCACCTTGGCCAGAAGGTCGCCCGTTTTCTGAAACGCGCGGGGCCAGTTGATGATACCGCCCGTGGCGACCTCATTGCCCAGAAACAGATTTTCCGCTATCGACAGCAGCGGCACCAGCGCCAGTTCCTGATGGATGATGATGATGCCCTGCGCCTCGGACTCGCGGATCGAGCGCAGCACCATAGGGCGGCCGTCGTAGAAGATTTCACCTTCATAGCTGCCATGCGGGTACACCCCCGACAAAACCTTCATCAGCGTGGACTTGCCTGCGCCGTTCTCACCGCAGATCGCGTGAATCTCACCCGTCTCGACCGTCAGATCCACATGATCCAGCGCGCGCACGCCCGGAAAGACCTTGGAGATGCCTCGCATCTCAAGAAGCGTTGCCATGCCTGCCCCTGCCCCGTCCACCAGCCTGCCGTCCCTATGAAAAAAGGACGGCAAGCCAAAGGGTTGCGCCCCTTACTTCAACTGATCGGCGGTGTAGTAACCTGATCCTACAAGGATGGACTCGTAGTTGGACAGATCAACCGAAACCGGTTCCAGCAGGTAGGACGGCACAACCTTGACGCCGTTGTCATAGGTCTCGGTGTCGTTGATTTCCGGCGTGCCGCCTTGCAGCAGCGCGTCGACCATCCCTACAGTCACCCCGGCAAGGGCGCGGGTATCCTTGAAGACGGTCGAATACTGCTCACCCGCGATCATGGATTTCACCGACGGCACCTCGGCATCCTGGCCCGTCACGATCGGCATCTTCAAATCACCCGAGCCATAGCCCACGCCTTTCAGCGACGACAGGATGCCGATTGACAACCCGTCATAGGGCGACAGCGCGCCGTGCAGAATCTTGCCCGAGCCGTAGTTTGCGGATAACAGGTTGTCCATCCGCGATTGCGCCACCGCGCCATCCCACCGCAGCGTGCCCACGACATCCATTCCCATCTGGCCCGAGCCGACGACGATTTCGCCGCTGTCGATCAGAGGTTGCAGAACCGACATCGCGCCGTTGTAGAAGAAGAACGCGTTGTTGTCGTCCGGGCTGCCGCCAAACAGCTCGATGTTCCACGGCTTGGCATCGGGGAAACGCTCTTTCAGGCCGGCGACAAGGCTGCTTGCCTGCTGAACACCGACCTTGAAATTGTCAAACGTCGCGTAGTAGTCGACCGAGCCGCTGTCGCGGATCAGGCGGTCATACGCGATGACCTTGATCCCGGCGGCATTGGCATTGTCGAGCGCGTTCGAGAGCGTCGTGCCGTCGATGGCCGCAACCACCAGAACCTTGACGCCCTTGGTGATCATGTTCTCGATCTGGGCCAGCTGGTTGGGGATATCATCTTCGGCATATTGCAAGTCGGTGCCGTAGCCCGCTTCGGTGAACTGCTTGACCATCGACTCACCGTCCGAGATCCAGCGCGCCGAGGATTTGGTGGGCATCGAGATGCCGATGGTACCCTTGTCCTGCGCCATCACGGGCGACAGCGTCAGGGTCGTCGCAAGGCCGGTCGCAAGGGCCAGCATGGCCCGTCTTGAAATGTTCATTCCGTTCTCCTCCCGAGGGGAAAGCTGTATGCGCTTTCTTTGGTCCACGGCTGTGTGTGCCGGACCACACCACTGTTGACGCCGGTTTGCATGACTGTCAAATAATGAAAATAGTATAAATCATATCGGAACTGATACGAAAAAGCCGCCAACTTCGCTGAAAGGTCTGAAACTCAGCCATCTGCGCCTGTTGGCCTAGATCCGGGCACCCGGGCAGTTGGGGTTGGCTGCGGAAAAGCTGGGGCTGGCGCAGCCTGCCGCATCGCGCCTTTTGGCCGAGATGGAGGGCATAGTGGGCCACCCTGTCTCCACTTCGAAGACTGGCACCCACAATCCCCCATTCAGACGCCTGAGCCAACAACGCATCAACATAAGCAGCCTGATGCGCCCGGTGAAAGGCGCCGAACCCCCGGATGCAGGATCTCTGGCCGCACCTTGGTCCGGTCATAGCGCAGTAGCCCCGCTTGGCCGCACTATAACCGCGAAGCGCATCAGTCGTCAGCCGGGTCGCTGCGTCGCCAACCGGTAGGTCTGGCGCGGCAGGTCCAGTGTCAAGAGCCGCGCGATGTCATGCGCTTCGGTCTCGCGCAGTCGGTGATCGGCCACTCGCTCGGCCAGAAACGCGCAATCGCAGCGCCGCGCCATATCGTGCCGGGCGGGAACCGAAGGAAAGGCCCGGGTATCGTCGTTGAACCCTGCGGTGTTGTGAAAACCTGCCGTCTCGGTCACGGCCTCGCGCCAGCGCCGTATGCTGTCAGGACTGTCAAAGAACCACCAGGGCGGCCCCAAAAGCAGCGCGGGCCATGCCCCGGCCAGCGGTGCCAACTCGCGGGCATAGGTGCTTTCGTCCAGGGTAAAGATGACTATCCGCAGTCCCGGCGCATGCCCCACCGCATTCAGCAGGGGGCGCAGCCCTTCGACAAAGTTGACCGGGCCAGGGATGTCAAAGCCGCGATCGCGCCCGTAACGTGTCATCACCGCCGAAGAATGATTGCGCAGCGATCCGGGGTGGATCTGCATGACCATCCCGTCCTCGATGCTCAACCGCGCCATCTCGGTCATCATCTGTGCCCGAAAGGCTGCACGGTCGCCGGGCTCTGCCGCGCCCCGGCGCACCCGGTCATAAAGCGCTGCCGCCTCGGGGCGTGCCAGGTCCAGCGTCGCCGCATCGGGCACGCCGTGATCGGTCGCAACCGCACCCATCGCGCGGAACGCTGCCCGCCGCTTGCGATGTGCGTCCAGATATCCGGCAAAGTTGCCGGTGTCGCAGCCTGTCGTCTGCCCCAAAAGGTCCAGGTCGCGTAAAAAATCGGGGTGATCTGGGTCGCAAATGCTGTCAGGGCGATAGGTGGTGACCACATTACCGCGCCAGACAGAGTTGCGGATGGCTGCATGATGTGTCAGCGGGTCCAGCGCGCCTTCGGTGGTCGCCAGCATTTCTATGCCAAACCGCTGGAACAATGCCCTCGGCCGGAACGCCGGATCGGCCAGGAATTCGGCGATCTGGTCGTAGTAGGTATCGGCATTTTCTGCGGTCAGCGGTGCGTGCAGTGCGAAGAGCGTCTCAAAGGTGTGATCCAGCCAAAGCCGCGACGGCGTGCCCGCAAAAAGCCGATAACCCGCAGCAAAGCATCGCCAGACCTCGCGCGGATCGGCAGCAGTGCCTATCCCCAGCGCCTCGAAGGGGATGCCCCGGCTGACCAGCATCCTGACCACGTAGTGATCCGGCTGGATCAGAAGAGCTGCGGGGTCGGAAAAGGGTTTGTCCTGCGCAAACCAGGCCGGGTCGCAATGACCGTGGGGCGAAAAGATCGGCAGGTCATGGATGCCCCGGTACAGTTCACGGGCGATGGCCCTTGTGCGCGGGTCAGGCGGGAAAAGCCGGTCGGGATGCAGAAGGGTCACTGCCGCCACCCTTCATAGAGCGCCGACCCCGGACCCAGCGGCAGCGAAACAGTGACCCCGCTGCGCGCCGAAGTGTAAATGCCAGTGACCAGCGCGATCGCGGCCGCACCGTCCTCTAGCGTCACTGCGGTGTTGGCGCGGCCCTGTAGCGCTGCGGCGACATCGGCGAAATAGCCAGCAAAGCCCTCTGCACCCTCAGGCACGGTAACCGCATCCAGCGCCGCTTGATGGGCTGGGTCACGGGCGGTGACAGTCCAGCCAGCAGCGCCGGGCGTATAGGGCAGTCGTGCGCTTTCAACCGTTGCATGTTCATAGACCAGCCGCAGCCTGCTTTGGTTGCCCGCAGCGCCCAGAGTGATCGA
The DNA here is from genome assembly GCA_038205925.1 of Rhodobacterales bacterium. Lineage (GTDB taxonomy): Bacteria > Pseudomonadota > Alphaproteobacteria > Rhodobacterales > Rhodobacteraceae > Pseudotabrizicola. The sequence continues at coordinate 13,686 of JBBRBJ010000017.1, read as the reverse complement.
GCTTGTCACCAGCGCGCCCGATGCAGTGCGCAGGATGATGGCCGCGCAATCCTCGGTCTCGATAGGGTTGATCAGCGTGTCGGTCATGGCCGACACCTCGGCTACAGGGCCGAAATGGCGCGAGATCAGGTCATGCACGTGGATGGCATGGCTTAGCACCGCGCCACCCATCTCGTGCGCCCAGGTGCCGCGCCATTCTGTGGCGTAATAGTCCGCATCGCGGTCCCAGTGGGTGTCGAGACTTGCCACGCGCGGCTTGCCCAGCAGCCCCGCTGCATCCAGCGCCGAAAGGTGCCGAAAAGCGCGCCCATAGCGGTACTGAAACACCGGAAAAAGCCTGCGCCCGGCAGCAACAGTCCCAGCCCGCAGTTGATCAACCTCGGCAAGGCTTCCCGCAATGGGCTTTTCGCAGATCACATGCTTGCCCGCCGCCAAAGCCCGCAGCGCCACGGGCACGTGCAGCATCGGCGGCAGGCAGATGTCGATGACATCGACGCTGTCATCGGCCAGCACCGCATCAAGTGCTGCCACCTGCGCACCGAACCTTGCTGCCAGTGCCCCGGCCAGCCCTGCGTCCAAGTCGCAGATAAACCTGATGCGCCAGTCAGCGCCCATCGCAGCCGCGTGCTGTGCGCCGATCCCGCCCGCGCCAACGATGGCCACCGTCAGTGTCATGCCAGCGCACCCAACCGGGCAGCCTTGGCCTGTGCTGTCAGCGCCAGTTCCATGACCTTGAAGCAATGGGTTTGCGACATGGCTGTTTCGGTGCGATCGCGCGCATCAGCGATCAGGCTCGCGAAGTAGGGCAGCGGCGCATCCGACGCGTCGATCCGTTCGCATTGCGTGCCGTTCACCAAGAACACATGATCGGTGCCGGGCTGGCCTGCCACGTCAACATATTTGCGCAGCTCAATGTAGCCTTCGGTGCCAAGAATGGTCAGCCGTCCGTCACCCCATGTTGGCAGCGCGTCCGGCGTATACCAGTCCACACGGATATAACCTTGCCCTTTGTCGCCGCGCAGCAGAATCTCACCATAATCCTGTAGGCCCGGATTATCCGGATTAGCGAAATTCCCCACAGTGGCGCTAACCACTTCGGCCTCAGTCGATCCAGTAAAAAATAAGAACTGATCAATTTGATGTGACGCAATATCCGTCAAGATACCGCCATACTGCGCCTCATCAAAAAACCAGTCGGGGCGCGACGGGCGGTTCAGCCGGTGCGGGCCCAGGCCCACGGTTTGAACCACTTTGCCAATCGCACCTTGCGCGACCAGTTCGGCGGCGCGGGTCGCGGCGGGCACTTCAAATCGTTCGGAAAAGTCGATGGACCAGATCCGGCCTGTGCGCGCGACACAGTCGCGGATACGGTCAAGCTGTTCCTGCGTTGTGCAGCCCGGCTTGTCGGTCATAACGTCCTTGCCGGCCTCCATCGCTTCAATGGCCAAGTCTGCGCGCAGGGCGGGGATGCCCGCCATCAGGATCATGTCAATCTCAGGGTCATCCAGCAGGGTGCGGCGGTCGGCCACGCGCGGCACATACGGGAACCGTTCGACAAACCCCTCCAGCGGCGCCGGATCGCCCTCGGTCCAGAAGCCCTTTGCAACGCAGCCAAGCCGTTTCATACCTTCAAGCTGGCCATAGATATGGCGGTGATCAATTCCGATCACACCCAATTTCAGCGGTGTCATAGTTGCTCCAGAGTGATGGCTCGGCCTTTGGCCGATGAGGTTTCAATGGCAGAAATCAATTGGTGGACGGCCAAGGCCTGCCGCCCTGTCACGCGCGGAGCGCGGCCAGCCTGAACGGCGCTTGCAAACTCGCTGATCAAGGCGCGGTGCCAATCGGCGGGAAAAGCCATGGGATCGGCGCCACCACCTGATGTGGCGGGCTCTCCCACCTGTTCGGTTTGTCCGTCACGCCAGTGGATATCCAGAACCCCGCCTTGAAGGCGCAACGTGGCAAGATCACATTCCAATCGAATGGATTCCGCGCCGCCGGGGAAGTTGGCCGTTGTGGCAACAAGATGCCCGACCGCACCATTGGCAAATCGCAGGCCAGCGGTGGCGTAATCCTCGGCTTCCATCTGGTGAAACGCCGTTGTCGCGCAAATGGCCTGCACATGCGTCACCGGGCCTGTCAGCGCCAGCATCAGGTCCAAAGTGTGAATGGCCTGACTGATCAGGACCCCGCCGCCGTCACGGGCATAGGTGCCACGGCCCGGCTCATTGTAATAGGTCTGATCCCGCCACCACGGGACCTCGACTGCGACGACACGGACTTTACCAAAACCACCTGCGGACAGTCGTGCCGCCAGCACCTCGAACGCAAGACGGAAGCGATTTTGGAATACGACGCCCAAGGTTACCCCCGCCGCTTCACAGACTGCCACGATCTGCGCCGCGGCGGCCTCCGTCCGCTCCAATGGCTTTTCGCTCAGGACGTGTTTTCCGGCATTTGCAAATAAGGTCACGATGTCGGCGCGCGCATTTGGTGGCGTGATGATCAGCACCGCATCCACGGTCGGGTCGGCGGACAAAGCCGCAAGGCTGGTCGCTTCGGGAAAGTCGTGTTCCGCCGCAAAGGCCGCGCGGCGAGACGCCGATCTGGCGAAGACCCCCCGCACGCTGATCTGGCCGGATAGGTCTTTCAGCGCTTGCGCATGCGGCTTTGCGGCCATGCCACAGCCGACAAGGGCAATTCCAAAGGGTCTAGGCATCGCTGATCCCGTTCACAATGATCGTTCCTTCGGCATCGAACAGATGCATCAGAGACCGGTCCAGCCGAAGCGACACCTGCTGGCCCTTGATCACCGGAAGCTGCCCAGTCTGGCGCACTGTGATCTGATCAATCCCGTCGGCGGAGCAATAGAGATAGGTTTCGCCGCCCAATTGTTCCGCAAAATCGACCATCGCCATTACGTCGCCATTCCCTTTGGCGGCCAAGGCGACATGCTCGGGGCGGAAACCGTAAGTCACCTTGTCACCGGGGCGCACCGGAGCAGAGGCAGGAAGCATCACTGCGGTCTTACCCGTGACCAACACGGGACCTGTATCGCCTGCAACCACATCCGCCGGGATAAGGTTCATCTGTGGCGACCCGATAAATCCCGCAACGAAAAGGTTTTTTGGCGTGTTATACAGATCCAGCGGCTTGCCCGCCTGTTCAATCCGTCCTCCGCGCAGCACGACGATACGGTCCGCAAGCGTCATCGCTTCGGTCTGGTCATGGGTGACATAAATCATCGTGCCGCCAATTTTGGCGTGAAGGGCGGCAAGTTCCTTGCGCATCGTCACGCGCAACTCGGCGTCAAGGTTCGACAAGGGTTCGTCGAACAAGAACGCCTTGGGGTCACGCACAATCGCCCGGCCAATGGCGACACGCTGGCGCTGCCCCCCTGACAGGGCTTTTGGCTTGCGGTCAAGGTAATCCGTGATCTGCAACATCGCCGCTGCCGCGCGAACCTTGGCGTCAATTTCGGCGCGCGGCAGTTTGGCATTTTCCAACCCGAAGGCCATATTCTTGTAAACGCTCATATGCGGATAAAGCGCGTAGGATTGGAACACCATTGCCAGCCCCCGGTCGGCGGCGGTCACGGTGTTCACAACCTCGCCATCAATCAACAGATTGCCCGAAGTAATTTCTTCCAGCCCTGCGATGATGCGCAAAAGCGTGGATTTGCCGCAGCCCGAGGGGCCGACAAACACCACGAAATCGCCGCTGTCGACCTGAAGGTCAATGTCATGGATCACCTCAACCTTGCCATAGGCCTTGCGAATTTTTTCAAGCCGGATCTCGGTCATAAGGCGGTCCTTCTACCTGCTACGCATCAGGGCGGCGAGACGAGGTTCCGCGCGCTGCATCCGAAGCGGCGGCAAGCCTTTGAGGACTTGTGCCACGTCATCAAGCATCATGTCGCGGATGCGCACATAGGAGGGGGTGATGCCGCCCGCCAGATGGTGCGAAAACAACACCTTCGGCACCTTGCGCCACGCGTCATCTGCGGGAACGGGTTCTTCGGGATAGACATCGACGGCGGCGCGGAAGGCGCCTTTGGCTGCAAGGTCAAGGAAGGCGTCGAAGTCCACAATCTCGGCCCGGCTGGCAAGGATGACGGACGCATCGGGGCGGATCGTCTGCAAAAGGGAGCGGTTCAGCCCGCCCTCGTTTTGCGTGGTGACACCGGCAAGAAGGAAGATCACATCCGCGCCGCCAAGGGCTTGCTCCAGCGTTACAGGTTCCAGCCCCTCGGTTCGCAAATAGCCGTCCGACAGCCACGGGTCATGTGCCATCAGCCGAACACCAAAGGGCCGCAGCAAGGGCGCAAGCGCACGGCCAAGATTGCCGTAGCCCACCAGTGCAACATCGGCACCATAAAGGCTGCGCGCCGTGCCATTGCCGCCGATGCCCATGGACATGTCACCCGCCCGGAACCGCGCGTCCGCGCTGTGGATGCCGCGCAAAAGGGCAATGGCTTGGCCCAGTGCGAATTCCGCCACCGCAGGCGCCATCGCCGGGGCCGCCGACAGCACTCGGATGCCACGCGCATGGGCTTCGTCATAGTCGATATTTGGCTCCCAATTGGCTTTGACGTTCAGAATGGCGCGCAGATTTGGCGCGCGGTCCAGCCGCTCTTTTGGCATGGCGGTTTGGCCAATGATTACCGACACGCGCGGCAGAATTTCCTCAACCAGCGCATCGGGCGCGCGGCTGCCAAAATGGGTCACAACGTCGCCCATCCCGCGCAATGCGGCTTCTGCGTCTGGGGTGAACACCATGGCTTCGTTGCGGGGAAATGGGTCCAGAAAAATAAGGGGCTTTGTCATTTCATTCCCGATGAGGCGATGCCTGTTGTGATAAAACGCTGAAGAAAAGCAAAGACCAGCGCGACGGGTATCAGCGTGACGACGGTCATCGCCAGAATGTAGTGCCACTGTACGTTCAACTCGCCCTGAAAGGCGTTCAGTCCGACTTGCAGGGTGTAAACCTCGGACCGGTTCAATACGATCAGCGGCCACAGAAAGTCGTTCCAGCGCCACATGACCGAAAAGATGGCCAAGACCGCAAGCGCGGGCATTGCCAAGGGCATGACCACTTTCCAATAGATCGACCATTCGCTGGCACGGTCCATGCGCGCAGCCTCGATAAGGTCGCGCGGAATGGTCAGCATATATTGCCGCAAAAGGAAGACCCCTGTGGGGGTTGCAGCCCCCGGCAGAATAACTGCCCAAAGTGAATTGACCATCCCAAGTGAGGAGACGACCAGATAAACCGGCACCAGAATTACGGTTATCGGGATCATCAACGTGCCGATCACCATCAGCATGATCGCGTTGCGCCCCTTGAATTCATATATAGCCAGTGCGTAGGCGGCCATGGAGTTGATCACCAAGGTGATTGCGGTGGCGATAACCGTAATGATGACTGAATTTTTCAAATAAGTCAGAAAGTTGAACCTTTCCAACGGATCAACGTAATTCTCGGTCGCCAGCCGGAACTCGCGGATAGGCGTGCGCTGGTCGATCGCAACGCGGTAGGTTTGGCTTGGGTCTGCGGGGTCCACCATTTGGCTGACGATGCCGATACGGCGGATCTGTGCGAGGTCTTTTTCGGTCCCATTCTCCAGCGTGGCCTTGAACAGGGGCAAAGGCGCATCATAGCCCACAACATCAACCGAGATTTGGCCCAAGGGCAGGAATGTGGGTGGAAATTCCTGCAGCCCGGCGGGTGTCTTGAAAGATGACATTATCAGCCAGATAACCGGCCCAAACATCAAAAGCACGCCCAACCCAAGATAGGCCCATGAAAATACATCTGTCCAATGTAGCCGCCCGTGGTTGCGCCGTGCAGTCAGCAGCGTCTTGATGCCAGGGCGTGGATAAGTTGTTTCAGACATCATCTTTCCGCCTTGTTGCTGCAAGTTGCATGACCGTCAGGGCAAAAAGCACGACCCCGAGCACCACCGACGCGGCTGCGGCCAGCCCAAAATTTTGAACCTGATTGGTGAAACCTGTGTTGTAGATGTATTGGACAATAAACTGCGTGGCCGTCCCCGGCCCACCGCCGGTCAACACATAAACCTCGTCGAAAATCTGCACGCCGCGGATCAGTGCAAGCACGATCACCACCAGCATATTGGGCCACAAAAGCGGCAGTGTGATGCGCCAGAACACACGTTCGGGGCGGGTGCCGTCCATCTCGGCTGCCTCATACAGATCGGGCGAGATTGCTTGCAATCCTGCCAACAAGATCAGCGTATAAAACCCCATATGGGCCCAGATTGACACGAATATGGCCCAGAACATCGACCATTCCGGGCTGACGAAGAACAGGATTTTATCAAACCCCAACCCGACAAGAAACGCATTCAGGATGCCATCGCGCAAAAGAATCCACTTCCAGATCAACGCCACAACGACCGGGGACAGCAGAACTGGGAAAAAGAAGACTGCCCGGAAAAATCCCCGCGCGGGGATTTTTCGGTTCAAAATCAGGGCGGTGATCAGCGAGAACACCACCAGAAAGCCGACCTGGAAAAAGATGAAAACGGCGGTGTTGTAAATGCCTTTCCAAAACCGATCCTCGCGGCAGGTGTTTGGGTCAGCGTAATTTGTGCAGTCAAATACAAAAGCATATTGCTCGGTGCCGGTGAATGCCCTGTCGCTGAGGTAAAGATTGGTGCCGCCGGTCAGGGAAAACGTAAAGTTGAGGAAAAGCGGCAAGATCACGAATGTGCCGAAGAACAGCAGGTTCGGAAACAAGAATACATAGGGCATGAACCGCACGCCCAACCAGCGTTGAAGCATTCGGAACGGAACGTCCAGTGCGCTGAAAAGCCAATGCAGCGGCATCAAGACGATGCGCTTGGCAATGTCCGACATCTGGACGGTCTTCGGCATGGCGGGATTCCAGAACTGAACGATCAGAGGGGGGGGTTGGCACCGCAGCGCCAACTCCATTCTTTCGGTTCCGCCGATCAGCGCGTCTTTTCCGCGATCTGTTGTTCTACGTCTTGGGTCATGCGATCAAACGCCTCGTCCAGCGTCAATTCACCCACAATCGCTTCGCCCAAACGCGAGATCAGTGCGTTGAACATGACGCGGTTGTTGGCATAGCCCTGAAGATTGAAAGCGATGGGCGAGATTGTCGGCACCGCACCCGAGAAGGTTTCCAGCGCATGCTTGGCGCGGGGATCGTCTGTCGCAAAGTCCACACCACTGGCGGCAAGGCCAAGATGACCCGGGATGAACAGTGTTTTTCCGTAGAACTCGTTCAACTGATCTTCCTCGGCAAGGAACTCCATCAGCTTGGCAACTTCGGCAGGATGCTTGGTGTCCTTCATCGCAACCATGGCCGCACCGCCGGGCATGCCCGAGCAAGCCGTTGGTCCACAGGGTGCCGGAACCGCCCACCAGTCAAACGCATCGCCAATCGTGGTGGCAAACTGCGGGATCTGCCATGAGCCGGACATATACATCACGACTTGCGCGTTGGCGAAATCCTCATTCGCGCCAAGATAGGTTGAGCCGGAGACCGAGCCCCAAAGCTCTTTCGCCATGGTGCCGTCCTGGTGCCAATCATAAAGCTTGGTCGCCATCGCCTTCAGCCCATCGTCGACCAGCGCCGGGTTTCCTTCGGCGTCAAACATATTGGCACCCATCGAGATTGCCGGGCCGGACACACGGTGGCCCGACCGATCCCAGGCCATAGGGATAGGGATGTCGAGTTTGGCAGCAACCGCCTTGGTGGCAACGGCCCAGTCATCCCAGGTCGCACCCGGGCCGGGCATTGCAATCTCTGCCTGCTCGAACAGCGTTTTGTTCACATAGGGGCCGGTGACGGTCAACTGCGTCATGAAGCCGGAAATTGCCGCAGTGTCACCCGGAACCCGAAGCCATTTTAGGAACGGCGCAAAGTTGGTTTCCCAGTAGGCCGTGTCAGACAAATAAGGCGTCATGTCGAGATAGTATTGCGACAAGCCGCCGAGGTCCGTCACCCGCGCAATATCAGGGCCATCTCCTGCGGCAAGCTGCACTGGCAGGCTTTCAAGGATGGCTTTGTAGGGCACTACGTCCATCGTTACCGAGATTTCGGGGTTTGCGGCCTCGAACCGGTCGAGAAGAGTTTGCATGACTTCCCCCTCGTTGCCGTCGTTGTACCATGTGACACGCAGCTCAGTCTGTGCCATGGCCGAACCAGCGGCCATAGCAAGCGCAAGCACACTACAGCCAAGCAAGTGTTGCATTTTGTTGGTCATTTTAGTCCTCCCTTTTTTGCTTCGAACGGGTATTCACGGTGCGGCAAAAGGCCGGTCGTATCGATTTCTTCCAAACTGCGAGGGGTCAGTTCCAGTACCGAATGAATATGCGCGCGCATCGCCAGAGCGGCCCCGTCTCCATCCCCTGCGATGATGCACGAAACAATCTTGCGGTGATCATCATAAGCACGCATTGACCGCATCGGGATCGCGCTCATCATACGATATCGCTGGCGATCAACATGGCCTTTTATGGAATGCACAATACGCCAAGCGTTCGGCATTTCCGCCAGTTGCGCCAGGCTTTCATGGAAAGCTTCGTCCTCACGAAAGAACCCGGCGTAGTCGTCGCGTGCGGCAAGTCGCTCTTGAGCGCTCAACATTTCCTCAAAAGCCGCCGCCCCGATACCACTTTCCGCGAGACGCCGCGCGGTGGCCTCTTCTAGGGCCGAGCGCATTAGCACTGACTCTTCCAGCCGATCGGTCTCCAAGGGTGCCACGACTGAACCCACCTGCGGTATGGTCTGGATCAGACCTTCGTTTGCCAATCGCTGCAGCGCCGCCCGCAAGGGGGTGCGGCTGACGTTCAACCGCGCCGACAGAACAGTTTCCGACAGCGACACGCCAGGTGGCAACCGATTATCTACGATACGCTGCCGCAGCGCGCTGTAAATCTGCAGCGCAATTGGCTGGCTACGGTTGATCTGCACCTGCTCCAGGGCTGCCACGACATCCTCCTGCCCCGTCCCGTTCGTTGCGGCACGCCAAAGCTGTCGCAAAATACTTTCCTCTCAGGCGTTCAAGGTAGATTTACCTATAAGACCTTTTATCTGTGGAGTACTAGTATACAAGCATTCGAGCCAAGACAACAGATTTGTCAGAGCATCCAGCGGATAAAATTGGGGTTATGGAGGTCCGGCTGTCAGCGCGGTAAAGTTGCCCAAACGTCTCAGTCTGGACGGACCGGCGCGGGAGGCCGAGCAACGGCTACCGGGTCTTATCGTGGCAAATTGACGGGAGGTGCAACTCTGAGGCTCCGATAGACATCTGCGCTCCAATGGCATATATTGCCAATCACTATGAAGGAGTTCGCCATGGCTACCAGAAATGTCGTTCTAACCGAGACCCAATCCGATCTCGTTGACCGGCTGGTCGCGACCGGACGCTACCAGAACGCAAGCGAGGCTTTGCGCGCTGGGCTGCGGTTACTGGAACGCGAGGAGACAGAGCTTGCGGCGCTGCGGAGCCAACTCGCCACCGGCATTGAACAGGCGCGCTCCGGCGTGTTGGCCGAAGGAAGCGGTGAGGACGCGGTTCGCCGCGCCTTTGCAGCAGCACGCACTGCGCGCTGATGTCGCGACCATGGCGCCTAACGCGGCAGGCAGAGGCGTCACTTACCGAGATTGCCCGCTGGACGCTGGAAACCTTTGGCCCCCGTCAGGCCGGAGCCTATGAGGACGATCTGATTACCCGCTGCAATGACATCGCAAAAGGGACGGCCCAATCACACGATTGCCGCCGCCTGATCGCACCGGACCTTCCCGAAGATCTGCGCTTCACCCGATCGGGACAGCACTTCACCGTGTTCATCAAGGATGCCTCGCAGGTGATTATCGTGGATTTCGTGCACAGCCGGGCAGACTTGCCTGGCAAGCTCGCCGCTCTGCCCGATCCAAAATCCGGTCGCGGGAACTGAGCGGCAATCCGAACATTGCCCACTGGCCGTCAGTGGGGAGACTATGCGCGCATTCCCTGTGCCGGGTTGATCATCCTGCGCGACGGCCAGTCCAGCGAGCCGGAGGTCACGCTGTCGCCGCTGCGTTACCACTATCAGCATCGCGCGGAAATGAAGGCGATCGTCCAGGCGCCCGCAAACCGCGCGACGGCTTTCGACGCACTGATCGGCTCGATTGGCACGGCACTGGCCGCCGACCGCACCACCCCTGGCGGGCGCTGCGACCGGGTCGAGCCGAAGCCCCGGCCTCGGTCGATCCAGAGGTCGAAGGCGCGGTAATGGCCTTCGCTTGCTTCATCGAACCAGAACGATGGGCACTTTGCAGGATCTGATCATTTCCGTGGTGGTTGATCCGATGACAAAGTTGCGAATGCGGCTGTGGCCGTAAGCGCCCATGACCACCAGGTCAAACTTGACGTCTTCGACCAGTTTCCCAAGGGCTGTTTCGGGCTGGCCGGGGATAGTGGCTGTCTCGGCCTCGATCCCGACGGCCTTAAGACGGGCACGAGCATCCGCCAGCCCGGTTTCCACCTCACCAGAGGCGGTGCCGACTGTGACGATCCGCACGTCAAGCCCAGCATAAAGCGGATTGTGGGCGACGTGGTCCACAGCCTTGAGCGCCGACGCCCCATGGTCAAAGGCGACCAAAACCTTCTTAACTGGCTTGAACGCGCGGGACGCTACAAGAACCGGTTTGTGGCTGCCTCGCACGATGCGTTCAAAATTTGACCCCAGATTTCCCTTGGCGAAATCGGCCGCTTCGCCGCGCTTGCCAATCAGGATCATGCTGGCAAAGGCTTCCACCTCGGCTACGGTTTCAACGATGTCGCCGTGGCGCATGCGGGTCGTAATTTCGGTTACACCTGCCCGCGTCAGGATTGCGTGGGCGTCATCCAGAATGGCCCGACCGCGACGCGCCACCAGTTTCGCGCGCTGCGCGTCAAGCTCGGCCAGTTCCTTCATCAGGGCGGTGCGCGCCCCCAGACGGATGGCCCCGGACAGATCCAGCGTTCCTGCGCCTTCGCGGCGGCCAAGGACATGCAGCACTTCGACCGCAGCGTCCGTGCGTTCCGACACCCATGCAGCGGCGTCGCAAACCGAAGCCGAATAGATCGACCCGTCTACGAGTGCAATGATCTTTTGTGTCATGGTTCGTTCCCCCTCAGTGCGACATCAATTTGTCCATCGCGCCCGGCTTGTCGTGGATGGCAAGCTTGTCAACGATGGTTTCGGAAGCGGCGTTCATGCCCATGATTTCGACCTCGGCCCCGTCGCGTCGGAACTTCAGCACTGCCATGTCCAATGCTTGCACCGAAGAGATGTCCCAGATGTGCGCGTCTGATATGTCGATGATCACCCGTTCCAGCGCCTCTTTGAAGTCAAAGGCATTCATGAAATCCTCGACCGAGGCGTAGAACATCTGCCCCTCAACCCGGTAGGTGCGCACCCTGCCGTCACCGCTGATCGTGCTGGTGACGCGGAACAGTTGCGCAATCTTGCCTGCAAAGAAAATGCCCGACAGCAGCACGCCCAGCAGAACGCCGATCGCAAGGTTGTGGGTGTAAACAACCGCCACCGCCGTTGCGATCATCACAATCGAAGACGATGTCGGATGCGTCCGCAGGTTCTTGATCGACGACCACGAAAATGTGCCGATGCTGACCATAATCATGATCGCGACCAGCGCAGCCATCGGAATCTGACTGACCCAGTCGCCAAGCCCCACGCAGAAGATCAGGAGAAACACCCCAGCAGCAAAACACGACAGCCGCCCGCGCCCGCCGGATTTCACGTTGATGATGCTCTGCCCGATCATTGCACACCCCGCCATGCCACCGATGAAGCCGGTTGCGGTGATGGCGATGCCTTGGCCGATGCACTCCTGATTGCGGCTGGATTTAGTGTCCGTCAGGTCATCCACGATGTTCTGCGTCATCAAGCTTTCCAGGATGCCGACGACGGCCACCGCCAAAGCGTAAGGAAAGATGATCTGCAGGGTCTCGAAGTTCAGTGGAATGTCGGGGATCAGAAAGACCGGCAAGGTATCGGGCAGCGCGCCCATGTCGCCCACGGTGCGCACATCCCAGCCAAAGGTCAGGGACAGCGCCGTCAGCACCAAGATGGTGACCAAGGGAGATGGCACCGCCTTGGTGAGGTATGGACACAGGTAAATGATCGCCAGACCGCCCGCGACCAGAACATAGGTCAGCCAAGTGACGCGTGTCGGGTCAAGCTCTGGCAATTGCGCCATAAAAATCAGGATCGCCAGCGCGTTGACGAACCCCGTCATGACCGATTTCGAGACGTAGCGCATAACAAAGCCCAAGCGTGCTAGTCCCATGCCAATCTGCAAAAGACCAGCCAGCACGGTCGCGGCCAGCAGATACTGCAACCCATGATCCTTGACCAACGTCACCATCAGCACTGCCGTCGCCGCCGTCGCCGCCGAGATCATGCCCGGCCGACCACCCACAAAGGCAATCAGCACTGCGATGGAAAAACTCGCGTAAAGTCCCACCTTCGGGTCAACGCCCGCGATGATGGAAAAGGCGATGGCCTCGGGGATCAGGGCCAGCGCCACGACAAGGCCAGAAAGCATGTCGGCCTTTACGTTGCCGAACCACTGTTCGCGATATACTTCTATAGAGATCATTTAATTGTCTGTTCCAGACCGATCCAACGCTTTGCGTCGCATCGAGTGTCATTGGGGTCTGTTTGACGGTGGTCCGACGGATCGGCCGCCGGAAGAGCCAGCCGGGAATTGCACCCGGCTCCATGTTCGCTGAGGTGCGACTTAGCGGATTTGCGAAGAATTGCCAATCGCAAAGCGCGCGCTTTTCTTTGAAAGAGAAAAGCTCAGGGTCGGAGAAATTGTCCTCCATCAAATGAACGTTTCGTGAAGTCGGAACTTAAGGCCGTGTAGCCCAATGAACGGCTGCTACCACGGTAGGCGCAGGCCCTAGGCTCTGAACCTTAGCGTCCGCAATCCGCCCAGTGCGTCGCGTTCTCCTGGCCTGTGGATCGTGCAACACAGTCCAACTTCATCGTCCCAACCGCTTCGCCCTCTCGGCCATCCTGACCACCTGTGCACTGGCCGTCGTTGTTGCCGTCCGCACAAACGCTGGAGCCTGAACCGCCCCACGCCCGATGGCTTCCCCAGTGGTAAGCGCCCCGATCCGCGCCCTTCCCTGGACACCGGGTGAGTTGAGCAGCCCGCGCATCACACCAGCCGAACCGCTGACAATCGCCGGAGCCGCCACCACCATCAGGTTTCCCGAAATCCCCCGCACAATCAGGGGTGTCGCCGCGACGAAGCCCTTCGCGAGGAAGATCATCACGAAGAACGGCACAAGTGAGCCGATGTTGGTCGCGGAGCTCGGATCGCCAAGCTGGGCCATAAGCGAGTTGGCCATGCCCACGACGGTAGAGAACATGGCGGCAATGACGATGGGGTAAAAAGCGTAGCTGATCGTCGTCGAGACCCACCGGTGAAAGAAGTCTTTGGTGGCGTCGAAGAGGGACAGAGCGGTCATGATCGGGGCGAGGCCGAGCATGAGGGTCAGCATCATCTTGGCGAAGATGAGCACGATGCCTGTCATGAAGCCGAGCAGACTGAGCATAATGAGGCCAATCCCGCCCAGAATTGCTCCAGTCATCCAACTCAGGCTGCTGCCAATTGCGTTCAGGTATTGGC
>JBBRBJ010000016.1:0-58676 GCA_038205925.1 Rhodobacterales bacterium | reverse complement strand
GAGATCGGCCACGCCCTCGGTCTTGGCCATGCAGGCAATTACAACGGCGGCGCCAGGTATGGCGTTGACAACCGCTTTTTGAACGACAGCTGGCAGTTGTCGGTCATGTCTTACTTCAGCCAAGGTGACAATTCGTTCGTCAACTTCAGTGACGCAGCCCTGTTGACACCGATGATGGCTGATATTCTGGCCATGCAGTTGCTCTATGGACCGGCAAACTTGCGGGTCGGCAACACCACTTATGGCGAAAATTCCACTGCGGGTGCGGCCTACAGCCGGTTCGACATGGTCAACCGCCTGACCCCCGGAGCCGTACCCTTGGCAATGACGATCGTGGACAGCGGCGGTACGGATACGCTCGACTTTCGCAGAGACACGCAGAATCAGCGCATCGACCTGCGCGCAGGAACCACATCGGACGTCTACGGCGATATCGGAACCGTCTCGATCGCACTGGGCACTGTGCTCGAGAACGTGCTGTCAGGTGCGGGCAGCGACCGCGTCACGGGAAATGATGCCGCCAATGAAATCCGCACCTTTGGGGGCAATGACACCGTCTTTGCCGGAGACAGCAATGACACTGTCTTTGGCGGCAATGGCAATGACAGACTGGCGGGCGAGGCAGGGTTCGATACCATCTATGGCGGGATCGGCAATGACAGCATCGACGGCGGCCTTCAGGCGGACTTTCTGCATGGCGATGAAGGCGACGATACCATAATTGGCGATCAGGGCTTTGACGTCGTATCAGGCGGCAGCGGCAACGACAGCTTGTTTGGCGGCTCGGAAGAAGACTGGATGTTCGGTGGCATCGACAATGACACCGTGGATGGCGGCGCCGGCAATGACTTCCTTTTCGGCGGCCTTGGCTTTGACACGCTCTACGGCGGGGCGGGTAACGACCGCATCACGGGCGAGGGCCAGGCCGACTATCTGTACGGCGGCGACGGCAACGACACCCTGTTTGGTGAACAGGGTTTCGATGTGGTATCAGGCGGGGCCGGCAATGACATTGCATATGGCGGCACGGATCAAGACTGGATGTTCGGCGGGATCGGCGATGATCTCGTGGACGGTGGCGATGGCACCGATTTCCTGTTTGGTGGTCTTGGCCATGACACAATCTTTGGCGGCGCAGGCAATGATCGGATCACGGGCGAAGGTCAGGACGATCGTATATTCGGGGGCGCCGGAAGCGATACGCTCGTCGGCGAACAAGGTGCCGATTTCCTGTACGGCGGCGCCGACGCTGACTTTTTGTTTGGCGGGTCGGACAATGACGTATTGTTCGGCGGCACCGGGAATGACGTGCTGGATGGGGGCAGCGGTGCGGACCGGTTCGTCTTTGGCTTGGGCGACGGCGCGGATCAGATCCTGCAATTCTCGACCAGCACCGTCGGAGAGACGATCGAGCTTGCGGGGATTGCGGGTCTTTCCAGCTTTGTAAACGTTCTGGCAAACCTCTCAAGCGTCAACGGCGATGCTTTGCTGAACCTTGGTGGCGGAAATTCCATAACCCTGGTCGGCGTTTCCCTGACCGCCCTCAGCACCGACGACTTTCTTTTCGCCTGATCGCCAGTCAGCGAACCATCGCAACATTCAGCAAAGGACCGGCGCGTAACAGTGCCGGTCCTTTGGTTTTCCGATCGTTCGATTGCGCGGAATAAGCCGCGTTGTCGCCACAGGCTTGCCGCCCCGCCGGTACGCCCGACCTGCAACCCTTGATCTCGCACAGGGGTGTGCAGGTGGTAAGGGGTGTGGTGGGGCATGGTCAGTCTTCTGTCTGCTGCCGTTTTTGGCGGTGCCGCGCCGGGCAGCGCTCCGGCATTTGTCGATCTGGACGTGATCTCTCTCAACGGGCAGAGCGTCCTGATGGCACTTTCCGGTCTTGGGGGCCGGTTCGAGACGTGGTCGATCCAGTCCATGGCGCAAGCCACGCTTTTGTCGAGCGTTCCGCTTGGTCAGAACCTGTCCTATCTGACACGCGGTCAGCTTGAGGTGATGACCGTAGGCAGCCAGACCGTTGCCCTGCCCTTTGGCTATGCCAACACCAGTTCGGCGGCACTGAGCATTTCGTCTCGCGGGACCGTGGGGGGGCCAAACACCCTTGCCACAGGGAATGCCCCACCACCGGACCTGCGCTTTACGGCCTGCGCCGATGGATCAAACGGACCCTTGCTGTATGGGGCTACGGGCACAGTGGGCCAGATCGCAGCCTACCGGGCCGAGGCAAACGGCGGCTTCAGTCTGATCGGACAAACCAACGTGCCCGTGGGTGCAGGGTCTGCGGTCAGCGCCATGTCGACCGTGGGCAGCGGTGCCGACGCCCTGTTGATTTGCGCCAGCAGCGGGGCCCGCAACAGCCTGCATGTCTATTCCATCGGTACATCCGGCAGTCTGAGCTTGCGCGCCAGCGCATCGGACATCACCGGAGTCAGCCTGTCTTATGTCTCGGCGTTATCGGCCTTTACGATCCCGGGAGGTGGCACCTTTGTCCTGGCGGCTGGAACCGCGACCTCGTCGATTTCGGTGTTTCGGCTGGAGGGTGGGGCGCTTTTGCCGCTCGATCATGTCCTCGACAGCCGCGACACCCGCTTTGCCGGAATTACGACGCTCGAAACGGTTGTGGTCGATGGGCGGGTCTATATTCTGGCAGCAGGCGGTGACGACGGGATTACGCTTTTGACCATGCTGCCTGACGGGACGTTGCTGCATCTGGCGACATTTGAGGACACGACTGCCCTGACGCTCGATTCCGGAGGCGCAGGGGCATTGTTGGTCCAAGGGCGCATCCTCAGCGCCTTCGTATCGGGCGGAGCGGGCGAGGGGATCACCCGGCTCGACTTCGATCTTGGGCCCGTTGGTGTGCAGACCGTCGGCGGCGCAGGTATCATCGCCGGTACGTCGGGCGCGGATCTTCTGGTGGCCGGGGCGGGCACAACCGAACTTTCGGGCGGCGCTGGCGACGACATTCTGGCCTCGGCCGGGCGGGCAGTGACGCTGCGGGGCGGGGCGGGGCGAGACACCTTCGTGCTGCAACCCGTCGAAGGCGCGATCTACCTTGCGGATTTCGATCCTGTGAATGACCGAATCGATCTGACGCGCTTTCCGATGATGCGCAACCTTGGCCAGGCCGATATCACTGCGACCCCACACGGCGCCCGGCTGGTGATTGGCGGGACGACGGTCGTCATCACCACCGCGAATGGCGCTCCGCTGACGCCTGGCAGCTTTACCCAGGCCGTGTCGTTGCCGTTTGACCGGATGGGTAATCTTCTGCTGTGGCTGCCTGCCCAAGGGTCCGACATCGGAGACGCCCTGCAGTTGGGGGACGACGGGGGCATCATCTCCGGCCTGGGCGGCGATGATACTCTGACCGGCGGGCTGGGTGACGATACGCTGAACGGCGATGACGGTAACGACATCCTCTTTGGCGCGGGTGGAAATGACAGGCTGGACGGCGGCATCGGCAACGACGCACTTTGGGGTGGCGAAGGAAACGACACCCTGACAGGTGGTATGGGCGATGATTCACTCAGCGGCGATAGAAACAATGACCTTATTCAGGGCTTCGCCGGGAACGATCTGATCTGGGGTGGCAACCATCTGGACACCATCTTTGGCGGGGACGGTAACGACACGATATATGGGGGCGCCGGCAACGACAGTCTTTATGGTGACAGCGGCTTCGACACGATCCACGGCGATGGCGGCGAAGACCAGATTTATGGCGGCCTTCAGGCCGATCTGCTGTCCGGAGGTGATGGTAACGATACGCTGTTTGGCGGGCAGGGGTTCGACGTTGTGTCAGGCAACACCGGAGACGACCTTCTTTACGGCGGCGACGATCAGGACTGGATGTTCGGCGGCTGGAACAATGACACGATCTATGGCGGTGACGGGACGGACTGGTTGTTCGGCGGTTTGGGCTTTGACACGATGTACGGCGGCAGCGGCAACGACCAGATGCAAGGCGAGGACAACGCCGATTTCATGCACGGCGATTCCGGCAACGATACGATCTTTGGTGGCCAGGGGTTCGATGTGGTCTCGGGCAACGACGGTAATGATGTGCTGTACGGGGGGGCCGATGAGGACTGGATGTTCGGCGGCTGGGGAGCAGATTTCGTCGACGGGGGTGCGGGTAACGATTTCATTTTCTGCGGCATCGGCAATGACACCGCATATGGCGGGGTTGGAAATGACCAACTGTCGGATGAATTCGGGGATGATCTGATCTATGCCGGGGCGGGCAATGACACGCTGCGCGCAGGGCCTGGACACGACATCCTTTTCGGCGGCAGCGGGGCCGACCGGTTTGTCATGAATGGCGGCGGCAACGACCGGATCATGGATTTCAGTCCTGCCACCACGGGCGAGGTGATCGCCCTCGCCCGGCGCCCCGGTCTGGAAAGTTGGGCAGATCTGAATGCCGGGCCGATGACACTGGTGGCCGGTGGCGTGATGATCCGGCTGGATGCATCCAGCAGCCTGTTTCTGGCCAATCTTGCGCCAAGCAACCTTTCTGCGGACGACTTTCAGTTCTTGTGACGCCCGGACGGCGTCGGGAACCCGTTCGGCCGTGTTCTGCCATCTTGTTCCGGCTTGCCCCCGTCACCCGGATGGCTGTAGATCCGGCTAGACAGTTTAGGCTTGTCGCGCCGGCCTCTTTGTGTGGTGACCCACAAGCCAGGCGCGCGAATTGCGAGATGGAGGCACGCACGGTGCAAGAAAAACCTTTTGGCAACCTTTTCATAAATGCCGGTGCCATGAAGGCGGGAACGACGTGGTTATATTGGGCACTGCGCCTCAACGAGGACCTCTATTTTGCTTTGGAGAAAGAGGTTCACTACTTTCATCGCAAATACATCGACGCGTCTATTTTGAACGATACACATCGAATGTCGCAGGTGCGCACCGAATATCTCGCCGCTTTGCAACAGCCTGATGTCGATATCGAAAAGATGCGACACTATGTGCAGTGGCTGGACGTCTATCTGCGCAGCCCTATGGATGATGCATGGTACTCAGACGTGATCCGGCCCACCAACGGCCAACCCTGGTCTTGCGACTTCTCGAACTTGTATGGTCATTTACCACAATGGGCCTGGTCTGATATTGCGGCGTCTTGCGACACGCTGCGTGTCTTGTTCATGTTGCGTGATCCGCTGCACAGGCTGTGGAGCCATCTGAAATTCGACCTGAAGTTCAATGGCCAGTTGGACCAACTGCAGAACTGGTCGCCCGAGCAGATCGACACCTATCTGCGCCAGCCCCATCTCTGGACCAATGCCGAATACGGCCAGGCACTGCAGCGCATAACAGGCGCCTTGGACGCGTCCCAGTTCAAGGCCGCGTTCCTCCCGGAAGTTCACACAGATGCGCTTGGGTTCTTGCGCGACATCGAGGCATTCGTGGGTGTCCGCCCGACCGAGTATCCGCGGTGGCTGCTTCGAGACAAGGTGAACCAGTCCGATCCGATGCCGATGCCCGATTTCTTTCCCGACCTGTTTCGGACTGACGTCGAGCGCATCAAGAATGAAATCCGGGCGTGCGGGCTGGCTATACCGCCAGACTGGCTCTGACCATGGCCGGCCAACTGCGCTCTGTCTTGTTGCGACGTGATACCGTCAGGGCCTTGTTCCGGGTCTTGCGGACGGACGGTCCCGTGGGGGCATGGCGGCGCGGCAGGGCGTTCATCCGTCGTCTGCGCGCGACGACTGCCGTAGGCGCGATACCCGGCCTGCCTGCTGCTGACCACCCTTTTCCCATTATCCAGTTTTGGTCCGACATGGCAGATGCACGCACTTTTTCCGTCACGCGGCCCCCTGCCTTGCTGAGCGCCAAGCGCACGGTGGCCATGATCGGCGATCTCAACCTTGAGCAATGCAAGAAATACCGTGTGCTTCAACTCGAGGAACTATGGGCAGCCGTAGGTGTGGATTACCGCTTTTCGCACTTTCAGGACGTCCCGCGGTGCCTCTCTATCATGCAAGATGCCACACATCTGATGCTGTACCGTCTGCCCCGGCATGATCTGGTGACCATGTATCTGTATGAGGCGCGCCGTTTGCGTCTTCCGATTCTCTATGACATTGACGATCCGCTGTTCTCGGTCGAGGCTTATGCGACCTATGGGAACATGCAGGTGCTGCCGCCCGAGCTGAAAAATCACTTTCTTGCGCAGGCACCGCTGTACCTTGACGTCCTAAATGGCGCCGACGTGACCAGTTTTTCGACGCCCGGCTTGCGCGACCATGCTGCGACCTTGTCTCCGCGCCCGGGATTTGTGCGGCGCAACTTTGCCGATCGCGCAACCCTCGAGTCTGGCCGCGTCGCAATGGACTTTGCGAAAGATGCCAAAACTGCTACAGACGTTTTTACGCTGTGCGTGGCCTCGGGTTCCCAAGGTCATGAAGTGGATTTCCAGACCATCATGCCAGAGGTCGAAGGCTTTCTTTCCGCAGCTTCGAATCGCAAACTGCTGGTACTTGGCCATTTCCGCACGGAACTTCTTTCTGCTGCCGTGCAGGACCGCATTGAGATACGCCCGTTCACTGATTACGATACGTATCTGCGCCATCTGGCAATGGCGGATGTCGCGGTGATGCCGCTGGCCGACGATCTCTTCAACCGCTGCAAAAGTGGCGTGCGCGTGATTGACGCAGCCGCGGTGGGGGTCCCGTCGATCGTGGGCACGGTGGGCGATCTCGCGACCTTGATCAAGCCCGGTCAGACCGGATTTATTGCCAATACGCACAGCGACTGGTCGGCTGCGCTGGATCAACTGGCACAAGACCGCAAGGCCGCCAACCAAATGGGCCGCAACGCACGCCTTGAGCTTGAGAATATCTGGGCCGCACGGGCGTCCGATCCTATTGTCGACCCGGAAATGATTTCATGGGTAAAGGTCTGAGCGATGCGTCTGTTGGTGCTCAACATCCATTTTAGGCCCTTTACCTATGGTGGTGCCACTGTGGTGGCCGAAGAGGTGGCTTTTGCACTGTCCCGTCAGGGGGTTGAGGTCTTTGTGATTTCGGTCGTCTCGCGTCTGGACATGGCACCTTACACCTTCTTCCGGGTCGAGGTGCAGGGTGTGACGCATTTCATGATCAACCTGCCAGCGGGCCGTCCGGTTCAGCTTATGGAAAGCAATCCGTATGTTGCAGAACGGGTGGCCCAGATTGCCGACTTTGTCAGACCCGATCTCGCCCATGCGCACAGCGTCCAGGAAATTGGCGTTGGCGCACTGACGGCACTGAAAGACATGGGCATACCCCTGATCCTTTCGGTCCATGATTTCTGGTGGGTCTGCGAACGTCAGTTCATGATGAAACCGAATGGCCGCTATTGTGGGCAAAACCCAATCCAGATCGACAAGTGTCGTGGCTGTGTGGATAACATCGACCGCACTTACGCCCGCAACGGGATGTTGGCGCGCGTGGCGAAGGCCTGCGACATGATCACCTATCCCAGCCACTTTGCATTGGATCTGTGCCTGCGCTCGGGGCTCGGCACATCGCTGCGATCGACGGTCTGGGAGAATGGCATTCAGCCACAGGGTCCGGACTTTGCTACCAAACAGGCCGCCCACCGCGCATCTCGCGCTCCGTTCACCTTTGGATATCTTGGCGGTCCTTCGGACATGAAGGGATGGCCCTTGTTGCGCGATGTGATGGCAAACCTGGGCCGCGATGACTTCGCGCTCCGGTTGGTAAACGGCAGTCCATGGGGCAATTGGTGGGACGGCCACGATCTGACGCGCCTGCACGGCGAGGTGAGTGTTGTGGCCCGTTTCGGCCAAGACAAGATAGATGACTTCTTCGCCTCGATCGACTGCCTTTTGTTCTTGTCACAATGGAAAGAGACCTTTGGCCTGACAATTCGTGAAGCGATCAGCCGTGGCATCCGGGTGATACAGACCGACAGCGGCGGCACGGTCGACCATCCACTGGCCGACCCCGCCCACCTTTTGCCCATCGGCTACCATCCGAACCGTCTGCGCGCGGAACTTGCTCATGTGCTCGACACCAGGGACGACCATCCTGCACCTGTCGCCGTGCGCACCTATGCCCAGCAGGCCACGGCATTTCTTGATCTTGCCGGCAGTCTGTCCTGCAAGGCGGCTTAGGGTGCGCCAGACCAGCTTAGCATCAGCACGCTGATCCCCGCCTCTGCCTCGGCGAGAGCCAGACCTATAGCCGCCGGGGTTGTGGCCTTTGTGATCGCCGCAAGGGTTTTTCGCCGCAGACCCGTCATGCTTGCCATCCATAGATCATGCTGCTCGGCGTTCTGGATGATCTTTGCTGCCAGGACCATGACCGTTTCTCCGGCCGGTTCTGCCTCTGCGGCAAGCATGGCTTCTGCACTGGTGTCGCCCGCCAGAACCTGTCGTGCGGCGATTTCCTTGCGCGACCATGCCAGCCGCTCGGCCAGGGTAACGTGCCCCGCCCGGATGTCGCACGCGGCCTCAAGGCGTTGCACCAGCGCCGCCCCGGCCGCAGCCCGCGCCTGAACCAGTTCTTCTCTGCGCGCTGTCTTGGCAGAAATGATCTGCGAAAAATCAATCTTCGACATGCTCAGCCTCCAGGATCGCGTACAGCGGAAGGGCAATGGGCCCGTCTGTGTTCACCGTCAACGGCTCGGGAAACAACGTCGATTCAGGCGCCGCTGCCCCATGGGGCAAGACCAGCGGCACGCACAATTGCCCGCTCTCGTCACGCCATACGTCGCCGGAAATCCAGTCACAATCTATGGCCACGCGCGGCAATGTGGCCCCTTTCATCAAAGGTTCGAAATCCAGCGCTTCACCATTAAGGGTCAGTACATCGCCCAGGACCGACGCTGTCAAAGGCACGTCCATCCGGACAGGGGAAAAGGTCAGTTTCACAAACGTCTCCTTATTGGAACCAGCGGCCGACGGCCATGACGGACATGATGATCTGTGTTGCTGCACTGTTGCTGCCCATCCGTGCCGCCCGGACGAACGGCCACCCTGTCGCGGATGGCGGCAGGTACATGTTTGCCACAAAGTTGCGCGCTTCCAGAGGCGTCGACACATCGATGGGGGCAAAGGACGGGTGCGCTGACGGCGCGGCGATGAACGCAGCGGGCCACGTCAGGGACACGGCATCGGTGCGAAACGGCGCTGCCAGCGTCCCATTCCCCGCAAACGTGACAAGCCCCATGTTCACCCCAGTCACCCAGCAGATCTGGGTGCCGTCGGCGTAACGGACAAACGATCCGTTTGCGTTCGTTCCGCGCTCCATGACTGCGCCTGTGGGAACACCCGCCACCTGGTTGACGATCCCGACGATGTTTCCGTGGTGGAACAGTTCCCGCCACTCCCCCCAAACTCCTGTCCCCTTGTGGCGCATCCACAAAACAGGGCTCTGAAGGGTGGCGCGAAAGGCAATCTGCGTCGCCGACGTCGTGTCGAACTGGTGATGGACTACCTCCCACGCGCCAGCCCCAAGCGGTGCGTTTCCGGCTGCCGCATTGGCGCTCTGCAATCGGTAGAAACCATTGGCTGCGATATCGTTCAGTTGTGTGACCTGAACAGACGTCGAACCGCCAAGACCAAAGGCTCCGACCGGCATCAATCGACCCGAGGTTGCGTCGGACAGAGTCTGCATGACCGCAGTTCCGGTCAAAAGCCCGGTCAGCACACCTCCCGAAGCGTTGACCCGAAACCGCTCAGTGCCGCCCGCAATCAGTGACATGTCATTCGCGCCACTGCGGGCAATACCGGTATCTCCATCGGCCGCGAACCGAAGCGATGGTTGCGCCACACTGCCATCCGACAGTGCGGCGCCAGACGGCAGCGTCACCTCACCCGACGCCGGGTCTGCCGTGACAGCGACCCGAAACGTACTGCCATCCGCGCTGACCTTGATCTGGAACGCGTCCGACCCCATCGCGCCCATTTCTGCCCGCCCCGAAAAGCCGGTCTGGAACAAAAGGCTGGCTGTATCCGAAGCCATTGCCTTGTTCAGCTTCAACTGATGACCGCCTCCCGCATGGTTCAGCAGCGTGGCCGGGGACGAGACCGCCAGCCGGTTGGTGGCATCCGGTGCGGCCGAAACCCCCAGATGCGCAACCCGCAACGGCAGCTCATCCTGAGACACCCACGCACCAGCGCGATAGGTAACGGTCTGTGTTTCATCCAGAACGGTGGCGATCCAGCCTTCGACGGGCTGCAAGAATCCCCAATTGGCCTGCTCGCGGAACGCGATGCGCCCCGATTGCCCCACCCACTCGCCGCTCGCCGCAGGGCCGACGATATGGCGCTCACCCAGTGTCGGGCTTGGGGGGGGGGCGCCTTGCATTCTGGACAAAACCGCCAACTGCACGGCCACATCCAGAATGCGCAGCGCTTCGTTATGGGTCACATGCTTTTGCGCCTGCGAGGGTAGAATATACGGCAAGCCTAGGATCGGGCTGTCATCGGACATCGGGGGCTCCACGGAACGGTTCGATCCCGACGCTAGCGCCATGGTCTCAACGCCCCGTGCAGCCAGCGCGCGCTGCTTTTGTCCGCGCGGCAACACCCTGATCGTTTCAAGACCGGCGGCAGTCACCGATTTGTCTCAATCCTTTCCCGGCGAACCAAAACGCGGGCGGTTCTGCCACGCCCATGCGTCACGGATCATCTCGGTCAGGGTCGAGCGTGCGGGCTCCCACCGAAGGTCGTCCATTGCACGGCGGCTGCCACAGATCAGGCGCTTGGCGTCGCCCGGGCGCCGTGGACCCTCGACCATGGGCACGGATCGATTTGTCACGGCGCTCGCGGCGGCAATCACGTCGCGCACGGAAAATCCATGCCCTGTTCCAAGGCAGAATACCCGGTTCCCGCGCCCCGCCTCCAGCCAGCGCAGACCGGACACGTGCGCCTCGACCAGATCCATCACATGAACATAGTCACGAATGCAGGTCCCGTCTGGCGTATCATAATCTGTGCCATGAAGCGTCAGTGGCCCCCGCCGTCCCGCCACAGCATCCAGCATCAGCGGCACCAGATGCGTCTCGGGGTCGTGTGCCTCACCCAGTTCTCCTTCAGGATCGGCACCGGCCACGTTGAAATAGCGAAAGATCACATGCTCCAAACCATGACTTGCACCGAAATCGCGCAGCATCTGTTCGATCGCCAGTTTCGAGCCGCCATAGGCGTTGATCGGCCTTTGCGGGGTGTCCTCATCCAAAAGTACGTCATCTTGCTCGCCATACGTCGCGCAGGTCGACGAAAAGACGATCTTCGAGCATCCGGCGGAAAGCGCCGCTTCAATCAGGTTCAGCGCGCCCATAACGTTCACCCGCCAATAGAGCCCCGGATCTACCGCCGATTGTGCGACAAGCGAATGTGCGGCGAAATGCATCACCGCCTCGGGACGGTGCAAGGCGAACACATCGCGCAGCCGGTCCGCATCCATCAGATCCCCGTGCTCAAACGGTCCGAAGCGCACCGCCCCGGCATGACCTGTGCTCAGGTTGTCGAAGACGACAGGACGATAGCCTGCCTTTGCCAAAACCTTGCAGGCATGCGCGCCGATGTAGCCGGCGCCGCCTGTGACCAAAATCGTCCGCATTCCACGCTCACTTCATTGACGCCTGTTCACAAACACTAGCAGCCGCTTTCTGCCCCGACCAGAGAGCCCGCCAATACCTCAAAGTCGCGCGCGCAGTCTTGCCTCACGCCACGTAATGTAGCTGACCGCCGCCACAATCACCGCCCCACCCAAAAGGACGAACGGATCGACCCCCTCGCCAAAGACCAATGCCCCCAGCAGCGTGGCCCAGACCAGTTGCAAGAACACCACCGGCTGTGACACCGCCACAGGTGCGGCAGCAAAGGCGCGGCTCATGCAATAATGCCCGCCCGTGGCAAAAGCCGCGACCAGTGCCAGCCACGCCACCTGCACCGCACTGACCGGCACCCAGACCGCCAGCGCCAGTGGCATAAGCCCAATCGTCACCACCAACGACAACATCGCCACCGATTGCGCGGCACCGACCATGCCCGACAACTTCTTGGCAAAAAGATAGGATCCGGCAAACAGACACGCGGCCATCACCTGCGAAAGATGCCCGTCCGTCACCTCGCGCAAACCGGGGCGCAGCACGATCAGCGCCCCCAGCAACGCAACCCCGATCGCCACCATCCGCCGCAGCGCCAGTTTCTCGCCCAGAAACACCGCCGTCCCGATCGTCAGCAGTACCGGGTTCAGATAGCCTATCGCCGTCACCTCGGCGACCGGGATTCGCGCCATCGCATAAAACCAGCAGATGACCGCCCCCACATGCAGCACGCCGCGCCCCAGATACAGTCGCCACAGCACCCCCGGCACCCCGACCCGCAGCACCCCGAAAAGTGTCGGCATCAGAAATGCCACGCCCCAGGCAAAACGCAAAAAGGCTGATTGCGCCGCCGGGAGCTCGGTGCCGAGATAGCGCACGATCCCTGTCACGCCCACGAAACACAGTCCCGAAATCAGCATCCACAAGATCGCGCGCACTGCTTCGGGTGTGGCGGGAACGGGCATGTCAGGAAGGGGGGTGTCGCTCATGCCGCCACCCTGCCCCGCGCCATTGCCCGACACAAGGGCACAAGAACCGCCGCTCCGCGGCCGCCCCTGCCGCTGTTGGCCGGGCAAGCAAAAGTCGCGCTTGAGCGATGCAGCCGCCCTTCGTATGTCACGCACAACGAAAGGTCTTTTCCATGCTCACCGCTGTCCTTGCAGGGTTTCTCACCGCGCTGTCGCTCATTGCCGCCATTGGCGCCCAGAATGCCTTCGTCCTGCGCCAGGGCATCCGGCGAGAGCATGTGCTGCCTGTTGTGCTTGTGTGCGCCCTGTCGGATGCGGCCCTGATCATCGCCGGGGTTGCGGGCTTTGCCAAGCTGTCGCGGATGGCGCCGTGGATCACGTCGGCCATGCTCTATTCAGGGGCCGCATTTCTGATCGTTTACGGAGGCTTGCGGTTTCGGGCGGCCCTGCGCGGCGGCGAGGCGCTTCGCCCCACGCCGGGGAAAAGTACCACATTGAAGGCCACGCTGACCACCTGCCTGATCCTGACATGGGCCAATCCGCATGTGTATCTGGATACGGTCGTACTGCTTGGCGCGATTTCAGCGCAATACGTGCCCTACGCCGCCCCGTTCGGTGTGGGTGCTGTGACGGGCAGCTTTGCCTTCTTTTCGGCGCTCGGCTTTGGCGCGCGTCTGGCCGCACCCCTTTTTGCAAGCCCCCGAGCGTGGGTGGTGCTTGAGGTGATCGTAGGCCTGACGATGTGGACGATCGCCGCCGCGCTGATCGTGGGGGCCTGACTTGAAAAGCAAAAGGGGCGGCCACTGGCCGCCCCTTCCGTATGTCTTGCAACCAGAAAGGGGGCCGTTCAGGCCAGTTTCAGGTTCGTCGCGGATTCGCGGCCATTGCGGTCACGCTCAAGGTCAAAGCTTACAGCCTGACCATCGGGAAGCGCGCGGATGCCGGCCTGCTCAAGGGCGGTGACGTGAACGAACACGTCCTTGGTGCCGCCTTCGGGCGCGATGAAGCCGAAGCCCTTGGTTGCGTTAAACCATTTCACGGTGCCATTAGCCATCGTGAGATCTCCTGTCTTAGATGCCACCCGCAACACGCAGTGGCTTGGCCGAAGTACGTCCAGATCGACAAGACTGAGGGCCGGAGCAGACAGAAACGCGACGAAGAAGAAGCTTTGCCCCGCTTTACTAAACCTATTGGCGAAAGGATGCAAGACCGGTCGGACTCGTTATTCCAACAGCGCCGCGACGTCATCTGGAATGTCGAAATTGTGCGTAACTGTCTGCACGTCGTCGTCTTCCTCCAGCAGATCAATCAGCCGCATCAGCTTTTGCGCGGTATCAAGGTCAACCTCGGTCAGCGTCTGCGGCTTCCAGATCAGCTTTGACTCGGTTGATTCGCCCAGTGCCTTTTCCAGCGCATCCGAAACCGAGGACAAATTCTCGACCTGGCAATAGATCCAGTGGCCGTCGTCATCCGATTCGACGTCGTCGGCACCGGCTTCAAGCGCTGCCATCATCACCGTATCGGCATCGCCTGCGGGGGCGGGGTATGAAATCTCGCCCACCCGGTCAAAACTGTGCGCGACCGATCCGGTCGTGCCAAGATTGCCGCCAGCCTTGCTGAAATAGCTGCGCACGTTGCTGGCGGTGCGGTTCAGGTTGTCGGTCATCGCCTCGACAATGATCGCGATCCCGTTCACGCCGTAGCCCTCATAGCGGATTTCGGTGTAATCCTCGCCGTCGCCCATCAGACTTTTCTTGATCGCGCGGTCGATCACATCTTTGGGCATCGACACAGCTTTTGCCGCCTTGACGGCCAGACGCAGGCGCGGGTTCATCTCTGGGTCGGGCATCCCCATCTTGGCGGCAACGGTGATTTCCTTTGCCAGCTTGGAAAACATCTTCGAGCGCAGTTTGTCCTGCTTGCCCTTGCGATGCTGAATGTTCGCCCATTTCGAATGGCCAGCCATAAGCCGTCTCTCCCGTCACTTTTCGGTGGTGCGTCCCCTTACACCAGCCGGGTGCCGAACCGCAAGGCTCAGGCCAGCGCGGCCCGAACCCGCGCCAGCGCACGCGCCATCAGATCCGTCGCCGCCTCTCGGCTGGCGGCCTCGGCATAAACCCGAAACTCAGGCGCGTTACCGCTGGGGCGCATGTGCACAACGGCGCCGTCCGCCAGTGTGACCCGCACCCCATCGGTGCGGTTCACCGATGCAATCTCACCCAGCGGCGCCACCAACGCCGACAGCGCAGCCGCTGCGTCAAGCCGCGAAATCAACGCAGCCGAGGCAGTCACCGGCACCTCTTCAAGACGGTCGGTAACGGTGAACCGGGCAGGTTCCTCTGCCACCCGGGCCGATAGCGCGCCTGCGCGCTTCCCTTCGATCAGTGCGGCCACGATGGGTAAAAGACTGTCGCGCGTCATCAGCGCAGGCAAGTCCCCGTCCATCGCGTCAAAGCCCAGCAGAAAGCCACCATTCGGTTCATACCCCACAACGCGCCCCGAAGCGGCGTGCATCGCGGCAATCACAAAGGGTGAGCCGATTCTGGTCCGCACGATCCGGTCAAAACGGCCGCAAAGCTCCAGCCCGGTGTTGGCCGAAACAGTTGTCACAACCGCTTCGGCCCCAAGCACCCCGGCGCAAATCTGCCCCAGCACATCGCCTGGCACGATTTGCCCCACCTCATCGGCCACCAGCGGGCGGTCGCCGTCGCCGTCGGTCGAGACAATTGCATCCAGTCCCGCCGACCAGCGCACCAGATCTGCGCGCACAGTATCGGGCACCGCCTCGGTATCGACGGGCACAAACACATCGGACGCGCCAAAAATTGCCACCCGCGCGCCCATCGCCTCAAGACAACTTGCCAGCAGATCGCGACTGACAGCCGAATGCGCCCAGACACCGATGCGCATCCCGTCCAGCGCCGGGCCAAAGGCCATGCGGTAGCGCGCCACCCAGTCGCCCCCAGCCCCGCCGTCAAAGCGGCGCGCGCCCGTCAACCCCGCGCACGGGCGCCCCAGCGCGGCCAGGATCGCCGCTTCGTCGCGCTTGGCAATCTCTCCGCCCGGCACATAAAACTTCAGCCCATTGCGGTCTGCGGGAATGTGGCTGCCCGTCACCATGATAGCTGCCGCCCCCGCGCCCATCGCCGCCATGGCAAGAGCGGGCGTGGGCAGCGCGCCGCAGTCAGTCACGGTCAGCCCCTCGGCCATCGCTGCTGCAATGACCGCCTCGGCAAGACCGGGGGAACTGGCCCGCAAATCGCGCCCCACAAACAGCCCCGACCCGACCGGACAGGCCGCCAGAAACGCGCGCGTATAGTCGGCCACAAGATCGGGCGTCAGTTCCGTCACCAGCCCGCGCAAGCCGCTTGTCCCGAATTTCGGCGCCATACCTTAATCCTCCGGAGGCGGCGGGGGCGAGGCGAACACATGGTCCACGCCCGCAGGATCGGTGATCACCACCTGCGCCAGTGGTGGAACGGCCCCTTCGGCCCCCAGCGCCAGTGCGAGGCCCGCCCAGATCTGGCGCAGGATGTTGGGGTTCTGCACCACCTGCACCGCATAGCCGTAGCCGGGGCCGCATGTCTCGAACCGGCCCACCGGGGCCACGTTCCAATTGGCGCGGCATACGGTTCCGTCACTCAGCACCAGCGTCAGAACGGTCGCGGACAACCGCGCCGATTGCGGTTGCGGTGGGCCGGGGGGCAAGGCGCACCCGGCCAAAAGCATCACGACCATCACATACTTGCGCATGACATATCCTTACAACGGAAAGAACAGCGGGATCAGCACACTCATCGTCACCATCATCACCAGATTCAATGGCACGCCAATCCGCAAGAAGTCACTGAACCGGTAGCCGCCCGGCCCATAGACCAGCGTGTTGGTCTGATAGCCGATGGGGGTGGCAAACGAGGCGCTCGCGCCAAACATCACCGCCACTACAAGACCCCGCGGATCCACCCCCAATTCGGCCCCCAGACCAATGGCAATCGGCGCCAGTATCACCGCAACGGCGTTATTCGACACGATCTCGGTCAGCACCGAGGTCAGGGCATAGACCGCCAACACCAGCACAAACGGCGGCAAGCCGTGCAGCAGCGGCGCCACCGCCGTGACGATCAGTGCGACCGCACCCGAGTGCTCCAACCCCGCCCCCACCACCAGCATCGCAAAAATCAAGGCCAGCAGACGGCCATCGACAAAGCCGAACGCCTCATCCGCGTCGATGCAGCGGGTCAGCAGAACGACCCCCACCCCCATCATCGACAGAATCATGATCGGCGCCACGTTGAACGCAGCAAGGATCACCACCACTGCCAGAACGCCCACCACGATCGGCGCATGGCCCCGGCGATAGGCGCGCTCGGACGGTTCCGATATATCGACAACCTCCATCTCGGCAGCAAGGCGCTGGATATCGCCCGGTGCCCCCTCAAGCAGCAGCGTATCGCCGACCTGCACCACCAGATCATCCAACTGCCGCCCGATGTTCTGGTTCTTGCGGTGAACTGCCAGTTGATAGACACCATAGCGCCGCCGTAGGCGCATGCTGCCAAGGCTGCGGCCCACCATGTGACAGCCCGGCGTTATCAGCACCTCGACCGTGGTGGTCTGCACCGAACTCAGCTTGTCGACCAGACGCAATTCCTTGGCATCCTTCAGCGCCAGCACCTCGGACATCGGCGTGCGCAAGACCACGCGGTCGCCCGCCTGCAGCGTGACATCGCCGAGGTCACGGCGAAGACTGGCATTCCCGCGCAGTACGTCAACAACGCGCATGTTATCGCGCTTGAACAACGCCACCGCATCTATCTTCTGGCCCACAATGCTGCTGTCCTCGGGCACGGCCACTTCGGTGAAAAACTTCATGCGGCTGCGGTCGGTCAGCATCATCGCCATGCTGTCACGGTCAGGCAGCAAACGCTTTGTGAACAGCGCCAGATAGGTCAGCCCGACCAGAGATGCCGCTATGCCGAGCGGCGTGATCTCGAAGATGCCGAATGGCTCCATCCCCTTGTCGCGCACGACACCATCGACCACGATGTTGGTCGAGGTGCCGATCAGCGTGATCGTGCCCCCGAAAATGGCCAGATATGACAGCGGGATCATCAGTTTGCTGGGCGAAAGCGACATTGCGCGCGCCATCTGCATGAACACCGGGATCATCACCACAACAATTGGCGTGTTGTTCAGAAATGCGCTCATGGCGATCACGCCGACGCTGATCGCCGCAAGCGACCGCTTGGGGCTTTTCTTCACATGGCGCAGCGCGATCTGTGTGGCGCTGTCCAGCGCGCCAGTGCGCACCAGCGCACCCGAGATCACGAACATCGCCGCAATTGTCCAGGGTGCCGCGTTCGACAATGCAGCGCTCACGCCCTGTTGCGGCACAATTCCCATCACCAGCATCAACCCGGCGCCACCGATGGCCGTCACTTCAACCGGATAAACCTCGCGCACGAACAGCACCAGCATGCCTGCCAGAATGGCAAGCGCTGCATAGGCTTGAAGGGTAGGCTCCAGATCCAGTCCGAACATATGCCCTCCTAAACGGTTGCCACAGCGTCCTTGCGCCGCGGCTGCACCAATGCCACGCCAGACAGGATCACCACAAGGGCAAGGACTGCCAGAGGTGACAAACGCTCGCCCAAAAGCGCCATCGCCCAAAGAACGCCCGCTCCCGTGACCAAATACCCGCACTGCGAGGCAAACACCGCACCAGCGCGCATTGCCAGCCAGACATAGCCCGCATAGCACAGCCCATGAATGACCGACGACGCCACCAGCGCCGCCTCGGGCCGCCCGAACCCGGCCAACGGATCAATCCACTGCCCGCTCAACAGCGCAAGCGGCAGGCTGAGGATCATCCCCACTCCCGAGGCCATGAACATCGCCTGTACCGCATCCATCCCCGCCGTGCCAAAGCGGGCGACGTAATTGGACTCGATGGCGTAGAACAGCGGTCCGATCAGCGCCAATGGAATGAACGCCACCATGCCTGCCGCATAAACCCCCGCCCCCGGCGCGGCAATCATCCCCACCCCGACCAACCCCAGCAAAAGCCCTGCCAGCCGCAGTCCCGAAAACCTGTCCATCCCCAGCGCCAGTGCAATCGGAAACGACAGCATCGGCACCGTCGAGATCAGGATCGACATGATCCCCGACGGCAGCCGCTCCACGCTGATGTAGAACGACGCACCGGGGATCAGCGTGCCGACCACCGCGACGATGGTCGCAAATTTCAGCGCGTCGCTCCGCAAGACGATCCCGCCCCCCCGCGAAAACGAGATGCCGCCCAGCACCACTGTGCAAACAACCAACTGCCAGAAGATCAGTCCAAATGCCCCGTGCCCGGACGACACGGCAATCTTGCCAAGGGGTTGCGTCGCGCCCCAGCCCACACCAAGCGCCACCAGAACCCCGATCAGCCGGATATGTTCGCTCACGGCAGGGCAGCTTCCAGCCGACCGCCTACGCGGATCATCCGCACCTTTGTCGCACGCCCCGTGCGGTCGTCGGTCTCGATATAGACGCCCGACAGCGTGGCCTCGCCCAGTGCAGGCTCGAACCGCGCCTTTGGCATCCCTGTGATGAAACGGCGCAACGGCTCCATCTTTTCCATCCCGATGACGCTGTCGTAATCACCGCACATGCCCGCGTCGGTCAGATAAGCCGTACCGCCGGGCAGGATCTGCGCATCGCCCGTGGGCACATGGGTGTGGGTGCCCACCACAAGGCTTGCCTGCCCGTCGCACCAGTGGCCCATGCCCATCTTTTCCGACGTGGCCTCGGCATGCACATCCACAACCGTCGCTTGCACCGCTCCGCCAAGAGGATGGGTTTTCAACACTTGTTCGACGGCGGAAAACGGATCGTCAAACGGGCGCTTCATGAACACCCGCCCCAGAACCTGCGCCACCAGAACCTTGCGCCCCTGGGTGGCGTTAAATACGCGCCAGCCCCGTCCCGGCGCCACCTTGCTGAAGTTGATGGGCCGCAACAGGCGCGGCTCGCCCTCGATGTAGCTGGCAGTATCCTTCTGATCGAACGCATGATCTCCCAGCGTCACGCAATCGGCCCCGGCCTCGAACAGCGCTTTTGCGTGTTCGCCCGAAAGCCCCATGCCACTTGTCGCGTTCTCGCCGTTGACCACCACGAAATCGAGACCCCATTCGGCACGCAAACCTGCCAGCCGCTGCGTCACCGCAGCACGCCCCGCCCGCCCCATCACATCGCCCAGAAACAACATTCGCATGCCGCCTGCCTATGCCCGCCGCCCGCGCCCTTCAAGGAAAATCCGCCTGTGGTACGCAGCGGCGGAAACGCGCAGCATCCAAATCGGTGTCCGAAGGCAACCACCCCGGCTTGACCCCGCCCCCCCGCACGTTACCCTGCGTGCGATGCAGCCGCTTCCCCCAACCCTGACCGACTGGTTCGCCACCAAGGGCTGGGCATTGCATCCCCATCAGATCGCCATGCTGGAGGCCGCAGATGCCCCCGCCACCCTGCTTATCGCCCCCACAGGTGGCGGCAAGACCCTGGCAGGCTTTCTGCCCACGCTGGCCGAGTTGGGCGCCAAACCGCCCCCCGGTCTGCACACCCTCTATATCTCGCCCCTCAAGGCGCTGACGGCCGACATCCGCCGCAACCTGCGCACGCCGATCGACGGCGCAAACCTTGCCATCCGGGTCGAGGACCGCACCGGCGACACCACCCAGACGGCCCGCAAGCGCCAGCGCGCCGATCCGCCGCACATCCTGCTGACCACACCCGAAAGCCTTGCCCTTTTGCTCAGCTACGAAGACAGCCCGCGGATGTTTGCGGGCCTGCAGCGGGTGGTCATAGATGAGATCCACGCTTTGGCCGAGTCAAAGCGCGGCGATCAATTGTCGCTTCTGGTGGCCAAACTGCAAACCCTGTCGCCCGGCCTTCGCCGCATCGGCCTTTCGGCCACGGTCGTAGACCCCCCCGCCCTCGCGCGCTTTCTGGCCCCCGATACCTGTATCTTGCTGGCCGATCCGGGGCCCGAACCTGACATCACCATGATGGAGACCACGTCACCCCCGCCGTGGTCCGGTGGCGGCGGGCGCCACGCCATCCCCGATATTCTGGGCCACGTGCACCGCCACCGCACCACGCTGATCTTCCACAACACCCGCGCGCAGGCCGAGCTTTTCTTTCGCGACCTGTGGCTACAGAACGAAGACGGCCTGCCCATCGGCATCCACCATGGCAGCCTCTCGCGCGAACAGCGCGAACGGGTCGAGGCGGCTATGGTCGCAGGCGCCCTGCGCGCCATCGTTTGCACCGGCTCGCTGGATCTGGGCATCGACTGGGGCGATGTCGATCTGGTTATTCAGGTTGGCGCGCCAAAGAATGTCAAACGCCTTGTCCAGCGCATCGGGCGGGCCAATCACCGCTACAACGCGCCCTCCAAGGCGCTGCTGGTGCCCGCCAACCGGTTCGAGGTGGTCGAATGCAAGGCAGCCCTTGATGCCGTCCGCGCCCGCACGCTTGATGGCGAACCGCGCGGTCCCGGCCCCCGTGACGTGATGTGTCAACACATCCTGCTGACCGCCTGCGCCGGCCCTTTTGATGCGGATGCGCTCTACACCGAAATCATCATGGCCGGGCCTTACCACGCGATCACGCGGGCACAATTCGACGACGCCCTCGATTTCATCGCCACCGGCGGCTACGCTTTTCGCGCCTATGACCGCTGGCAACGCCTGAAGCAGACCGACGGCAAGTGGCACCTGCGCGACCCCCGCGCCGCCGCCCTGATCCGCCAGAACCTCGGCACCATCATCGACATCGAAACCCTAAAAGTTCGCCTGAAATCGCGCTTCGGCGGCACCCCCTTGGGCGAGGTCGAAGAGAGTTTCGCCGCCTCCCTCACCCCCGGAGACACGTTCCTGATCGGCGGCGAGGTGGTGCGCTATGAGGGTCTGAAAGAGCTTACCGTTGAAGTCAGCCGCACCCCCGGACGCGACCCAAAGGTGGCCGTATTCAACGGCACAAAGTTCGCAACCTCGACCCTGCTGACGGACCGCATCCTGCAGATCTTTCAGCAAGACCGCTGGCCCGACCTGCCTGCCCATACCGCCCACTGGCTCGCGCTGCAGCGCGAGGTGTCGCGCCTGCCCGCCCCCGACGCGCTGCTGCTGGAAAGTTTCCCGCATGAGGGGCGCGAGCATCTGGTGATCTGGGGTTTCGCGGGGCGCAATGGCCAGCAGACCCTTGGCCTGCTCATCGCAAAAACGATGGAGGAACAGGGCCTTGCCCCCTTGGGCTTTGTCGCCACCGATTACGCCACGATGATCTGGGGGCTGGAACCCGTCACCAACCCCGCCCCCCTGTTCGATCTGGGCGCCCTGCGGGCCGGGCTCGAGACATGGCTGGCGGGCAATGCCGTGATGAAACGCACCTTCCGCGCCAGCGCCATCATCGCAGGTCTGATCGAGCGCAGCCATCAGGGCCGCCGCAAGACCGGACGGCAAGCCACGTTTTCCTCCGACATCCTCTATGACACGCTGCGGAAATATGACCCCGATCACCTTCTGATGCAGATCACGCGCGAAGAGGCGATGCGCGGGATGGTCGATTTCGCCCGCATCGAGGGGATGCTCGCCCGTGTGGGCGACCGGATCGAGCTTTTGCGCCTGCCCCGCCTCTCCCCCCTCTCGGCGCCGCTGTTTCTGGAACCGGGGCGCTTCCCGATCCACGGTCAGGGCCGCGAACGCCTTGCCGCCGATGCGGCCCACCACCTGATGGTCGCGGCCGGGTTGGGGTGACGCGTCACTATCCGTCGCACCCTCGCCCTTGCTGCTTTGAAAATGCTCCGGGGCGGACGGCGCTATCGGCGCCGAGGGGGCAGCGCCCCCCGCATTCCGTTCCGGCTCCGCGCGCAGCGCCCCCTTGAAACCACCCCCCACTTCGGCGCACATCGCAATCATGCAGATCCATACCTTCGCCTTCCACGGCCAGACCCTCCACGCCCGGCCCTCGGGCGCCCTTTACTGGCCGTCAGAGCGGCTTTTGTGCGTCTCGGACCTGCACCTTGGCAAATCCGAGCGACTTGCCCGGCGCGGCGGTGCCCTGCTGCCCCCGTACGAGACGCGCGACACGCTGACCCGACTCGATGCGGATCTCGAGGCGACGGGCGCGCGCGCCGTCGTCTGCCTTGGCGACAGTTTCGACGATACCGCCGCCTTGCACGGGATAGAAGAACCCGAACGGCTGTGGCTTTTGAGAATGATGGCGGGCCGCGACTGGGTCTGGATCGCGGGCAACCACGATGCCGGGCCAATGGACATCGCCGGCACACACCGCGACGAAATGCAAGTGGACCAGATCACCTTTCGCCACATCGCTTGCTCGTCGGCACGAGCCGAGATATCGGGCCACTACCACCCCAAGGCGCGGCTTGCGGGCCGCGCGTGTCGTTGCTTTCTGATCGATGCACACCGCATTCTGATGCCCGCGTTCGGCACGTATACGGGGGGGCTCTGGGCACAGGATCCCGCGCTCGTCGGTTTGATGGCTCCGGGTACGCTGGCAGTTCTGTGCGGTCAGACGGCGCGGGTGATCCCGATGCCGCGCGCCTCCGGCGTTGGCCGGTAGGTCTTGCTGACCGGCACCCCGGACCCGCCGTTCAGGTGCGCAAGGTCATTCGGCTGCCCTCGCACCCGACCCTCCCGGACGCAGCCAGAGGAACCCGGTGCGCACAGTGTTCAGACGGTCAGGCCCTCAGGCTCGGGCAAGCCGAACTTGCGGCAGCACGCGGTCAGGGTGTTGGCCAACAGACACGCGATGGTCATTGGCCCCACGCCGCCCGGCACCGGCGTGATGGCACCTGCCACCGCCGCCGCACTTGCATAGTCCGCGTCGCCCACCAGCCGCATCTTGCCATCACGCGCGATCCGGTTGATACCCACGTCGATCACCGTTGCACCGGGCTTGACCATGTCACCTGTGATCATCTCGGGCCGCCCGACCGCAGCCACCAGAATGTCCGCGCCGCGGCAGACCGCCGCCAGATCGCGGGTCCGGCTGTGCGCGATGGTCACCGTGCAACTGTCGCCCAACAACAATTGCGCCATCGGCTTGCCCACGATGTTGGACCGCCCCACCACAACTGCATGCATTCCCGACAGGCTGCCATGATGGTCCCGCAGCATCATCAGGCATCCCAGCGGCGTGCAGGGCACCATCGACTTCTGCCCGGTCCCCAGAAGACCGACGTTCGAGATATGGAACCCGTCCACGTCCTTGGCCGGGTCAATCGCGTTGATGATCAGTTCGGAATTCAGATGCCCTGGCAACGGCAGTTGCACCAGAATGCCATGCACGTTCGCGTCTGCGTTCAGCCGGGCCACAAGGGCCAGCAAGACATCCTCTTGGGTGTCCGCAGGCAGTTTGTGCTCATAGGACTTCATCCCGGCCTCTGCCGTCTGAATCCCCTTGTTGCGCACATACACGGCCGAGGCCGGATCTTCGCCGACCAGCACCACCGCCAGTCCCGGCACGATCCCGCGTTCTTCAGTCAGCCGCGCCACATGGGCAGCCACTTGCCCCCGCACCCGGGCGGCAAAGGCCTTGCCGTCGATGACCGTGGCCGTCATGTCAGTCTTCCTTTCGCATGCTGTCAGGGCCAAGGCGGCTTTCCTCGCGCGCAATCGACCAGTCAATCAACCGCCGCCACAGCTTTTCGACCAGATCGGGCGGCAGCCCGTAGGCGACAGCATGGCGGCGCACATTGTGTACCACTTCCTCGACCCGGGGCGTGATTCGCGCAGGCAGATCGACCACTGCCTTGATCTCGGCAGCGCGGTCGATATATCCCGCGCGCCGCGCGAACAGTTGCACCAGTTGCTCGTCCAACGCGTCGATTTCGGCCCGGATATCGGCCATGGTTTCGCAGTTCTCGGGTGTGCGCATCGTAATCCTCCGCGTTCCGACCGCTCCCGACATAAAGGGGCGGCCGCAAAAGGGCAACGCGGGGCTTTGTCTCAGAACAGGCCTTCGACAAACCCGACGTCGTTCAGGCGGATCACCTCGGCGCTTGGCACCCGCGGCAGGCCCGGCATCGTCATGATCTCGCCGCAGATGGCGACGATGAAACCGGCCCCCGCTGAAAGCCGCACTTCGCGCACCGGAATGCGATGCCCGGTCGGCGCACCGCGCACGTTCGGATCGGTGGTAAAGCTGTACTGCGTCTTGGCCATGCAGACAGGCAGATGGCCATAGCCCGCAGCTTCCCAGACCTTCAACTGTTCCTTGATCGACTTGTCGGCATCCACCCCGTCCGCATGGTAGATCTTCGTGGCAATGGTCTCGATCTTGGCAAAAAGACCCATGTCGTCGGGATAAATCGGGGCAAAGTTCGACGGTCCTTCGGCCATTTCCACAACCTTGTGCGCCAGTTCCTCGATGCCGGCCGACCCCAGCGCCCAATGTTTGCACAAGATCGCCTCGGCGCCCTGTTCGGTGACATAGGCCTGCACCGCGGCCACTTCGGCATCGGTGTCGCTGAAGAAGTGGTTGATCGCCACGACGACCGGCACGCCAAAAGATTTCACATTGGCGATGTGGCGCCCAAGGTTGGGGCACCCCAGCTTGACAGCATCGACGTTCTCCGCGCCAAGGTCCGCCTTTGCCACACCGCCGTTCATCTTCATCGCGCGCACTGTGGCCACGATCACCGCCGCCGATGGCTTGAGGCCAGCCTTGCGGCATTTGATGTCAAAGAACTTCTCGGCCCCCAGATCGGCACCAAAGCCCGCTTCGGTGACAACATACTCGCCCAGCTTCAATGCGGTCGTGGTTGCAATGACCGAGTTGCAGCCATGCGCAATGTTGGCAAAGGGCCCGCCATGCACGAACGCGGGGTTGTTTTCCAGCGTCTGCACCAGATTGGGCTGCATCGCGTCTTTCAACAGCACCGTCATCGCGCCATCGGCCTTGATCTCGCGGCAGGTGATTGCCTTCTTGTCGCGTGTGTAGGCGACAACGATGTCACCCAGCCGCTTTTGCAGATCTTCCAGATCTTTCGACAGGCACAAAATCGCCATTACTTCGGACGCCACCGTGATGTCGAACCCGGTCTGTCGGGGGAACCCGTTGGCGACACCGCCGAGATTCACGACAATATCGCGCAGCGCGCGGTCGTTCATGTCCATCACACGGCGCCAGACGATGCGCCGCGCGTCAATCTCAAGATCATTGCCCCAATAGATGTGGTTGTCGATCATCGCCGACAGCAGGTTATGGGCCGAGGTGATGGCATGAAAGTCGCCGGTGAAGTGCAGGTTCATCTCTTCCATCGGTACCACCTGCGCCATCCCGCCACCCGCAGCCCCGCCCTTCATACCGAAGTTCGGGCCAAGCGATGCCTCGCGGATGCAGACGATGGCCTTCTTGCCGATCCGGTTCAGACCATCGCCCAGACCCACCGTCGTGGTCGTCTTGCCCTCGCCCGCGGGCGTCGGGTTGATGGCCGTCACCAGGATCAGCTTGCCATCGGCGCGGCCCTGCAACGATTTGATGAACGATTGACCGATCTTGGCCTTGTCGTGGCCATAAGGCAGCAGATGTTCTGCCGGGATACCCAATTTGGCCCCAATCTCCATGATTGGCTGCTTATTGGCCTCGCGGGCAATTTCGATATCGGTCTTGAAGGCCATGGAGCGTCTCCCATCAGGTGCTGCGGACTGCTGCCGCTTGTCGCCGGTGTAGCGACAGACGCGCAACGAAAAACGCACCTTTCCGACCATTCCACGCAAAATCCGCCGCTGGCTGTTTCTGGGTGGAGGAGTGCCGAAGTATTTGCGACCTTTCCGGCACTCGGGCTGCGTCGGGCGCTCGTCGGGGATGACCAACGCGATCCGCTCACCAGGGGTGACAACCCCCTCCCACCGGCCATGCGCCTCGCCTTTGGGTCGGGCGAACCGCTCACAAAGCGCCCTTGCCGCACGGACCGCAAGTGAGCCGTGCCGCCGGGCACCCCTTCAGGGCATGTCATAGTGCCGGAATATCGGGCGGGGATAAGGGCTGGCGTCGATCAGTCCTTCGGGGGCGCGGGTGGGCAACATCCGCCCGGCGCTACCGCAATAAGCAAAACCCGGGGCCTTGAAAAGGCCCCGGGGTGCAAAGTCACGCGTCAGATCCATCAGGCCAGCGGTTCGGGGCTCAGATCTCCCTTGGGTGCCTTGGGCTTGGTCTTGGGGATCCCGGCAATCGACGTCAGCCCACCACCCGACGGCGGCGTCTTGGCATCATCGTCACCACCCAGAACCTCGCCCGCAATCACCTTGCGGATCTCGTCACCGGTCAGCGTCTCATATTCCAGCAGACCTTTGGCCAGCCGCTCGAAGTCTTCGTTCTTTTCCAGCAAGATGCGCCGCGCAGTCTGATAGCCCTCGTCTATCATCCGCTTCACTTCCTGCTCGATCAGGCTTTTCGTCTCGGCCGACACCGAGAAGCCCCCGGTGTTGCCCTGATAGCCCTCGGCGGCTTCGGCATAGTCGATGTTGCCAACCTTTTCCGACATCCCCCAGCGCAGAACCATCGCGCGTGCCAGCGCCGAGGCCTGCTGAATATCGCCCGACGGCCCGTTCGACACCGAGTCCTCGCCCCATTTGATGATCTCGGCGGCCTTGCCGGCCATCGTCATGGCAATGCGCTGCTCGCACTGGTCCTTGTGCCAGTTCAGACGGTCCATCTCGGGCAGGCTCATCACCATGCCAAGCGCGCCACCGCGCGGGATGATCGTCGCCTTGTAGACCGGGTCGCACTTGGGCAGATTGATGCCCACGATGGCGTGACCGGCCTCGTGATACGCAGTCATCTCTTTCTGGTCTTGCGTCAGCACCA
This sequence comes from Rhodobacterales bacterium, assembly GCA_038205925.1. Lineage (GTDB taxonomy): Bacteria > Pseudomonadota > Alphaproteobacteria > Rhodobacterales > Rhodobacteraceae > Pseudotabrizicola. The sequence continues at coordinate 31,257 of JBBRBJ010000016.1, read as the reverse complement.
TCGAGCGACGCTCGGCCCCCATCATCACCTTGTCTTTGGCATGCTCAAAGTCGGCCATGGCGACAAACCGGCGCCCCACGCGGGCAGCCGTAAGCGCCGCCTCGTTCACCAGGTTCATCAGATCGGCACCCGAAAAGCCCGGACTGCCGCGCGCGATGGTGCGCAAATCCACATCCGGGCCCAATGGCACCTTGCGGGCATGCACCCCAAGGATCTTCTCGCGCCCCTTGATGTCGGGGTTCGGCACATGAATCTGGCGGTCAAAGCGGCCGGGACGCAGCAGAGCGGGGTCCAGCACGTCCTTGCGGTTGGTGGCCGCCACGATGATGACGCCCTCGTTGGCCTCGAACCCGTCCATCTCGACCAGAAGCTGGTTCAGCGTCTGCTCACGCTCATCATTGCCGCCGCCCATGCCGACGCCACGCGCACGGCCCACAGCATCAATCTCGTCGATAAACACGATGCAGGGCGCATTCTTCTTGGCCTGTTCGAACATGTCGCGCACGCGGCTTGCGCCCACGCCCACAAACATTTCCACAAAGTCCGAACCCGAAATGGTAAAGAACGGCACACCCGCCTCACCTGCGATTGCCCGCGCGAGCAGGGTTTTACCGGTGCCCGGTGGGCCCACCAGCAAAGCGCCTTTGGGGATCTTGCCACCAAGACGGCTGAACTTTTGCGGGTTGCGCAGAAATTCCACGATCTCCTCAAGCTCTTCCTTGGCCTCGTCGATACCCGCGACATCGTCAAACGTCACACGGCCCTGCTTTTCGGTCAGCAGCTTGGCGCGACTCTTGCCAAAGCCCATCGCCCCGCCTTTACCGCCGCCTTGCATCCGGTTCATGAAGAAGATCCAGATGCCGATCAGCACAAGAAACGGCAGCCACAGGCTGACCAGACCCATGATGCCCGACTGCTGCTGCGGTTCGGCCCGCACCTCGACCCCTTTTGTGATCAACTGCCCCGTCACATCGGTACCTTGCGGGATAATGGCGCTATACTGGTTCCCGTCCTTGCCCCTCACCAGAACCTTCTCGCCGTCGATCACAACGCTCGCGACCTGCGCATTGTCGACACGGCTGATGAAATCGGAATACGAGATCGTGCGCGACGACATCGTTGCCTGATTGCCGGAAAACAGATTGAACAGCGCCAGGATCAACAAAAACAGAACGACCCAGAACGCGATGTTTCGTGCATTGCCCACGAAAAGCCTCCTCGAAATATCTGCCGCGCACCTGGCGGGCAGTCTTGACACACAAGATAGACACAACCGCGCCGGGTTCAATGCGATAAGATGAAACTCTGGAACGTCAGGCCAAGTTCGGCCTGCCAGCCGTTAGCCATGCCAGCATGGGGGGCCGCCACAAGGGCTGTGCCCGTCCAGACCGCAGGGCTTGTCAGCAACGCAGGCATGGGCAGACCGCAGTCCCGCCAACCGATGCACGCCGGCAAACCGGCCTCGCCCAACGCGGCGATCCGCCACGGGCCAGGGCCGGGATCTGGCGCGGACCGTGTCGTTGCCGGCGGCATTTGCGACACGCGCCAGCGTCCATCCCAAAGCGTCACTTTGCCCGGTCCGGCCGATACCGGAACGGGGCCCTGTACCGCCGCAGCCTCTCGCGTCAGACGCGCGCCTCCCTGTCCGTCCGGCAGCATCAGAACCCCGCCAAGGGTACGGGTCTCTTCCCTGCGCAAAGCGCTTGCGGCATTGGTCAGCGCCTCATACCGCGGACGATAATCTGCCCCGCCGATCCATTGCACTGCGGCTGCAAAAATCCGGGCTTCGACATCGCTCCGGCCTAAAGCCAGCGCTTCGGGTGCGAAGATCAGATCACCCCCCTCGGGTCGGACAAACTGGGCCGCCCACGCGGCAGCCGCCCGCCACAAGGTGACCCGCGCCCGGGCCATATGCGCCACCGTGTCGTTCAGCCGCCCGACCGTCAGACCCAAGGGCGCCAGCACCTCCAGCATCTGCCGCGCCTTGACCCGGTCGAAACGCGTGTCGTCATTCGACGGATCTTCGACCCAAGGAATCCCCCGTTCCGTCAGCCATGCGCGCAATGTGGCCCGTCGAACCGACAACAAAGGGCGCCGGAAAAGCCCGCCCCCACCGCCGATCGCCATACCCGCCAGCCCGTCAACGCCAGACCCGCGTGCAAGGCGCATAAGCACGGTCTCGGCCTGGTCGTCCGCTGTGTGTCCCAGCAGAACCGCACTGAGACCCGCTGCATCCGCCCAGCCAGTCAGCAGCCGCCCACGCGCGGATCGGGCCTCGGCCTGCAGATTGCCGTGCCCGTCCCAGCCATGCCAGCGCAAGGTCACATGATCCGCCGCAAGGGCCGCACAAGCCCGCGCCACACCTGCGGCTTCGGCCGCTGCATCGGGGCGCAGGCCGTGATCGACGGTTGCGGCGCAAATGCTTAAACCATGCTGGCGCGCCCAATCATGTGCCAGATGCAGCAGGGCCATGCTGTCTCCGCCGCCTGATACGGCAACGCCAATCCGGGGCAAAGCGGGCGGCGCAACGTCCAGAAGGGGGTCCAACTCGCGCTGCACCGCCACCTCCGGGCTTACTGACAAGCCAACCCCTGCATCGCCAATGTGGCCTGCGTGGCGGCCAAACTGCCGGGGTAACGGGCGCCCACCTCTGCGAGGGTGACGCAGGCCTCGGGCGTCTGGCCAAGCTGTCCGAGGCTTTCGCCCAGTTTCAACAGGCTGTCGGGGGCAAAGCCGCCGTCGGGATTGCCCGAAAACGCCTCAAGATAGGCCCGCGCGGCGTTAGAGGTCTCGCCCAGTTGCGCCAGCGCCTCGCCACGGTTGTAATGCGCTTCCTGCCCTAACGGCGAGCCAGGATAGGATTGGGTAAAGGCCGCAAAGAGGTCAGCGGCGGCGCGAAAGTCACCTTGACCGAGCACCCCCTTGGCCCGGTCAAAATCGTTCTGTTCACCCATTGCCAATTCCGCGCCATCCGTACCCGTGCCCGAAGGCGCGGGCGCCGCGGCCACAGGGGCGCTCGTCGTACCCGCTTCGCCTCCGCCGAGCGTGGGCGTCTGGCCGACCGCCGCCACGTCACAGCCCGGTGTCGCCTCGCACAGGCGGAACTCCAGATCGCCGATCCGGTTGGTGCCGTCAGACACCACCCGGTTGACCCGCAACTCGATCTCTTCGGCCCGCGCCGTTAGCCGCGCCAAGGCGGCCTCCATTGCATCCATCCGTTCCAGCGCCGATCCGCCGGCGATGCCGGCGTTCACGCCGCCCGATTGCACCAGTTCCGCCTTGAGGCTGTTGAAATCAGCCGCCAGCGTCGAAAGTTCGGCCCGGATGTCGGCGAGCGTCTGGGGATTGGCCTGCGCAAGCACAGCCCCCCCCCCGAACACCAGCAATCCTGCAATCAGCAGCGCGCGCATGGCCTCAGGCCCCGGCGCCGATGGACAGCACCGTCACGGCGCGGCGGTTTTTGGAATAGCAATCCTCGGTCGAGCAAACCTCGATGGGGCGCTCCTTGCCATAGCTGATGGTGCGCATGCGGCTGCCCGATACCCCCTGCGAGATCAGATAATTCTGCACCGACGCTGCGCGGCGCGCGCCAAGCGAAAGGTTGTATTCGCGCGTGCCCTGTTCATCCGCGTGGCCTTCGATGATGACCGCATAAGACGGGTTGGCGTTCAACCACTGGGCCTGTCCGGCCAGAATGGTCTGCCCCTGACCGGTCAGTGTGTGCTGATCGACTGGGAACAGAACCCGGTCGCCCACGCGCTGGTTGAAATAGGCGATGGACGAAGGGTTGTTGGGGTCGCCCAGACCGGTGGTGTCGACAAAGCCGCCACCGGTTCCTGCACCGCCGCCTGCACCCGCGCCCCCGGCGCCAAAGCGGTCAGGGTTATTACAGGCCGCAAGGCCAAGGGCCGCCACAAGAAGCATCGCTTTGGGCATCAGGGTCATGGTCATCATCCTTTTTTCGATCCGGGCTTGCGCCCTGCATGTGTATCAGAAGTCGGGCGCCGGGGGAATCCGGTACCTGCGAAACGAGCCTAGGGCATCAGAGGCGACCATGCAGGATCCGAGGCCGCGCCGTCGACCGGCACCTGCCGCAAATTGCGCCCGGAAATATCAACCGAATACAGTGCCGATTGCCCGCCTGCACCGCTGGTTTCGCGCGTGAACATGATCACACGGCCGTTGGGCGCCCAGGTCGGACCCTCATCCAGAAAGCTGGCCGTCAGCAGGCGCTCTTCGCTGCCATCGGTCCGCATGACACCAATGTGGAACCGGCCCGCGTTTTGCTTGGTGAATGCGATCATGTCGCCGCGCGGCGACCAGACCGGGGTGCCATAACGTCCCTGCCCGTTCGAGATACGCCGCGCCTCGCCGCCGCCCGCACTCATGATGTACAACTGCTGCCCGCCCGAGCGGTCGGACTCGAACACGATCTGGCTGCCATCAGGGCTGAATGACGGCGCCGTCTCGATCGAAGGCGCGTTGGTCAACTGATTAAGCCCGCCCGAGGCCACGTCGAGCATATAGAGATCCGAGTTGCCGCCGCGTTCCAGACTGAAGACCACGCGGTTGCCGTCGGGCGAAAAGCGCGGCGCAAAGGTCATCGTGCCCGGCTGTTCGGCCAGCGTCTGCCGCGAAAGGCTGGCCACGTCCATCAGCGTGATGCGCGGAAAACCCGATTCGTAGCTGGTGTAGAGGATGCGGTTGCCTGTGGGCGAAAAGCGCGGTGCAAGCACGATGCTGCTGGAATCGGTCAGATACTGGATGTTGGCGCCGTCATAATCCATCACGGCAAGCCGCTTGAGGCGGGCATTCTTCGGCCCGCTCTCGCTGACGAACACCACGCGGCTGTCGAAATAACCGCCCTCGCCCGTGATCCGGCTATAGGCTGCATCTGCCACCTTATGTGCCATCCGGCGCCAACTTTGCGGCGTGCCGGCAAATTGCAGCCCTTCGCCCAGTTGCTGGCCCGAGAACACGTCATACAGACGGAACTTGACCACGATCCGGTCGCCACTGGCGCTGACTGCGCCCGTGATCAGGGCCTGTGCGTTGATCGCCTTCCAGTCTTCATAGGCCACGGGGGCATCAAAGCTGCTGACGCGGCCAACATGCGCCTCACGCGGGATTTCGCGAAACAGACCAGTCCCGGCCAGATCGGCCGCGATGACCCGCGCGATCTGCGCCGCATATTCATTCGCCGCACCATTTTCTGGAACGAAATCAGGCACCGCAAAGGGCAATGGCTCGATCACGCCTTCGGTGATCTCGATGCGCAGCGGGCCGCTTTGCGCCCAGAGGGCCTGCGGCACAAGGCTCGCTGCCATCAGCACGGCGGTACACAACGTCCGGAACACTTTGCTCATCATCGGGTCAACCTTTACACATTCTCTGGGGCATACAACGCATCCACAGTCTTGATTAGGGGGAAAGCGGGCGCTTTGCGCGCCTTTAAGGGGGCACTTGGCGATAAAGTGATCATCTCAGCCGCATCCCATCCGGATTGAAGACCAATTCCATTTCGCGCCACTGGTCATATTTCTCGGGCGGTAGGGGGAAGCCGCGCGCGCCGCATCGGATAATGGCGCGGCGGGCGGCTTCGAAGGCACCGCGTGCACCGGCCTCGGTGCCGCCCGTAAATTCGATCATCCGTATCGAGGTTGCGTCGGGCACCCCCGATTCCGCCACTGCCACATATACGATTACCGTGGTTTCAAGTGCGTCTGACGAAAGCGAGCCTACGTTCCAGCACTGTTGCACCGCCACCCGCAGCGCATCCCGTTCACCGCTGGTCATCGGCGGACCCTGCGGCGCGTTGGTGGCGCCCGCGGATTGCGTCGGGGTCTCGGTCGGGGTGGCCTCGGCTGCAGCTTCGGCCACGGCACCTGCAATGGCGTCGGCCACGTCGTCGGGAACCACTGAATCTGCGGCTACAGGATCGACACGCGGCGTCTCTGCGGGTGTGGTGCGGGCGGGGCGCCCCTTGGGGCGCGGGCTGGTCGCGGGCGCGCCCGATGCCACGACGACTTCGTCGCGGTTTGCCTCGGTTTCCAGAATGGTGCCTGCTTCTTCCTGGACCACGGCCGGTTGCTCGGGCTGTGGCACCTGCGGCTCGGGGGCAGGATCGGGAGTCACGGCCTCTTGCGGGGCCTCGGCGGTCTGAACTGCAGGGTCAGGCGCATCCACTGGCGTCGGTGCCACGCGTGGCGCGGGCTTTGGCCGGGGGCTGGCGGTGGGTGCCAGATCGACAGGCGGCGGCGCGTCGGGCACCACGGGAAGCGGTTCGGCGTCGGCCACGCCGTTGTTTTCGGGCAATGGTTCGGGCGTGGGCACAGGTTCGGGCGCGGGATCGGGCACGGGCTGCGGCGCGACAGGTTGCGTCTCGGGGCTCACCTCGGGCGGCTCGGCGGGCGGCTCGGCGGGCGGCTCGGCGGGCGGCACGGCGGACGGCTCGGGGTCTGCCTCGGGCAGCACAGGCTCGGGCGGAGTGGTCTCGGGCTCGGGCGCGGGTTCCGACGCGGGCACCGGATCGGGCGTCGAAGGCACCGCCGCCGCCATTGCATCAAACTCGGCGCTGGTCATAAGCGAGACCTCGGTCACCTGAACCGGGGGGGCATCTGAGCGCGAAAACAGCCAATCCCCCAGGATAACCCAGAGGATCAGCGCCGCGTGCCCTGCGCCCGAGATTATGGTGCCCGATTCAAGCTTCACGTGCCCGGCCTTATCCGCCGCTGGCGTTGAACGACGGGCCATCGGTATCGGTGACAAGCCCGATCGAGTTGAAGCCGCCCGCGTTCAGCGCACCCATGACTTCGGCGACGCGGGAATAGGGAATGGCCCCATCCGCCCGCAAAAACACCTTGTTCGTCGTCCGCTCGGCCGCGATGGCGGTCAGCTTCGGGATCAGTTCCCCCGGCGCGACATCAGCGTTCTGGATCAGCATCCGCCCGTCGGCCGTCAGGGTAACAGTCAGCGGCTCTTCCTGTTCGGTTGGCAAGGCGCTTGCGGCAGTCTTTGGCAGTTCCACAGGAACACCCACCGTCAGCAACGGGGCCGCCACCATGAAGATGATCAACAAAACCAGCATGACATCCACAAAGGGCGTCACGTTGATTTCGCTCATCGCGGCACCACCGCCCCGGCGCGCGCGGCCCCGACCGCCCCCGCCACCTGTTTTTCTGCTAATCCCGGCCCCCATCCCTCAGGCGTCCAGCTGGCGCGACAGGATGGTCGCGAATTCATCGGCAAAGCTGTCATAGCCGCCAAGGATCCGCTCGCTGTCGGAATTGAGCTTGTTGTAGAAAACCACGGCCGGAATGGCGGCAACAAGGCCGATCCCGGTGGCCAGCAGCGCCTCGGCGATGCCGGGTGCCACGACGGCAAGATTGGTGTTCTGGCTGATGGCGATTTGTTCAAACGCGTGCTTGATGCCCCACACAGTGCCGAACAGCCCGATAAAGGGCGCGGTCGCCCCTGTGGTGGCAAGGAACGAAAGCCCATTGCCAAGGCGCTCTGCCTCACGCGCGATCGCCACATTCATCGCCCGGTCAATACGTGCCTGCGCGCCTGCAATAAGAGCGCCATCCTGCTTGTGACTGCGCCGCCATTCCAGCATGCCAGCCGCAAAAACCTTTTCCGAGGACCCGTCGGGCTGCGGCCCGATCTTTTCAAACAGCTCGTCCAGTGGTTCACCCGACCAGAAGGCGCGGTCAAATATCGACGCCTCCTTGCGTGCGGCGCGGAACACGATGTGCTTTTGCACGATAATGGCCCATGAGTAAAAACTCATCACCATCAACAGCAACATCACAACTTTGACCGTCAAAGTTGCGCGTGCAAAAAGGGCAATCAAGGAGAAATCAATCTCCTGCGCCATCGCAAGGGTTTCCGTTTCCATTACGCCTGCTCTTGTTATGGGACGATTGTTCGCCGCCTGTTAGCGCTGATTCTATCCGGAAGTGAAGCGCTTTGCCAACACAACTGCATCACATGCGCGAAACATGCGCGAAGGCGTGCTGAAACACTGGCGCCCCGGTGCGGGCGTGTATGCCTCCGGCGGAGGATTTTTGTGGACCGGGAACGGACATCTGTGGCGTCAGCCGAGAGTGGCGCGAAGATCGCTGGGCAGGCGCACCGCGCCCCCGGCATCGATGCAGACCAGCGTGACGCGGGCGATGAACAGAACCTCATCCGCGCGCAGGATCGCCTGATCCAAGACGATCCGCGCACCGCCAAGGGTGTTCAGCCGGGTCTGAATACACAACACATCCTCGAAATAGGCCGGGCGCAGGTAATCGGCCTGAATGGCACGGACAACGAAGGCAAGGCCGCGGTCGCGTTTCAATGCCGTCTGATCGATGCCGCGCGCGCGGACAAAGTCACTTCGCCCGCGTTCGATGAATCGCAGGTAGTTGGCATGGTAGACAAAGCCGCCCAGATCGGTGTCTTCATAATAGACGCGAAACCGGCTTTCATGCGGTACGGTCTGGGACAGAGTTTGATCGGGCATGGCGGGCCTCTCTTGGCATGGCTGTTCGCTACCCCCAAATGACAGGGAACGCCACCGTGCTGCTGTGCGTTACGCCAGAGTTCATTTGGAGATCCCTATGAAAGCCCTGATCCTTGCCCTGCTGCTTGCCACCCCCGCCAGCGCCGAGGTTGTGGGCAAGGTGGGCGTCGACTGGGTTGGCAATGACATCCTGATCGATGCCTTTCCCGACCCCAAGGTGCAGGGCGTAACGTGCCATGTCGCCTACTTCGACCGCTCGCTCATCGACCGGCTGTCGAATGGCAACTGGTTCGAGGATCCGTCTTATTCCGCCGTCGATTGCACCCGGACAGGCTCGATCATAGTTGGCGACATTGACAGGGGTGGCGATGGCGAGACGGTGTTTTCCGAACGCCAGTCGCTGATCCTGAAATCCCTGCGTGTCACGCGGGTGTTTGACGCCAAGAACAATGCGCTGATCTACCTTGCCCACGCCAGCGAACTGACCCAAGGGTCGGGCAAAATGTCGATTTCAGTCATTCCTTTGGCAGATTAGACCAGACCTTTGGCGGACTAGACCAGACGGCCAATCCGCGCTGACAGCCGCAACGCGTGGGCCGCGTCATGTGCCACCGGGGGCAAGGCGCGGTCATATCCCGCCCGGATCACGCCAGCAATCTCGGGCCGCAGCACCGCCACCCCGCCGACAAGGCCCAGGGGCGAGGAGTCCCGGAACGCCTTATCGCTCCACAACAGGATCGTTTGAACCGCCTGAGACAGCGCCACTGTCTCGGCCGGAACGGCAGACATGTGCGCGTCCATGCGGATGAACACAAAGGCCGCCTTGATCGCTCCGTTGGCCTCATACCGGAAGATACGGTATTGGTTGGCGTCGCCCGCCTCCAGCCTGTCCAGCAAGGACATCAGATCCGGGATCATATGGTCCAGTTTGGGCACGCCACGCAATTCGTCCCAGGCACGGACGAAAAACACCATCAGGTTGGCGCCCAGTTCCGGGTCCGTCTCGGCCATCGCATGGCCCGCGAGCGCCACCACCACCTCGAACGCGCCCTTGACCACGCCAAGGCTGGCCTCCTCGACCCCGAAAACGACGGGCACGATGGGCCGTCCCCAGCGCGCAAAAAGATACTGCCCGTCGCCCCTCGTGAACAAGGCCTCGATCTCGCCCGCGTCCATCTGTCCTCTCCTCGCGCCCCGCTTGCCCCGCAGGACGCATAGCCGCGACGCCCCGTCCCCGCAACCACCGGCGGCCAGCGTCTATGCCCACCTTTCCTTTTGCTGCTTTTCAAATGCGCCCGCCGGAGACTTGGGTCCTCGGCCATCCGTGCGGCGCGTGCAAGGACTCGACTCCGCCCCAATCAGGTCCAATATACCCCTCATGTCCCTGCCACCCGGTTTCCTCGACGAATTGCGCACCCGCGTCTCCCTCGCCCAGGTCGTTGGGCGCAAGGTTACCTGGGACATGCGCAAATCGAACATGGCCCGTGGCGACTGGTGGGCGCCCTGCCCGTTCCATCAGGAAAAATCCGCGTCGTTCCATGTCGATGACCGCAAAGGCTTTTTCTACTGCTTCGGCTGTCACGCCAAAGGTGACGCCCTGTCTTTCGTGCGTGAAACGGAAAACACCGGCTTCATGGAGGCTGTGGAGATTCTTGCCCGTGAGGCAGGCATGTCCATGCCCGCCCGCGACCCCGTGGCCGCCCAAAAGGCTGACCGACGGACCGAGCTTTCCGGGGTCATGGAAGAAGCGGTGAAGTGGTTTCGCTTGCAACTCAAGACCGGGGCCGCCGCCGACGCCCGTGCCTATGTGGCAAAACGGGGTCTTGCTGACGCGGCGGTCGACCGCTGGGAAATAGGCTTTGCGCCCGATGCACGGCAGGCCCTTTTCCTTGCCCTCAGCCAAAAGGGCATCGCGGCAGAACTGATCGTGGCCTCAGGCGTCTGTGCAAAGGCCGACGACGGCTCGGTCTACGACCGGTTCCGTGGCCGCATCATCTTTCCCATCCGCGATGCCCGCGGCCGTGCCATATCGCTGGGCGGACGGGCAATGGCGGCGGGCGCGCCCGCCAAATACCTCAATGGCCCGGAGACAGATCTGTTCGACAAGGGCCGCAACCTGTTCAACATGGGCCCCGCGCGTGAGGCCGCGGGCAAGGGCCAGCCGCTGATCGTCGCCGAGGGCTACATGGACGTGATCGCGCTGAGCGAAGCCGGCTTTCGCGCCACAGTGGCCCCGCTTGGCACCGCCGTGACCGAAGACCAGCTGCGCCTGTTGTGGCGGATCTCGGACGAGCCGATCATCGCCCTTGATGGCGATACCGCCGGACTTCGCGCAGCACAGCGCGTGGTTGACCTGGCGCTTCCCCTGCTGGAATCCGGCAAGGGCTTGCGCTTTGCCATCCTGCCCACCGGCCTTGATCCCGATGACCTGATCCGTCAGCACGGCGCCCCCGGCATGCAAAAGGTGATCGACGACGCCCAACCCATGGTCAACCTGCTGTGGCAACGCGAAACCGAAGCGCGGAATTTCGATAGCCCTGAACGCAAGGCAGCACTCGACAAGACCCTGCGCACCGCGATTGCACGCATCACCGACCCGTCGATCCGCGGCCATTACGGCGAAGAAATCCGGCGTCTGAGCCGGGATCTTTTCGGCCCGAAGGCGCGCGTCTTCATACCCCGCGCCGCTTGGGTGCGTGGTGCCAAGGGCCCGCCTCAGCCTGTAGCACCCATGGCCGCCACCCGCGCGTCCCTGCTGGCCGCAGCAGGGCGCCCGGTGCACGAAACCCTGCGCGAAGCGGTAATTCTGGCCGCCTGTATCCGTCACCCCGGCTTGATCGTGCGGTTCCTCTCGTCGCTTGAGCGGCTTGAATTTCTGGGCGAAGGCCATGATCTCTTGCGCAACCTGATCTTGTTTCACAGCACCGCCCCCGACCTTTTGGCCACCCTCATGCACGAGGCCCCGATCCCCACCGAGGCCGTCCTGTTGCACCCCCACGTCCGCATCACCCCCGCCCTGAGTGATGGCGCTGACCCCGAGATTGCCACCTCGTGCCTGACCGAGGCCCTCGCCCGACTTCAGGCAGATCGCACGCACCGCCTTGAAATTCTCGATGCGGAAGACGATCTGTCAGGGGTGGCCGACGAAGGCCTGACGTGGCGGCTGTCAAAAGCGGCCGAAGCCATCGAAACGGCAGCGCGCGGCCCACAGGAGGCGCGCGCCGAATCAGTGACCGCGCCGAACGGCGTGGAACAGAGCCGCGACGAGCTGAACCGCGCCCGCCGCTTGTATGACAGCATCGATTTTACCGCCAAAGGCCGCCACGGTAGAACATGAGTAACCCTTTTCTCCGCTCAATTCCCAAGAAAGTGCCGGCCTCGCCCTTTAATCCGGCGTGATTCGCGGTATTGATTCGATCAGGCCCCATCCGATTCGCCCCCGTGCCCCAAAAGGAGCAACCATGGCCCCCAAAGACACAGACGACGCCAAGCCCGACACCGACGATGCGGATGTCTCGCTCGACATGAGCCAGGCTGCCGTCAAGAAGATGATCGCGGACGCGCGTGAGCGGGGCTACATCACCTATGAGCAACTCAACCAGGTGATGCCGCCCGAGCAGGTCAGCTCGGAGCAGATCGAAGACGTGATGTCGATGCTGTCGGAAATGGGCATCAACATCATCGAGGATGATGAGCTTGAAGATGGCGAACCCGTCGCAGGCGGCGCGCTGGTCGAATCTGCGTCCGGCCCCCGTGACATTGCGGTCGTCACCACCAACGCCGAGGCGCTGGACCGGACTGACGACCCCGTCCGCATGTACCTGCGCGAAATGGGCAGCGTCGAGTTGCTCAGCCGCGAGGGCGAAATCGCCATCGCCAAACGGATCGAGGCCGGGCGCAACACCATGATTCTCGGGCTGTGCGAAAGCCCGCTGACGTTTCAGGCCATCACCATCTGGCGCGACGAACTGCTGAACGAAGACATTCTGCTGCGCGACGTGATCGACCTTGAGGCCACCTTTGGCCGCAACCTTGATGGCGAAGGCGATGACGAGTTGGGCACCCCTGGCCTTGATGGGGTCGAGACCGGGGCTGGGCGCAAGGAGGCCGGCACCGAGCCGGAACTGGACGCCGACGGCAACCCCCTGATGCAATCGGACGACGACGACGAGGATGACGAGGCCTCGAACATGTCGCTGGCCGCGATGGAAGCGGCGCTGAAACCCAAGGTTCTCGAAACGCTTGAGGTAATCGCGCGGGACTACGTCCGCCTGTCGGAAATGCAGGACGCGCGGATGAACGCCACCCTGTCGGAAAAGACCCGCTTTTCCGCCGGAGACGAGGCGGCTTATCAAAAGCTGCGTTCGGAAATTGTGACGCTGGTGAACGAGTTGCATCTGCACAACAACCGGATCGAGGCGCTGATCGATCAGTTGTACGGTATCAACCGCAAGATCATGACCATCAATTCGGGCATGGTGAAGCTGGCCGATGCCGCCCGCATCAACCGCCGCGAATTCATCGACGAATACCAGGGGTATGAGCTTGACCCCACATGGCTGGACCGGATGGCCGCAAAGGCCGGACGCGGCTGGCAGGCCATGATCGAAAAATCACGCGACAAGGTCGAAGACCTGCGTGCCGAAATGGCCACCGTCGGCCAGTACATCGGCGTGGATATCAGCGAATTCCGCCGCATCGTCAATCAGGTGCAAAAGGGCGAGAAAGAGGCGCGTCAGGCCAAGAAGGAAATGGTCGAGGCAAACCTGCGTCTGGTGATCTCGATTGCCAAGAAATATACCAATCGGGGCCTGCAATTCCTTGACCTTATTCAGGAAGGCAACATCGGCCTGATGAAGGCGGTGGACAAGTTCGAATACCGCCGGGGCTACAAGTTCTCTACCTATGCCACCTGGTGGATCCGGCAGGCCATCACCCGGTCCATCGCGGATCAGGCGCGAACCATCCGTATTCCGGTGCACATGATCGAGACAATCAACAAGCTTGTACGCACTGGGCGCCAGATGCTGCACGAAATCGGCCGTGAGCCGACGCCGGAAGAACTGGCCGAAAAGCTGCAGATGCCGTTGGAAAAGGTTCGCAAGGTGATGAAAATCGCCAAGGAACCAATCAGCCTGGAAACCCCGATTGGCGACGAAGAAGACAGCCAGCTTGGCGATTTCATCGAAGACAAGAACGCGATCCTGCCGTTGGATTCAGCGATTCAAGAGAACCTGAAAGAGACGACGACGCGGGTCTTGGCCTCCCTGACCCCCCGCGAAGAACGCGTGCTGCGCATGCGCTTTGGCATCGGCATGAACACCGACCACACGCTGGAAGAAGTCGGGCAACAGTTCAGCGTCACCCGCGAGCGGATCAGACAGATCGAGGCCAAGGCTCTTCGCAAGCTGAAACACCCCAGCCGGTCACGCAAGTTGCGCAGTTTCCTGGATCAGTGAATATGCCCCTTGCCCGACTCCTCACGCTTGTCTTTCTGCTTGCCCCTGGCACCGTCTTTGCATCGTGCCCCGAAACCACGGTGCTTTCTTGCCCCATCGGCAAGAAGCAGCTTGCAGTTTGCCTGACGGGTACCACCGCGACTTACAGCTTTGGGCCACAGGGGCGGCCAGAGTTGACCCTGTCATCGTCCGTGGCCGCCCTGGACTACACGCCCTGGAACGGGATCGGCCGCTCGATCTGGGAAACGGTTGCGTTCCACAACGGACCCACAAGCTATGAGGTCTGGGCCTCCGTTGACCGGATGGCGGAAAACCCGCGCTATGAGGGTGGGGTCAATGTGCTGAAAAATGGCGCTCTGATCGCACAACTGACGTGCAACCCCGGATCAGAGGTTTCTGACCTGGGGCCGCTTGAGGCCGCCAAAACGGCGGCCGGGCTATGCTGGGGATTTGAGTCCCGCGTCTGGGGCGCCTGCCAGGCCGACTGACACATTCAAGCAAGATCGCTCTTGAACAACGCTACCCCCCTTCCACTCCAGTTCCGCCGCTGGCTCGTCATAGCGGGGTGTGCTGTCATTATGAAAGCCGTGGTCATTTCGGCTTACCTTTCATTTGCTTGCCCAAAAAAGAATAGGGCACGGGGCGGCCGACACCGATCACAGCTTTGCCGGCACTGCCTGAGTCCTCGCCGCCACACATGCTCCACCAGATACAGGGGCCGCAATTCCCCTCTAGCCGAAATCCGCGAACTTGCCCTATAGTCTGTGTCAGGATCTGGGGGCACACCCGGACCTAGAGGCAGGCCACATCAACGACAAGCAAGGAGGGGGCCCATGCGCTGCCCATTCTGCGGCAACATCGACACGCAAGTGAAAGACTCGCGTCCGGCCGAAGACCACGTCGCCATCCGGCGTCGCCGTTTTTGTCCGGCCTGCGGGGGGCGTTTCACCACCTACGAACGCGTGCAACTGCGGGATTTGGTTGTCATAAAATCTTCAGGGAAGCGTGAGGATTTCGACCGCGACAAATTGGAACGCGCCATCCGCATCTCGATGCAAAAGCGCCCCATCGACCCCGAACGCATTGACCAGATGATCTCGGGTATCGTGCGGCGGCTGGAAAGTCTGGGCGAAACCGACATCCCGTCGCGCACAATCGGTGACATCGTGATGGAAAGCCTCGCTCGGATCGACACCGTGGCCTATGTCCGTTTCGCCAGCGTTTACAAGAACTTTCAGGCGGCGGATGATTTCGACAAATTCGTAAGTGAACTTCGGCCCGGCGACAAAGGCGAAGAGTGAGCGACACCGACTACATGGCCCATGCCCTTGCGCTGGCGGCGCGGGGGCTGGGCCGCACCTGGCCCAACCCTGCTGTCGGATGCATCATCGTGCGCGATGACCGGATCCTTGGGCGCGGCTGGACGCAACCGGGGGGGCGCCCCCACGCCGAAACCATGGCCCTGGCGCAGGCGGGCGATGCCAGAGGCGGCACGGCTTATGTTACGCTTGAACCTTGCGCCCACCACGGCAAGACCCCCCCATGCGCCGAGGCCCTGATCCGCGCGCGCATCACCCGCACCGTCACAGCCCTGACCGACCCGGACCCGAGGGTCAGCGGCAAGGGGCATGCGATGCTGCGCGATGCGGGCATAGAGGTGACGGAGAATATCATGTCACTCCCGGCTGAACGCCTTAATGCAGGGTTTCTCAAGCGCGTGACCCGGGGGCTGCCCGCGGTTACGCTCAAACTCGCCACCACGCTTGATGGCCGTATCGCCACGGCATCGGGCGAGTCGCGTTGGATTACGGGGCCGCAGGCGCGGGCCTACGTCCACACGCTTCGCCTTAGCCATGACGGCGTGCTGATCGGGTCAGGCACTGCCCGAGCAGATGACCCGGATCTGACCGTACGCGACATTGGCGCCACGCATCAGCCTGTCCGCATCGTGATCGACAGCACCCTGTCGCACCGCCCCGACAGCCGCCTTGGCGCGACCGCAAAGAAACATCCCGTCTGGATCGTTCACTCCCAAAGCGCTGAACCCGCCGCCATCGCCGCATGGAGAGCAACCGGCGCGGCCCTGATCCCCTGCGCGATGGACGGAAGCCACATCGACGTTACTGCCGCGCTGCGTGCCCTTGCCGCATGCGGCCTGACCCGCATCCTTTGCGAGGGCGGTGGCACACTTGCCGCCAGCCTCGTGCGCGCGGGTCTGGTCGACGATCTGATCCATCTTGGCGCGGGCAGCCTGATCGGCGCCGAAGGATTTCCCGCCCTTGGGGCCCTTGGCCTGACCACGCTTGGGGCCGCTCCGCGCTTTCGCCTTCTGGAAAGCCGGTCCATCGGCCTGGATACGCTCAGCCACTGGACCACGGACTGAGCCCATCCTGCCGATCATGGCGTGCACAAGCTACGCTTCGAACAGATCAGACTGCCCCGGCGCGCGGGGCGCCTCAAGCCCGAGATGGCGCCATGCCTTGGCTCCCAGCATGCGCCCGCGTGGCGTGCGCATGATCAGGCCCTGTTGCAACAAGAATGGCTCGATGACCTCTTCGATCGCATCACGCGCCTCGGACAACGCTGCCGCAATTGTTTCCACACCCACTGGACCACCACCGTAATTCTCGGCCAGCAGGTTCAGATAACGGCGGTCGGCGCTGTCCAGACCCAGATGATCCACCCCCAGACGCGTCAGTGCCCGGTCGGCCAGCGCCCTGCTGATCCGGCCCCCCTCCTCCACCAGCGCGAAATCCACCACCCGCCGCAGCAGACGCCCGGCAATCCGCGGGGTCCCGCGCGCGCGCCGCGCAATTTCGCGGCAGCCCGCATCCTCGGCCTCGACCCCCAGCAGGCGCGCGCCGCGGGTTACGATCTGGAACAGTTCTTCCTCGCTATAGAACTCCAACCGGGTCGGAATGCCAAAGCGGTCGCGCAAGGGCGTGGTCAAAAGCCCCAGACGCGTGGTCGCCCCGACTAGGGTAAAGGGCTGCAATTCAATCCGCACCGTGCGCGCCGCAGGCCCCTCGCCAATTACCAGATCAAGGGCGAAATCCTCAAGTGCTGGATACAGAACCTCTTCGACGACGGGGCTAAGCCGATGAATCTCGTCAATGAAAAGCACATCGCGCGGTTCAAGGTTGGTCAGGATTGCAGCCAGGTCGCCGGGCTTGGCCAGCACCGGGCCGCTGGTCATGCGAAACCCCACGCCCAACTCGCGCGCCATGATCTGCGCGAGGGTGGTTTTGCCAAGGCCGGGCGGCCCGTAAAACAGCGTGTGGTCCATCGCCTCGCCGCGCATTCTGGCAGACTGGATGAACACGCGCAAATTGGCACGCGCGTCGGCCTGACCGATGAATTCATCCAGGCCCTGCGGGCGCAGGGCACGGTCTGTGTCTTCGGGCAGGCGTTCGGGGCGCAGGGCGGGGTCTGGGGTACTCATGCCCTATCCCCGCGGCGCCAAAAGCTTCAGTGCCCGGCGGATCAGCGTCGCGGTATCGGCTTCGGATTCCTCGATGGCCACCGTCGCAACCGCTTGCGCCGCATCACCCTGACCGTATCCGAGGTTCATCAGCGCCGACAGCGCATCGGCGGTAAAGCCAGCGCGGCGGTTGGCTCCTTCGTCCGCCGGGGCCGGGCGCCGCAGCGCAGCAGGCGCAATTGTTTCGATCATGCTGTCATCCGCCTCGGCCCGCGCAGAAAGCCGTGCCCCCGCCGCCATGATTGATGGCGCCTTGGCCTTCAACTCCAGAATGATCCGCTGCGCCAGCTTGGGCCCGACGCCCGGCGCCGATTGCACCGCCCGCGCGTCGCCAAGCGTGATCGCGCGGCTGACGCCCTCGGGGCCAAGGGTGCCCAGAATGGCCATCGCGGCCTTGGCGCCCACGCCCTGCACGGTGGTCAACAGCTTGTGCCATTCCTTTTCCAGCATCGTCGGAAAGCCGAAAAGTTGCAGCAGATCTTCGCGTACCACCAGATCGGTATAGAGCGCCAACGCCTCGCCCAAACCCGGCAGACCCGCCAGCGTGCGGTCATTGATGTAGACGATGTATCCCACACCGCGCACATCGATCAGCACATGATCGGAACCGCGCCAGTCGAGCCTGCCCGAGATCTTGCCGATCATCCCGCAGCCCTTTTCAACGCGGCCTCAAGTCGGCCCGCCGATTGCAAGTGGTGCGCGTGGCAGATGGCCACGGCCAGTGCATCCGCCGCATCGGCCCCCGCAATCACCACACCGGGCAAGTGCAGCCGCACCATGTGATCGACCTGCACCTTTGCCGCGTGCCCCACGCCGACCACGCATTTCTTCACCGCATTGGGCGCATATTCCCCGACCGGCAAACCCGCCTGTGCAGGCACCAGAAGCGCAATGCCGCGTGCCTGACCCAGTTTCAGTGTGGCCACCGCATCCTTGTTCACAAACGTATGTTCCACCGCTGCCGCATCGGGGCCATGCGCGCGCAGCACCGCGGTCAATTGTGCGTGCAGCGAGCACAGCCGCAAAGCCAGATCATCGCCCGCAGAATGGCAAATACCATTGGCCACATGCGTAAGCCGTGAGCCGCTGACGTCTATGATCCCCCAGCCCATGTTCCGCAGGCCCGGATCAATTCCCATCACACGCATGCCTGCCCCTTTGTGCCTTATTTCACAACGGTTAGCACGAAACAGGAACACCCGCCAAGCGCTTTCCGCTGTCCGCGTTGCGCTTGCGGTCCGGTCACGGAACCGTTATGCAGATGCGGCACAAACGACATCCCGCCCACGTACCGCGACACCGCCCTGAAAGCTGCCTGCGGCCCCGGAAGAATAAGGCGGAATTGTGGCGGCATGCCATGCAGATTTTGCAAGGCTGCCTTGTCGTCTGGCCAGCTTGCTTTGCACATGCAGCATGTCTATCTGGCACATGTAAGACAGCAATGCCTTCAACATGAGCAGTTTATAAAAGGATTACCGCCATGGCCGCATTTGAGACCACTCGCACCGCGCCCTTTGGCGCTATTTCGATCTTCCGCGCCGTTCAGGGCTTCGGTACGATGTTCGCGACGTTCAACACCTGGAATGATGCACGCATCACCCGCAAGGCACTCGGCAAACTGTCCGACCGTGAGCTTGACGATATTGGCCTGTGCCGGGGTGATATCGAGACGATGGGCCGCTGAAAAGCGCCATCAGAACGGGCCGCGCCCTTGCGCCCAAAGCAGAACCAGGTCCTGGCCGCCACGCGTACCGCTGGCGGCCTTGTTCTTTTTACCGTCTTGCGTGCCTTTGGGATCGGGGTATCAACGCAATGCGCCCGCACCAGTGGCGCGGGCAGCGTGCCAACCGGCCACGATCAAAGTCAGCCGCTTGATTTGAACAGGGTATCGATGCCGCCCGCAAAGGAAACGGTCAACGGATCGGCCTGCATCAGCCATCCGCCAATCCGGTCAAAGCCCTCGCCCTGCATCAGGCGGGCCACGCGGTCGTCATAGGCCTGCGCGCCCAGTTGCTGCAAAAACATGGCCTTCAACAGCGTGGCGCACAAAATCACGACCACGAAAGGGCGCACAGCCCGGATCTTGCGGTTTTTCTTGCGACGGTAGCGGGTGTAGGAGGACCGGCCGAGTGTTCCGGCGGCCTCAAACCCATAGCCTTTTGCGTGGGCCTTTTCGATCCGCGCAATACGGGAATTGAACTCAGCAATACACGGGTCGGACATAGCAACGCTCCCTTGACCGACCCCCACCTACGCGACCGATACGTTGCAATTGTGGCCGGATTTGGGCATCACGTCTGAATTTGCCTGAAAACACCACACTCGGGGCAAAACCGTGGCAAATGTCAAAGCCGCTCCACCACCAGCGTAGACCATTCGCCAATATCCTCGCGCGAAGCCAACCGGTGGCCCGCCTCAACATAGGCCTCCGCCACCGCGTCCGCCTGCACCGCAAGAAGGCCCGACAAGATGGCCCGCCCCCCCGGGGCCAGATGTGCCGCCATGGGGGAGGCAAGCTCGATCAGCGGGCCTTTCAGGATATTGGCAAAGACCAGATCAAAAGGTGCGGCCTCGGCCAGCCTCGGGTGGGCAAAGCCTGCGGCCTCAAGGCATTCTAACCGCCCCTGCATCCCGTTGATCGACACATTTGCGCGGGCCACATCAACGGCAACCGCGTCAATGTCGGATGCGATCACCAGCGCACCGGGCAGAACCGCGGCCGCGGCCATGGCCAGAACTGCGGTGCCGCAGCCTATATCGGCCACACGGGCGGGCGCAAAGCCCTGATCAATCATCCGGTCAAAGGCCCGCAGACAGCCCAGAGTGGTGCCGTGATGGCCCGTACCAAAGGCCACAGTCGCCTCGATCTGCAAGGCGATTCGTCCAGGTTCGGCGGGCACCCGGTCGGCATCATGGCTGCCATAGACGAAAAAGCGCCCCGCCTCGACGGGCGACAGTTCGCGCCGCACCTTGGCGACCCAGTCGATATCGGGGATCTCGGACACCGCAAAGGGCCTGGCGCCAAAGGCTGCGGCCAGAACGTCCAGCAGCACCTCGTCGGGCTGTTCGAGGAAATAGACGCCCACCTCCCACAGCCCCGAATCGTCCTCGATCTCGAACACACCCACGCCCATTGGTTCCGGCTCCATCCGCTCAACCGCCCCGGCAAGGGCTTCGGCGGCATCTTCGCCCTTCAGGGTGGTCAGAGCGGAAAAGGTAGGCATGGCGCAGGCCTCCGGGTCAGGGTTGGGCGGGCCTAGAATGCAGCCGCCGAAACGTCAACCCACCAGCATGCGGCGCGCGATGCCGACGAGGCGCCGGGGGCCAAGGTCGGCATAATCCATCTCGCCCGCCAAAAGACCCAGGAACCGGCGCGGGAGATGGTCAGACCGCGCCACCGCG
This sequence comes from Rhodobacterales bacterium, assembly GCA_038205925.1. Lineage (GTDB taxonomy): Bacteria > Pseudomonadota > Alphaproteobacteria > Rhodobacterales > Rhodobacteraceae > Pseudotabrizicola. The sequence goes on along the minus strand of JBBRBJ010000016.1, from coordinate 10,406 downwards.
CGCATGAAACGCGGCTGCACCAGCGGGTGATAGACGACCGTTGCCAGCAGCCGCGCGCGGCCAAGCTCGGCCAGAACCGTGGCCATGGCCGCACAGTAAAGCGTGCCCGCACGCTGCGGTGTGCCCGCGCCCAGCGCCGCAATTGCCGCCTCGGCAGCAAGCTGTCCAGATTTCACCGCCCAGCCGATCCCCTCGCCGGTGATCGGGTCCACCAGCCCTGCCGCATCGCCCGCAAACAGGATGTTTCCGTCGCCGGGACGGCGGCGCACCTCGCCAAAGGGCAGGTGGTGGCCCTTGATCGTGACCGCATCCGGGTTCACCCCATGCGCGGGCAACCAGCCGCGAAAGCGCGCCAACAGGTCGGGGTTGCGGACCGCGACCCCGCCCATGCCAAGCGTGCGCCCGCCCGCCTTGGGAAAATCCCAGGCGTAGCCAAAGGGCGCGGCGGTCATGTCCAGCGTCGTGGTGCCATCGCCAACCTCCGGCACCTCGACCTCCAGCGCAAAGCCGATGCGCGCAGGATCATGGGCGCGGCCATAAAGCGCGCGCGCCACACCGGAATGGACACCATCGGCAGCGATGATGACAGGGGCCTCCAGCCGCGCGCCGTTGGCAAGCTGCACCCGGCCCAGCCTTGCGTCCATCACGGCGATCCGCGCGCCACAGTGGTCGGCGGCCCCTGCCGCAATTGCGCGGGCGCGCAGAACAGCGTCAAAGCTGCGGCGCATTGTCATCACCATTCCGGGCATATCGCAGATGTCACACAGCAGACGCGCCCCGTCCTGAAAACGCATGCGCGCAGAGTTATGGAACAAATCCGTGGGCAGAGGGCCGAACACGCCTTGCAGATAGCCCATCGCGCGGCCCGTGATGCCGCCGCCACATAGCTTGTCGCGCGGAAACGCCGCCTTGTCGACCAATGCCACCCGCAACCCTGCAGCCGCCGCCACCCGGGCAGCCGACGCGCCCGCGGGCCCGGCCCCGATGATCAGCACATCATGGGTCGGGCCCGCTTCCGCCATGTTTCAGGCGCTCTGGCCTGTCGTTACACCCGTGCCGATCGGGCAGGTGACCCCCGTGCCCCCGATCCCGCAATAGCCATTGGGGTTCTTGGCCAGATACTGCTGGTGGTAGTCCTCGGCAAAGTAGAACACCGGCGCGGGCAGAATCTCGGTCGTGATCGCACCCTTGCCTGAGCGCGAAAGGGCGGATTGATAGACCGCGCGCGAGGATTGGGCCGCCGCCTCCTGAGCGGGGGAATAGGTATATATTCCGCTGCGGTAGGTGCTGCCCACGTCATTGCCCTGCCGCATGCCTTGGGTCGGGTCATGCCCTTCCCAGAACAGCTTCAAAAGCGCCTCATAGCTGATGACGGACGGGTCATAAAGTATGCGCACCACCTCATTGTGGCCGGTCGCCTGTGTGCAGGTCTCCTTATAGGTCGGGTTTGGAGTGTATCCGGCGGCGTAGCCGACCATGGTCAGCCACACGCCGGGCACCGACCAGAACGTGCGCTCGACCCCCCAAAAACAGCCCATTCCGAACATCGCCTCGGCCATCCCTTCGGGGACCGGCGACTTTAGCGGCAAACCGTTCACAAAATGCGTCTCGGCGGTCGGCAACGCATCGGGCCGCCCTGGCAAGGCATCCTTTGGGTCAACCATTTGCGACTTGCCACGGTTCATGAAGAACATCTGCATTCCCTCCAACGGTGAAGCCCTGAACATAGGGCTGCACAGGCACCTTTGCCAGTCACTCGGCAGGCTGTGGCCGCAAGCCGCCGAAAATAGTCTCATACCCCGGCTCAGGGTGGCGCGGGACCAGACAGGCAAGGGCCAAGGACACGCAGGCCATCCCCGCCGCCAGCATGAACACGCCTCCGGGCGAGACGACCCACAGATAGCCGAGTGCTGCAGGCAGGAAGACAGCCGCAGTATGGTTGATGGTAAAGGCAACGGCGGCGGTGGGGGCAATGTCGGCAGGATCAGCGATCTTCTGGAAATAGGTCTTCAACGTCAGGTTCATGGTAAAAAACACATGGTCCAGCACATAGAGCACACTTGCCACCATCACCCCCCAGCCAAAGGCGTAAATCCCGCCATAGGCCGCAAACACCCCGATCAGACCTGCATATTGCACGATCATCATTCGCCGCTCGCCAAAGCGCGCGACCCAGGTGCCGATGAGTGGGCCCGCCGCCATGGTCGCAATATAGTTCAGCACAAACAGCGCCGTCACCTCATGCACGGCCATGCCAAACCGTTCGACCATCATGAACGCGGCAAAGACGACAAAGATTTGCCGCCGTGCCCCGGTCATGAACTGTATGGCGTAATAAAGCCAATAGCGCCGCCGCAAAATCATCTTCTTGTGCTGCTTGTGGGGCCCGTCAAACTGCGGATAGGCCAGCAGCGCAAACACCGCAATCGCCGCCGTCATCCCGCCCGACACCATATAGACCAGATCGTAGGACAGACCCAGCCTGTCCCACAGCACCACCAGCGCAACATAGGCCACCAGCGAAGCTCCCGCCCCTGCCGTCACGATCCAGCCCAGCACCAGTGGCGCGCGCGCCTTTTCGATCCATTGCAAGTGCAGGCTTTGGTTCACTGTCTCAAAATAATGAAACCCGATGGATGACAACAGCGTCAACATCAGGATCCCGCCGAATGACGGGAAATGCGCCGTAAGCGCCGTCGCCCCGCCCAGAAGGATCAGGCTGAGCATCGCCAGCACCTGCTCGCGCACCACCAGAATGATCAGGATCACGCCGATGGCCAGAAACCCCGGGATCTCGCGCACCGAATGCAGCCAGCCGATCTCGACCCCGGTAAACCCCGCCACCTCGATCACGAAGTTATTCAGCAGCGCCGACCATGTGGCAAAGGCCACCGGCATGGCAGCGGCCATCAGGAATAGCAGGCTTTCCGGCCGCCGCCACAACGGCAAGGCGAGGGCCTGATCAAGGGTCATGCGCGTGAACATCCACCCCGCTTACCCCCAAGGCCACCGGCATGCCAAGCGCGCAATTGTAAGGGATACATCCCCGCGCACATGGCGCCCCGACAGGAAGGTGCCTGAACCTTCGTCCCGCTACAGAAAACTCTGCGGATCAATGTCGACCGCCAGCCGCACAGACCCCGGAACGCGGATCTGCGCCACCCACGCGGCCAAGGCGCCCTGCAAGGCCACGCCCTTTGCCGCCTTGACCAAAAGCCGCACCCGGTGGCGCCCCCGCACGCGTGCAATCGGCGCAGGCGCAGGCCCGAACACCTGCGCCCCGATCGCGCGCAGCGGGCCGTCCCGTCGCGCAAGTTCAGCCGCCAGATCAAACACCTGTGCGACATCCGGCCCCGACAGGATCACACCGGCGAGCTTGCCATAGGGCGGCACCCCCGCCACCCGGCGCTCTTCGGCCTCGGCTGTCCAGAACGCCTCATCCGCTCCGCCCAGAATGGCGCGGATCACCGGGTGCTCGGGCTGGTGCGTCTGCAAGTACGCAGCGCCGGGCCGCCCCGCCACACGCCCTGCCCGGCCCGCCACCTGCCGCATCAGTTGAAACGTCCGCTCGGCCGCGCGCAGATCTGATCCCTGCAACCCAAGGTCGGCATCAATCACCCCCACCAACGTCAGCAGCGGAAAGTTGTGCCCCTTGGCCACGATCTGCGTGCCGATGATGATGTCCGCACCGCCGCCCGCAATCGCCACGATCTGATCCTTCAGCGCGCGCGCCGATCCGAACAGATCTGAACTCAGAACCGCGACCCGGGCTTGCGGAAACCGCGCGGCCACTTCTTCGGCCAGACGCTCTACCCCAGGCCCCACCGCAGCCATCCGACCCTCAACCTTGCATGACGGGCACGCCACCGGCACGGGCTTCGTGGCGCCGCACTGATGGCACACGAGGCGCTTGAGGAACCTGTGCTCGACCATGCGCGCATCGCAGTCATCGCAGCCCACCTGACTGCCACACGCCCGGCAAAGCGTTACGGGCGCGAATCCGCGCCGGTTCAGAAACAGCAGGCTCTGCTCGCCCACGGCAATCCGCGCCGCCACTTCGGCCGCCAGCCGGGCCGAGATCCATGCATCCGCCGCCAAACTTTCAGACCGCATGTCGATGGCCTGCATCACCGGCATCTCGGCCGCACCGAACCGCGCTCCCAGATCCAGCCGCGCATACTTGCCGCTTTGCGCGTTGGCCCAGCTTTCAAGGCTGGGCGTGGCCGAGGCGAGCACCACCGGACATCCTGCTATCGAGGCGCGCAACACCGCCATGTCGCGCGCATGATACAAAACGCCATCCTCTTGCTTGTAAGACGTGTCATGTTCCTCATCGACCACGATCAGGCCAAGATCCTGAAATGGCAGGAACAACGCCGACCGCGCGCCCACCACAAAGGACGCGCCGCCCGTCGCCACCATCCGCCAGACCCGGCGCCGCTCGGTCATGGTGACGCCCGAGTGCCACTCGGCAGGACGCCCCCCGAAACGCGCCTCCACGCGGGCCAGAAAATCTGCCGTCAGCGCAATTTCAGGCAGCAGCACCAGCGCCTGCCGCCCCGCGCGCAGACATTCGGCCACCGCTTCAAGGTAAACCTCCGTCTTGCCCGACCCGGTCACTCCCTTCAGCAGCGTGCACGAATACTCGGCGCGCGCAACGCAGGCCACCAGCGCATCGCCCGCCGCCGTCTGGTCGCCCTCCAGCCGTGCCGCTGCGGCGGGGCCAAGGCGCGGATAGGGCAGATCCTTGGGCGCCTCGCCCTCGGCAAGTACGCCGAGCTTGATCAGCCCCTTGACCACGCCGGTGCCGCAACCCGCCGCCTCGGCCAGTTCCGCCGCCGTTACCGGCGCACCGCCAAATCCGCGCAACGCCTCGATCACGCGGTAGCGGGCTTCGGTCATCTGGTTGGGCACCGCCCCCGCAAGGTGGACCACGCGGCGCATCGCCGGGCCATCGGCCAGCCCCGGCGCCCGCGTGGCAAGGCGCAGCATCGCAGGCAGCGGCGTCAGGGTGTATTCCGCCGCCCGCGCCAGAAACATGCGCAACTCGGCCCGCATCGGCACCGCGTCCAGCACCCGCATGACTGATCGCAGCTTGACTGCTTCGATCCGCCCCTCGCCCGCCCCCCAGACCACGCCCAGAACCCGGCGCGGCCCCAGGGGAACCTCGACGAAATCGCCGCCGCCACAGCCCCCTTCGGGCGCGCGGTAGTCCAGCACGCCCAGACCCGATCGCCCGAGGCTTTCGGTGATGAGAACCCCCACCGTCTGACCCGCGTCATATACCCGGTCCGCCAAAGGCCGCACCTTTCCCTTGTTCCGCCTTTGGGGTAAACGCAGCCAGACCACCCCGCAACCCACCCGAAGGACCACGCGCATGAAATTCTTTGTGGACACCGCCGACGTCGCCGCAATCGCCGAACTCAATGACCTTGGCATGGTTGATGGCGTCACCACCAACCCCTCGCTGATCCTGAAGTCGGGGCGTGACATTCTGGAAGTCACCAAGGAAATCTGCAGCATCGTCGCGGGCCCGGTCTCGGCCGAGGTCGTGGCCCTGAAATCCGACGAGATGATCGCCGAAGGCCGCAAGCTGGCCGAGGTCGCGCAAAACATCGTTGTGAAGGTGCCGCTGACATGGGACGGCCTGAAGACCTGCAAGGTGCTTTCCGGCGAAGGCCTGATGGTCAACGTAACGCTGTGTTTCAGCGTCAATCAGGCGCTGATCGCGGCCAAGGCCGGAGCCACCTTCATCAGCCCGTTCATCGGGCGGCTGGATGATATCAACCTCGATGGCCTCGACCTGATCGGTGACATCCGGCAGGTCTATGACAACTTCGACTTCAAGACCCAGATCCTTGCAGCCTCGATCCGTACCGCAAATCACGTCACGCAATGTGCGCTGATCGGCGCAGACGTGATAACGGCCCCACCATCGGTGATCAAGGGGTTGGCCAACCATGTGCTGACCGACAAGGGGCTGGACCAGTTCATGCAGGACTGGGCCAAGACGGGACAGAAAATCCTCTAACCTCGGAAAAAGCGCACCTGCCCGCGGAAAACATTTTTCCGTGCCGCCAAAGTCGCATACGCTGCCCGGCAATAAATCAAAAAATGCCGGGCAGAGTGACAATGATCGAACAAGACATGCGCGACCGCATCATCGCGGAACCGGAACGGATTCTCGATGACCGCGACGTGATGAGCGCGCTGATTTCTGCCAATGAGCGCGCCATGGGCAGCAATATCGTCGATCTGCGCGGCATTGCGATGGAACGGCTTGAAGGGCGGCTGGACCGTCTGGAAGACACCCACCGCACCGTGATCGCCGCCGCCTATGAAAACCTTGCGGGCACCAATCAGGTACACAGGGCCATCTTGCAAATGCTTGACCCGCTGGATTTTGGCGATTTCCTGAAGACCCTTGCCAGCGATGTCGCGGCCACGCTGCGGGTGGACTGCATCCGTCTGGTGCTTGAATCGGTCCAGAACGCCGAAGATCCGTCCTTGCGCAAGCTGGGAGATGTGCTGTTCGTCGCCGAGCCGGGCTTTGTGGCCGAATACCTGACCGGCGGACGCAATATTCCGCTGCGCCCGGTGATCCTGCGTCAGACGCAGCCGTCATCTGATCAGATCTATGGTGACCGCGCAGGCTGGATCCGGTCCGAGGCGCTGATGAAGCTGGATTTCGGCAAAGGGCGGCTGCCGGGCCTTCTGGTGATGGGGGCCGAAGATCCGCACCAGTTCAAACCTACCCATGGCACCGATCTTCTGGGCCATTTCGCGGGCGTGTTCGAACGGACCATGCGCCGCTGGCTGTCATGACGGCACGCGCGACCCTGCTGTCGCCACAGGTGCGCGAGGCGCTCGCAACCTGGGGCATGCAGCTTTCGGCGGTGCATGGCCGGGCAGAAAACACGGTCAAAGCCTATGTGGCCGATGCCTCGGGCTACTTGCATTTCCTGGCCCTGCACCGGGGCGGCACCGAAGGGCTGGCCGCGCTGGCCGCATTGCCGCAAGCTGACCTGCGGGCATGGATGGCATCGGAACGGGCGCGCGGCGTCTCGGCCCGGTCGCTGGCGCGGGCACTGTCGTCGGTCAAAGGTTTCACGGCCTGGGTCGCCGAGCGCGCGGGCGCCGATGCCACTACCGTGCTGTCGGCCCGCAGCCCCAGATTCAGGCGCAAGCTGCCGCGCCCTTTGTCGATCGAAAGTGCCGGCGACATGATCGAAACCGTGGGCGCGCAGTCGGCCGAGCCTTGGGTAGCCGCGCGCGATCAGGCGGTGCTGACCCTGCTATACGGCTGCGGCTTGCGCATCTCCGAGGCGCTTGGCCTGACCGGGGCCGCACAGCCTCTGCCCGAGGTGCTGCGCATCACCGGCAAGGGCGGCAAGACGCGGCTGGTGCCGGTCCTGCCCGTGGCGCGCGAAGCGGTCGCTCTTTATGCGCGCCTGTGTCCGTTCGACCTGTTCCCAGCCGATCCGTTGTTTCGCGGTGTCCGGGGGGGCGCGCTGAACCCGCGGCTGATTGCGCTGGTGATGGAAAAGGCCCGCGGTCAATTGGGCCTGCCCGCCACGGCCACGCCGCATGCGCTGCGCCACAGCTTTGCCACGCATCTGCTGAGCGCGGGGGGCGATCTGCGCGCGATACAAGAGCTTTTGGGCCATGCCTCATTATCGACCACGCAGACATATACGGCTGTGGATGCAGCACGTCTGATGGAGGTTTATGAAAAGGCCCACCCGCGCGCATGATTTGCGCCCCAAAAGGTTGCGCTACACCGCCGTTTCGGCCATCAACCCCAAATGCAACTGCGATACAAAGCCCTGTCCGTTCACCTTCTGACCGCCACCGGCGCCGTCTTGTCGATGTTTGCCATGTTGGCGGCAGTCGAGGAAAAGTGGAGCCTGATGTTCTTGTGGCTTGTGGTGGCGCTGATCGTGGATGGCATCGACGGCCCCCTGGCGCGACGCTATGAAGTTGACAAGAACTGGCCCAATTACGACGGCGTGCTGCTGGACCTGATCATCGACTTTCTGACCTATGTGTTCATCCCAGCCTACGCGCTGTTCAAATCGGGGCTGTTGCCGGGATGGACGGGATGGATTGCGATCATAGTGATCGTGTACGGCTCGGTCGTCTATTTTGCCGACACGCGTATGAAGACCAAGGACAAATCGTTTTCGGGCTTTCCGGCGTGCTGGAACATGGTTGTTCTTGTTTTGTTTGCGCTGTCGCCGCCGACCTGGCTGATTTTGGCGATCGTGATTGCCCTGACGGGGACGATGTTTCTGAACCTGAAATTCATCCACCCCACGCGCACCAAACGGTGGCGCACCATCTCGTTGCCCGTATCGCTGCTATGGGTTGTCTTCGCCGGTTGGGCGGCCTTGATGGATTTCGCGCCCGAAAGCTGGGCGCATTGGGGGCTGTTGCTGACGTCGCTTTACCTCACGTTTGCGGGCATCGTGCAGCAAGTGGTGCCCGAACGTCCGGGCGCTTCGATCTGAGCGACGCGCATGCCGCCGCCCGGGGAAGCCTCGGGCGGAAGTATTTGAAGGCAGCAAATCAGGGGCGCCGGTTCAAACCGGTTGACCGGGGGCCTCTGCGAGAGCGGCGTCGCACCGGGCGCAGGTGCCGGGATGCGTGAGGTGGGTACCGACATCGGGCAGCACCTGCCAGCAGCGGGCACATTTCTGGCCTTTGGCCGGGGCAAAGACCACTGCTATGTGGGGCACATCCGCCAGCGCGAAGGAACCTGCCGGGGCAGGCGCGTCCGTCAGCGCCAAATCCGAGGTGATGCACAATTCCGCCAGATCGACCGATTGCAGCGCACCGAGCAAATCGGGGCTACCGACATGCACCACGGGGGAAGCCTCGAGTGACGAGCCGATAACCTTTGCCGTGCGCTGCACCTCGAGCGCGCCCGTGACCACGCGGCGCGCGGCGCGGATGCCGGCCCATTTTGCCGCCAAGGCAGGATCGAGCCAGTCTTTCGGCGTCTGCGGCATGTCTTCGAGGTGGACCGACGCCGCATCACCGGGAAAACGTTCAAGCCAGACCTCTTCCATGGTGAACACCAGGATCGGGGCAAGCCATGTCGTCAGACGGTGGAACAGCAGGTCCAGCACCGTGCGGGCGGCGCGCCGACGCAGCGAGTTGGGTGCGTCGCAATAGAGCGCATCCTTTCGGATATCGAAATAAACCGAACTGAGGTCAGTCGTGGCAAAGGCGAACAGCTTTTGAAACACGCCTTGGAAATCATAGGCGGCGTAGCCCTTGCGCACCTCGGCGTCGAGTTCGGCCATCCGGTGCAGCACCCAACGCTCAAGCTCTGGCATGTCGGCGGGGGCGACGCGTTCGGCATCCGAGAACCCCGCAAGGTTGCCCAAAAGGAAGCGCAGCGTGTTGCGCAGGCGACGGTAGCTGTCTGCCACACCTTTCAGGATCTCTTTGCCGATGCGCAGATCGGACGTGTAGTCCGATTGCGCCACCCAAAGCCGCAGGATATCGGCGCCGTATTCGTCGATCACCGACTGGGGAGCCACGGTATTGCCGAGGCTCTTGGACATTTTCATGCCTTTTTCGTCGAGCGTGAAGCCATGCGTCAGAACGCCCCGATAGGGCGCGCGCCCCTTGGTGCCACACGCTTGCAACATGCTGGAATGGAACCAGCCGCGGTGCTGATCGGTGCCCTCAAGATACAGGTCGGCAAGCCCGTCAGCCGAGCCATCGACCCGATCACGCAGCACGAAAGCATGGGTCGAGCCAGAGTCGAACCACACATCCAGCACATCAAAGATCTGTTCATATTGCGACGGATCTACCAGCCCGCCAAGCACGCGCTCCTTGAATCCTTGCACAAACCAGACATCGGCGCTTTCGGCCTCAAACGCGGCCACAATCCGGGCGTTGACTTCGGCGTTGCGCAAAAGGAAATCAGGATCGGTGGGACGGGCGCCCTTCTTGACAAAGGCCGTCAACGGAACACCCCAGGCACGCTGGCGCGACAGCACCCAGTCGGGCCGCGCCTCGATCATCGAATGCAGCCGGTTGCGCCCGGTTTGCGGGGTCCACTTCACCAGATCGGTGATCGAGGTCAGCGCGCGGGCGCGGATCGTGTCGCCATAGGTGCCCATGCCGTCGTCGAGCGGCTTGTCGATCGCCACAAACCACTGCGGCGTGTTGCGATAGATCAGCGGCGCCTTGGAGCGCCACGAATGCGGGTAAGAGTGCTTCAGCTTGCCCTTGGCGAAAAGCGCGCCGGAATAAGCCAGTTGCTTGATCACGCTGACGTTGGCCGGGCCTTCCTTGCCCTCCGGCGTCAGGATCGCCTGCCCGCCGAAGACCGGAAGATCGGCGCGGTAGCTGCCATCGGGCTCGACGTTGTAGGTCATCGGCAGGCC
>JBBRBJ010000015.1:0-63818 GCA_038205925.1 Rhodobacterales bacterium | reverse complement strand
GTCCCAACGGCAAAGCTGCCCCGGCAAGCGCCTGCCAGTCCGCCCCGCGCCCCATCACATCTGCTTGCATCCGCGCTTCGCTTTCCGTGGCGACCCAGCCAAGGTTGATCCCGTTCACCCGGATGCGGTCAGCCATATGGGCATGGGCGGCGTTGCGCGTCAGCGTGGCAAGCGCGCCCTTGGTCCCCGCATAGATCGCCAGTTCCGGAATGCCGCAATGTGCGTTCATCGACAGGATATTGACGATCGCGCCCGCAGCACCCCGCGCCTGCATGTCGCCGATCGCTGCCTGCATCAGGAAAAAGGCAGCGCGGGCATTGACGGCGAAAAGCTGGTCCCAAACCTCGGGCGTGCCGGTCACGAAAGACCCCCGCGTCGTCAGACCCGCCGCATTGACCAACCCGTCGATCCGGCCAAAGCGGGCGCGGGCGGCCGCGGCGATGGCGTCAACCGAACCGGTGTCTGCCAGATCGGTCTGCACAACTTCAGCCTCAACCGATAGCGCACCGGCTAGCCGCCGCGCGCCTTCGCCGTCGCGGTCCACCAGGACAAGGCCACCCACCCCTTCCTCGGCAAGTAAGCTTGCGATGGCTGCTCCGATGCCGCTTGCGGCCCCGGTCACGATCACCGCCTTGCCCTCCAGCCCCATCTTCATCCGCCGATTCCCTTCAGGAATGCCTCATGTTCGGCTGCGTCCATGGTGACGACATGGGACGGCTCGGGGAAGGCCCCACTTTCCACATCAGCGCGAAATTCGGAGAAAGCGGCAATGCGTTCGGCCTGCAGGCGGTCGTATTCCGCGGCGAAGTTGCGGTAGACCTTGGCATGGCGGGGAAGATGGCCGCGGTTGGTCCCAAGGATATCCTCGGCAAACAGATACTGGGCATCGCAGCCCGGGCCCGCCCCCATCGACCAGAGCAGCAGGTCCAGACGGGCGCTGATGGCGCTGGCAACTTCGACCGGCACCACCTCGATTTCAACCGCAAAAGCGCCGGCATCCTGATACCTGCGGCATTCGTGGTATAGGGCTATCGCCTGATCTGCGGACTTGCCCACGGCACGGAATCCGCCGGTAAAGGTGGCGCGGCTGGGCACCAGCCCGACATGGCCCACCACCGGAACGTATTCGCGCGCCAGGTATTCCACGGTCTGCAAGCTGCCCGAGCAATACAGCGCATCCGCCCCGGCCTGCAGCATCTGCCCGCAAAAGCGCAGATAGTCGTCCGGCGTCCCCGCGTCGGGGTGCGCCTTTCCAGTCATGCTGAACACGCCCGGTGCTGCCTGCCGATACCGCGGATCGGCCACCAGTTCCGGCGGGACCGAAGCGATGTCGATCCCCGCCGCCTCGGCCGCCGCTGCCTCATCCAGCGTGAAATAGCGCAGCATGGTCTTCTGACCCTTGCCTTTGCCTGCGCGCAGATCGGCCACGGTGGGAAGACGGCGTGTCATACCGCCCCCCCGATGGCAATCTCGATCATCCCGTCCACCACCCGCGCGGGGTAGGTGGCCAGCGCCACGCAGACCGGTGCGCGCAAGGGTGCCCCGGTGCGATAGTTGAAGCGGCCGTTGTGCTTGGGGCATTCGATGGTGTCGTCGATCACCAGCCCGTCCGCCAGATGGACCTGCTCATGGGTGCAAAGCCCATCGGTGGCAAAAAACTCGCCCTTGGCGGAACGGTAGACGGCGAAGGTTTTCCCGCTGTGGTCAAAACGCATCACATCCTCGGGGTCGATGTCGTCGACCGCGCAAACCGCCACCCAGGTGCTCATGCCGCTCCCCTTTCGCGTGCCACTTCAAATTGATGCAGATCGGCGCGGTAGGGCCGGGCCGTGGGCGGCAGGGCACGGAACTGCGTGCAGGCCGGATCGGTCCGCTGCCGCCAGAGTGTGGCAATCATGCCCTTGTAGGCGGCCCAGATCGACGGGTCGGGTGCGGGAAGATCGTCCTTGATCAGCGCATGCAGCCGGGGCAACGCGTGATAGGGCACCATCGGGAACATGTGATGTTCGATGTGATAGTTCATGTTCCAGTAGATCCATCGGCTGACCGGGTTCATGTAGACGGTGCGGCTGTTCAGCCGATGGTCAAGCACATCCTCGGCCAGCCCGCCATGCTGCAGCAAGCCGGTCATCACCATGTGCCAGGTGCCATAGATGCGCGGACCGCCGATCAGCATGAGGGGCAGGAACGACCAACTGGCCAAAGCCCAGGCCCCCGCCGCCGCATAGATCGCCACATGCACCCGGGCCGCGAAGATCGCCTTCGCGCGTTCGCTTTGCGGTATATAATCCGCCTCGTCCGGTGTGATGATCCCTGCGGCGTTACGCGCGAGGACACGGAAATGCAGCCAGATATCGGGGATTCCGACGAAATGCAGCGCCGCCAGCAGCAGTTGCGGCGGGCGGAAATGGCCAATCTCGGGATCACGTCCGACGATGATCGTATCGGTGTGGTGGCGCGCATGGCTCCACCGCCAGCTGACCGGGTTGCGCATCACGAGGAAGCTTGCGATCTGGTAGACCACGTCGTTCATCCATGCCGTGCGGAATGCCGTGCCGTGCCCACATTCATGCCAGCGGCTGTCGCAGGCCGACCCGTAAAGCACCCCGTAGACCAGAAAGAACGGCACCGCCCACCATGTGCCCCAGAACGCCACGCCCCCTGCGCCGCTCGCGGCCAACAGCCCCAGCCAGATCGCGGTATCGCGCAGCGCAGGGCCATCGCGGCGTTGCATCAATTCTTTCATCACCTTGCGCGGCACGTCTGAATGATACCATTCGGCCGAGGCGAGCCCCGCGTCGACAGCACGGGCGTTCTCGGGCCCGGTCAGACTGTAGTCGCGCGGCACGAACGGCGTTGTAAGGGCGGTCATGTCGATCCTTTCGTTTGGTCTGAGGCGCCGTACAGGGCGGCAAGACGCCCGGTCGGCACCGGATATTCAGTGTCGGGCTGACGGGCGATGGCGGCAATTCGCGCCTCGGCCAAACCAATTGACGCGGCACTTTCCAGCACGACAAAGCGGCTGTCATAGCAACGCTCTTCGCCCGCTTGAAGCCAGATCATTTCGCCCCGGTCGCGGGCAAAGCGGTTCCCTTGGGCGTGATGGGTGGACGGCTCAACCCCCATCACATAATGCCCCGCCTGAAAGTTCTGCCACTGCAGGGCGCAGGGAAACTGATCGTGCCGCGTCTCGACCAGCAGGCCCAGCCCGATCCGGTCGTTCACCACCGCCACCGGCACCAGACCCGCAGCGTCGGCCGCCATCTCATGCTCCCACACCTGTTCGGAAAAGCCCGCCACAGGGCCGGGACAACGGTGGTAGCCGACGGATTGCGCCCTCAGGTCGGCGGCGTGATTGGCCCAGACAACCTCGCGCAGCGGGGCAAGGTAGCGTGACCCGTCGTCGATCACAGGATAGCCCAGATTGACGTGATACAGCAGCATGTGCGGCGTTCGCAGTTGGCCCGCGTTCACCACCCGATCTGACAAGCGCACTTCATTACCGCCTAAATCAGCTTCGATGCGGCGATGAAGATGCAGCACCTCGCCAAAGACCGCCGCCTGCACGACGACTCCCTCGGCCCAAAGGATGCAGCGGTCGCCATCCCATCGTTCTCCATACCCTGTCAGCCGCGCCGGGATCGCGCCCACCCGCCCATGCAGGCCATGCCGCACCGTGGCGCGGCGCGGATAGTTGTAAGTGCCCGCATCCACCTCTTCGGGGCCAAGGATATGATCCAGCCCGCAGGTTGCCAGAAACCCCGAAAAGGACCGCACCCAGCCGAGGCCCCCCTCGCCCTCGGGCTCGTGAAGGCCGGGGTGGCGAAATCCGGTGGGCGAATGCCAGCCGATGGCGCGGCCCGCATGGGACATCTCGGCAATGTCCATGGCGCGGTCGACCAGCACCGAAAAGCACAGCCCCGACCCGGTGCGAAACTCCAGCAGTCGCATCCCACGCTCGACCCCGTCTTCACAGGTCATCAGGCGGACGCCGCCGAACTGCGTAAGGTTGCCCGAACGGACCCCAAGGCTCGCGGAATCGGATGGATTGCCGTATAATTCCGCCATGGTTCAGGCCCGCCCTCCCGCGCTGCACGTTCCAACCGACGCGAAGATGCGCGCCTGACGGACATTGGTTGGCCCGACGGCAAAGCGTTCTATGGTAAACGGCTGCCCGATCAAGCTGATGTGCATATTCTTGCCGACGCGTACAGGGCAAGCCAGTCAGAACCCCATCAGATCACATCACTGCTGATCGCAGATCCGCGACAGCGCCAGCAAGCAATCGCGAGGGATTTTCCGGCGCCGGGTGTGTGGGCGCAGCAGGGGACCGAGGCGCTGGCTTCCGATGGCGCGCCCTTGCCGATGTCGGAAGGTCAAAAGTAAACGCCCGGTCAAATAAATGTGTACCTGCCCTTGACCTTCCAACGGTGGGAAGCCCCAGATCTAACGGACGTGCAGATTCGCAAAGAAAGAAACGCCAATGACCGCAACAGCAGGACTCTCACCAGACACAGTCACCCTCAGGGTCGAGGGGATGACATGCGCGTCCTGTGTGGGACGGGTAGAACGCGCTTTGAAGGCGGTTCCCGGTGTGGCCGAGGCGACTGTCAACCTTGCGGCGGAACGTGCCGACCTGCGCCTTGCCGGCCCAGTCGATCGGGCGGCGCTGATCAGGGTCGTGACGGACCTTGGCTACGACGTGCCCGCCACAACGGTGGAACTGGCCGTCGATGGCATGACCTGCGCATCATGCGTGGGACGGGTGGAGCGTGCGCTGAAGTCTGTTCCAGGCGTTGCCGACGCTGTGGTCAACCTGGCCACAGAACGCGCAACCGTAAGGGGCACGGCTGATGCCTCGATGCTGATCCGGGCAGTTGAGGATGTGGGGTATGATGCCAAGCTGGCCGACAATGGCGCAAAAGCCCGGGCCGAGGACGATGCCAGGAAGGCGGCAGAGGAAGCAGCGCTCAGGCGTGACGTCCTGATCGCGGCGGCGCTGTCGCTGCCAGTATTCGCTCTGGAAATGGGCAGCCATATGTTCGATTGGGTGCACATGCTGGTCATGGACACCATCGGAATGCGAAGCAGCTGGCTGATCCAGTTCGCGTTGACCACATTGGTACTGATCGGCCCTGGGCGGCGGTTCTATCTCAAGGGTTTCCCGGCGCTTTTCAAGGGCGCGCCGGACATGAACAGCCTTGTTGCTGTCGGCACTTCGGCCGCGTACGGGTATTCGATTGTGGCCACCTTCGCACCGGTCATTCTGCCCGCCGGCATGACGAACGTCTATTTCGAGGCGGCCGCGGTGATCGTCACGCTCATCCTTCTGGGCCGCTTTCTGGAAGCCAAGGCAAAGGGCCGCACATCCGAGGCGATCAAGCGGCTGGTCAGCCTGCAGCCGAAGATGGCGCGGGTCCGACGTGATGGCGCGACACACGAGGTCTCCCTGGCCGAGGTGCGGGGCGGCGATGTGGTCGAGGTCCGCCCGGGCGAACGTGTTCCAGTGGATGGCGAGGTGACCGAAGGCAACAGCTACGTCGATGAAAGCATGATTACCGGCGAGCCGGTGCCGGTTGCCAAGACGGCAGGGGCGACGGTGGTCGGCGGCACGATCAACCAGACCGGAGCCTTTGCGTTTCGGGCAACGGCTGTGGGTGCCGACACGATGCTTGCACAGATCATCCGCATGGTGGAAGAGGCGCAGGGCGGCAAGCTGCCTATTCAGGCCATGGTAGACAGGGTGACAATGTGGTTCGTGCCCGCGGTCATGGCATTGGCGGCGCTGACCTTCGCCGTCTGGTTTTTCTTCGGACCCGATCCCGCGCTGACGTTCGGCCTTGTCAACGCGGTCGCGGTGCTGATCATTGCATGTCCTTGCGCCATGGGACTCGCCACGCCCACCTCGATCATGGTGGGCACAGGGCGGGGTGCGGAAATGGGAGTCCTGTTTCGCAAGGGTGAGGCCCTGCAGCTTCTCAAGGAGGCGCGCGTCGTGGCGCTGGACAAGACCGGCACGTTGACCGAGGGCAAACCCCGGCTGACGGACCTTGTTGTCGCGGACGGGTTCGGGCGTGCCGACGTTCTGGCGCGGATCGCTGCGGTAGAGGCAAAGTCTGAGCACCCGATTGCCCGCGCTATCGTCGGGGCGGCACAGGCCGAAGGTCTGGCGCTGCCCGCGGTTGAGGGCTTCGACAGCGTGACTGGCTTTGGCGTGACGGCCGAGGTCGGGGGCGTGCGGGTCGCGATCGGGGCGGATCGCTACATGATGCAACTCGGGCATGATGTCGAACGCTTTTCTGCCGCTGCCGCGCGTCTCGCAGACGAAGGCAAGTCGCCGCTCTATGCCGCGATCGATGGCCGTCTTGCCGCCATCGTCGCCGTCGCAGATCCGATCAAGGCGACAACGCCCGAGGCGATAACGGCATTGCATGATCTTGGCCTGAAGGTTGCCATGATCACCGGCGACAACGCCCGAACAGCCATGGCCATTGCCCGGCAACTCGGGATCGACGAGGTGGTGGCCGAGGTGTTGCCTGACGGCAAGGTGGCCGCTGTAAAGGCGCTCAAGACCCGATTTGGGCGGGTCGCCTTTGTTGGTGACGGCATCAATGACGCGCCCGCTCTGGCCGAGGCCGATGTCGGAGTTGCCATTGGCACAGGCACCGACGTCGCAATCGAGGCGGCAGACGTAGTCCTGATGTCAGGTTCGCTCAAAGGTGTTCCGAACGCCATTGCCCTGTCGAAGGCGACGATCGGGAATATCCGGCAGAACCTGTTCTGGGCCTTTGCCTACAATGCTGCCCTGATCCCGGTGGCGGCAGGTGCGCTGTGGCCCGCATTCGGCATCCTGCTTTCGCCCGTGCTTGCTGCCGGTGCCATGGCGTTGTCGTCGGTCTTCGTGCTGGGCAATGCGCTGCGCCTTCGCCGGTTCGTGCCACCCATGCGTGACGACAATGTTGTCGTGGCGCAGGCAACGGCACCCCGCCTCGCGCCGGCCGAATGAGCTGGACATTGGCCAGACAGGCATCAAAATTGAAATCGTTCAGGTACCTGACCACCTCGCCCGTGATTTGCGCCATCACGTTTTCAGCCGGCCCGGGCGGCCAGCAGGGCGCTTGCGGCGGCGACGATTCCGATCGCCGAGGGCAGCGTAACCGCAGAGGCGGGACCTGTCGCAATGAAACTGTCTTCCGCTGTCAGCCTCGCGATGGGGGCATGCCCTGTCAGCAGCGCCATCAGCCCTTCTGACACATTGCCTGACCGTCGGCATTCGTCGACGATCAGCACACACCCCACGCCTGTCAGTGCCGCGCGCAGGCTTTCCTCCGGCAGGGGGGCCAGCCAGCGCAGATCGATGATGCGCAGGCGGGTCCCCCCGGCCTGCAAGACTTGCGCCGCCTGATGGGACAGCACCACCCCGTTGCCATAGGTTACAATGGCCAGATCGGTGCCGTCGCCAGACACCCCGACCGCGCCAAAGGTCAGCCGCTGGTCTGTCGCGGGGTAGCGCGCCATCCAGCCGCCGTCCGCTGGCGCGTGCAGATCGCGCATCGCATAAAGGGCGATCGGCTCTACCATCACCACCACCCGCGCCTCGTCGGCGGCGAGCCGTGCCGCCTCGCGCAGCATCAGGACCGCTTCGTCGCCGCGTGACGGCACGCACAGGATGACCCCCGGAATGTCGCGCAACACGGCGAGCGAGTTGTCGTTGTGAAAATGCCCGCCAAACCCCTTTTGATAGCCAAGTCCCGCGATGCGCAGCAGCATCGGGTTGGTGAACTGCCCGTCTGAAAAGAACGGCAGGGTCGCGGCCTCGCCCCGGATCTGATCTTCGGCATTATGAAGATAGGCCAGAAACTGGATCTCGGGTATCGGCAGGAACCCGTTTTGCCCCAGCCCGATGGCAAGGCCCAGAATGGATTGCTCATCCAGCAGGGTATCAATGACGCGGTGGGTGCCGAACCGCGCCGCCAGCTTTTGCGTCACGCCATAGACGCCGCCTTTGCGCGCCACATCCTCGCCCATCAAGACCGCTTCCGGACGTTCCAGCATCAGATCGGTCAGCGCCCAGTTGATCAGCCGCGCCATGGGCTGCGGCTGATCCATCGCCTTGATGTCGGCGCCGAATGTCGCCTCACGCGCCTCGGGCGCAGGCCCGTTGCGGGGGCGGGACCGTCGGGAAGGGGGGACAATGCTGGCCATCACCTGTGCCGCCGATCCCAGCCGTGGCCGCAGCACCGCAGCCTCGGCCCGGCGTGCCACTTCGGTGCAGGCGTCCTGATAGATCGTGAGTGCCTCGGCCGGCGCCATCAGCCCGGCCAGATCCAGCAGCCGCACCGACTGCAGCAGGGGATCGTTCGCCTCATCCGCCTCAACCTCGGCACGCGAAAGGTAGGTCGTCGGCACATCCGCCCCCGCATGCCCGTACAGCCGCACGGTGCGCAGGTGCAGCACCGCAGGCTTGCCGGTGCGCCGGATGCGGTCCGCAGCCGCCTTCGTGGCGCGAAAGGTGTCAAAGATGTCCAGCCCATCGGCGGCCACATATTCCACCCCAGGCCGTCCGCGCAACACCGCCTCGACCCAGCCGGGCGGCGATTTGGTAGAGATGCCGATGCCGTTGTCTTCGCATATGAACAGCAGTGGCAGCCACGCGCCCTGCCACGCCGCCCACCCTGCGGCGTTCAGCGCACCCTGCGCAGTCGAATGGTTCAGCGACGCATCGCCAAAGCTGGCCATCACCAGCCCGTCCGGGGCCAAGAGCGCATGATCGGGCCGCACCCGCCGCGACAGGCCAATGGAATAGGCCGCCCCCACCGCCTTGGGCAGATGGCTGGCAATGGTCGAGGTCTGCGGCGGGATCATCAGCGCGCGCGATCCAAGCACCTTGTGCCGCCCGCCCGAGATCGGGTCTTCCGATGATGCCGCAAACGACAAGAGCATGTCCCAGACCGGGTCCTGGCCCGCCACCAGTCCGGCCCGCGCAATCTGAAATGCTGCATCCCGGTAGTGCAGCAGCGCCATGTCATCGGGGCGCAGCGCCAGTGCCACCGCCGCCATCCCCTCATGCCCGGATGAGCCGATGGTATAGAACCCCTGACCCGCCCGCTGCATCACACGGGCGGTGCGGTCCAGCGCGCGGCTGTAACAGCCCGCGACAAACGCCGCACGCGCCTGTGGCGCGGTCATCGGCCCCGACGGTGCCGCACCCACGGGCAGGTCGCCCGCCGCAACACGGGCGAGGAAATTGGCATGCACAATGTCAGCGCGGTCCATCAGGCGGCCCAAATTTCAGCGTCAGAAAAACGCCTGGAGGCCCGTGATCGCCCGACCAAGGATCAGGGCATGCACGTCATGCGTGCCCTCGTAGGTGTTCACCGTCTCGAGGTTCACCATGTGGCGCATGATCTGGTAATCTTCCTGAATGCCGTTGCCGCCGTGCATGTCGCGCGCCATGCGCGCCGCATCCAGCGCCTTGCCACAGTTGTTGCGCTTGACGATCGAGATCATCTCGGGCGCCGCATTGGCCGCATCCATCAGCCGCCCAACCTGCAAGCTGGCTTGCAGTCCCAGCGCAATCTCGCTCATCATGTTGGCCAGTTTCAGCTGGTAAAGTTGCGTCTGCGCCAGCGGCTTGCCAAATTGCTTGCGGTCGAGCCCGTATTGGCGCGCGGCGTGCAGGCAAAACTCGGCCGCGCCCATCACGCCCCAGGAAATGCCATAACGTGCCCGGTTCAGACAGCCGAACGGACCCTTCAGCCCTTCGACGAACGGCAACAACGCGTCATCGCCGACCTCGACGTCCTTCATCACGATCTCACCCGTGATGCTGGCGCGCAACGACAGCTTGCCGCCGACCTTGGGCGCGGACAACCCTTGTGTGCCCTTGTCGAGTACAAATCCCCGGATCTTGCCGCCATGCGCGTCCGAGCGCGCCCAGACAACAAACACATCCGCAATCGGCGCGTTGGAAATCCACATCTTCGCGCCATTCAGCACATAGCCGTTGGCCGTCTTGCGCGCGACCGTCTTCATCCCCGAGGGGTCAGACCCTGCATCCGGCTCGGTCAACCCGAAACAGCCGATCCATTCCCCACTGGCCAACTTTGGCAGGTACTTCTTGCGCTGCGCCTCGGTCCCGTAGGCATAGATCGGATACATCACCAGGCTGGATTGCACGCTCATCATGCTGCGATAGCCGCTGTCGACCCGCTCTACCTCACGCGCGACCAGACCGTAGGCCACATAGGACGCGCCCAGGCCGCCGTATTCCTCGGGGATCGTCAGGCCCAGCAGGCCCATTTCGCCCATTTCGCGGAAAATGCCCGGATCGGTGCTTTCGTCGCGATAGGCAGCAATCACCCGTGGCTGCAGCTTTTCCTGCGCATAGGCATGCGCCCCATCGCGCAGCATGCGCTCTTCCTCGGTCAGCTGGTCATTCAGCCGGAACGGGTCTTCCCAATCGAACCGCCCCAGATCAGGCGCATCCTTGGATTTCAGAACGGGGGCATCAAGGCTCATTGCAGTATCCTCTTGCGGGGCAGGGCATGGCATCAGTATTGCCCGAAACCTGCCCCCATGATAGCGAAACCTGATCACCAGTTCATGAGGGTTCCTCATATGATAGCCCCGCGCCGCCTGCTGCCCTCGATGCCCGGCCTGATGGCACTCGAGGCCGTGGACAGGCTTGGCACCGCCTCGGCCGCAGCCGAGGAACTGGCCCTGACCCAAGGCGCCATCAGCCGCGCGCTGCAAGCGCTTGAGGGGCAGTTGCAAACCCCGCTTCTGATCCGCGACCGTCAGCGCCTGCGGCTGACACCTGCCGCGCAAGACTATGTGGCGAAGGTTCGCAGCAGTCTGGCGGCGCTGGCCCAGGCGGCGCTGCGCCTGCGCGCCAACCCGGGCGGCGGCAGCCTGTCGCTGGCCATCCTGCCCGCCTTTGGGGTGGAATGGCTGGCCCCGCGCCTGCCGGGGTTCACCCGCGCCCATCCCGGCATCACGCTTAATCTTTCAACCCGGTTGAAGCCGTTCGACTTTGCGGCCGAAGGGTTTGATGCGGCCATCCACTTCGGTCGCCCCGACTGGCACGGGGCCGAGCACATGCTGTTGATGGAAGAGGTGGTCTTGCCCGTCTGTGCCCCGGCGCTGCTGCCACAACCCCTTGCACAGGCAGGCGATCTGCTGACCTTGCCGCTTTTGCAACTGGAAAGCCGCCCGGGCGCATGGGGCCGCTATCTTGCCGCCAACGGCGTGCCCGGTCAGCGCCCGCAAGGCATGGTATTCGACCAGTTCGCCACCATGTCACAGGCCGCCGTGCATGGCCTTGGGGTGGCGTTGCTGCCGTTGTTTCTGATCGAGGACGCACTGAGATCGCGCCGCCTGATCCCGGCTTGGGGCGCCGAGGGCAGGGGTCTTGGCAGCTACTATCTGACATGGCCCCGCGACACCGCCCCCCGCGCGCCGCTGATCGCGTTTCGCAACTGGATGGCGGATCAGGTATCTGGGGTGCCGGGCGATTTCCCTTAGCGGTGTGATCGCAAGGCGTTGCAGTCAGATCGCGCGCCATGTGCATTTGCCAGAAATGGCGCGCGGGCGGCACCACAGGCCCGTCCTGCCCTCAGGCTGCGGCGCGCCGCGCCAGTACCGCTGCCATCGTTTCGCCCATCGCGGACGGGTTTGGCGCCACCGTGATGCCGTGCGCGGACAGGATCTCGACCTTTTCCTGCGCGCTCTCGCCGAAGGCGCTGATGATTGCCCCCGCATGGCCCATCTTGCGCCCCTTGGGTGCTGACAGCCCGGCGATATAGGCGACCACCGGCTTGGTCATGTGGCTTTGCACCCAGGCCCCTGCCTCGGCCTCTTGCGGGCCGCCGATCTCGCCGATCATCATCACGGCATCGGTGTCAGGGTCCGCTTCGAACAGTTCGAGGATGTCGCGGAAGGACGATCCGTTCACCGGATCGCCGCCGATCCCCACCGAGGTGGAAACCCCGATCCCCAGTTCCTTCATCTGGGCCGCCGCCTCATACCCCAGCGTGCCCGAGCGTCCAACGATCCCGATCCGCCCCGGCATGTAGATGTGCGGCGGCATGATCCCCATGAACCCGCGCCCCGGGCTGATCACCCCCGCACAATTCGGCCCGATCAGGCGCATCTTGGCGGATCGGGGGAACCGGCGCAGGAACCGCTTGACCTTCATCATGTCCTGACTGGGGATGCCATCGGTCACGCACACTGCCGTCTGGATGCCCGCATCCGCCGCCTCCATGATCGCATCGGCGGCAAAGGGCGGTGGCACGAACACCAGCGACGCCTCGGCCCCTGTCGCCTCTACCGCCGCGCGCACGGTGTTGAACAGCGGCCGGTCCAGCAGGCTTTCGCCGCCGCGCCCCGGCGTGACCCCGCCCACCACGTTCGTCCCATACCGGATCATGTCGGCGGCGTGAAAGGCGCCAATCCGCCCCGACATGCCCTGCACGATCACCCGCGTCGTCTCGTTCAGCAAAATTGCCATGGTATCCCCCCTTCAGGCCGCAACGGCCGGACGCGCGGCCACGGCTGCGGCCGCCGCTTCAGCCAATGTTTCCGCCGAAATCAGCGGCAATCCCGACTGGTCGATGATCGCGCGGCCCTCGGCCACATTGGTGCCTGCCAGACGCACCACCACCGGCAGCGTCAGCCCGACCTCGCGGTAGGCCTGCACCACGCCGTCGGCCACCCAGTCACAGCGGTTGATGCCGGCAAAGATGTTGACAAGGATCACCGACACCCCGGGATCCCCCAGCACCGTGCGAAACGCGCGCACAACCCTTTCAGGGCTTGCCCCGCCGCCGATATCCAGAAAATTCGCAGGCTCGCCCCCCGCCAGCTTGATCATGTCCATCGTCGCCATCGCAAGGCCGGCGCCATTGATGATGCAGCCGATATCACCCGTCAGCCCGACATAGGACAGCCCGTGGTCGCCTGCGGTGCTTTCGCGCGGGTCTTCCTGACTGCGGTCGCGCAATTCGGCCACCTTGGGTTGGCGAAACAGCGCGTTGGTGTCGAATGACATCTTGGCGTCCAGCGCCACCAGATCGCCCGTACCGGTGATCACCAGCGGGTTTATCTCGACCATCACCGCATCCAGATCACGGTAGGCGCGATAGCAGGCGCGCAAAATCGTCACCATCTGCGCGATCTGCCCCCCCCGCAGGCCCAGCGAAAACGCCAGTTCCCGCGCCTGATATTCGGCCAGCCCCACCGCCGGATCAATCGTCATCCGCCGCAAACTGTCGGGGGCCGTTTCGGCCAGGTCTTCGATCTCTATCCCGCCTTGGGCCGATGCGACGATCATGATCCGCTCGGACTTGCGGTCCAGCACGAAGCCCAGATAAATCTCTTGCGCAATCTCGGACGCGCCTTCGACCCACAGGCGGTAGACGCCCTTGCCCGCCGCGTCGGTCTGCTTGGTCACCAACTGCCGCCCGAACAGCGAGGCAGCAAAGGTTTGCACCTCATCCACTGACCGGCACAACTTGACGCCGCCCGCCGCACCGCGTCCGCCTGCGTGCACCTGCGCCTTCACAACCCAGGCAGCACCGCCCAGTTCGCGCGCGCGGTAGGCCGCTTGCTCGGGGCTGTAGGCCAGCCCGCCACGCGGCACAGGCACGCCAAATGATGCCAATATCTCTTTGGCCTGATACTCATGAATGTCCATTCCCGCCCTCCCAAGCGCCGCCCTTGTTATTCACCCCCAAGGCGTCTGGCATCCGGGGCCCGGCCTGCGGCCGCCAACCGATCTGCTCAGCCCTTGGCCGCAATCGCCGCGGCCAGCACCAGCACGTTGTTGGCCATCTTTTCCGAGGCCGCGTCGATCATCTTGCCGTCCAGACTGGCCGCGCCCTTGCCCATGCTTTCGGCCTTGCGCAATTCCTCGATGATCCGCCGCGCGCGTGCCACTTCCGCCTCGGGGGGCGAGAACACCTCGTTCGCCATCGCGATCTGGCTGGGATGGATGGCCCATTTCCCCTCGCACCCCAGGGCCGCCGCGCGCCGCGCGCCATCCTTGTAGCCCTCGGGGTCGGAAAAATCGCCAAACGGACCATCCACGGCGCGCAGTCCGTAGGCGCGGCAGGCAATCACCATCCGTGTGATCGAGGCATGCCACTGGTCGCCCGGATAGTGCGGGTTCAAACCACCGATGTTGGTGGTGCGCGCACGCATGCTGGCCGCATAGTCCGCCACGCCAAAGTGCAGCGCCTCAAGCCGCCCGCCGAACTGGGCGATGGTCTCGACGTTCACCATCCCCAGCGCGGTTTCGATCAGGGCCTCCAACCCCACGCGCGTGGTCAGCCCGCGACCCTGTTCAATCTGGTTGACCATGGCATCCACCATGTACAGATCCGCCGGAATCCCCACCTTCGGCACCAGCAGCGTGTGCACCCGGTCGCCCGCCTGTTCCATGATATCCACGACGTCGCGGTACATGTATTGGGTGTCCAGACCGTTGATCCGCACTGAAACTGTCTTGCCCTTGCCCGCCCAGTCGATGTCATTCAGCGCCTGAATGGCATTCTTGCGCGCCTGAACCTTGTCGGGCGGCGCCACCGCATCCTCCAGATCCAGAAACACGAAATCCGCGGCACTTTCGGCGGCCTTGTCGATCATCGACACGTTGGACGCTGGAACAGCAAGTTCGGATCGCTGCAGGCGCGGGTGCCGCAGCGGGTGCAAGGTATGGCTCATGGGGGGCTCCTATTCGGCGGCGATGCGCAGGGCGGGGGTCTGGACGCGGGTCGCCGCATAGTGCGCCTGTGCCGCCGCGACGCCCGAACCGAACGCGATTCTGGCACCGGCTTCGGCCAGTGACAATTCTGCCAGTGACAGTGCCGTCAGACACATCCCCTCATTCATGTCGCCCAGGTGCCCGATACGGAACACCTTGCCCGCCAACCGCCCGAGACCCGATCCGAAGGCCACGTTATACCGCGCATAGCCGATGCGGATCACCTCGCGCGCATCGACGTCGGGGTGCACGCGAATGGCCGTGACCGTGTCCGAGTAGAGCGAGGGGTGCTCGGCACAAAGCTCCATCCCCCAGGCGGCCACCGCACGGCGCACACCTGTCGCAAGGCGCCTGTGACGCGCAATAACCGCGTCCAGCCCTTCGTCCATCAGCCGGTCAAGGCTGGCGCGCAGCCCGTGCAGCAGCGGCACCGGCGGCGTGTAGGGGAAATAGCCTTGGGTATTCAGCGCGATCATGTCCTTGAACTCGAAATACGCCCGCCGTCCCGTGGCTGTCGTGGCCGCCAGCAGCGCCTTTTCCGAAACGCCAAGGATGCCAAGGCCCGCCGGGCACATCAGTCCCTTCTGGCTGCCGGTCACGGCCAGATCGACACCCCAGTCGTCCATCCGGAAATCCAGCGATCCGATGGACGACACCCCGTCCACGAACAACAACGCATCGTGGAAACAACTGTCGATCACGGCGCGTACCGCGCGGACATCGCTGGTCACACCTGTTGCGGTTTCATTGTGCGTCACGAAAACGGCCTTGATTTCGCCGCGCCGGTCCGCGCCCAGAATGCGCGCGAATTCCGAAACCGGAACCCCTGCGCCCCACGCCACATCGACGAGCAGAACCTCAAGCCCCAGCCGCGTGGCCATGTCCGCCCACAGGGTGGAAAACTGCCCGTGCCGCGCCATCAGAACCTTGTCGCCCGGCGACAGCGTGTTGGTGATCGCGGCCTCCCACGCCGCCGTGCCCGATCCGGGGAACAGCATCACCGTTCCGGTGGCGGTTTTCAGCACCGTCTTCAGATCCGCAAACAGCCCCAGCGTCAACTCGCCAAAATCGGGTGCCCTGTGGTCCTGCATCGTCACATTCATCGCGCGGCGCACGCCTTCGGGCACGTTGGTGGGGCCAGGAATATAAAGATGATGAATGCCGGTTTTCATGGGTGGTCCTTTCGGTTTCGGTGCGGCGTCTGTGCCACCGATACCGGCATGTGCAAAATGAAAGCGGGTTCTGCTGTGAATGCGAAAGTTTACAAAAGTCGATTTATGTAATATTGTAAACTTCACCTTATGGAAATGTGTGCGGACGTATGCAGAAAACCTTTATCGGCCCCCACCTGCGCCGTTTGCGACTGGAACGCTCGGAAACCCAAGGGGCGATGGCGCGGGCCCTAGGGATCAGCCCATCTTATGTCAACCTTCTGGAAAACAACGAAAGATCTGTTTCGGTGCAGGTCTTGCTGCGTCTGTTTGAGGCGTATGGCGTCGATTGGCGCGACATTGCCGAAGATGAGGGAACCTCGCAACTGGCCGACCTGCGCGCCGTTATGCAGGATCCGATCTTTACAGACACACGCGCAGATCTGCCGCAGCTGCGCGCGGCGCTGGTGCATGCGCCGGGCGTGGTGCACGCATTTCTTGGACTGCACCGCGCCTATCTGGCGGCCACCGATCAGCTTTTGTCACTGGCCGACGGCGACGACGCGCCCAGCCTTTCCGCCTCGCCCGAGGCGGCCGTTCACAACTACTTTCGCCGCAACCGCAACCATTTCCGCGAACTGGAAGAGGCCGCTTCCGCCTTCTGGCCCAAACCGGTCGAGCCGGACGAGATTTATACCGCCCTCAAGCGCCGTTTGCGCGAAGGGGTGGGCGTCACCGTGCGGCTGGCCCATGCCGAAGACCTGCCCGGAACGCTGCGACAATACAATGAGTCCCGCCGTGAGATCCTGTTGTCCGAGGCGCTGGACCACACCAACCGGGTCTTTCAACTCGTCCACATGGCGGGTCTGCTGGAGCGCCGCGAGATGCTGGATGAATTGATCGCGCGGTCCGGCATCAGCGACTTGCGGGGAATTGCGCGGCTGCGGGTGGAACTGGCCAATTACTTCGCAGCGGCTGTTCTGATGCCCTATGACGCATATCTTGCCGAGGCGCGGGCCACGAAATACGATCTGGACCACATCGCCACCCGCTTTGGCGTCAGCTATGAGCAGGCATGCCACCGCGCCACCACCCTGCAACGTGACGGGGCGCAGGGTGTGCCATTTTTCTTCATGCGCATCGACAAGGGCGGCAACGTGACCAAACGGTTCAACGCCACCGGCTTTCATCTGGCCGAATATGGCGGGGCCTGTCCTCGGCTGGACGTGCACACCTCATTCCGCACGCCGGGCCGGATCGTGCCGCAATTCGTTGAAATGCCGGACAGATCGCAGTTTTTCGTGTTTTCCCGCACCGTTGATCGTCCGACCTGGGCCCGCCACGCGCAGGACAATCGCCTTGCCGTGGCCATGGGCTGTGCGGTCGAGCATACCGGCGAGATCGGTTATGCCGAGGGTTTCTCCCCCACCGCCCGCCCGATGACGCCCATCGGTATCAACTGCCGCATCTGCCCCCGCGTGCACTGCGACCAGCGCGCCCACCACGCCGCCGTCCTGACCCAGCCGGTGGATGAGCGCAGGCGCGGTGCCACCCGCTATGATGTGTGATTTCGCACAGATAAGGTGAGATTTTGGGTCTTTTGCGCGCCGGCACAAAGGCTATCTTCGTTTCAACCGCGCCCCCCATCGGGGCGCACGGAGGATCAGATGACCCATATTCCCGGCCTGCACCATGTCACCGCCATCACCGGCAATGCCCAAGCCAACGTCGACTTCTACGCAGGCACCCTGGGCCAGCGTCTGGTGAAAAAGACGGTCAACTTTGACGATCCCGGTACCTATCACCTCTATTACGGCGACCCCGTTGGCAGCCCCGGCACCATCCTGACCTTCTTTCCCTTTGCCGGGGCTACTTCGGGGCGGGCGGGGCCGGGCACGGCATCGGCCTACGCTTATGCCATCCCGGCGTCCGGCTTCGACGCGCTGATGGATGATCTGCGCCATCGCGATGTCACCTTTGGTGGACCTGTCGTGCGGTTTGGCGCCCGCGTGATCACGCTGCGCGATCCTGACGGCGCCCCCGTCGAACTGATCGAGACGCCAGACGCCGCCGACAGCCACGGTTTTCATTCGGTCACCTTGTGGGTGCGCGACCCCGAACCCACCCTCCGACTGCTGACCGACGCGTTCGGCTATCAATCCGGCGGCACAGAAGCTGGCGGCGGCTTTACCCGCCACCGTCTTGTGGCGCAGGGCGAAGCGCGCGGCCGCATCATTGATGTGGTCCGCTCGGACACCCCTGCCGCTGCGCGGTCGGGCGCGGGCACCATCCACCACATCGCCTTTCGTGCCCGCACGCAGGCCGAGCAGGACGGCTGGATCGACAGGCTTGCCCGCATCGGCCACCGCACAACGCCCGTGATCGACCGGCAGTATTTCAACGCGATCTATTTTCGCGAACCGGGCGGCATTCTGTTTGAAATCGCCACCGATCCCCCAGGTTTCTCGGTGGATGAGCCTTTGGCGACCCTTGGTCAGGCGTTGAAACTGCCCGCGCAATACGAATCCATGCGCCCCCGGATCGAGGCGATCCTGCCCCCGCTCAAGATGCCCGCATGATCACGCGCTTGCCACAGGGGGCGCGCGCCGGTGTGGTCCTGCTGCACGGGCGCGGCGGGTCGGCCGCCGACATCCTCGGCCTGCTTGATCACGCAAGGCTGTCCGGCGTTGCCGCCGCCGCCCCGCAGGCACCTGGACAAAGCTGGTGGCCGACCAGCTTTCTGGCGCCGTCGGCGCAGATCGCGCCGCACCTGCAACGGGGCCTGATCGCCGTCAGCGATGCGGTTCAGGTGCTGACCGACAGCGGTATCCCCCGCGCCAGCATCTGGCTCGCCGGGTTCAGCCAAGGCGCCTGTCTGGCGCTTGAGGCATTTGCGCGGCAGGGTGCGGGTCTTGGCGGGGTGCTGGCATTTTCGGGGGGCTTGCTCGGCACCGAAGATACGGGCGTGCCGACGGATGCGCTTTACGGTCATGCAGACAAGCGACTGGATTATGGACCGCTTGGGGGGCGTGTCTGGATGTCGGTGCACCAGCGTGATCCACACATCCCCCTGAAACGGATCATGGATTCTGCCGAAGCGCTCACCCGCTCCGGCGCGCAGGTGCAGAGCCGGATCTATGATGGCGCAGGCCACTTGGTGATGCCAGATGACATCGACGCCCTTCGCGGCATGGTCGCACCGGCCCCCAAGGGGTAACTTTTCCGCAGCCCCCCTGTTGAACCGGGGCGCTGTCTGCTACATTTCCCTGGTCACACAGCGCAGAGGGCCAGACCATGGCGGAACTCAAACCAAAGCTTACCCACGTCGATCCCGTCTGGCGCCGCGTCTGTGACGAGGCCGAAGCGGCCATAAAGGAAGATCCCCTGCTGGGCGGCCTGATCCATTCCAGCCTCTTGCATCATGCCACGATGGAGGCAGCGCTTGCCTACCGCTTTTCGTTCAAGCTGGCCTCGGCCGAGATGGGCGAGCAGATCTTGCGCGAAATCGCCGATCAGGCCTATCATCTTGATCCCGATCTGGGCGCCGCAGCGCGCGCCGATCTGATGGCGGTCTATGACCGTGACCCGGCCTGCCACCGCTACCTTCAGCCGATCCTGTTCTTCAAGGGGTACCAGGCGGTTCAGGCCTATCGTATCGGCCATTGGCTGTGGACGCACGGGCGCCGCGATCTGGCCTATTTTGTGCAGATGCGCATATCCGAGGCATTCGGCGTCGATATCCACCCCGGCGCCGTCGTCGGGCGCGGCATCATGATCGACCACGCCCATTCCATCGTCATCGGCGAGACGGCGGTGGTGGGTGACAATGTGTCGATGCTGCATTCCGTCACACTTGGTGGCACCGGCAAGGAAGACGGCGACCGTCACCCCAAGATCGGCGATGGCGTTCTGATCGGGGCAGGGGCCAAGGTTCTGGGCAACATTACCGTGGGCCGTTGCTCACGCATTGCAGCGGGCTCTGTCGTTTTGCAAGACATTCCGGCGTGCAAGACCGTGGCGGGTGTGCCCGCCCGCGTGGTGGGCGAGGCCGGGTGTTCCCAGCCCTCGGTCAGCATGGATCAGGTCGTCGACTGCGGCTGACTGAATAACGCGCGACCCCTGTTCAACGGGCCGCGCGCGCAAATTTTCAGGCCAGCATCGCCATCGGGTTTTCCAGTGCCTCGACCACCGCCTTCAGGAATGCAGCCCCCAAGGCCCCGTCGATCACCCGGTGATCCACCGACAGCGTCATCGACATCACGTTGGCCACCCCAACCGTGCCATCGGCCATCACCACCGGTGTCTTGATCCCCGCGCCAACAGCAAGGATGGACCCATGCGGCGGGTTGATCACGGCATCGAAGTTCTCGATCCCCATCATCCCCAGGTTCGAGATTGCAAAGCTGCCGCCCTGATATTCATGCGGGGCCAGCTTTTTCGTCTTGGCGCGGCCTGCCAGATCCTTCATCTCGGCAGACAGCGCCGACAGCGACTTCTTGTCGGCATCGCGCAGGACGGGCGTGAACAGACCGCCCTCGATCGCGACTGCGACTGCCACATCCGACGGCTTCAGCCGCAAGATCCGGTCACCCGCCCAGACGGCATTGCAATCAGGCACCGCCTGCAGCGCCATGGCACAGGCCTTTATGATGAAATCGTTCACCGACAGCTTCACGCCACGCCCTTCCAGCGTCTTGTTCAACTGCTCGCGAAACGCCATCAGCGCATCCAGCCGCACCGACCGGCGCAGATAAAAGTGCGGGATGGTCTGCTTGGCCTCGGTCAGGCGGGCCGCAATCGTGCGGCGCATCCCGTCCAGCGGCATTTCGGTAAAGTCGCGGTCGGCATACATCTTCAGAACCGTTTCCGCCGACATGCCAGAAGCCATCGCAGGTTTGGCCGCTGATGGGGCAGTGGACGGGGGGGCCGCAGCAGATGCCTGTGTCTTTGCCTCGGCCTTGGGGGCCGCCTGCGCGCCTTCTACATCGGCGCGCACAATGCGCCCGTGCGGGCCGGACCCGGTGACAGAGCCCAGATCAAGCCCCTTTTCGCGCGCGATCCGCCGCGCCAGGGGCGAGGCAAAGACGCGCTTGCCATCAGCCACCGGCGCAGGAGAGGCAGTGGCAGTGGCAGGAGAGGCCGGGAGACTGGGCCCGGGGTCGGGAGAGGCAGGGACTGACTCTGCCTTGGCTTCGGCTTTCGGTGCGGCCGCCTTTGGCACATCGGCCATGCTTTCGCCCTCATCCAGCAGCACCGCAATCGCGGTGTTCACCTTCACGCCGCCTGTACCATCGGCAATCAGGATCTTGCCGATGGTGCCCTCATCGACGGCCTCGAATTCCATCGTGGCCTTGTCAGTCTCGATCTCGCACAGGATCTGGCCTGATTTGACCACATCCCCCTCTTTCACCAGCCATTTTGCCAGCGTGCCCTCTTCCATCGTAGGCGAAAGGGCCGGCATCAGAATTTCGGTTGCCATGGTGCGCCCCTTTTATTTGTAGCAGACGGATTTCACGGCCGCGATCACCTCGGCCGTGGTGATCAGGGCATGTTTCTCAAGATTGGCCGCATACGGCATGGGCACGTCCTTGCCCGTGCAGGTAATCACCGGCGCGTCGAGGTAATCAAACGCGCGCTGCATGATGGTTGATGCCAGATGGTCACCGATCGACCCCACCGGAAAGCCCTCTTCCACGGTGACGCAACGGTTGGTCTTCTGCACGCTTGCGATGATCGTGTCATAGTCGATGGGGCGCAGGGTGCGCAGGTTGATCACCTCGGCGCTGATCCCGTCCTTGGCCAATTCCTCGGCGGCTTGCAGCGCATAGGTCATGCCGATGCCGAATGACACGATGGTGACGTCTGCCCCCTCGCGCCAGATGCTTGCCTTGCCGAAGGGCACGGTGAAATCGACATCATCGGGCACGTCAAAGCTGCGCCCATAAAGGATTTCGTTTTCCAGAAAGATCACCGGGTTCGGGTCGCGGATGGCAGATTTGAGCAGTCCCTTTGCGTCCGCCGCCGAATAGGGCATGCAGACCCGAATGCCTGGAATGGCCGAATACCACGCGGCATAGTCCTGGCTGTGCTGCGCGCCCACCCGCGCCGCAGCCCCGTTCGGGCCCCGGAACACGATGGGTGACCCCATCTGGCCGCCCGACATATACAATGTCTTGGCGGCAGAATTGATAATGTGGTCAATGGCCTGCATGGCGAAGTTAAAAGTCATAAACTCGACGATGGGCCGCAGCCCCGCCCAGCTTGCGCCTACCGCTATTCCGGCAAAGCCATGCTCGGTGATGGGCGTGTCAACAACGCGCTTGGCGCCAAACTCATCCAGCAACCCCAATGAGATCTTGTAGGCGCCCTGATATTCGCCAACTTCCTCACCCATCAGGAAAACCGACGGGTCCGCGCGCATTTCTTCGGCCATCGCCTCGCGCAGAGCCTCGCGCACGGTCATGGTCTTGGTCTTGGCGCCCTCGGGAATGTCGGAATGGGGCCAGCCTTTGGCCGCAGGTGCGGCCTGCGCAGGTGTGGGGGCAGGGGCCGTGGGCGAGGCGCCGTCCTTGGCCTTGGGGGCATCGGCGGCCTTTGACGGCGCGGCCTTTGCCGCAGGGGCAGGGGCCGCTGATGCCTCCGCATCCGCGCTGTCGCCCTCTTCGATCAAAAGCGCAATCGCCGTGTTCACCTTGACGCCCGCGGTACCCTCGGCGATCAGGATCTTGCCCATGATCCCCTCATCCGTCGCCTCGAACTCCATCGTTGCCTTGTCGGTCTCGATCTCGGCCAGGATCTGACCGGATTTCACCGCGTCACCTTCCTTGACCAGCCATTTCGCCAAGGTGCCTTCTTCCATCGTCGGGGAAAGTGCCGGCATCAGAATTTCGGTCGCCATGTCTCGCCCTTCCTTTACGCCGTAATATCCGTCCAGAGTTCCTCCAGCGGAGGCTCCGGGCTTTCTTTCGAGAATTCGGCGGCCTCGTTTACCCGCGCCTTGATCTCTTTGTCGATGGCCTTCAAATCTTCGTCCGAGGCCAGCCCACCCTGCAGCAACAGGTCGCGCACATGCTCGATCGCGTCTTTTTCGGTGCGCATCTTTTCCACCTCTTCGCGGGTGCGGTATTTGGCCGGGTCCGACATTGAATGGCCGCGATAGCGGTATGTCATCATCTCGAGGATATACGGACCGTCGCCTGCCCGGCAGGCCGCAATTGCCTTTTCGCCCGCCGCCTTGACCGCCAGCACATCCATGCCGTCAACCGCCTCGCCCTTGATGCCAAAGGCGGCGCCGCGTTCCCACAGGGTCTTGGAATGGGTCGAGCGTTTGACGGACGTGCCCATGGCATAGCCGTTGTTTTCGATGACGAAAACAACCGGAAGTTTCCACAGTTCGGCCATGTTGTAGGCCTCATAGACCTGGCCCTGATTGGCCGCGCCGTCGCCGAAATAGGTGAAGGTCACATTGTCATTGCCCAGATATTTGTCCGCAAACGCCAATCCGGTGCCCAGCGGCACCTGCGCGCCCACGATCCCGTGGCCGCCATAGAAGTGCTTTTCCTTGGAAAACATGTGCATCGAACCGCCCTTCCCCTTGGAATAGCCGCCGATGCGCCCGGTCAGTTCCGCCATGACGCCCTTGGGGTCCATCCCGCAGGCCAGCATGTGCCCGTGGTCGCGGTAACTGGTGATGCGCTTGTCACCCTCTTTGGCAGCGGCCTCAAGCCCTACGACGACGGCTTCTTGGCCGATATAGAGGTGACAGAACCCCCCGATCAGACCCATCCCATACAATTGGCCCGCTTTTTCCTCGAACCGCCGGATCAGCAGCATGTCCCGGTAGTATTTCAGTAAATCGTCTTTTGAGGCATTGGACCTCTCGGCTGGTTTTCTGGCGGCCATGGGCGGCATCCCTCCGTCTGAGCAAACGAAAATAGTTCAGTATTAAACCACTTATAGCGGAACGGTTTTTGTTGAGCAAAACAAAATTTTCACCGGCGCGCCGTGACTGTAATGCTGCAGGCGCGCGCCTAGCGGATCACGATCTCATCCGCGCGGACATAGCCCAGAACATCGCGCACGCGTTCGTCCAGCAGATCAATGTCCAGATAGCGGTCGGACAGGCGGGCGGTCAGATTGGAAAGGCGTGCCAGATCGCCGTAGAGGGCGTCCCGTTCAACCCGCAGGGCTTCAGCCTCGGCCCTGATCTGCACCTGACGGAACACGCCATACTCGCCCTGCACCGCCGCAAACGTGAAATAGGCGCCCAGCGTTACGGCAAACAGAAGATAAAGCAGGCCGCCAAGGGCCGGGCGCGCAAGGTTCGGGGTCATAAAACTGCCTTTTCACGGCCCCTCTTGGCCGGGGGCATCCGCGAATCATTGCACAACCGAATCGTGAAGGGAATCCCCTTTCGGGCGTTACCCTTCACGTTTTCCGGCATCCCGCCCGGTCTCAGCCAGCGACCGAGGCTGCGTGAATGCTGGTGATCGCTTCGCCCAGCATCGCATCGAAGTCTGCATCTGACTGGCCCGCGGTCAGCCCCTCGCTGAGCGCGCGGCTGAAACTTGCGATGACGCCGCGATTGCGCGCAAGGATTTCATTGGCGCGCGCCCGTGGGTGGCCGCCCGACAGGGCCACCACCTTCAGAACCTTGGGGTGACCCACCAGCGACGCGTA
Source organism: Rhodobacterales bacterium (assembly GCA_038205925.1). Taxonomy (GTDB): domain Bacteria; phylum Pseudomonadota; class Alphaproteobacteria; order Rhodobacterales; family Rhodobacteraceae; genus Pseudotabrizicola. Next base: position 39,221 of record JBBRBJ010000015.1, on the reverse strand, counting down.
GAAATTGTCGACCGACGGCAGCGACAGCTTCAGCATCACGCTTTCACCATCGGGCAGCGTCTCAAGATGCCGCAAGATCGCCTCTTGCAGCAGCGCCTCGGCCTGTGGCTTGTCGGTGATCGAGATCGTCACCTCGGGCTCCAGGATCGGCATCAGCCCATGCGCCCGCACTTGTGCGCCGACCGCAAATTGCTGGGCTGTGACCGCTTCGATGCCCGCCGCATTGGCGGAATTGATGACCGAGCGTTCCTTGGTCCCGAAAATCCCGGCGGCGCGCGCGCGGTCCAGAAGCGCGTCAAGGTCTGGCATCGGTTTCATAAGTTGTACGCCGTCCGCCTCTGCCTCCAGCCCCTTGTCGATCTTCAGAAATGGCACGACATGACGCTGTTCCCACAGGAAGGTTGCCGTGGGGATACCGTCGATGGCGCGGTCCATCGTCTGCTCGAACAGGATTGCCCCGATCACCTTGTCGCCGGTGAACGCGGGCGATGTGATGATGCGCGCGCGCATGGCGTGGATCAGGTCGAACATCTCGGTCTCGCCGGAATAGGCGCTTTCTTCAATGCCGTATTGCCGCAGCGCCTTGGGTGTCGAACCGCCCGACTGGTCGAGGGCGGCAATGAAGCCATGGCCACGGCGCATCTGTTCGGTCTGCTCGGCAATTGTCATCTGATACATCCCTGTGAAATCCCGGTTTCCTCAGGATTAGCGGCAAGCGTGGGCCGCTGCAATCTTGGTGGCGCTAACCGCACGGGGGCTACCAACGCTTTTTCAAGACTTGCCCTACCAGAACCGCCACCAGCCTGCGTGGCGCCAACCGGGGCAGAAATGCCGCGATCTTGTTCGACCAGCCGGGCACGACGATTCTCGCGCCCCGCTCCATCGCCTTCCAGCCTGCCGCTGCCACTGCATCGGCGCCAGGCATCGGCAGAAGTTTCGTAAGCAAGGTGGTCTTTTCGGCCCCGTCCGCGGCAAAAAACTGGGTATCGGTGGGTCCGGGGCAAAGGGCTGTCACAAACACCGCATCGCGCGCCCCTTCAACCGCGACCGCCTCGGACAGCGACAGGATATAAGCCTTGGTCGCATGATAGACTGCCATGTGCGGCCCGGGCATCATGCCCGCGACCGAGGCTACGTTCAGGATTCGCCCGCCGCCATTGGCTGCCATGTGGGCAACGGCCCGCTTCATCAGGATTGTCGCCGCAACCACGTTGACCATGATCGATTCGGTTTCGCGCGCCCAACCGTCGGGGTCTGCAAACGCGCCGTTGCGGCCAAGACCCGCATTGTTGACCACAACCGCGATGCGCCGACCCTTGACCGCCTCGGCCCAGATGCCTTCGGCGGCATCAGGGTCGGACAGATCGCCGGTCAGCACCACCGTTGCAACGAAATACGCCCGTCGCAAAGCATCGGCATGCGCTTCCAGCGCCTCGCGCCGCCGCCCTGTCAGCAAGACGTTGTAACCCGCCTTCGCTGCTTCGACCGCCAGCGCACGGCCAATGCCTTCCGACGCGCCTGTCACCAGCGCCCAATCTTGTGTGCGGTAGTCGCGGGCGAGCGTGGTGTCGGTCATGCCATCAGTGCCGCCACACCGGGCAGGGTCTTGCCCTCCATCCATTCAAGGAATGCGCCCCCGGCTGTCGAGATGAAGCTGAAATCCGCAGCTGCCCCAGCCTGATTGAGGGCCGCCACCGTATCGCCGCCCCCGGCGACCGATATCAGCGCGCCCTCGCGCGTCAGCGCCGCCGCCGAATTTGCCGCCGCATTGGTGGCCGCATCAAACGGGCTGATCTCGAACGCACCCAAGGGGCCGTTCCAGATCAGGGTCTTGCAGCTTTCGAACACGCGCACGAGGGCGGCCACGGTCATCGGGCCCGCGTCCAGAATCATGGCGTCCGCCGGGCAGGCGTCGGCAGCCACCACCTCATGCGCGGCCCCCTCCTCGAATGCGCGCGCCACGACCACATCGACGGGCAGGTGGATCGTGCAGCCGGCAGCACGCGCTTTGCCCAGGATATCCAGTGCCGTCTGCGCCATGTCGCGCTCGGCCAGCGATGTGCCGATCTCGAAACCCTGCGCCACAAGGAACGTGTTTGCCATCCCGCCACCGATCACCATATGGTCCACCTTTTCGACAAGGTGCCCCAGAAGTTCCAGCTTGGTCGACACCTTGGCGCCGCCCACCACCGCCACCAACGGACGCGCGGGCGCACCAAGAGCCGCCTCAAGTGCCGCAAGTTCTTCGGCCATCAGGCGGCCCGCAAACGATGGCAGCAGCCGCGCCACCCCTTCGGTTGACGCGTGCGCGCGGTGCGAGGCTGAAAAGGCGTCGTTGCAGTAAAGATCGCCCAAAGCCGCCAGATCTGCCGCCATCGCGGGATCATTCGTCTCTTCCCCCGGCGAGAATCGGGTGTTTTCCATCAGCACCACCGCATTTTGCGGCAGGTCATCCAGGGCGGCGCGGGTCGGATGTTCCATGAACGTCACCGACCGCCCCAGAGACGCCTCCAGGGCGGGCAGAAGGTGCGAAAGGCTCATCTCGGGCACAACCTTGCCCTTGGGCCGCCCGAAATGCGCGAGAAGCGCCACCTTTGCCCCGCGCGCCACCAGATCGTCCACGGTGGGGCGAATCTTGTCGATGCGGGTGGTATCGGTCACGCGGCCCCCCTCCATCGGCACGTTGATGTCCACACGGGTCAGCACGATCTTTCCCGCAAGGCCCACGTCATCAAGTGTTTTCCAGCCCATCAAGGCCTCCTCTGGCGCCAGTTCCTGCCCCTGTTTCCCCCCGATTACCGCCTGCGTCAACCGATAGACGCGGCTTTGCCCTTTCCCTTGTGCCCCCGCGCCATTAAGTTCCGCCCCAGACAAGCGAAGGAGAGCCTGCCATGGCCGAGATCAAAGACCCCGAGAACACCATCATCGTCACCCTCAAGGATGGTGAGGTGGTGATTGCCCTGCTGCCCGAGGTGGCCCCCAAGCACACCGAGCGGATGAAGGCTCTGGCGCGCGCAGGCGCCTACGACAACGTCTGTTTTCACCGCGTGATCGACGGCTTCATGGCCCAGACCGGTGATGTGGCAAACGGCAACATGGAGCAGGATTTCAACCTGCGCCGCGCGGGCACGGGTGCCTCGGACCATCCTGATCTTCCGGCCGAATTTTCCAAACTTCCCCATGACCGTGGCAGCATCGGGGCCGCACGCTCGTCCAGCCCGAATTCCGCCAACAGCCAGTTCTTCATCAACTTTTCGGACAACAATTTTCTCAACGGTCAATATACCGTGTATGGCCGGGTGATTTCGGGGATGGAGCATGTGGACAAGATCGCGCGTGGCGAGCCGCCAGCCGCCCCTGATCGCATGATAACCGTGCGGGTGGCTGCCGATGTCGCTTGATCGTTTCATCGCAGGCGGCGTCTTTGCGGCAGGTCTGGCCGTGCTGGGCGCCTATGCCATCACCACCGGGGCCACCCCGGTCATGGCGCAGGAAGACGGCCCCGGCCCGAACCTGATCATTCAGGTCGCGGGCAGCACCACGGGCACCATCGTGATCGACCTGCTTCCAGATGTGGCGCCAAAGCATGTCGAACAGATCACCGCCCTTGCGCGTGAAGGCGCCTATGACGGCGTGGTGTTCCACCGCGTCATCGACGGCTTCATGGCCCAGACGGGCGATGTCGAATTTGGCAAAAAGGGCGGCGACACCGGCATGGCAGGGATGGGCGGATCAAAACTGCCCGATCTTCCGGCCGAATTCTCGTCGCTCAGCTTTGACCGGGGCGTGATCGGCATGGCCCGCAGCCAGTCGCCCGACAGCGCCAACAGCCAGTTCTTCATCATGTTCGCGCCAGCCCCGCATCTCGACGGCCAATACACCATCGTCGGCCGTGTCGTATCGGGGATGGACGTGGTCGATGCCATCAAAAAGGGCGCGGGCGGCAACGGTGAGGTCTCTGACCCCGACAATATGGCGACAGTGACGGTTCAGGAATAAGCCCCCCAAGGGCCCCTTGAAAGAGATAAGGCCCCCGGAAGCGGGGGCCTTTTCCTTTGGTTGTGCCCGGGCACCGTGGGTCAGGTGTTCGACCAGCCGCCATCAATCGCCATGGCCTGACCCGTGATAAAGGCTGACTCGTCGCTGGCCAGAAAAACGACGAGCGGGGCGATTTCGTCAGCGCCCGCAATCTTGCCCGTGGGTTGCCGTGCGAGGAAACTGGCCCGTGCGGCCTCATAATCCCCCATTGCCCGCATGCGGTCATGCAAGGATGGCGTGTCCACCGTGCCGGGGCAGACCGCGTTGGCGCGGATGCCCTGCTTGATGAAATCGGCGGCAATTCCCTTGGTCATCCCAAGCACCGCCGCCTTCGTCGCGCCATAGACAAAGCGGTTCGGCGCCGCGATGGTGCTGGACACGACCGAAGCCATGTTGATGATCGAGCCTGCGCCCCTTGTCACCATGCCGGGCAAAAAGGCACGCGTTACGCGGTACATGGCCTTGACGTTCAGGTTGAACGAAAAATCCCACGCCTCTTCGTCGCAGTCGAGGATGGTGCCGTGATGCACAAAACCCGCGCAATTGAACAGCACATCCACCGCGCCCACCCGTGCGGCCATCGCCGCTACCGCCGCAGGGTCGGTGACATCCAGTTGATAGGCCTCGAACCCCTCTTCCTCCAGCGCCGCCACCGCCTTGGCGTCACGGTCGGTGGCGATCACCCGCGCGCCCTCATGGCGCATCGCCCGCACGGACGCGAGCCCGATCCCGGCGCCGCTCGCCGTGCAAAACGCCGTCTTGTCTTTCAGTCGCATCGTGTCCTCCGCAAAAATTCCTCGCCCATCAAACGCAGATCGGGCCTGCTGCGCAAGGGTGCCCCTTGCAAATCCCGCCCGCATCCCCGCAAGTGTCCTCCGTTGTCAGGGGGGACCGCGTCATGACCAAAGACACCGACCAACGGATTGCCCGGATGCTGCACCATCGCAGCGCGGGGCTGGAGAAGGGCGACCCTGTCGCGCTGCCGCTGACCACGTCCACCGCCTATCACCTGCCCGATGTGCAGGGCGCCCCCTATATCTACGCCCGCAACGGCACCCCCACCTGGGACGCGGTCGAGGCGCAACTGGCCCTGCTCGAGGCGGCAGAGGTGGTGGGGTTCCCTTCGGGCATGGGGGCAATTTCGGCCGCGCTGATGGCCACGCTGACGGCTGGTGATACGGTGATCCTGCCCTCGGACGGCTATTATGTGACCCGGGTTCTGTCGGACGGATTTCTGGCGTCGCTGGGCATCACGGTGGTGCAGATCCCCACCCTTGCCTTTGCGACGGCAGACTTTGCCGGGGCTGCGGTGGTGTATATCGAGACGCCGTCAAACCCGGGGCTTGAGGTGATCGACATCGCCGCTGTCGCTGCCCGCGCCCATGCGTCAGGGGCGCGGGTGATTGCGGATAACACCACGATGACACCCCTGTTGCAACGCCCGCTGGACCTTGGCGCCGATCTGGTGGTGGCCGCCGATACCAAGGCGCCGGGGGGCCATTCGGATGCGCTGTTTGGCCACGTCGCGGGGCGCGATGCCGTACTGATGGGCCGCGTGCGCGACTGGCGGCGCCTGTCGGGGGCCGTGCCCGGCGCGCTTGAGGCATGGCTGATCCACCGGGGCCTTGAGACGCTGGAGGTGCGGCTGGACCGGATGTGCCGCAGTGCCGGAGTAATTGCCACGCGTCTGGCCGGGCACCCGCAGGTTCAGGCGCTGCGCTATCCGGGTCTGCCCGATGACCCGGCGCATGCCATATCCGCGCGCCAGATGGATGCCTTCGGCTTTCTGATCGGGGTCACCCTGCGCGATGCAACTGCCGCCGAAGGGTTTCTGGCCCGCTGTCCCTACATGGTGCGCGCCACAAGCTTTGGCAGCACGCACACCTCGGGCGAGCGTCGGGCGCGCTGGGGCGACATGGTGCCAGAGGGATTCTTGCGCCTGTCCATCGGGCTGGAGCCGGTCGAGACGCTGTGGGCCGCGATGGACGCCGCCCTGAGGGGTTAGAGAAGCGCCGCCAGCCGCGCAGCCTCGGTCCGCGGGTCAGTCAGGGGGCTGCGGTCCTCGCCGGGGTAAAAGCGCGCGCGCACGGCCGTGGGCATCGGGGCCGGGGTTTCGATCAGCACGCGTGGACCAATGCGCGCGGCCTCGGCCTGCCAACTGCGCGCAAGGGCGATCTGGGCGGCTTTGGTGGTGCCGTAGCACGCGGCGAACCGCCCCCCGATCAGCGGATCGTCCAGAAACATCGCCGTGCCTTTGCCTGCGCGCAACAAGGGTTCGACCATGGTGATCAGAAAGGCACTGGCGCGCAGGTTGGTGGCCACGGATTTGTCGAGATCCTTCATGTCGACCGACCCTGCCGGCGACAGGGCCGCTGCGTACACTGCCGTGTGGACCCAGGCCTGCAACCCGCCCCAGCGGTCGTGGATAGAGCGGCAAAGGTGGCGCATCGCACCCTCATCAGTCACATCCATCGGTGCCAGTGTCAGCGTCCCCGCATCCGCATCCGCCAGCTTCTGTGTCTTGACGCGGTCATCAACCTCTTCCAGCGCGCCAACCGTGCGGGCAACGGCCACAACATGCCAGCCGCGGCTGGCGAGGGCTTCGGCCATGGCGGCGCCAAGGCCGCGCGAGGCACCGGTGATCAGAGCTGTAGGTTGGGTCATGTGTAGGGCCTGTGCGGGATTTGACGGGCATCAGAGGCATCAAACCCCGGACCGCCATGGGATATATGAAGACAGAGTATCGAGGCTATTCAGCGGCCTTCATCTCGAAGCCTTCGTTGATCTTGTCGGACGGAATGACGGGGTAATCGCCGGAAAAGCAGGCATCGCAAAAGCGGGGGGCGGCGGCGTCGCGGCCGGCAGCCTCGCCCGCAGCACGGTAAAGGCCGTCGAGGGTTACGAATTTCAGGCTGTCGACCCCAACCCACTCACGCATTTCTTCTTCGGACATGGTGGCGGCCAGCAATTTGCTGCGCTCGGGCGTGTCCACGCCGTAAAAGCAGGGCCAGGCCGTGGGGGGCGAGGCGATGCGAAAATGCACCTCGGCGGCGCCTGCCTCTATGATCATGTCCTTGATCTTGCGGCTGGTGGTGCCGCGCACGATGGAATCGTCGACCAGAATGACCCGCTTGCCCTTTATCAGCGCGCGGTTCACGTTCAGCTTCAGACGCACGCCCATATTGCGGATCTGTTCGGTCGGCTCAATGAAGGTCCGGCCCATGTACTGGTTGCGGATGATCCCCATCGCATAGGGAATGCCCGATTCCTGACTGTAGCCGATGGCCGCAGGTGTGCCACTGTCGGGCACGGGGCAGACCAGATCCGCGTCAACCGGGGCCTCGCGCGCCAGTTCCACCCCGATCTGGCGCCGCGTTTCATAGACCGACCGGCCACCGATGATGCTGTCGGGGCGCGAGAAATAGACGTTTTCAAAGATGCAAAAGCGCGAGGCGGCGGGCTGGAACGGCTTGGACGATACGATCTTGTTGCCTTCGATGATCACCATTTCGCCCGGCTCGATCTCGCGCACGAAATCCGCGCCGATGATGTCGAGAGCGCAGGTCTCGGACGACAGCGCCCAGCCGGAATCGCCCAGACGCCCCAGAACCAGCGGACGCACGCCCAGCGGATCGCGCACGCCGATCAGCTTGGTGCGCGTCATGGCCACCACCGAAAATGCGCCCTCGACCGCACGCAGCGCATCCTTGATCCGCTCGGAGATGGTTTTCTGGATCGAGCGCGCCATCAGATGGATGATGCACTCCGAATCGCTCGAGGACTGAAAGATCGACCCGCGCTCGATCAACTCGCGCCGCAGGGCAACCGCGTTGGTGATGTTGCCGTTATGCGCGATGGCGCAGCCGCCCATCGAGAACTCGCCAAAAAACGGTTGCACATCGCGGATCGCGGTGGCGCCCTTTGATCCGGCGGTGGAATAGCGCACGTGGCCGATGGCAAGCTGGCCGGGCAGCGTATCCATCACATCAGGCTTGGTAAAATTGTCGCGCACATAGCCAAAGCGGCGGGCCGAGTTGAAGCCGTGGTCGGGGTGGTAGGCCACGATGCCGCCCGCCTCCTGACCCCGGTGTTGCAACGCATGCAGGCCAAGGGCCGTAAAATTGGCAGCATCCGCAAGGCCGATCACGCCGAAGACGCCACATTCCTCTTTCAGTTTGTCGTCATCGAAAGGATGGGCATGGAAGGGGCGCATGGCGGGCAGCTCCATCTGGGGGCGGATGCCCTGTCATCTAGGCCAGTGTCACGCCAGTGTCACGCCCGCAATCGGCCCTGCACGCGCACAAGTGCCGCACTGCGGCGTGATCAGTTTCCGGTGGGTGCGGGGGCTGCGGTGGGCGATGCGGCCGGAAGGGCACATTCTGCGGTCAGTTCATTATAGCGCGCCACGATCCATCCCGGCGCATCGGCGGGGATATTGTTGTCGATATTGGCCTGAAAACTGGCAAAAACCTTGGCCGAACGCGAATTGTCGACCATGGGTACGGTGTTTGCGGCGACGGCGCGGTCATAAACGATCAAGGCGACGGCCACCAGAATGACGCCCCGCGCGACGCCGAACAAAAAGCCCAGACCCTGATCGATGCCGCCCAGGGCCGAACGCTGGACCACGGATGAAAACAGCGGCGTGAACAGGGCTGCGATCACAAGACCGAGTGCAAACACCGCAGCAAAGGCGCCGATGATCGACAATTCGCAACTGTCGCCCAGAAACGTGCCGACCACGGGCAGTTCCTTGATCAGCGGCTGTGCGGCGGGCGCAAAGATGAATGCCAGCACCGCCGCCCCGATCCAGCCCGCAATCGCCATGATCTCGCGCACAAGGCCCCGCGAATAGGCCAGAATCGCCGACAGCACGATCACCGCGGCCACCACCGCATCGACAAGCGTAAAGCCTTCCATCCGTCCACTCCCTCGCGCGCTATCCCGCGCCGAACATTTCGCCCACGAAAGCCGTCAGATCAGGCATTTCGCGCAGCCGCATTCCGTCAGCCGATCCGGTTTTTGACCGGGTCGGCACGACTGCCTGCTGAAAACCAAGTTTCGACGCCTCTTTCAACCTGTTTTCGGTTTGACCCACCGGGCGCAGCGCGCCTGACAGCGAAATCTCCCCGAAAAGCACCATGTCTGGCGGAATTGCCACATCCTCGCGCGCGCTCAGCAGGGCGGCCGCCACGGCCAGATCGGCGGCGGGCTCATTCACGCGCAAGCCACCCGCCACGTTCAGGAACACGTCAAGCCCGGTGAACGGAATACCGCAGCGCGCTTCGAGCACCGCGAGAATCGTGGACAGCCGTCCCTGATCAAGTCCCACCACGGTGCGGCGCGGGGTGCCAAGGGTTGAGGGGGCGACCAGTGCCTGTATCTCGGTCAGCACGGGGCGCGTGCCCTCGATCCCGGCAAACACGGCCGAACCGGGGGCAGGGCGGTCGCGGTCGGACAAGAACAGCGCCGAAGGGTTCGTCACCTGCGACAACCCGGCCCCCGTCATCTCGAACACCCCGATTTCATCGGCGGGGCCAAAGCGGTTCTTGACCGCGCGCAGAATGCGGAACTGGTGCCCGCGCTCGCCCTCAAAATACAGCACGGTATCGACCATGTGTTCCACCACACGCGGGCCGGCGATCTGGCCATCCTTGGTGACATGGCCCACGAGGATGACGGCCACGCCGCGACGCTTGGCGAATGTGACCAACTCGTGGCAGGACGCGCGAACCTGACTGACAGATCCGGGGGCGGCCTCGATGCTGTCGAGCCACATGGTCTGGATCGAATCGATGACAGCCAGGCCGGGGCGCTCGGCGTCGAGTGTGGTCAGGATGTCGCGCAGGTTGGTTTCGGCGCCCAAAATCACCGGCGCATCCGTCAGCCCCAGCCGCTGCGCCCGCATCCGCACCTGGGCCGCCGCCTCTTCGCCCGAGATATACAGGCACTTGACGCCGCCGCGCGCAAAGCTGGCCGCCGCCTGCAACAGCAGCGTCGATTTGCCGATGCCCGGATCGCCGCCCACCAGAATGGCCGATGACGGCACCAGCCCGCCGCCCAGTACGCGGTCCAACTCATCAATCCCCGAACCGACGCGCGGCGGCGGCGCCTCGTCGGTCGACAGATCGCTGAGAGGAATGGTGCGGCCCCGTGCGCCAAGGGCCTTGGGGCCCGCAGACAGGGGTGCCTCCTCGACGATGGAGTTCCAGGCGCCACAGGATTCGCAGCGCCCCTGCCACTTCTTGTGGACCGCTCCGCAGGACGAACAGGTGAAAACGGGGGACGATTTGCTCATGGCGCCCTTGATGCCCTGCCGGACGCGCAAGGGCAAGGTTCAGCGGCGATGCGCCAGCCCCAACGCAAGCGACACAAGGATGCAGCCGGTAAACACATACAGGCCCCATGCCACCTCGACCGTGGCCATGCCCACACCCTTGACCACCACGATATACAGCGCGATCAGGAAGACATCGGCCATCGCCAGCTTGCCAAGGACATGCAGCGCAGGCAGGGCGCGGGGGCTGAGCAGGCCGAAATCCAGCAACGCCAGGCCGATGGTCTTGGCCATTGGCGCGAAGATCGCAAAACCCGTCACCACCAGAGCAAGGATCACGTCACTGGCCCACAGCGATTGCAGGCCGGTGATCACCGAGATTTCACCCAAGCCAAAGATCGGCAAGATCCCCGCCCGCATCAGGGGCGCGAACCACGACAACGGGAACACGATCAGCAGGCACAGGTTCAGCCATTTCATGCCCCCTTGGTGGCCGCAGCCGTGCCCGTCGGTCAAGACCTATCTGGCAGGCTTGGGCAGGGTCACGACATTGTCGCCGTGCGGTGCATTCCACGCTTTCGCGTTCAGATCGGCCCATCGTTCGATCAACGCCGATGTAGCGCAGCGCAAGAAACGCCAACGGCAGACCTGACCACGGTGCCTTCGGGTGCGTCTGTCTGTCCGTACATCGCAGCTGAAATTGTGGGCTATATACTGGATTTATAGCAAATCATCGCAAAAGAACGCGAACTGTTTCCCTCGCGGAAACAGTCATGCGCTTTGCGCGGGAACGTCCCAGCCCATCACGTCACGGATTGTTGCCACGCCTGTGGTCAGTGTCAGAGCAATCAGGAATGCGACGACGATGCCGTTGGCCACCAACAGCAAAGGCTCGTGCCATTTCACCCGGCGTGCCCAGGCGCCGAGCAGCCAGAACCAACCCACCACCGAAACCACCCGGCCCGGCAAGACCAACTGCTGTTGCAAGGGCACCGGCCACTGCATCCAGAAAATATAGATCACCACCCACACGATCAGCGTCACTCCTGCCCGGTCGCCCACCCGCCAGGCGGCAAAGCCGGACAGCGCAATGGCAAGCGGGGTGATCAGCAGCAATGTCTCGACGAGCACCAACCAGACCGAGGGCTGCTCGAACAGGAACGACAGATCGGCCTGAAACAGCCCCCCCATCAGCGCACCCGATTGATCGGGCGAAGGGCGCGGCCACGCATGAATTTTGCAAGACAAGGGCGCGTGACAGCATTCATCTTCCCGCACCCAGCACCAACGATCGCCCCCGCCCGATCAAAGCCAATGAGTCTGGAACCGGGTCCCCGATGGCACGAAGGCCACCGGCAGGCGTCATGCGGCACCCTCGGCATAGCGGCGCACATAGCGCGCCCCAAGACTGGTCAGGATCTCGTACCCGACGGTCCCGGCGATTTCGGCCAGATCATCCACCGTCTGATGCGGCCCGAGGATATCAAGACTGCGCGGCACCACGGGCAGGTGGCTGATATCCACCGTCAGCGCGTCCATAGACACGCGCCCCACCAGCGGGCAGGGGGTGTCACCATCCCAAAGCACCGCCCTGTTCGAAAGCGCGCGGCTTAACCCGTCTCCATAGCCGCCCGACAGGGTGGCAATGGTGCAGTCCGCCTCGGCGGTCCACGTGCAGCCGTATCCTACGGATTCACCCGCAGAGACAGGCCGCGCCTGAATGACCGGCACCGAAAGTGTCACCACCCGCGCCGCCCCCTCATAGGGGCGGCCGCCATACAGGCCGATGCCGGGGCGCGTCAGATCGAAGTGATACTTCGGCCCCAGCAGAATGCCCCCCGTCGCGGCCAGTGAGCGGGGCACGCCTGTGCCGTCGGTCATCGCATGGAACGTGGCCAACTGAACCTCGTTCAGCCCGTGGTCCGGGTCATCGGCACAGGCCAGATGCGACATCAGAAGGTCCGGCCCGGCCTCAAGCACGAAGGGCGCCACAGCCTCCCACTCGGCCTCTTCCATGCCCAGCCGGTTCATGCCGGTGTCCAGTTGCACGCCAAACGGCAGGCCCGGCAGGCTTTCCAGATGGCGCGTGACCTGGTCGATGCTGTTCAGCATTGGGGTCAGATCCAGATCGTGGATCATTTCCGTATCGCCCGCCATGTGGCCCGTCAGGATGCAGATCTGCGGGCCCGGGCCCAGAACCTGTCGCAAGGCAGCCCCTTCTTCGGCGAAAGCCACAAAGAAACGCCGTGCGCCCGCGTGCGCAAGGGCACGCGCCACGCGCGTCACGCCAAGGCCATACGCGTCGGCCTTGACCACCGCGGCCGTTTGCACCCCAGATGAGGAGGCCCGGTCAAGCGCCCGCCAGTTGGCGGCAAGCGCATCGAGATCAATGGAAAGGGTTGCTGTTGCCATGCCGCGTTTTTGACAGTCCCGGCCTTGGGGTCAAGGGAAATTCGCCGGAACGTCGCGGCCGGGCCGCAAACCGCTCCACAAAGCCTCAATCACGGTCGCGGCCGCTCTGCCACGGCTGGACAAGGTTGCCAAAGCGGGTAAAACGCCCCTCGAAACTGAGTTCTACCGACCCGATGGGGCCGTGGCGCTGCTTGCCGATGATCACTTCGGCCTTGCCGTGGCATTGCTCCATCACCTGCTGCCATGTGGCCATCTTTTCCAACTCATGGTCGCCGGGCTTTTCACGCTCTTTGTAGTATTCTTCGCGATAGACGAACATCACCACGTCGGCGTCCTGCTCGATCGAACCGGACTCGCGCAAATCCGAAAGCTGCGGTCGCTTGTCCTCGCGGCTTTCCACCTGACGCGACAGTTGCGACAGCGCCACAACGGGAATGTTCAGCTCTTTGGCAATCGCCTTCAGGCCTTGGGTGATCTCGGACACCTCTTGCACCCGGCTGCCTTCCGAACTTTTGGCAGTGCCTTTCAGCAGTTGCAGGTAGTCCACCATCAGCACATCCAGGCCATGCGTGCGTTTCAGGCGGCGTGCGCGGGCCGCCACCTGCGCGATCGCCAGCGCGGGCGTGTCGTCGATATAAAGCGGGCAGGCTTCCAGCTGTTTGGCTGCCTCGACAAAGCGGCGGAACTCGGCCTCTGTCATGTCACCGCGGCGGATCTGTTCGGACGGCACCTCGGATGCCTCGGACAAGATCCGCGCCGCCAGTTGCTCGGCGCTCATCTCCAGCGAGAAGAACCCCACCACGCCGCCCTCGACCGCGCCTTCCGTTCCATCGGGCTTGCGCCCGCGCTTGTAGGCCTTTGCGATGTTGAAGGCGATGTTGGTGGCGAGCGAGGTTTTGCCCATCGACGGGCGACCAGCCAGAATGAGAAGATCACTTTCATGCAATCCGCCCAGCTTCTTGTCCAGATCGACCAGCCCTGACGAAATTCCCGCAAGCCCGCCACCGCGCTGATAGGCGGCATTGGCGACATTCACAGCGTCCGTTACCGCCTTGAGAAAGCTTTGAAAACCGCGCTCGGCTACACCCTGCTCGCCCAGCTTGTAGAGCCGCTGCTCGGCCTCGGTGATCTGCTCGCGCGGTTCGGACGCCATGTCCACCTTGGCCGCGCGGGCCGAGATGTCGCGCCCAAGCCCGATCAATTCGCGCCGGACAGACAAGTCATAGATCATCTGCGCATAGTCGCGCGCCGCATAGGCCCCGATCGCCGCCCCGGCAAGCCGCACCAGATAGGACGGTCCGCCCAGTTCCTTCAGCCCTTCGTCATCTTCGAAAAACGGTTTCAGCGTGACCGGGCTTGCCAGCGCGTTCTTCTGGATCCGGGCCGCAGATTTCTCGAAGATGCGCTGATGCACCGGGTCGAAGAAATGCTCGGCCTTCACAAGGGCCGCGATTCGGTCGAACACATCGTTGTTCGTCAAAATCGCGCCCAAAAGCTGCTGCTCGGCCTCGATATTGTGCGGCATGACATCCGACGCATCAGAGCCAGCGAGGGATTTCGGGGCGAAAGTCGATATTTCGTTCATGCCTGCCACTGGGTCCGGATTTTGATTCAAGTCCCCTGCCTATCAGAACAGGACGCCCTTTAGGCAGGGGGTATTTGCGGTCATCCACAGCTCGTCCACAACAAATCGCTTCAAGCGAGGGAAAAGCGTGCATTCTGCTGCCTACCATATCTGGCAACGCCCGTCACCCGGCATGCTGCATATGGGTGAAGATCAAGAGTGTGGTGTCGTCGAGCGGCCCCTGGCCCCACGCGCCGGAGCGGTCTAAAGCCGGGAAGCGCGTGCCTCTTGCCAGGCGCGCGGGGCTTTCAAAAAGCGCTCCACTTCGGCCAGGGTATCCGCATCGAATGCGCTCTGTGCGCGTGCCTCGGCCAGCACGTCCCACCAGGTGCACAGATGATGAAGTGCGACGCCATGCCCGGCCAGACGCTCGGTGGTGCCCGGAAAAATGTCGTAATAAAAGATCACCGCCGTGTGCGCGCAACTGGCCCCCGTCTCGCGGATCGCGTCCACGAACGACATCTTTGATCCGCCATCCGTCGTCAGATCCTCGACCAGCAACACCCGCTGCCCCGGCGTCATCACGCCCTCGATCCGGGCGTTGCGGCCGTAGCCTTTGGGTTTCTTGCGCACATACGTCATCGGCAGGGCCAACCGCTCTGCCACAAGGGCCGCAAACGGTATCCCCGCCGTCTCGCCGCCCGCAATGTTGTCGAACGCCTCGAACCCGGCGCGGCGCATCACAGTCACGGCCATGAAATCCATCAGCATGCTGCGGATGCGCGGGTACGAGATCAGCTTGCGGCAATCGATATAGGTCGGGCTCGGCAGGCCTGACGCGAGGGTGAACGGCGTTCCTGCGTTGAAATGCACGGCCCCAATTTCCAGCAACGCTCGGGCGGTCAGGCGGGCCATCTCGTCCGCGGGCGGAAAGCTGGTGGGGATCATGACACGGTCCTTTGCGGCGAGTGCGATTCAGAAATATCCCGCGCGATGCGTCCGGCGCCGCCCGAGAATGCCTTCGCCGGGGTCAGGGAAAGCCCGGATGATGTCAAGGCTCAACCTGCCAGTGCACCGCAAACCCGGGGTCGAACACGGTCACGGGGCCCGCTTCGGTAAAGATCTTCGCGGGGAAGATCTGCGCCGCGTCATGCTTGACCAGCCGCAGGCGCGCCTCGTTGGGGGTCAGGCCGTAAAAAGCTGGACCATTCAGGCTGGTGAAGGCCTCCAGACGGGGCAGCGCGGCCTCTTGCTCGAACACATGCGCCAGCAGGGGCATGGTGTTGGTCGCGGTAAAGCAGCCCGCGCAGCCGCAGGCCTGTTCCTTCGCCGCATCGACATGCGGCGCGGAATCAGTGCCAAGGAAGAAGCACCCCTCGCCCGAGGTGGCGGCCGCGCGCAAAGCCAATCGGTGTTTTTCACGCTTGGCGACGGGCAGGCAATAGAAATGCGGACGAATCCCGCCCACCAGCAGATGATTGCGGTTCAGAATCAGGTGGTGCGTGGTGATCGTGGCGCCAAGCGTGGGCCCCCCCTCGCGGGCATAGGCCACGCCCTCGGCGGTGGTGATGTGCTCCATCACCACGCGCAGTTCGGGCAATCGACGGCGCAACGGGGCAAGGACGGTGTCGATGAACACCGCCTCGCGGTCAAAGATGTCAACCTCGGGCGTCGTCACCTCGCCATGGGTGCACAGGGGCAGGCCGATCTCGGCCATCTTCTCCAGCACCGGCATGACCCGTTCGATATCGCGCACGCCGCCATGGCTGTTGGTCGTGGCTCCGGCGGGATAAAGCTTGACCGCCGTGATCAGCCCTTCGGCATGGGCGGCGGCGACATCGGCGGGATCCGTGGTTTCGGTCAGATACAGCGTCATCAGCGGCTGGAACGCCGACCCTTCGGGCAGAGCCGCGCGAATGCGATCGCGGTAGGCACGGGCATCGGCACCCGTCACCACCGGGGGCACCAGATTGGGCATGATGATCGCGCGGGCAAAGTGGCGCGTCGTCTCGGGCAGCACACCTTGCAACATCGCGCCATCGCGCAGGTGCAGGTGCCAGTCATCGGGGCGGCGCAGGATCAACTCTTGTGTCATGCGCGCCGCGTTAGACCAGATTGCGAACTTTTTCCAGCGCCTTTGCACGCAAAGCTGTGCTAGGCGTGCGCCAAGGGGCCTAACGACCTGTTCGACATACGGAAAGGCGATGCGATGAAACGGATTTTGCTGGGGCTTTGCCTTCTGGGCGCCCCCGCCGCCGCCCAGACGGGCTTTTGCGACAACGCGCAGACACAATTCGAAATCAACGAGTGCACTGCGCGGGCCATGGATGCGGCGGATGTCGCGCTTAATCAGGCCTACAGGGAAGCGATGGGATCGCTCAAGGTCATTGATGCCGATCTGCCTCGGGCCGAGCAGGGGGCGGCTGGCGCCCTTTTG
The DNA here is from genome assembly GCA_038205925.1 of Rhodobacterales bacterium. Classification (GTDB taxonomy): domain Bacteria; phylum Pseudomonadota; class Alphaproteobacteria; order Rhodobacterales; family Rhodobacteraceae; genus Pseudotabrizicola. The sequence goes on along the minus strand of JBBRBJ010000015.1, from coordinate 22,493 downwards.
CGCGCGCAACGGGCCTGGATCACCGTGCGGGATGAAACCTGCATGGCACAAGGCTATCTGATGTATGGCGGCTCGGCGCGGCAGACCGAGGTGAATGGTTGCAAGACCCTGATGACCCAGACCCGGACCGAGGAACTCTGGCGCCTCGTGCAGCAGTATTAGGCGCTGACCACTTCGTCACGCAGGTCGGAAGTCGCCTCGGCCACCGCCTCATCCGCCAGAATGTCGGCCAGCCGCTTGCGAAAGCGCGGCGCATTCAGGCGTGTGGTGACCGAACGGCAGATCATCCGCGCGTGGACAATCCGTCCTGCTGCCTCGGCGCGCGACAGCATCAGCCGCAGATAGGGGCCAAAGTTGCGGCGCGCGCGCCAAAGCGTGCCCCAACTCGCGCGGCTGAGACTGCCATCCAGCGCCTGATCGACCAGTGCGGCATGCAGTTGCATATGCGCCAGCGCCCAATCCACCCGCCCTTCCAGCCGGGGGGCGTGCAGATGCGTGATGTGGCGGCCGCGAAACAAGGCGGCATGCATGGCATCCTCGGTCACTTCCGGATCGTGGATCACGAATACCCGTCCGGCCCCGTCGACCATATCGGGGGCAAAGCCATAGCGGCTGGTGAAATCCAGCCGGCGCGCAGCGCGCGCCCGCTTGTCCCATCCGGCAACCGAGGGCGCCATCGTTGCGCGTGGTGTGATCGCAATCACCGCGCAGCCCGGCGCCGCGACCGAAAACGCCGCCGCCGCATAGCCTTGCACGCCGGCGCCCATGAACACGACCTTGTCGAAATCTTCGAAAAACGCGTCATCAACCAGACGGTCGAAATAGCCGTACACGCGCGGGTCGCGATACCATGTCTCACCCTCGCAGATCAGGCACAGATGCGACCAGCCCCGCGCGGCGGCAATCTCATGGCCCAGCGGCATCTGGCCTGGACGGGCGCGGATGTCGTCCATCGTCTCGAAGGTCACGACCAGCGTGGGGCTTTCATCGACAAAGAACGCCCAGTGATGCGCGCCCAGGGTTTCGAAATATCCGGCGTCCTCTCCGATCCGGTCAAGCATCGACAGCCAGCTTTCGCGCGCCTCATGTGGCGTTGGCGCAACATCGATCTGTAACGGCGCGTCCTGCGACGGATCGCTTTGCGGGTTCGCGGGGGTCTCGGTCATTGTGGTCTCCGGGGCCGGGCACGGGGAAAGGACCCGAACCTGACGTTGAACGTGGCAAATGCGTCGTGACGGGACCAGAGCCCGCACGGGTACAGTCTCAAAAACGGGCCTTCAGGGCAAGCTTTCAGGTGCGAACAGACTGTTTCCCCGGCGCGTTGGGGCGATGCCTGCGGATCATCGCCGCCTCGTCTGCGGTCAGGACGCGCGCGGGTGGCGTCATCAACAGACGACCAAACAGGGCGCGCCACGGCTCGTCCGCCATCAGCGTGGCAAATCGCGCACGGCGCCACGCGACCGACCGCTGGTGCAGGGTGGCAAGCGCGGGGTCGCCCCTCAGTTCGGCCAATGAGGTGCTGATATCAAGCGCTGCAATGCTGCTGTCGCCCTCGGCATCAAAGTTCCGGTCGCACCAGTAGGACATGTCGAATGCGGCGCCCTCACGGTTGGCGCGGCCCCGGTCGCATTTCACCAGATAGCTTTCCATTGCGCCAAGGGCGTAGTGGTTCAACTGCATCACGCCATAGGGATCGCGGCCCGGTTCTGAAAAAAGCCGCCCACCCATGTCTCCTCCGAGCCAGCGCGCACCTTCACCCCCCTTTGGCCGATGCACGCCCAGCCGGGCAAACGCGCGGCGACGAAAAAGCGTCTTCACCATCAGCGCACGCCACGGCCAGTGCAGCACGCGCGGTGCGGCGCGGGTAAAGGTGCGGGTCACGGGGGTATCCTCAAACCCGACCCTGCCGCCATTGCCGAACATCCGCCACGTCATGGGGAAAGCATCCACATCGGGCGCATGCATCATCAGGCCACCAAGTGTCCGGTTGCCCAGATGGATGTTCACGAATTCATCCACATCCAGCACCATGACCCAGTCGGCGCCCATGACCAGCGGGTGCCGGTCTGCGGCCTTCAGCGCGGCCCATTGCGGCCCCTCGGGCCAGGGGCCGGGGTTGGGCAAATGGGCAAGCCATCCCATGGCTTGCAGCCGGTCCAGCATGGCATCGGTGCCGTCGTCGCAATCGTTCGAGAACACCAGAAAATCGGTAAAGCCTGCGGCGCGGTGATGGGCCAGCCACTCCAGCAGAAAGGCCCCCTCATTGCGCACCGTCAGCACCGCAAGCGCCTTCATGCAGCGGGCCTTCTGGCGATTGCGTCGATCAGTGCCTGATAGCCGGGATCGGCGCGCAACTGGGCAATGCGCCCCTGATGCCAGGCCACCGCCTTGTGGTGCAGCGCCGCCAGATCTGCATCCTCCATCAGCTGCGCGCGCCACGCGGCCACAGGCGCGTCATAGCGCCGGATCGCGTCACAGGGCACATCCGCAAAGTCGAACCGTGCCCAATAGTCCAGATCCATCGACTGGCCCACATGATTGACCCGCCCCCGGTCACGCTTCACCAAAAAGCTGTCCAATGCGCGCAAAGCGTAATGGTTCACTTGCGCAAAGCGGGTGTCGGCCTCGACGAACATCGCATTGATCTGGGGCACATAGGGCACCCCTCCGGGCAGTTCGCGGATCAATTCGCGGCCCAGTTCGCGCTTGGGCAGCGGCGCATGGACACCGACGCGCTGAACGTTTCCCAAGCCACGGAAAAGCGACTTCGGATAGACGATCGCGCCGCTGCCCGGTGGCATCGGCAGGTTCGCGCGGGTGAATTGCTGGGTGACGGGCCGGTCCTCATAGGCCACCCGGTCATCCGGGCCAAAGATGCGCCAGGGCACCGAGATCACCTCGGTCTCTGCCCCTGCCGCCGCCACCAGCGCGCGGGCCGAACCGTCGCCCCATTTCACGACCAGAAATTCATCCGCGTCACAGACATAGATCCAGTCGGCGCCCTTCACCTCGTCATAGCGGGTCGCCTGTTTCAGCGCCGCCCGCTGGATCGAGGTCACATCCCACGCCTTGGACGCATGGTGTCGCACCAGCCCCAACTCCTGCAGGCGCAGCGCCATCTCACGCGTCGGGTCGGCGCAATCATTGGTGCAGATCAGCAGGTGATCGAACCCAAGCGCCTTGTGATGCGCGACCCATTCCAGCAGGAACGCGCCTTCGTTCTTCATGGTGGTGATGACGGTAAAGATCTGGCTCAATGCTCGGCCTCGCCCTCATGAGTGATGGTAAAAAAGAAATCGGGCGCAAGCGGTCTTGTTGCCAGATCATCGGGGATGACGCCCGGCCCCGCCGAAAATACCGCCGAGCCGAAATGATGCTGCAGACGGCACAGCGCCTGCATCCGCGCACCCGTCAGTTCCGCGTAGAAAGTGCGGTAGTTTTCAGTCTGCAACAACGCGGTGATCTTGGCGCGGTGGCATGCGACTGAATGGGCGTGTGCGGCGGCAATCTCGGGGTCGCGCATCAAGCGGTCATACTCGGCTTTGGCAGCGGGCACGATGCGCAGCGCCGATATGTCGCGCACGGCATTGTGGTTCATGCGAAACCAGTAGTTCAGCCCCTGATCGCGGTCCACATGGTTCACCCGGCCCCGGTCACGTTTGACAAGAAAGCTCTCGGCCGAGCGGACGGCATAGTGGTTCAGTTGCACCCAGTCATAGCCATAGGTCTCAAGCGTACTGCGCCAGCCGTTGCGAAACATCTCGCGCGGAAGCGGGCGGCCTGATCCGTTCAGCCACGACACGCGGTCCCACAGATCGGGTTTCAGGCCCTTGGGCCGGTGCACGCCCAGCTTCTTGTAGATGTCGATGTTGCGAAACAGTGTCTTGAAGCCCCAGGCCTGATGCGGCTTGCGAATGATTTCGGGCGCACATTGCGTGAATTGTTCGGTGATGAAGCGGTCGTGATACGCGGCCACGTCTGCATTGCCGAACAGGCGCCATGTCATGCTGATCATGTTCGCCTCGCCCATGGCGCGGTAAAGTGCCGCCAGCGTGCCGTCCCCGATCTTGATGGTGATGAACTCATCCACATCCATGCAGATGCCCCAGCCGCAGTTCTGGAGCACAGGCTCGGCCTCGGCCGCCTGAAGGGCCGCGTGCTGGGGCTTCAGTTCGCCGCCCGGAACCCAAGGATTGACGCGGTGCTGCACAAGGCCCTTGGCCTGAAGCATCTCCAGCATCGTGTCGGTGCCATCCGTGCAATCGTTGGTGTAGATCAGGAAATCGTCCACCCCTATGGTTCGGTGCCATGCCAGCCATTCCAGAATGAAGGGCCCTTCGTTCTTCATCGTGGTCACGATTGCCGTGCGCCCGGCCTTCAGCGCGGCCCGGGGCGCCGCCTTGGGCTTTGAGACGGGGGCGCGGATCGGTGCATGGCCGAACATTCCTTCGGCCATTGCAATCAGGGCAGGATCCTCGATCAACGAGGTTTTGGGCGCCAGTTCGCCCGAAGCGCGCCCCGGAACGCGGATAGCCATGGCGCGGTAAAACGGAATCGCCGCCTCGCCCTCAGGCTTGGCATAGGCCACGCGCACCATACGCCAGGTGTTTTCCAGACCCGCCTGCGCCGGCGCCACGCCCCAGCGCGCGATGCCGCGTCGGGCATCGAACTGCCGGCAGATATGGTCGCCAAAGCGGGCCTCGCCCCCGGCGCGCCCCTTTGGGCGCACGCGCCACGGATAGATCCGCCGCCCTGCCAGCAACACCACCCCGTGCCGCGCGACGACGCAGGCGTCAAAGGCGCCAGAAGCCTCGGGCGCAAGGATGTCGGTCACATCCAGGGTCAGCACCGCCCGCGCGGCACTGAGAAACCGCCACTTGGCCAATTCATAGACCAGTTGCTCGCCCAAGGGCGCGCGCCAAACATCGGGGGCAGGGGCCTCCATCCGGTCTTTGCCGGGCGCATCCGGGGCCAGCCACGGGTGGCTTTCGGGGCCCGTGTCGGGCTTGCCCAATGGTACCGGGCAATCCAGGATCACAACGCGCAGATCCACATCCCCCAACGCGCCGATCAGCCCCTGACAAAACGCGCCATCCGCACCGCCATCGGGCACGCGATTAAAGATCAGCGCCGCTTGCAACCCGTGATGGCGCGCATGATAGATCAGCCCCTCGGCCACCTGCGCGGCACTTTCTTCAAGGCGAAAGGCAAGGATCGTGTTGCGCCCGTCAAACAGGGCGGGCTCGGCCTCCACAGGGTTTGCAAGCAAAAGCGCGCCATCAGCCAGCGGCAGCGGCCCGGGCCCATCGGTCACGATTAGCGCCGCCCCCGACACCTCGCGCAACTCCAGCGGCAGTGCGCTGCCCGGCGCACGGTCCGGCAAGAACGCCGCCGTCTGTGTGCCGTTGCCGAAAAAGGTGAAAACACGGCCGTCCGGCACTTGCACGGCATCGAGCATCAGGCCGATGCCATGCGCATCAACCCGGCGCGCGCCCATGCTGCGCCAGATGACCCGTGCCCCCGTCTGATCGGGATTGCCTGCCATGCCAGTCTTTCCGCCTCACGGTGGTCTGCCGCCACCCTTGACCTTTTGCATAGCACGGGCCATCCCCTCGGGCAAAGCACTGTTGCGCTGAATTTTCCACATCCCATTGGCAATCTGCCGTATTTTCGCCAGACTGTTTCCATATGGCCGATAATCAAACCTGCAAGGCAAACCCATTTCCGTGGCGAACGCTCATCACATACCCCCGCCGATGCGCCAGATCGGCACGCTTTGGATTGGGGGCGCGCTGTCGTGGATGGAGCAGGTGTGCCTGAAATCCTTTGTCGATCAGGGCCAGCCGATCACGCTGTTTTCCTATGATCGGATCCCGAATGTGCCGGCGGGCGTCATCCTGCGCGACGGGCGCGAGGTTCTGGATACCGATAATTTCCTGAAATATGAAAAGAAGGACAGCTTTGCCCTGTTCGCAGATCTGTTCCGCCTGCACATGATCGCGCGTAACCCCGGCATGGTATGGGTAGATACGGACGTCTATTGTCACGCGCCGCTGCGGCTGGTTGATGACCACGTGATGGGGTTTGAACTGGCAGGCGGGGTGCGGGTGAACAATGCCGTGCTGGGCCTGCCCGATGGCCCGCTGCTGCATGCGTTGCTGGAGCATACTGCCAACCCTTACGCCATTCCGCCCTTTGTCAAACCAGGCTTGCAAGACGCATATCGCGCGGCGGCCGCGGCCGGCGCGCCGGTGCATGTCAGCCGGCAACCATGGGGCGTGTGGGGGCCGATGATGCTGACGCATTACACCCATGCCCTCGGCCTGGCAGACAAGGTGCAGCCGCTCGATTCGTTCTATCCCGTCACCTTCCCCGACCGGACCCGGTTCCTGCGCCCGGCAGACCGGGTGGCGGCCATGATCACCCCGCGCACCAGCCTGATGCACGTCTGGGCCTCGAACAAACGCGAGTTGGGCCTGCGCTACAGCGGCCTGCCGCCGGCGGGCAGTTATTTCGACACCCTCGTCAAACGCCACGGCATCGCCCCTGCCGAGGCGGCGATCACGGGCCGCGGCAAGCGCGTTTTCGAGCCCGGGTTGATCGCGCATCTGGCGGTAAAAGACGTGGCGCTCTTTGCCGACGTGGGGGGCACGGCGCAGTCTCTGGCGCTTGCAGCGCATGGAAAATGGGACTGCGACATCGACATCATCGACCTGGGTCACAAGGGAAACTGGCCCGACGCGCCCTCGGCCTGGGTTGCAGCCTACGCCGCGTTTCTGATGGAAAACGGCGTGCCTGCGGGGCGCGTCCGTGTCGTGCGTCAAACTGCAGATCTGCGCCCTGCTGATGTCATCGCAAACCTTTCCGGGTTCGGAGACATAAACAAGATCAAGTATCTGGAGCCTGTTCTTCAGAACGCACTTCATGCTGAAAGCTGCATGATCACCGACATCCGCAAAGGCTCGGGCGCGTATCCGTTCCTCACTGCCTACGGCACATGTGAGACGCTCAGCACGCGTGAGGCAGAGGGCACCCTGATCACCCGGGCGCTGTTTCGCGCAGGGCCTCAGGTTGCCGGGACCGACGTTCAGCAGGGTGACGATACCTGGGCTGCCATCGCCACCACGCTGGCCCGGCAGGGCGGGTTCTTTCGCGAAAGCCCGGATCACTCGTTCTTGTTCATCAAGCGGTCTGACACGCTGGTCGTGACCTTTGACAACCTCGACATTGCCATGACCAAACGCGGGGACCGACGCCCGTGGGGGTTTGCGTTCATCGAGAAACAGGGCTGGTCGATGCTGGGCGTGATGGCGAACGGCTGGACGTGGTATCGCGACAAATGGGTCTGGGAGCAGTTCGACGATCTGAAGAAGGCGGGGTTCTTCAAGGACTTCAGCCGCGTGGTGTTCTACGGCGCGTCGATGGGCGGCTATGCGGCGGCGGCGTTTTCGGCCGCTTGTCCGGGGGCGGATGTGGTGGCGATCTCGCCGCAATCGACGCTGAACAAGGCGCTTGTACCGTGGGAGACGCGCTATCATACGGCCTGGGGCCGCGATTTCAGTGGTGCTTACGGTGATGCGGCCGAGGTCAGCCAGACGGCAGGGCGCGTGACACTGATTTATGATCCGTATGAGCCGCTGGATGCGGGGCATGTCGCACGGTTTACCCATCCGAACGTGACGCGGCTGCGCACGCCTTTGCTGGGGCACCGCCTTGGGTCGTCGCTGCATCAGATGGGGATCCTGACGCAGATCATCCTTGGCGCGCTGAACGGCACGCTGACCGAAACCGAATTCTACCGCACCTTGCGCGCCCGCAAGGGGTTTGCCCGCTATCAGCGGGAGTTGTTCAAGCGTGCACTGGATCAAGGGCGGCCAGACCTTGCGCGCAAGGTGGGGCGTTGGGTGCTGACGCGCGGCGACAACCGCTACATCCGCAAGGGCATGGCAGACCTTTAGCCTGTGCGCGCCGGCCATCGGCAGCCCCGGGGGGGGCGCCCTCGGGTGGCATCGAGCCACCGCTCGGGCGCGCTGCCGCGGCCCCTTGGCGCAGGGCGCGCGCAAACCCGCCATGGTCGCTTGACCCCGGACGCGCCAGCGGCCAGCATGCACCAGCCGTGCCCGGACGGGGGGGGAGGACGCGACAGTGATACACATTCCGACCTCAATCGATGCGGCGCAGGCGCTGTTGACGGACAATGGCTATGTCGCCAGCCGGGCCCTTGCCACCGTCGTCTTTCTGTCGCTGCGGCTGGGCCGCCCGCTGTTTTTGGAAGGCGAAGCGGGGGTGGGCAAGACCGAGATCGCCAAGACCCTCGCCGCTGCCCTTGGCCGCCGTCTGATCCGGCTGCAATGCTACGAGGGGCTGGATGCCAGTTCGGCGGTTGCGGAATGGAACTTTGCCGCCCAGATGATTGCCATCCGCACGGCCGAAGCGGGCACCGACCGCACCGACCTGCGCGCCGAGTTGTTCAGCGAGGACTTTCTGATCGAACGCCCGCTGCTTGCCGCCATGCGCCCCCAGCCCGGCGGCGCCCCTGTCCTTCTGATTGATGAATTGGACCGCACTGATGAGCCCTTCGAGGCCTATCTGCTGGAGGCGCTGTCGGATTTTCAGGTGACATTGCCCGAACTGGGCACCATACGCGCGCCCGAGCCGCCGATTGTCATCGTTACCTCGAACCGCACGCGCGAGGTGCATGATGCGCTGAAACGGCGGTGCCTTTACCACTGGGTCGACTACCCCGATTTCACCCGCGAACTGGAAATCCTCAGATCTCGCGCGCCCGAAGCGCAGGACACCCTCAGCCGCGAGGTTGTGGCCTTTGTCCAGCGCCTGCGCCGCGAGGATCTGTTCAAGAAACCCGGTGTGGCCGAAACCATCGACTGGGCCAAATGTCTGCTTGCCCTCGACGTGATTGCCCTGTCGCCGGAAGTGATTTCTGATACGCTTGGGGCCATTCTGAAGTATCAGGACGACATCCAGAAGATACAGGGGTCTGAGGCCCGCCGTCTGCTGGAGGATGCACGCAAGGATCTGACTGCAGCATGAACGACGTTCACCCCTTCACGCTTCCACGGGGCGCGCGGTCGGGCTGAGCCCTGCCGGATCCGCGCATGGCCACATACGCCCCCCTGAACATTCCTGACGATGGCAAGCTGGCCCATAACATCGCGCATTTTGCGCGGGCGTTGCGCCGCGCCGGGCTGCCGATCGGGCCGGGACGCGTGATCGATGCCATCCGCGCAGTCGAGGCCGCGGGCTTTTCCGCGCGCACCGATTTCTATTGGACACTGCACGCCTGCTTTGTGAACCGGCCCGAGCAGCGCGTGACCTATGAGCAGGTGTTTCGCCTGTTCTGGCGTGATCCGAAATATCTTGACCACATGATGACCCTGTTGCTGCCCTCGATTCAGGGGATGCAGGACGACCGGGTGGCCGCGCCCGCCGAAAAGCGCGCAGCCGAGGCGCTGCTGGATGGGGCGCGGCCTGCGCTGCCCGAACGGGAAGATGCGCCCGACGAAGACGCCCTGATCGACATCGACGCCACTGCGACGATGAGCCATGAAGAGCGCCTGAAAACCCTTGATTTCGAGTTGATGTCGGTGGCCGAGATGGCCGAGGCCCGCGCGATGCTGGCCCGTCTGTCGCTGCCCGTCAAACCGCTGATCACGCGGCGCACCACGTCTGCGGCCCTTGGGGCGCGGGTGGATCTGCGCCGCACCCTGCGCGCCAGTCTGCGCTACGGCGGAGAAATTTCACGCCTGTCGATGCAGGCCCCGCAGACGCGTTGGCCCAACCTTGTGGTACTGTGCGATATTTCCGGCTCGATGAGCCAGTATTCCCGCATGGTCCTGCATTTCGTGCACGCCGTCGCCAACCGCAAGGGGCAGGGCTGGGCGCGGGTGCATGCCTTTACCTTTGGCACGCGGCTGACCAACATTACCCGCCATCTGAAGAACCGGGATGTTGATGCCGCCCTGCGCGCCGCGGGCGCCGAGGCGCAGGACTGGTCGGGCGGCACGCGGATCGGCGCGGCGCTGCACAGCTTCAACCGCGACTGGTCGCGCCGGGTGCTGGGACAAGGCGCGGTGGTGCTGTTGATCACTGACGGGCTGGACCGCGACGACAGCGGCCAACTGGCGCAGGCCGCCGAACGGCTGCACCTGTCGTGTCGCCGGCTGATCTGGCTGAACCCTTTGTTGCGTTGGGAAGGGTTCGCGCCAAAGGCGCTGGGCATCCGCACGCTGTTGCCGCATGTCGACGCCTTTCGCGCAGGACACTCGATTGCCACGCTCGAAGCGCTGGGCCGCGCGCTGTCCGACGACGGCGATGGCGGCGAAAAGGCGCGGCTGATGCGCATGTTGCACGGAACCTAAAGACCGGGGACGGCGTTGCCGCTCAGACCGGTCATCCGGCGCCCTGGTCATGCCTTTTCTTGACTGTGCTATCGCATAACAGGCGTCTTGATCGTATCGACTGCACATACCGAAGCGGCCAAAGGGGAATCGTCCCATGGTCCAGACGGGAGAGGAAGACCATGAAACGACTGCTTTCCACCACGGCCGCCCTGTCGATGGCGCTGGCCCCCCTGCAACCCTGGCCGCTGCTGGCCCAAGAGGTGACTCTGTCGCTGACCGATGATGGCCGGATCGTTGACGCCGACGGCATGCTGCTGTGCACGCCGCTGATCGCTGATCGCTGCAACATCGAAGCACTGCTGGCCGATCTGGCTGCGGCCGAAGCGACCGGTGGGGCGGATGGCAGGTCAGCCCTGATGACCGAATTGAACGTGGAAGCGCAGACGGCCGAGGCTGAGGCCGGTGCAGCCGCGCAAGGAGCCGCCGATGCGGCAGCCCAGGCCGAGGCCGATGCTGCCGCCAAAGCTGCGACCGATGCAGCCCAAGCCGAGGCCGATGCTGCCGCCAAAGCTGCCGCTGACGCAGCCCAGGCCGACGCTGACGCCGCTGCCAAGGCCGCAAGCGACGCCGCACAGGCCGAAGCGGATGCAGCGGCGCAAGCCGACGCTGACGCTGCAGCCCAAGCTGCAACCGACGCCGCACAGGCCGACGCTGACGCTGCTGCCAAGGCTGCAACCGATGCCGCCCAGGCCGACGCCGACGCTGCAGCCCAGGCTGCAACCGACGCCGCACAGGCCGACGCCGACGCTGCAGCCCAGGCCGCAACCGATGCCGCCCAGGCCGACGCCGACGCTGCTGCCAAGGCCGCAACCGATGCCGCTAAGGCCGACGCCGACGCTGCTGCCAAGGCTGCAACCGATGCCGCACAGGCCGACGCTGACGCTGCTGCCAAAGCTGCAACCGACGCCGCACAGACCGAAGCTGACGCCGCCCAAGCCGCAGCTGACGCTGCTGCCAAAGCTGCAACCGATGCCGCGCAGGCCGAGGCCGATGCTGCAAACGCAGCCGAGGTACAGACCGACGCGCCCCTGACCCCGGATGCGCCCCTGACCGACGCGCCCTTGGCGGGTGATGCCGTAGCCGAGCAGCCCGAAGAACCGATTTCAGCCGAAGCCGAGGCAGCCCTTGCTGCCGCCGCTGCTGCCGAGGCCGAGGCAAGTGCCGCCGCAACCGTGACCGCCGATGCCCCGGCAGCGGCCCCCGTCGACGCGCCCGTTGTGTCCGAAGAACAGGTGCAGGTCCTGTCTGACCTGCTGGCCAGCCCCGATATCGCGGGCGCCGCCGGTCTTGGCGCCGCTGCAGCCCTTGTTGGTGGCGCGGCGGGCAACGCCCCGGCCGAGGCTGTGCCTGAAGGCGAGGGTCAGTCGGCACCCGCCGATGTGACCGTCACCACCGTGACCGAAGCCGACACACGTTCGTCGTTCGAGGAGTTTACCGCAGCGCCGACCGCCGTCGAGGGTGGCAAGCGCTCCGGCCTGTCCGACCTTGAAAAGGTAGGCTTGGTCGCGCTTGGTGCGCTTGTCGTGGGCGCCGCCCTCAGCGGCGGACGTGAAGTGGTGGCCAACACCGGCGACCGCGTCGTGGTTCAGAACGATCAAGGTGAATACCAGATCTACAAAGATGACGACACGCTGCTGCGTCGCCCCGGGTCGACCGTGCGGACCGAAAGCTACCGCGACGGCTCGACCCGTTCGATCGTGTTGCGTGAAGATGGTACCGAAGTTGTCACCATACGTGACGCCTCGGGCCGTGTGCTGCGCCGTGCAACCTATGATCAGACCGGCAACGAAGTGATCCTGATCGACGATATGGCGCCGGAAGAGGTGATCGACGTGACCACCCTGCCGCGTCCCCGCGAAGACCGTGTCACCATTTCTACCCGTGATGGCAATGCCGCGCTGAAAGCGGCGCTCGCCCGATCCGAGGCGGAACAGATCGGCCGTTCCTTCAGCCTGCGCCAGATCCGCGAGATCAAGGAAGTGCGACGGCTCGCGGCCACGATCGACGTGGAGAACATCACCTTCGAGACGAACTCGGCCGTGATCCGCACCACCGAGGCCCGTAAGCTGGCCGATCTGGGGCGTGTCATCCGCGAGGTGCTTGCGGTCAGCCCGGATGAGGTGTTCCTGATCGAGGGTCACACCGATGCGGTCGGTGGATCCGTGCCGAACCTGACATTATCGGATCGGCGCGCGGAATCGGTGGCGCTGGCGCTGACCGAGTATTTCGGGATCCCTCCGGAAAATCTGGTGGTTCAGGGCTATGGCGAGTCTGACTTGCGGGTGCAGACGCTGACGGATGAGCAGTTGAACCGCCGTGTCGCCGTGCGCGTGGTGTCGCCGCTGCTGCGCACCGCGTCGAACTGAGGCAAGACGCGGCCACACAGGTCCGCACCTTGAGAGCCGGCACGCCGCTGACCCCATGGGTCTGCGGCGTGTCATTTTTGTGCATCCGGCTCCGTTCAAATCGCAGTGGCGAAGCGGCCCGCGCTGCCGCATAGTCGGCACACCGGGGGGACGACCATGACCACGCCAGCCGATCACAACCAGATACCCGAGGCGGCCCTTGGCTGGGCGCGCGACGGACGGGGCGCCGCCCTTGCCACGGTGGTGGACACCTGGGGGTCGGCCCCGCGTCAGGCGGGCAGCCAGCTTGCAATTTCCGGTGCCGGCGAAATCATGGGCTCGGTTTCAGGTGGCTGCGTGGAGGGGGCCGTGGTGACCGAGGCGATCGAGGCGATGCGCGATGGCGTGCCGCGGATGCTGACCTTCGGCGTCACCGACGAGACTGCGTTTTCCGTGGGTCTGGCCTGCGGCGGTACGATCCGGGTTCTGGTGGACCCGATTGGCGAGGGTTCCCACCGCCTGCCACAGGCGATGCTGAGCGCGCTTGTGGCTGCGCGTACCGGTCGGCAGGCCATGGGCTATGCTGTCACCCCTGCCACATGGGACCGCCAGTTGCTGATGCCCGGCGATGACGCGGCGGCAGATGCCCGCTTTCGGTCCGACAAATCGGGGATGGAAGACGACGGCCGCTTCATTGCCATCCACAACCCGCCCCTGCGCCTGATCGTGGTGGGCGCCGTCCATATCGCGCAACCGCTTGTTATCATGGCGCGGGCCTGTGGCTATGACCCCACCCTGATCGACCCGCGCGGCACCTTTGGCAGTGCGGCCCGTTTCCCCGGCGAGGTGATCCTTGAGGATTGGCCGGATGAGGCGATGGCCTCGCTTGGTCCTGATGCGCGCACGGCCATTGTGACACTGACGCATGATACAAAGCTGGATGATCCAGCGATTCAGGCGGCCCTTGCCTCGCCCTGCTTTTATCTTGGCTGTCTTGGGTCCACCCGCACCCATGCCAAACGGCTGGAGCGGTTGCGCGCAGCCGGCCTGGACGACGCGGCTCTGTCGCGCATTCATGCGCCCGTCGGCCTGAATATTGGCGCCAAGACCCCGGCAGAAATTGCCGTGTCGGTGATGGCGCAGATCACGTCAGTGCTGAGGAAAGGCTGATGCGCTTTGGCCCGGTTCCGTTGTCGCAGGCCTTGGGCGCGGTCCTCGCCCACTCGGTGCCCTTGGCACAGGGTCGCTTGCGCAAGGGCGTGGTTCTGGGGCCCGAGGACATGGCCGCCCTTGCCGCTGCGGGTCTTGCCGAGGTGACGGTCGCCCGCCTTGGCGCGGGCGATGTGCACGAAGACGCGGCCGCCCTTGCGCTTGCCCGCGCTCTTGTGCCCGACCCTGTGGCCGCAGGGCTGATCTTGCGCGCGGTTGGCACCGGGCGGGTGAATATCCATGCCGATGTCACGGGCGTGGCCGAGGTGCAGGCTGAACGGATTGCCGCCCTCAACGCCGTTGATCCGATGATCACCGTGGCCACCGTGCCGCCCTGGCACCGCATGGCCCAGGATGAGATGGTGGCGACAGTCAAGATCATATCCTACGGCGTCGACGGTGCCGCGCTTGAATTGGCCTGCCATGCAGCGGCGGACGGATTGCGGATGCGCCCTGTGGCGCTGACGCGTGCGGTTCTGATCCAGACGACGGTCGAAGGGGACGATGGCGAAAAAGGTCACCGCGCCATCATGACGCGGTTGGCCGCGCTGAATGTCGCGATGGCCCCGAAAGTGGTTGTGCCGCACCACCAGCAAGACCTGACGAATGCCATCGGCGCTGTGTCCGGTGCCGATCTGATCCTGATCCTGACCGCATCCGCAACGTCAGACCCGGGCGATGTGGCCCCCGAGGCGCTGCGTCAGGCGGGGGGCGAGGTCACGCGCTTTGGCATGCCGGTTGATCCGGGGAACCTGCTGTTCATCGGCCACCTTGGCGCTGTTCCGGTGATCGGCTTGCCGGGATGCGCGAAAAGCCCGGCGTTGAATGGCGCCGATTGGGTCATTGGCCGCGTGGTTTGCGGTGTGCCCGTCACATCAACGGATATTGCATCAATGGGCGTAGGGGGGTTACTCAAGGAAATCCCGACGCGACCGCACCCGAGGGAACGAAGATGATCCGCGTAATGGTCTTGTATCTGTGCTTTGCGCTGCCAGTGCTGGCCTCACCTGTCGAACGGGATGAACCCGCGTTCCGCACTGCGCTTGCCGCATGGCTGAATGGTGATGAGGCAGCAGCCCTGCCTGCCTTTGCGGTACTTGCATGGGCAGGAAATACCGAGGCGCAGATCCTGCTCGCGCGGATCGATACGGGCGACATGTGGCAAGGCGACTGGCTGCGCAGCCAGTCGCGCGCCGCGCGCATCGCCCTGATGCGCCGCACGGGTGGGTTGTCGGGGCAGTCATGGATGGAAGTGGCTGCACCGAACGCGCCGCGCGCCGCTTTGTGGTCGCGGCTGGGGTCGGTCGAGGCGGCACCCGGCATCATCGCGGAATTTCTGGCGCATGGAGAACCCGCCGCTGCGGGCATGGCCGCGCGCATGCTCGCGCGCCGCGCGGTGACAGGCTTTGCCGGGGCGGGGCCCTTGCCCGAGGCTCTTGCGCCCTTTGCCGCCGCCGATGGCACCCCCGGCCCGGATGGTCTGCCCGACCTTTCGGATCACCCGATGATCAATGCCCTGTGTGCCCGGTTTTGTTCGGCCGAAGCGGACGTGTGCGCGCGTGACGTCTACTCGTCCATCGGCGGCTATCTGGGCACCCTATCACTGGGGCCGCCGTCCGAGGTGATCACCCCGATGGCCAGCTTTGCCGACAGCCCGATGGGCCTTGCCACAACCCGCCGCGCCATGAGGGGACCGGACCTGAAGGCGGTGCCCGCCTGCATGACCCAGGACTGACCGAATTGATGCAAAACGGGGCCCGAGGGCCCCGCTTGACGTCAGAATTGTGCCGGCGTCGCCTCAGCGCGGGCCGATCATCATCACCATCTGCCGCCCCTCAAGGCGGGGCATCGACTCGACCTTGCCATTCTCGCCCACATCATCGGCGATCTTGTGCAACAGCTTCAGACCCAGATCCTGGTGGGCCATCTCGCGCCCGCGAAAGCGCAACGTGACCTTGACCTTGTCGCCTTCCTCAAGAAACTTCAGAACCGAGCGCATCTTGACGTCATAGTCATGCGTGTCGGTGCCCGGACGGAACTTGATTTCCTTGATCTCGATGATGTGCTGCTTTTTGCGCGCCTCGGCCTCGCGCTTTTGCGTCTCATACTTGAACTTGCCGAAATCCATGATCTTGCAGACCGGCGGTTCCGCGTTCGGACTGATCTCGACCAGATCAAGGCCAGCTTCTTCGGCCATCTGCATGGCACGGGCCGGGGTCACGACCCCAACGTTTTCGCCATCGGCGCCGATCAGGCGGATTTCAGGCGACCGGATACGATCGTTCACACGGGGTCCGGTCTCGCGCTGCGGCGGGGCGTTATGAGGTCTGCGGGCTATGGTTTTCGTCCTTTGGTGGTTTCATCGGTCGCGCGCAAGATAGACGCGGGCGGCCCCGGCTTCAATGGCTTTCGCGGCCGAATCTGTGGCCGATCCGCGCGGAATTGCGTTCAAACCGCAATTTTTCCCTGCCGTCCTCGGGAAGTGCCGGTCGCGGTGCCCTTTTCAATTGAAGGTCGTGCTGCCATATGAGGTTTACAGCCGGGCATGACACCCGGGCAGGGGAGACTTATACATGAACAAGAACGTAATCATTGGTGCCGTTGTCGTCTTGCTGGCAGCGGGCGGATATTATCAATTCAGCTATGTGCCGGCGCAACGGGCCGCCGAAGAGGCCGCTGCAAGTGCCGCCGCAGACGCAAGGGCAGCAGAGGAGGCCGCCGCCGCTGCCGCCAAGGCCGCAGAAGAGGCTGCAGCACAGGCAGCGGCGGATGAGGCCGCAGCCGCAGCACAAGCTGCCGAAGACGCAGCCGCCGCTGCCGCCGCCGAAGCAGAAGCCGCCGCTGCCGCTGCCGCTGCGGCCGCAACCACCGCAGCCGACGCTGCCGCCACGACCGCGACCGATTCCGCCAATGCCGCTGAGGACTCAGCCGCCGCCGCGACCGAGGCTGCAAACGGTGTCGCCGCGGATGCCGCCGCCCTAACCCCCGCGACGTTTGACGCGGATGCGGTGAAAGTTTTGATCGAGGACTCGTCGCTTGACGCCGCGACCAAGGCCAGGCTGAATGCCATCGTCACAGCCGCCGCCAACAACCCGGCGCTGATCGACACCGTGATCGCGCAGGTCAAGACTGCGCTGGGCATGTAACCGCCCGATCTGCAAACGGAAAAGGCCGCACCCCCGATGGTGGGATGCGGCCTTTTCTTTGCACGGCGGTTCATTGCACCAGATCAGATCCCGTCGCCCACGAATGCCTTTTCCACCACATATTCCTTGGGGTCAGAATTGGCCCCCTCATGCAGACCAAAGCCTTCGAGGATGGCTTTTACATCCACGTTGAACGCAAGGCTACCGCAGACCATGGCACGGTCCGTCGCGGGGTCCATCGGCGGCAGGTTCAGATCGGCAAAGACCTTTCCACTGGTCAGATTGTCTGTCACCCGCCCCATCCGTCCCGAAGGCTCGCGCGTGGTGGTAGGATAGTACAGCAGTTTGCCCGCCACCATTTCTCCGATCAGCGGATCGTCCGACAAGCTTTCCACAAGCTGACGGCCATACGCCAGTTCCGCCACCTCGCGGCAGGTGTGCATCAAGATGACGGACTCGTATTTCTCATAAGTCTCGGGGTCGCGTATCAGGCTGGCAAAGGGGGCAAGGCCGGTGCCGGTGGCAAGCAGCCACAGCCGGTTTCCCGGCAGCAGCGCGTCATGCACCAACGTGCCCACCGGCTTGGGGCGCAGAATGATTTCATCCCCCACCGCGATATGTTGCAACCGGCTGGTCAGTGGCCCGTCGGGCACTTTGATCGAGTAGAACTCCAACTCGTCATCCCACGACGGCGAGGCGATGGAATAGGCGCGCAGAAGCGGTTTGCCCGTATCATTCATCAGGCCGATCATCACGAACTCGCCCGAGCGGAAGCGCAAGGTGCGCGGCCGTTCCACGCGGAACGAGAACAGACGGTCGGTCCAATGGATCACGGCGGTGACGCGCGCGGCATCGGGAAGGTGCGCGGGTGCTGTCTTGATCGGGGCTGTTTCTTGCATCAGTGTCGCTTCGGTCATGTGAGAATGCGCCCGGGTCTGCCCGGGCTCCTTTCCTTGGGTTGTAGCCATGTCAGCGAAAATTGACAGAGGGTTTCATGCCCGCAGGCGCGACTGATAGTCATGCGCCTGCCAGTTGGCCCGGAACTGCCACTGATCCTGCGGCTGACGGGCGGCCAGATCATCGGGAATTTCGACCGCGTCGAACCCGACTCGCCGCACCATGGCATATTGATCGGCAATCACCGGGCCACGGGCGCGAAGTTCGCCCGTATAACCCATCATCCGCAGCCGGCGCGCGATGGTAAATGCGCGACCATCGCTGAACACGGGAAACGCCACCCGGATCAGCGTCAGCGCCTCCAGATGCCCGGCGAGGGCCGTTGGATCATCGGTCTGGACCAGATCGACCGCGCCGGTATGCACAGCCATATCTGCCAGAGAAACGGCATGAACCTCCGTTGCCGGGGCAAAGCCCGTGTCGGTGACAAGAACACTCATGCAGCAGACTCCCTGGGGATGCGGACGGCTTTGCCATCAGTGAAATGGATGCCGCATTCTGTTTTTTCGGTTCCCCGCCAACGGCCTGCACGGGGATCTTCACCCTGCTTGACCGCAGACGTGCACGGCGCGCAGCCGATGGACGGAAACCCGCGCGCCACCAGCGGGTGTCGCGGCAGGCGGTTGTTGACCATGTAGTCGTCGATATCATCGCGCCCCCAATGGGCCAGCGGGTTGACCTTTATACGGGTATCGCCCTCGGCCTCGAAGAACTCGACCGCCAGCCGCGTGCCGGACTGATAGCGTTTGCGCCCGGTGATCCAGCCGTCGAACTGTCCCAAGGCGCGGTTCAGCGGTTCCACCTTGCGCACATGGCAGCAGGCATCGGTGTTGAACTGGTGCAGGGTGTTGTCGGGGTCCTCAAACGCCACGCGCGGTTGGGGCGCACGGATCGTGCGCACGTCGCACAGGTGAAGGGCCTCGGCCACCTCGCGCTGATAGGCAAGGGTTTCGGGAAACAGCATCCGTGTGTCGATGAACAGGACCGGCGTTTCGGGCGCCATCACCGAGACCAGATGCAGCAGCACAACCGATTCCGCACCAAAGGATGAGACCAGCGCCACGCGACCCAGATCGGTGTCCTTCAGCGCATGTTCCAGCACTGCCGTGGCCGAGTGGTGGCGATAGCGCGCGTTCAGCGCCTCCACGCGTTCCGTCACCGCACCCAGATGCAGATCACGCGGCATCGCGCGACCCCTCAGCGTCATAAAGGGCCGCCTTGAACGGCTGCATCCCAAGCCGGCGATAGGCCGAAAGGAAAGTCTCGCCCGGCCCCTCACGCGTGGTCAGATAGGCGCCAATGATACGTTCGATGGCGGGCACGATCTCGTCATAGGCAAAGCCGGGGCCGGTCTTGTCGCCGATCGTGGCGTCTTCGGTCCCGTCACCACCCAGGGTGATCTGATAGTTTTCTACCCCCGCCCGATCAAGGCCCAAGATCCCGATGTGGCCGACATGGTGATGCCCGCAGGCATTGATGCAGCCCGAAATCTTGATCTTCAGCGGGCCGATGTCATGCTCAAGCTTCAGCGCGTCAAAGCGGGTGGCGATCTGGGTCGCGATAGGGATCGAGCGTGCGGTGGCCAACGCGCAATAGTCCATGCCGGGGCAGGCGATGATGTCCGAGATCAGGCCCACATTTGCCGTGCCAAGCCCCGCAAGTGACAGCGCCGCATGCAGCGCCGGCAGGTCCGATTTGTGCACATGGGGCAGGATCACGTTCTGTTCATGGCTGATGCGCAGATCGGAATAGCCATATCTTTCCGCAAGATCTGCAATGACCCTCATCTGGTTTGCCGAGGCATCGCCGGGCGTGGCACCATGCGCCTTGAGGCTGATGGTGACAATGGCATGATCCGCCTGCCGGTGCGCGGCAAGGTTGGTGTCGGCCCAGGCACGAAAGACGGGGTCAGCGGTATGGAAAGCGTCGAAGGCATCCGTAGGCGCGTTCCGAAACGCAGGTGGGGCAAAGGCCGCGCGAATATCTTGCAGCAGCGCCTGATCCGCGCCGCCAAACTCGGGGCGAAGTTCGGCGAAACGATCTTCGATCATGCGGGAAATCTGTTCCTTCCCAATCTCATGTACGGTGATCTTGATGCGCGCCTTGTACTTGTTGTCGCGCCGTCCCAGCGTGTTGTAAACGCTCAGAACCGCTTCGACATAGGGCAGCAGGTCGGCCACGGGCAGGAAATCGCGCACCACATGGCCGATCATCGGCGTGCGCCCAAGGCCGCCGCCCACCAGCACCTCGAACCCCGTTTCGCCCAAGGCGTTGCGCACCATCCGCAGGCCAATGTCATGGGCGCGCGTGACAGCGCGGTCATTGGGGCTGCCGGTGACGGCGATCTTGAACTTGCGTGGCAGAAATTGAAACTCTGGGTGGTCGGTGGACCATTGACGCAGAAGTTCCGCATAGGGGCGGGGGTCTTCGATCTCATCCGCCGCCGCACCGGCGAAATGGTCAGCGGTGACATTGCGCACACAGTTGCCGCTGGTCTGGATGGCATGCATCTCGACATCGGCCAGCGCGCCCAGGATGGCGGGCACGTCGCCCAGCGTGGGCCAGTTGAACTGGATGTTCTGACGCGTGGTGAAATGACCATAGCCCTTGTCATACGTCTCGGCGATCATCGCAAGTTGGCGCATCTGGCGAGGGGAAACAGTGCCATAAGGGATGGCCACACGCAGCATGTAGGCATGCAGTTGCAGATACAGGCCATTCATCAGCCGCAGGGGGCGGAACTCATCCTCGGTCAGGCTGCCGTCAAGGCGGCGTTCGACCTGCTGGGTGAACTGGGCCACGCGGGCGCGGACAAAGCCTTCGTCGAAATCGGAATAAGCATACATCTCAGACCTCCTGACCGCGATAATCGGCCTGCTTGCCATGGTCGTAGTTCGAGGGGCCGCGGGTGCGGAACGCCTCGCGGAAATGCACAGGCTCGGGTCCGCGGGGGCCGGGGCGGGCATCGGCCAGATAGGCGCCGACGACGATCAGTTTCTGGGCGGTCGCGTGCAGCAGGCGCATCTGGGCATGGGCCTCATCCTCGATCAGTTCGGCCTCATGGTGGTGTGGCGTCCAGATATCGCCGGCCGTCAGGTAGACCACATCGCCTTCGATCAGGCGGTTGGCGGTGACGACCTTGGGTGGGTAGGGGCGGCTCATGCGCGGACCTCGTTCAATTCGGGAAGTTCAAGGGCTGCATGACGCGGGGCAAGGCCGAAAAGGATCACCGCCGGGCCATCGCACAGGGCCACCGTGTCTGGCAGGGTGCCCAGTGTGGCGCCAAGGATGCGCTCATCAGCGCGGCTTACGTTTTCCACAACCGTCACCGGGGTAGCCGGGTCGGCGCCGTGCATCATCAGGCGGCCCTGAATGAAGCGGCTGGATTTCTTGCCCATGTAGATGGCGGCCACTTCTCCCGGGCGCGCCATTCCGCGCCAGTCCTGATCGGCAAAGCCCGCCATGTCATGCCCGGTGACGATGCGCAGGGCCCCGTTGCGGCCCCGGCGCGTCAGGCTTTGGCCAATCGACGCCGCGGCCACGGCAGCCGAAGTCAGGCCGGGGACGATGCGAAAGCCGATGCCTGCACCGTCCAGTGCCTCCATCTCTTCGTCCAGCCGCCCGAAGATGCCGCAATCCCCGCCCTTCAAGCGCACAACGCGCCGCCCGGTCATGGCATGGGCCACGAGGGTGGCGTTGATTGTGGCCTGCGGGGTGGTTTTGCCAAAACCTTCCTTGCCCACATCCACGCAGGTGGCCCCAGCAGGGATAAGGGCCAGAATCTCGGCACCCACAAGCCGGTCGTGGATCACCACCTCGGCATCTTGCAGGGCGCGCAGTGCCCCCAGCGTCAGATGCGCAGCGGCACCGGGGCCGGCGCCGACAAAGCTGACTGTCGCGATCTGTGGCATGCTGTCCATCCGTGGTTTTGTCCCATAGATATAGGATATTTTCCCACACATGCGCCATCTGCCCTTGCAGATAAGGAAAGATGTTCCGATACTTCCCGCCAAGCAAACCAGATTTCTGCGGAATGGGGAAAACGGCGAATGGCAGCCCAACTTGACGAACTTGACCGGAAAATCCTTGCCCAAATGCAGGCCGACTCCAGCCAGTCCCTGGACGAAATCGCCCGCAAGGTCGGCAGTTCCAAGACGCCCGTGTGGAACCGCATCCGAAAAATGAAGGACCAGGGTGTGATCCTGCGCCAGACTGCCATCCTCGACCCCGAGGCGCTGGGGCTGGAGGCATGTTTTTTCGTGCTGATCCGCACGTCCGAGCATGAGGCCGACTGGCAGCGAAAATTCCTGAAAACCTTGCGCGACCGGCCAGAGGTGCTCGAGGCGCACCGCCTTGCCGGGGATATCGATTATATCCTGAAAGTGCGTGTGAAAAACGCCCGCGCCTATGACAGC
>JBBRBJ010000014.1:0-64118 GCA_038205925.1 Rhodobacterales bacterium | reverse complement strand
GCCAAAGGCCGCGATGGCAAGATGGCCGCGAACTGGGTCATCAACGAGCTGTTCGGCCGGTTGAACAAAGAGGGCACGGGCGTTGCGGACTCTCCTGTCACTGCAGCGCAACTTGGCGGCGTGCTGGACCTGATCGGCGCAGGCGAGATCAGTGGCAAGATGGCCAAGGAGCTGTTCGAGCTTGTCTGGACCGAAGGCGGTGATCCGGCCGAGGTGGCCGCCGCGCGCGGGTTGAAGGCCGTGACGGACACCGCCGAGATCGAGCGCGCGCTGGATGCCCTGATCGCCGCGAATCCCGGGCAGGTCGAGAAGGCGCGTGTGAATGCGAAACTGGCCGGTTGGTTCACCGGTCAGGTGCTGAAAGCCACCGGAGGCAAGGCCGACCCGGCGGTTGTTGGGCGGATGGTTGTGGCAAAACTGGGTCTCTGACCGCAACACGTGGGGCACGGCCTGCCGTTCCCTACAACATGCGGGGGTTGTTGCCGATCTGCCCCAGGCGCTGCCGAGGCTCCTGTGTTTCCTTGGTGTTGCGGGAAAAATCCCGGTATCATACCGCAAAACCGTGGGGGATTTGCTATGCAGCGTTTCGAATACAAGGTGGTTCCGGCGCCCAAACGAGGCGAAAAAGCGCGGGGCGTGAAGTCCACCGAAGAACGCTTTGCCTTTGCACTGACGCAGATGATGAACGATCTGGGCCGCGAGGGCTGGGAGTATGTCCGAGCCGATACCCTGCCGTGCGATGAGCGGTCGGGGCTGACGGGCACCAAGACCACATTTCAGAACATGCTGGTCTTTCGCCGCGTCATGTCGGACGAACTGCCTGCCGCCGCCGCCCGCACCCTGACCGAGGCCGAACCTGCAGCCAGTTTCCTCAGCCTGCGCACCATAGGTGATCCAGGGGTTGAGGCGGCCCCGGTAATGCGACTTGGGCCCGCTCAGGTAACTGCTGGACCCGCGCGCCCTGTCGGGCCCGCCAACAGCAACGTCGCCGCAGAGTGACAGGCGCCTGGTGATCATCCTGCCGCAGCAATCGCCTGCGGCAACACCTCTGCCAGCACATCCAGCGCCGCAGCATCCCCCAGACTGATGCGTATGCACCGGTCCAGAGGTGCAACCCCCGGCATGCGAATGAACACGCCGCGCGCCACTGTCTCGCGCAGCAGCGCCCGTGCGTAATCTCCATCGCGCCCGCAATCCACTGTTACGAAATTGGTGGCCGAGGGCAGGGGCACAAGCCCGTTTTCGCGCGCGATCCGCCCGACGCGGACGCGCGCATCCGCCACCCTGGCTTGCACCCCGCGCAACCAGTCCTGATCGTGCAGGGCCGCCCGCGCCCCCACTTGCGCCACCCGCCCCATGCCAAAATGGTTGCGCACCTTGTCGAACGCTAGGGCAAGGTCGGGGTTGGTGATCGCATATCCCACCCGCGCGCCCGCCATTCCGTACCCTTTGGAAAAGGTCCGCAGCCGGATGACCTGAGGATGATCGGTCGCAATGACGGGGATCGTCCCGGGTGGCGCCAGATCGCTATAGGCCTCGTCCAGCACCAGAAGGGCTTGGGTGGGCAGGTTGGCCACCATATCCGCGATCACCGCAGCCGGATGATGGCTTCCCATCGGGTTGTCGGGATTGGCAAGATAGATCAGCCGCGCGCCCGTTCGTCGCGCGGAATCCAGCAAGGCCTGCGGGTCTTCGTGATCGCCCGCGTAGGGCACCCGTGTCATCTTCGCCCCATGGCCCGCCGCGTGAAACCCAAAGGTCGGATAGGCGCCCAGACTGGTCACCACCGGCGTGCCCGACTCCAGCGTCAGGCGGCAGATCAGGCCCAACAGCCCGTCAATCCCGCCGCCGACAACGATGTTTCGCGCGGCCACGCCATGATGCGCCGCCAATACCGCCTTCAGATCATGGCTTTCCGGGTCGGCATACATCCACACTCCCTCGACTGCTTCCTTCATCGCGGCAATCGCGGCGGGCGAGGGGCCAAAGAGCGACTCGTTCGCCCCCAGCCGTGCCCGAAATGCCACGCCCATCTGACGCTCTTGCGTCTCGGGGCCGACAAAGGGCACGCTGGCGGGCAGGCTGGCAGCAAGGGGGGTCAGAAACCGGCTCATCGCGTGAAGATGCTGGGTTTTGCGCCTGCCTGCAAGCTAGGGCAAACCCCCAGCCCGCCCGATTTTCTGACAAAAGACTTTGCGGCCGGACGTGTCACAGGCAATTCCGGATGCTGTCAGCCAATTTCGGCCAGACGTTTCAGGGCGGCACCCAGCTTCGCGACCTCATCTTCGCGCGCCTCAAGGTTGGCGCGAGCCTCATCCACCACCTCTTCGGGGGCCGAGGTGGCAAAATTCGGGTTGCCCAACCGGCCCTTCAGCCCGCCAATCTCTTTGCCCAGCTTTTCGAGCGCCTTTTGCAGGCGTGTGCGCTCGGCAGCGATGTCTATCACCCCGTCCAGTGGCAGGGCAAAACTGGCGCCGGTGGCAGCAATGGTGATCGCCCCCTTGGGCGTTTGCGTTGCAGGCGTCAGGCTTTCCACCCGCGCAAGGCGCTTGATCAGCACCTCATTGCGCGCCCATGCGGCTTGCGCGGCCGGATCCATCGACAGGCTCAGCATGTCAAGTTTCAGCCCTACCGGCACGTGCACCTCGGACCGGGCCGAGCGGATGGCGTCGATCAGCCCGGTCACCCATGTCATCTCGGTGTCCGCCGCGGCGTCCGCCAACTCAGGCCCATACGTCGGCCAGTCTGCATGCACCAGCATGGATGAACGCGTGCCCGTAGCTGCCCACACCTCTTCGGTGATGAACGGCATGAAGGGGTGCAGCATGATCATGCACTGATCCAACACCCAGGCCATCGTGGCCCGGGTCTCGGTGGCCTCGGGGCCGTCGAACAGGGGCTTTGCGAACTCCACATACCAGTCACAGACCTTGCCCCAGACAAAGGAGTAAAGGGATGCCGCCGCATTATCAAAGCGGTAGTCGGCCAGTGCTGCATCAACCTCGGTCAATACCTTTGCCGTCTCGCCCATGATCCACTTGTTGACGGTCGCCTTGGGCTTTGGCGCGGGACCGGTGCCGTGGCCTTGCCAAACGCCATTTATCTCGGCAAAGCGGCAGGCGTTCCACAGTTTCGTGCCAAAGTTGCGGTAGCCAGCGATGCGTTGTGTGTCGAGTTTCAAGACCCCCCCTAGGCTGGCCATCGCCGCGTTGGAAAAACGCAGCGCATCGGCGCCGTATTCGTCAATGATCTCAAGCGGGTCGATGACGTTACCGAGGGATTTCGACATCTTCTTGCCCTTGGCGTCGCGGACAAGGCCATGCAGATAGACGGTGTTGAACGGCACCTGACCCACCAGCGCCAGCTGCATCATCATCATGCGGGCGACCCAGAAAAAGATGATGTCCGCCCCGGTGATCAGGGTAGAGGTAGGAAAATATTTCTGTAACTCCGGTGTGTTGACGGGCCATCCTAATGTGCCGACAGGCCAAAGGCCCGACGAGAACCATGTGTCGAGAACATCAGGGTCGCGCCAGATCGGGTAGATCAGGTGCGTCGGGTCTTGTGTGACCACATACTCGGCCAGCGAGACGGCAAGCGCCTCGACCGCAGCGTGCCGGTCGGCCACCTCGACCACCCGGGAAACATTCAGCGGATGGGGCAGGCGGGCCAGGTCGTCGTTGAAGCGTCCGGTCACGGCAGCCGCGTCGGCCGCGCAGTGAAAGCGCGCCTCGCGGTCGATGTACCCGCCATCGCCCAGAATACCGAGGATTTCCACCTGATCGAGGGCGTTGTCGCCTTCATCATCGACAAAATCGTCGGCGTCGATGGCAAGCCCGTACCAGACCGGGATCTGATGCCCCCACCACAACTGGCGCGAGATGCACCATGGCTCGATGTTTTCCAGCCAGTGAAAGTAGGTTTTTTCCCCGCTTTCCGGAATGATCCGAGTCGCGCCCGACCGCACGGCATCCAGCGCGGGTTGCACAATACGAACAGTATCGACGAACCATTGGTCCGTAAGCATCGGTTCTATGACAACTTTCGAACGATCTCCGAAAGGTTGCATTATTTTCCTGACATCAACCAGCGGCTCGCGGGTCAGGTGTTCTGACCCGGTCTCGGGGTCGATTTGCTTGACCAATGTAGACACCGACAGACCGATGGCGTTGATATCCGCGATCACGGCTTTGCGGGCGTCAAACCTGTCCATCCCGCGGTATTTCTCGGGCACAAGGTTCAGGCTATCAACCTCGGCCTCATCCGTGGACGACCCCGCTGCAATCTCACGCGCGCGAACCACGGCATCGGCATAGGGCGCGCCATCGCTGCGCATGGCGCCGCGCGTGTCCATCAGGCGGTAGCAGGGCAGGTTTGCCCGCTTGGCCACCGCATAGTCGTTGAAATCATGCGCGCCGGTGATTTTCACGGCGCCCGAGCCAAAGTTGGAATCAGGGTAGGCGTCGGTGATGATCGGGATCACGCGGTCGCACAACGGCAGGTGAACCATCTTGCCCACGATGGGTGCATAGCGCGTGTCTAATGGATGTACCGCCACCGCGCCGTCGCCCAGCATCGTCTCCGGGCGTGTGGTGGCAATGCTGATGTAGTCGCGCACCTCGCGCAAGGTCACATTCCCATCTTCGTCTTTCTCAATGTATTCATAGGTTTCGCCCCCCGCCAAACGATATTTGAAGTGCCACATATGGCCCGCAACTTCAATATTCTCAACCTCAAGGTCGGAGATTGCGGTTTCAAAATGCGGGTCCCAGTTCACCAGACGCTTGCCACGGTAAATCAGGCCCTTGTCGTACATATCGACAAAGACCTTGATCACCGCGTCGTGGAAATTGCCCTCTTCGCCCGAGGGCGCACCGGGCGCGCCCGACATGGTAAACGCCTCACGGTCCCAATCGCATGAGGCGCCAAGCCGCTGCAACTGGCTGATGATCGTACCGCGTGACTTGGCCTTTTGCTGCCAGACACGGGCCAAAAACGTCTCGCGCCCCATCTCGGTCCGGCTGGGTTCCTTGTGCAGGGCCATGTCACGCTCGGTCACCATCTGGGTGGCAATTCCCGCGTGGTCGGTGCCCACCTGCCACAGCGTGTCATGGCCCCGCATGCGGTGCCAGCGGATCAAAATGTCCTGCAGCGTGTTGTTGAACGCATGGCCTATGTGCAGGCTGCCCGTGACATTGGGCGGAGGGATCATGATTGAAAACGCAGGCGCCCCGGGTCTGGCATGTGCGCCCGCTGCACCGACTTTGCGGTCGATCCATGCCTTCGAGATTCGGGCCTCGGCTTCGGCGGGGGAGAAGGTCTTTTCCATTGGCATGGGTCTGTTCCTATTGGGTCGTGGGCGTTTTAGCGTGACGACGGGCGAAGGGAAAGCGCATGGTGATGGCGCCAAGCCGTCCCCTCAGGTCGCCCGGTCAATCTTGGTCGACAGGTGGATCAGGCTTTCCGAGGAATGCACCCCTGTCATGGCCCCGATCTGGTCCAGCACCTGATCCAACACTTGGGTGTTTGGGCAGGCGATCTGCATCAGCAGATCCACGCGGCCGCTGGTGGTAAAAACCCGCTCAACCTCGGAGATCGACTTCAGCCGGGTCAGCAGTGCAGCCTGCGAGCGCGGCTCGATCGTCAGCAGGACTGTGGCGCGCAGTCGGTTGGGATCGGCGCCTTCGCCCAGGCGCACGGTATAGCCTGCTATGGTGCCGTTGGTCTCCAGCCGCTCCATCCGCGCCTGCAGGGTGCTGCGCGCGATCTTCAGACGCCGTGCCAGCATTGCAAGTGACATGCGCGAGTCGGCGCGCAAAAGGGCCAGAATGTTGCGATCGAGATCATCCATACTATTTAACCACCTATCTCGTCAATATAACGACTTTACACTACATTTATAGTGTTTTAATCGGTGAAGTTGTACCTCATATCCGGCATCCTTGTTGCAGGAAAAGGGCGGCTCATACGCACCTGGCCTGGTTTGCTGAAACCACGCCCGTGCCTGGCCCCGTTGCGACGCAGCGGTCAAGGGTGACGCGTCCTCATATGTCCGAAGGATACACAGATGGGACTCTCCAAGACAATCTGGTCGAACCCGACCGAGTTTCTGCGCGTGCAACAGCCAGAAAATCCGGTTCTGTTCTTTGCACCGACGATGGTGCAGGCCGCCGCGCGCCGGTTCATTGACAGCTTTCCGGGCATGGTCACCTATGCGGTGAAATCTAATCCGACCGAGGAAGTGGTCGAGAATCTGGCCGCTGCCGGGATCCGTGGCTACGACTGCGCCTCGCCCTTCGAGATTGACCTGATCCGCCGCCTCGCCCCCGATGCGGCCATTCACTACAACAACCCGGTCCGCGCCCGGCACGAGATTTCGCATGCCGTTTCGCGCGATGTGAAGTCCTGGTCGGTCGATTCGCGTTCGGAACTGGCCAAGCTGATCGAGATGGTCCCTGCCGAGGGCTGCGAAATCTCGGTGCGCTTCAAGCTGCCGGTGGGTGGTGCTGCCTACAACTTTGGCGCCAAGTTTGGTGCCACGGCAGAACTGGCGACCGACCTGTTGAAGAGTGTGGCCGAGGCAGGCTTTATCCCCTCGCTGACCTTCCATCCCGGCACGCAATGCACCGATCCTGCCGCGTGGGAGTCCTATATCCTGTCTGCAGCCGAGATTGCACGCGATGCAGGCGTGACGATTGCACGGCTGAACGTGGGAGGCGGCTTTCCGAACCACCGTCTGAACGGTCTGATGCCGGTGCTTGAGGATACGTTCGCACTGATTGACCGCACTGCGACGGTCGCGTTTGGCGCCGACCGCCCGCTGTTGATCTGTGAACCGGGCCGCGCCCTTTGCGGCGATGCCTTCACGCTTGCGGCCCGGGTCAAGGCGGTGCGCGATGAAAGCCACATCTTCCTGAACGACGGGGTTTACGGCGCGATGACCGAACTGCCCCTGATCGGCGTGATCGACCGGATCGAGGTTCTGGCGCCAACCGGCGCGCGGCGCGAGGGCGACGTTCTGCCGCGCATTGTCTTTGGCCCCACGTGCGATTCGGTTGACCGCCTGCCGGGCGAAGTTGGCCTCCCCGACGACATCGCTGAGGGCGACTACGTCGTGATCCACGGCATGGGTGCCTATTCGACCGTCACCAACACCCGTTTCAACGGGTTTGGCGAGTTGACAATTGCCACGGTGCTGTCACAGCGCCTCTGACCTGACACGAAATTGGCATAGTGTGCGCCCCCGGCTGGACATATCCTGCCGGGGGCGTAGTTTTCCCGAGCAGGACAAGGGGATGGCTGATGGACGGAGCGGGAAAGTTCGGGCGCGCACAGGGTGGCGGGCGGCGGGAAGACATCCGCTTTTTGACCGGGCAAGGGCGCTATGTCGATGACATCGCCCCCGTGGCCGCGTTGCATGCGGTGTTTGTCCGCTCGATGATGGCGCATGGCCGGCTGGGGACGTTGGACCTGACGGCGGCACGGGCGGTGCCCGGGGTGCATCTGGTGCTGGGCTGCGAAGACCTTGCGCGCCTCGGTGTGGATCCGGTCATGAAGGGCGCGCGCGTCCAGGGGCCAAATGGCCTGGGTGCGGGGCCCGAACGGCCGGTTCTGGCGCGCGGCGCCGTGCGCTTTGCCGGCGAGGCGGTGGTTGCGGTCATTGCCGACAGCATTGCGGCGGCGAAAGACGCGGCCGACGCGATTGATCTGAGGGTCGAAGAACTGCCGGTCTCGCTGGGGCTGTCGGTAGGTGGGGCGCCCGTGCATGCCGAGGCGCCGGGGAACCGGGCCTATGAGTGGGAAATTGGCGACGCCACGGCGACCGATGCGGCCTTTGCCGGGGCCGCGCACGTGGTGGCGCTGGATGTGGTGCACAACAGGATCATCGTGAACGCGATGGAACCCCGCGGCGCTTTCGCCGAATGGGCGGACGGGCGCCTGCACCTGTGCGTGAACGGGCAGGGCGTCTGGAACCAGCGCAATGAACTTGCGCGCATGCTGCATCTGGACCGCAGCGCAGTGCGGGTGACGAACCCGGATGTGGGCGGCGGCTTTGGCATGAAGGCGATGACCTACCCCGAATATGTGGTGATCGCGGCGGCAGCACGCACACTGGGCCGCCCTGTGCGTTGGATGTCCGAACGCGGCGAGGGGATGCTGACCGACAACGCGGGCCGCGATCTGACCGCGCGGGCGGAATTGGCCTTTGATGACGGGATGCGGATCACGGGTTACCGCGTCAACCTGGTGTCCAATCTTGGCGCCTATAACTCGCAATTCGGGCAACCCATCCAATCAGAGTTGTTTTCCAAGGTGCTGACGGGTGTTTACGATATCAAGGCGGCGCACATGCGGGCGATTGGAGTATACACCAACACCACGCCCGTCGATGCCTATCGCGGCGCAGGGCGGCCCGAAGCCATTCTGACCATTGAGCGCGCTGTGGATGAGGCAGCTGGGGTTCTGGGCGTCGATCCGTTCGAACTGCGGCGCCGCAATTTCATCACCGATTTCCCCTATCGCACCGTGGTGGGCGAGGTGATCGACGGGGGTAATTTCTACGGCGTCATGGCCCGCGCGCGCGCCGATGCCGATGTCTCGGGGTTTGCTGCGCGCCGTGCGGCAAGTGCCGAGAGGGGCCTGTTGCGCGGACTTGGCCTTGCGGTCTATATCGAGGCTATCCTTGGTGATGCGTCAGAGACAGCGCGGCTGACGCTGGACGGCGACGGCGGTGCCACGCTCTATGTCGGCACCCAGTCGAACGGGCAGGGGCACGAGACGGTCTATGCCCGCATGGTGGCCGCCCAGACGGGGCTGGACGAAGACCGCGTGCGGATCGTGCAGGGCGACAGCGATGCAATTGCACAAGGTGGTGGCACCGGGGGGTCGCGTTCCGTCACGGCGCAGGGCACTGCCATGCGCGCAACCCTCGGCGCCGTTATTGACGGCTTTGTCGGATTTCTGGAGGCCGAGTGGCAGGCGGGCGGCGTGGCCTTTGATGGCACCGCCTTTGGCGCGCCAGGTACCAACCTGCGCCTGACACTGGCCGAAGCCGCAGATCTTGCACGCGATCGCGAACGGGCGGATCTGCTGGATACCAGCCGCCGCACCACACTGGACGGGCGCAGCTTTCCCAACGGTGCCCATATCGCCGAGATCGAGATCGACCCCGAGACAGGCGCCTTGACGCTGGAGCGTTATACCGTGGCCGATGATTTCGGCACGCTGATCGCGCCCGCACTGGCCATCGGTCAGGTTCACGGCGGCGTGGCGCAGGGTTTTGGTCAGGCGGTGACCGAGGCCGCGATTTATGATGCAGAAGGGCAGCTTTTGACCGGCAGCTTCATGGATTACGCGATGCCGCGCGCGGATGATCTGCCGATGATCCGTTTTGCAAGCGTGCCGGTGCCGACGACGACGAACCCTCTTGGCATGAAAGGTTGCGGCGAGGCCGGGACGGTGGGTGCGCTTGGGGCTGTTTCCAACGCTGTGCGCGATGCGCTGGCATCCGCCGGGGTGAAGGCCATTGACATGCCGTTTACACCCTCGCGGCTTTGGCATGCGTTGCAGGCGGCCGATGGGGGTGTGACACGTCCCTGATCAAGCGCCTTTCGGACTGGTTTCGCCGCTATCCGGTTGTGGCAACCGACGCGGCCCAACCGCCCGTGGGCGGGCAGGGGGTAGAGCGCGGTCCCGTGGATCATGTGGTCATCCTGGACGGCACGCTGTCGTCGCTGGAGCCGGGCGATGAAACGAATGCCGGACAGGCGTTTCATCTGCTGTGCAGAGCGGTTCCGGGGGGGCGCAGGCGTGTATATTACGAGCCGGGATTGCAATGGGAGGGCTGGCGCCATGTGCTGGACCTGGCACAGGGGCGCGGTATCAACCGCCAGATCCGCCGCGCGTATGGCTGGCTTTCTTCCCACTACCGCCCCGGCGACCGCGTCTTTCTGTTCGGATATTCGCGCGGCGCCTACGCAGTGCGCTCACTGGCCGGGGTGATCGACCGGATTGGCCTTCTGCGCCACGACAGTGCGACCGAGCGGAATGTGACCCTCGCCTACCGCCACTATCAATCAGGCCCCGACGCCCACACGGCCCGCGTCTTTGCCCATACCCACTGCCACCCTGAAGCGCCGGTCGAGATGGTGGGGGTCTGGGATACCGTCAAGGCGCTGGGGATCAGGCTGCCGCTTTTATGGATGCTCAGCGATCGCGACCATGCGTTCCACAATCACCACCTGGGCGGGTCGATTCGGCACGGCTTTCATGCGCTGGCAATGGACGAGACTAGGGCAGCTTTTGCCCCGGTCCTGTGGGAGTGTCCCCCGGGATGGGAGGGGAACGTCGAGCAGATGTGGTTTCGCGGTGCGCATGGCGATGTGGGCGGGCAGATCGGCGGGATGACCGTTGCGCGACCACTGGCCAATGTGCCTTTCGTCTGGATGATGGAGCGTGCGATGGCCTGTGGCCTGCCGCTGCCCGAGGAGTGGCAGGCAAATTATCCCTGCGACCCGACCGCACCGATGGTCGGCACCTGGCGCAGTTGGGGTAAACTGTTTATTGCGCGCGAACGCCGCCGCGTCGGCCATGACCCGTCTGAGAGGTTGCACCCGTCGGTGCCTGTTCCGCACGCAATGCGCTGGCGTGACGGCCTCGCGCGGCCGGAGCCAATGGACCGAGGACCGGGCGCGCCACACTCTGCCCCCTGACACGCACCCATGCAACAGGCGCCCCACGTCTGCGGGGCGCCTGTTGCATGGGTGGTCGCGCGCCGCTCAGCGGTGCCTGACATTCACATATTTGCGATGCTTTTCGCCGATGTACAGCTGCCGCGGGCGCCCGATCTTCTGATTCTTGTCAGCAATCATCTCTTTCCACTGTGCGATCCAGCCCACCGTGCGCGAGAGCGCGAAAATGGGGGTGAACATCGCCGTCGGGAACCCCATCGCATCGAGGATGATGCCTGAGTAGAAATCGACGTTGGGATACAGCTTCTTGGATACGAAGTACTCATCCTCAAGAGCAATCCGCTCAAGCTCTTTGGCAACCTGAAGCGTGGGGTTGTTGTGGATTCCCATCAGTTCCAGCACCTCATCGGCGCTTTCCTTCATCACCTTGGCGCGCGGATCGAAGTTCTTGTAGACGCGGTGGCCAAAGCCCATCAGGCGGAACGGGTCGTTCTTGTCCTTGGCGCGGGCAATATAGTCGGGGATGCGATCGACGGTCCCGATCTCGCGAAGCATCTCGAGGCAGGCCTGATTGGCGCCGCCATGCGCCGGCCCCCAAAGGCATGCGATCCCGGCAGCAATGCAGGCAAACGGGTTCGCCCCAGAGGACCCCGCCAGACGCACCGTACTGGTCGAGGCGTTCTGCTCATGGTCGGCATGCAGCATCATGATCCGGTCCATGGCCTTGGACAGGATCGGGTTCGGCTCATACTCTTCTGCCGGCACAGAAAAGCACATGTGCAAGAAGTTCGCCGCATAATCGAGCTTGTTCTTGGGGTATACGAAGGGCTGGCCGATCGAGTATTTGTAGGCCATCGCTGCAATTGTCGGCAGCTTGGCGATCATGCGGATCGCGGCCACTTCGCGCTGCCACGGGTCGTTGATGTCAAGGCTGTCGTGGTAGAATGCAGACATCGCGCCCACCACGCCCACCATTGTGGCCATCGGATGGCTGTCGCGGCGGAACCCACGGAAAAAGTTGTGCATCTGCTCATGCACCATCGTGTGGTTCGTCACGCGGTGCGAAAAATCCTTCATCTGCACGTCGGTCGGAAGTTCACCGTAAAGCAGCAGGTAGCACGTTTCGAGATAGGTCGAATGCTCGGCCAGATCCTCGATCGAATAGCCCCGGTGCAGCAATTCACCCTTGTCGCCGTCGATGTAGGTGATCGCACTTTCGCATGAAGCGGTCGAGGTGAAGCCGGGGTCGAAGGTAAAGATGTCCGCCTCGGCATACAGCTTTCGGATGTCGATCACGTCCGGGCCCAGCGAGGGCGAATGGATTGGCAGGTCATAGGTTTTGCCATCCAGCGTCAGCATCGCGGATTTTTTCGGGTCGGCCATGGTTTACATCCCTCGTGTCTGTGGCCCCAAACCGGGGCCATGTGTTGCTGACCACGCCTCCGGGGGGCATCCCCGTCTGGTGGCACGTCCGGAGCGCAATGGGCAGGGGGCCAAGTCAGTCACAGGCCGCTGACAGTCGCGCAATCGTTTCGTCCTGACCGATGACCAGCATCATGTCATAGACGCTCGGGGTCGCCGTGCGGCCGGCAAGGGCTGACCGCAACGGTGCGGCAAGTTTGCCGAATACAAGGCCGTGCGAGGCCGCCGCTTCCTTCAGAATTGGCTCAAGATCTTCTTTTGTCCAGCTAGCATTTTGCAGTCGCGGCGTCAATTCCATCAGTATACCACGGGATACCGCATCCAGCGCCAGAGCCGCCGCCGGATCTGCCACAATTGGCCGTGAAGTCAGCGCAAAGTGCGCCTTTTCAAGAAGTTCCGGGAAAGTCTTGGCACGGTCCTTGACGCAATACAGCGCCCGCGCCAGCAGGGTAGATTGCGCCTCGGTCAAGGGGGGCAAATCCGCCGCGGCAAGGTAGCCCGCAGTTTCTTGCAGCAGTGCAGCATCATCTGCGTGTGCGATGTGCCAGCCACAGGTCGACTCCAGTTTCTTGAAATCCAGTCGCGCGGGCGAGCGGCCGATCCCCGCAAGCCCGAACATTTCAAGCGCCTGCCCGGTTGTGAACAGTTCCGCATCGCCATGCGCCCAGCCCAGACGCGCAAGATAATTGCGCATTCCCGCCGCCGGATAGCCCTGCGCCTGATAGTCGCCCACCGCAGTCGCGCCGTGGCGTTTTGACAGCTTCTTGCCATCGGGGCCGTGGATCAGCGGAATATGCGCCCAGACCGGAATATCCCAGCCCATTGCCTGATAGACCATCGTCTGGCGCGCGGCATTGTTCAGGTGATCATCGCCGCGGATCACGTGCGTCACCCCCATGTCATGATCATCGACGACCACGGCAAGCATGTAGGTTGGGGTGTGGTCCGAACGAAGCACGATCATGTCGTCCAGTTGATCGTTGTTAATTGTAACTTTTCCCTGAACGGTGTCAGAAATAATCGTCTGCCCCACACGCGGCGCTTTCATGCGGATCGTGTAGGGCGCTTCGGGAAAGCTCGCCGGATCGGCATCACGCCACGGACTTCGGAAAACAGCATAGCTCGCCCCCGCCGCCTCTTGGGCAGCCCGATATGCCGCGATGTCCTCTGCGGTGGAAAAGCATTTGTAGGCCGTGCCGCGTGCCAGCATATCATGTGCCACGGCGGCGTGGCGGTCCTTGCGCTCAAACTGACTGACAGCCTCGCCATCCCAGTCAAGACCCAGCCAGCGCAGACCTTTCAGGATGGCCTCGGTCGCCTCGGGGGTCGAGCGTTCGCGGTCGGTATCTTCAATCCGCAGCAGGAACTTGCCGCCCCTGCCGCGCGCAAACAGCCAGTTGAACAGCGCGGTCCGCGCTCCGCCGATGTGCAAATAGCCCGTGGGCGAGGGGGCAAAGCGGGTGACGATCTGCGCTTGGGTCTGCAACATTGGGGGGCATTAACCTTTCGGAAACCATACGAGGGCTAGCATCAGGCAACAGGTTTAAGAGGTTGGGGGGCAAGAGACAAGGTGGCGGCCCGGGGGCACAGTCTGGCGTCGTGGGCACTTGTCCCGTTGCACGCGCTGATGGGCGCGCGCGGCACGTTGTTTCCTTGGGTGCCGCTGTTCATGGGCGTGGGTGTGTGGGGGTGGTTTTCGCTGGCCTGGGAACCTGGTCGGCTGCATTACGCCGCGGTTGCGGGGGGTCTGGCGCTTTGCGTGGTCCTGCTCTGGCGCGGTTCGGAAGTGGCGCAACCGGTGATTGCGGCGTGTGCCGCCGTCGCGATAGGATTTCTGGCGTGCGGGGTTCGCGTGCAGGCTGTTGCAGGACCGGCCCTTGATTTCCGCTATTATGGCCCGGTTACAGGACGTGTGGTCAACATTGACCGCAGCCAGACCGACGCCTTGCGCGTAACACTGGATCAAGTGTGGCTTGACCGGGTGGACCCGGACAAAATGCCGGTAAAGGTGCGCGTATCCTTGCGCGGGCGCGATCAGGGGCATGTCCCCGCACCGGGCGAGGTGATTATGCTGACCGGGCATCTGACGGCACCTGATGGCCCGGTTGAGCCGGGTGCCTTTGACTTTCGCCGCATGGCGTTTTTCGATCAACTCGGAGCCGTTGGCTACACTACCACGCCGGTCATGCTGTGGCAAAAGCCGAAGACAGGTGCGAGGACCATCGACCGGTTGCGCACCTGGATGGCTGACGGAATGCGTGCAGCTATGCCCAGTCAGGCGGGGGCCTTTGCTGCGGGGGCGATGACGGGCGACCGCTCCGGCATCACGCAAGAGACGGTGCAGGCGCTGCGCGATTCCTCGCTGGCGCATCTTCTTGCGATTTCGGGAATGAACCTCGCCTTCCTGATTGCGTTTGTCTTTGCGCTGATCCGCTATGGCCTGGCACTTGTGCCCTTTGTGGCGCTGCGTGTGAACACAAAGAAGGTGGCGGCGGTGGTCTCTCTGGGGGTGGCCGCGTTCTATCTGGCCTTGTCGGGGGCGAATGTGGCGACCGAACGGGCGTTCATCATGGTCTCGGTGATGTTGGGCGCGGTTCTGCTGGACCGCAAGGCGCTGACACTGCGGTCGGTGGCGATAGCGGGCGTGGTTTTGCTGGCGTGGAAGCCGGAAAGTCTGTTGGAGCCGGGCTTTCAGATGAGCTTTGCGGCCACCGTGGCGCTGATTGCGGCGTTTCGTGCGATGGACAGGCGCGTCGTGGGCGGTGTCCTTCCGAAATGGACAATACCTGTGTTCACACTGGTGCTTTCAAGCCTTGTGGGTGGGCTGTCGACGGCGCCCTATGCGGCGGCAACGTTCAATCGCTTTACTGATTACGGACTGGTTGCCAACCTGTTGACGGTCCCCGTCATGGGATCGGTGGTGATGCCGGCAGGGGCGGTGGCCGCCCTTCTGGCGCCGTTTGGGTTGGCCGGGTTGCCGCTTTGGGTGATGGAAATCGGCTCGGCCTGGATCTTGATGATTGCGCACTGGGTGGCGGGGTGGGAAGGGTCGGTCACCCCCATTCCCACCCCAGGCCCTTTGGTCATTCCGCTGGTTACGCTGGCGGGTGCCTGGGGAGTTTTGTGGCGAGGACGGTTGCGATGGGCGGGCGCCGTGCCTGCGATTGCGGCGGTCGTGCTTTGGGTAGGGGCCGAGCGCCCTCTGGTCCTGATCTCGGGCGACGGGGCGTTGGTGGGGGTTCTTGGTCCGGCGGGGCGTGCGGTGTCTGCACCTCGTGGGGCGGGTTTTGCCGCGCAGAACTGGCTGGAAAATGACGGGGATCTGACAAGCCAGGAGGCCGCCGCCGCCCGTCCGGGATTTGACGGACCGACGGGGGCGCGGCGCTTTACAGTGGCCGGGGTGACAGGTGTCGCGTTGAAAGGCAAATCGGCGGCCGCCCAGATCCGGCAGGCTTGCGCAGGCGCCGATTTTGTCGTGATCAATCAACGTATTGACGAAACGCCCAAAGGGTGCCTCGTGCTGGACCAAAGCGCCTTGCAGCGTAGTGGCGCCCTTGCCTTATGGGCAGCGCCGGGAGGCTTGCGTGTCGAGGCGACGCTGGATCAGCGCAGGTTTTGGTCCGCGCATGGGCGCGCGAAGGAAGCTGTACATCCTGCGTTTATTGCACCGCGCGCGGCAGTTATGGCCGCCACGCGCTGAACGCGCACACGACATTGCACCGAATTCGGACTCTCCGCGGGGAGAATTTGCAATGCAGCAAAGCGCAAGGGTGCGTCAGTAACTGCGGATCAGCCCCACAAGGCGCCCCTGAACTTTTACCAGATGGTCGGGGAAAACGCGCGTTTCATAGGCGGGATTGGCGGCCTCAAGCGCGATCATGCTGCCCTTTCGGCGAAAACGCTTGAGCGTCGCCTCATGATCCTCGACGAGGGCGACCACGATGTCGCCGTTCTCGGCCGTATTCTGTTCGCGGATCACCACGATGTCGCCATCGTTGATCCCTGCCTCGATCATCGAGTCGCCTTTGACCTCAAGCGCATAATGGTTGCCACGGCCTGACAGCATCGAGCCGGGCACAGCCACATGGTGCGATACCTCTGAAATCGCCTCGATCGGAACACCGGCGGCGATGCGCCCCATCACCGGCACTTCAATGGCGTGTACGGCCTCGACCCGCAATGCGCCGCGGGGCGGATTCGGGGTATCGGTCTTCGTCCCCTCGATCACCCGGGGGGTGAAGCCGGGCTTTTCCATCGCTTCGGGAAGCTTGATGATTTCCAGCGCCCGGGCGCGGTGGGCAAGGCGGCGGATGAAACCACGCTCCTCCAGTGCCGTGATCAGGCGGTGGATGCCTGATTTTGAACGCAGATCCAGCGCGTCCTTCATTTCGTCGAACGATGGGGGGACGCCGTCCACATCCATGCGTTGCTTGATGAAGTCCAGAAGTTCGAGTTGTTTACGCGTCAGCATCGGGCACCCCTGCCTTGCAATCGTTAACGCTATGTTCTGGCCGTGTTCTTGGTTTGTGTCAAGAAAAAAGCGCTTTGTTCCTCAGAGCGGCAAATAGGTCACAATCGCGCCCTTGGCCTTGGGACCGTCTCCCGCCGGGCGGATCAAAAGCGCATCGGCCGATGCGAGGATCGACAAGAGCGAGCTGTCCTGCCGGTCAAATGGGTTGATCCGCGGCATACCGTCGCCTGCGCCCAGTCTGGCGCGCATGTAATGGGTGCGCGGGCCGGTCGCATCCACATCAGTGCCAAGCACGGCGTGCATCGGCTGGGGAGGCAAGGCTTCGGGTGGCATCCCCAGACAGGCGCGGATCATCGGCACGGCAAAAAGATGGGCGCAGACGATGGCAGAGACCGGGTTTCCCGGCAGGCCCAAAAGGGCCGATCCGCTGATCCGCCCGGCCATCAGCGGCTTTCCGGGGCGCATCGCAATCTTCCAGAAACTGCGTTTAATTCCAAGCCTTTGCGACGCTTGTGCCACCAGATCATGATCGCCGACCGAGGCCCCGCCCGTGGTCAGGATCAGATCGGCGCCAGCCGCCAGTTCCAGCACAGTGATCAGTGAGGCGATCTTGTCCCGGGCGATGGGCAGCAGACGCACCTCGGCCCCGGCAGCCTCGGCCAGCGCGGCGAGCGCGAAGGTGTTCGAGGCGATGATCTGGTCAGGCGCAGGCGTTTCGCCGGGCATTACCAGTTCATCCCCCGTCGCGATGATGGCCACGGTGGGGCGGCGGGTCACGGAAACGCGGGGGATGTTCATCGACGCCAGCAACGCGAGATCATTCGGGCGCAAAAGGCGTGGCGGCAGGCTGTCACCGACACGAAAATCCTGACCTGCCGGGCGGATGTGGGTGGCTGTGTCAGCGCCAGGGTGCAGTTCAATGGTGTCGCCCACGCGCGTGACATCCTCTTGGATGACCACACGGGTCGCCCCCGCAGGAAGGGGCGCGCCGGTAAAGATGCGCAGCGCCTGCCCCAATAGCAGCACACCCGGCCAGGCGTGACCCGCGCCCGCCTCACCCACTACGGTGAACCTGTCCCCCGCCACCGGATCGCCCTGCACCGCGTAGCCATCCATGGCCGAGGCATCAAATGGTGGCTGGTCGCGTGTGGCATGGGCGGCACCTGGCATATATCGCCCTGACGCCCGTTGAAGCGGCACCTCTTCGGTCGCAAGCGCGCTGACGAGGGCGAGGCACCTTTCCAGCGCCTCTTCGACCGAGATCATGGCGCGGCCTCATACCGCCCGGACTTGCCGCCGTCCTTGAGGATCAGCGAGATGCCCTCGATCCGCATGGATTTCTCGACCGCCTTGACCATGTCATAGATGGTCAGGCACGCTACTGACACTGCGGTCAGCGCCTCCATCTCGACCCCGGTCTGGCCGCTGGTCTTGACCGTGGCCTGCACACGCACCCCCGGCAGGGTGGCATCGGGCACAAGGTCCACCGTGACCTTGGTGATCGGCAAGGGGTGGCACAGCGGAATCAGATCGGCGGTTCTCTTGGCCGCCATGATACCCGCAAGCCGGGCCACGCCCAGCACATCGCCTTTTTTCGCGCGCCCCCCGGTGATCAAAGCCAACGTCTCGGCGCCCATCACCACCGACCCCACGGCCACCGCAATCCGGTCGGTCACAGCCTTGGTCGAGACATCGACCATATGGGCGTGTCCCTGAGAGTCGAAATGCGAAAGCCCGGTCATATGCCGCCCTGTGCAGTCAGCGGGTTCGACAAGATGGTGCGGGTCGCGGCCGCGACATCGTCTTCGCGCATAAGGCTTTCACCGATCAGGAAACACCTCGCGCCGTATTGGGCAAGGTCGGCCAGATCTCCTGGCGTGCAAAGGCCGGATTCCGACACGATCAGCCGGTCCTCTGGCACGCGGCGGGCCAGATCACGGGTGGTGTTCAGCGTCACCTCAAACGTGTGAAGATTGCGGTTGTTGATCCCGATCAGCGGCGATTTCAGCAGCGTCGTACGTTCCAGTTCGGCCCTGTCGTGGACCTCGATCAGCACATCCATGCCAAGATCGAAGGCGGCGGCCTCAAGCTCGGCAGCCTGCGCATCCGACAAGGATGCCATGATCAGCAAGATCGCATCGGCTGAAAGGGCGCGGGATTCGGCAACCTGCCACACGTCAAAGACAAAATCCTTGCGCAGGCACGGAAGGCTGACGGCGGTGTGGGCCGCTTGCAAATGTTCGTCCGCGCCCTGGAACGAGGGGGTGTCGGTCAGAACCGACAGGCAGGTGGCGCCGCCTTCTTGATAGGCGCGGGCCAGCGCGGACGGGTCGAAATCGGCGCGGATCAGGCCCTTTGACGGGCTTGCCTTCTTGATCTCGGCAATCAGGCCGTAGCCGCTGCCCGCCGCCGCCGAAAGCGCACGGGCAAAGCCACGGGGCTTGGGCGCAAGCGAGGCTGCTTCCATCACCTCGGCCATGGGGCGGGCGGCCTTGCGCGCGGCGACCTCTTGCAGCTTGTAGTCTTTGATGCGGTCCAGAATCGTGGTCATCGGAGGGGCCTGATCTTTCGGGGTGTGTATGTGCCGTCAGGCATGGGTGAGGCGGGCGAGGGCTGCAAGTTTGGACTTGGCAGCGCCAGAGTCAATCGACGTGCGGGCCATTTCGACGCCTTCAGACAGGGTCGCCGCCTTGTCGGCCACCACAAGCGCCGCGGCCGCATTCAGCAGCACCGCATCCCGGTAGGCGCCCGTGTGCCCGTCCAGCAGCGCACGAAAGGCGGCGGCGTTTTCCGCGGGCGTTCCGCCCATGATGCCTTCGAACGGATGGACCTGCAGGCCCGCATCTTCGGGCGACAGCGTGAATTCGCGGACGCGGCCATCCTCGACGGCGGCGACTTTGGTCGGGGCGGCGATCGAGATTTCGTCCGTTCCATCACCGCCGTGCACCAGCCAGGCCTTGACGGTGCCAAGAGCCAGCAGCGTTTCGGCCATGGGGCGGATCAGCGTGTCGGAAAATGCCCCTGTCAACTGGCGTGTCACCCCTGCGGGGTTGGTCAGTGGCCCGAGGATGTTGAAGATCGTCCGGGTTCCCAGTTCGGCCCGGACGGGCATGACATGGCGGGTTGCGGGGTGGTGCATCGGCGCCATCATGAAGCCGATCCCTGCCTCGGCCAAACACCGCTCGACGACCTCTGGCCCCACCATCACGTTCAAGCCCATTTCCGTCAGCGCATCGGCCGCGCCCGATTTCGATGACAGGTTCCGGTTGCCATGCTTGGCCACCACCACGCCCGCGCCTGCAACCACAAAGGCCGTCGCGGTCGAGATGTTCAGCGTGCCCTTGCCGTCGCCGCCGGTGCCGACGATATCCATGGCGCCGGCTGGCGCGCGCACTTTGTTGCATCTGGCGCGCATCACGGATGCGGCGGCGGTGTATTCATCCACGGTTTCGCCGCGCGTGCGCAGCGCCATCAGAAACCCACCCATCTGCGCGGGCGTCCCCTGACCATCAAACAGCGCGCCAAAGGCGGCCTCGGCCTCGGCCCGCGTCAGGGGTCGGGTAGCGGCTGTGCCGATCAGGGGTTTGAGAACATCGCTCATGCCGGGGCCATCACGGCGGCATCGTCCAGAAAGTTGCGTAAAAGTTGGTGGCCATGCTCGGACGCGATGCTTTCGGGGTGAAACTGCACGCCCTCGATCAACGCGCTGCGGTGGCGCAGGCCCATGATCGTGCCATCGACCAGTTCTGCCGTGACCTCAAGGCACTCTGGCAGGCTGGCACGATCAACGATCAGCGAATGATAGCGCGTGGCGGCAAATGGCGAGGGCAGGCCACGAAACACGCCTTTGCCCGCGTGGTGCATGGCGCCGATCTTGCCGTGCACAATCTCATGGCAGCGCATCACGGTGCCGCCAAAGGCCTGACCGATGGTCTGATGCCCCAGACAGACGCCCAGCAGTGGGATCTTTGCTGCGTGTGCCGCAAGCGTCAGGGGCAGACAGATGCCCGCCTGCGCCGGATCGCACGGGCCGGGTGACAGCACGATCGCCTGCGGGCGCATGGCCAGCGCCTCTGGCACGGTCAGCGCGTCATTGCGCTTTACGACGACGTCTGCGCCCAACTCGCCCAGATAATGCACGAGATTCCATGTGAAACTGTCGTAGTTGTCGATCAGTAGCAG
Organism: Rhodobacterales bacterium; assembly: GCA_038205925.1. Taxonomy (GTDB): domain Bacteria; phylum Pseudomonadota; class Alphaproteobacteria; order Rhodobacterales; family Rhodobacteraceae; genus Pseudotabrizicola. The sequence goes on along the minus strand of JBBRBJ010000014.1, from coordinate 43,352 downwards.
CATCTTGCTTGGGCCTGTCGGATAGGGGATGAACCTTCGTGCGGGTCGGGCTATAGATGGTCAGACCGGGAAAGGGGCGTCAAGGCCGCAATGATGGCAAGACGGCCCGGACATAAGGGGCGAATGCAGTGGCAGGGTTTCTACGCGGAATAATGTTGGGTGGTCTGGTTGCGGTGGGCGGGCTTGTGGCGGTGTCGCAGCTGGTGGGTCCGGTCCGTGCCCCGGATGCGCGGCCGTCGCAGAAGGGGGTCGCGGTGACAGCCCCCCCCGAAACCGCGCCGCCAGCGACGGTTGCCGATGCCGTCGCGACAGAACCCGAGGCTGGTGCCACGGTCTCTGCCACTCCTGAGGCTGCCGGACGCGGCACTGCCAGCACCGATGTCGATGTCTTGCAGCAAACTGCCACAGAGGTGGCGCCGGACGCGGCCCCCGTGCCGCCGCAAGTTTCCGCAGATGCACCCGCGGCCCCCGGCCAGATGGTGCAGGCCGATCCCCCCGCGCCACCGCAGCCAGACGGCAGCGCTGCCCCGATCACGAGTGACGTGGCGGCGCCCAACCTCGGTCTTGACGCCGATGCCCCTGCAGCCGCTGCGGCCAGTCCGGTCGAGCCGCCGCCCCAACCGCCAACCACCGCCCCCGAAGGCAGGCGCGTGATGGCCGACGCGGGTGACGCTTTGGCAAATGCGGACCCGCCTCTTTTGACGCCGGCCACCGCGCCCGTGGCACCGGTGCCCGCTGCACCCGCCGTCCCGGGCACAGAGGCGGCGCCCGCTGCACCTGACCAGCCGCCGCCCGCTGATGAGGCGCTGTTGCAGCCTTTGCCCGAGCCCGAGGCCGAGCCTGAGATCCCAGCGCCCGCAACCCCGCCCGCGGCGCCTGCGTCAGACGGAGGCGTGATGGCCGATGCTGACCCCGCCCCGTCACCGCCATCCGGGCCTGCGACTGTGCCGGTGCCCCTTACCCCCGACCCTGATGCCACGCTGGCGCCCTCTCCGGGCCTTGCGGGTCGGGCGCCGGGGGTGGTGACCGGACGCCTGCCGCGCATCGGCGATGCAGCGCCCGAAGCAGACGCCGAGGCGCAACCGACTGACACCCAGGATCCCGCCGATTTGCCGCCCTTGCTGCGCTATGCGCGCGCCTTTGAGGGCGCCGGGGGCAAGCCGCTGTTTGTGATTTTGCTTGAGGATAGGGGCGGCGAGACGGTGAACCGGCAGGAACTGGCGGCGCTGGATTTGCCCCTGAGCATCGTGATCGACCCGTTATCGCCGGGCGCAGCCGACCGCGCCGCAATCTGGCGCGCGGGCGGGCAAGAGGTGGTGATGGCCGCGACGGGCATTCCGGCGCGGGCTCAGCCATCGGACCTTGAACAGACGTTTCAGGCCCTTGCCGATGCGCTGCCCGAGGCGGTTGCGGTCATTGATCCCGATGGCCGCGCCTTTCAGGACAACCGTCCGCTCGCCACGCAGGTGGTGCCCATTCTGGCCGGGCAGGGGCGCGGGCTTGTCACCTTTGACCGCGGCCTGAATGCCGCCGATCAGGTGGCGCGACGCGAAAATCTGGGGGCGGCGACAGTGTTCCGGCGGCTGGACGCCGAGGGCGAAGATGCCCCCGTGATCCGCCGTTACCTTGACCGCGCAGTGTTCAAGGCCGCACAAGATGGACGCGTTGCGGTGATCGGCACCCTGCGCCCCGAAACCGTGGCGGCCATTCTGGAATGGGCGGTCGAGGGCAAGTCGGCCACCGTCACGCTGGCCCCCGTCTCGGCGCTGATGGCGCCTGCGGGGGGCTGAGGCACCGCGCTCGCCGCGCTATTCCATGTCGCGCAGACGGCCCAGCAGGGCGCGCATGATCAGCATTACCCCGGCCCCGAACGGCACGGCCACAGGGTAATGCACCGCCGCGTCCACTGCCGCCCCCACGATCAACCCCAAAAGAGCGGCACTGACCCAGCCAAACCAACCTTCGCGCAGCATGATTCCAGCCATCGGCAGCGCAAGAATCATCCCCGCCGATGACAAAAGTGGCGAAATTGCCAAAAGCAGCACCCCCGCCCGAAAGGCAACGGCTCCATCGCCGGCATTGCGGCCAAAGCCCAGACCCTCGGTCACGCCAAAGGCGATACCACCCGCCACCGCCGGGATCAGCACCGCACCGAGACCGGCCATCAGCGTATCGCGCCACGGTATCTCATCTGCGCGCGGCGAGCGGATAAGCGCCACCTCAGGCCTGCGAACCACCGACGGTCAGCCCGCCGATCAGAAGCGTCGGCTGGCCCACGCCCACCGGCACCCATTGCCCCGCCTTGCCGCAATTGCCGATGCCCGGATCCAGGGCCAGATCGTTGCCGATGGCGCGGATCCGTTTCAGGGCCGTGGCGCCATCGCCGATCAGCGTGGCGCCTTTCACCGGCGCCCCCACTTTCCCGTCCTTGACGCGGTATGCTTCGGTGCAAGAAAAGACGAACTTGCCGTTGGTGATGTCTACCTGACCGCCGCCAAAGCCCACGGCATAGATCCCGTCCTTCAGACCTGCCAGAATATCGGCCGGATCATCGCGGCCCGCCAGCATGTAGGTGTTGGTCATCCGGGGCATCGGGATGTGCGCGAAACTTTCGCGCCGTCCGTTGCCGGTGGCCGCCACCCCCATCAGACGGGCGTTCTGCCGGTCTTGCATGTAGCCCACGAGCACCCCGTCGTCGATCAGCACGTTGCGGGCCGAGGGGGTGCCCTCATCATCCACGCTGAGGCTGCCGCGCCGGTCGGGGATAGTGCCATCGTCCAGCACCGTCACCCCGCGAGCGGCGATCTGCTGGCCCATAAGGCCTGAAAATGCCGAGGTTTTCTTGCGGTTGAAATCCCCCTCCAACCCGTGGCCGATGGCCTCGTGCAACAGGATGCCCGGCCAGCCGGGGCCAAGGACGACATCCATTACCCCCGCCGGGGCAGCCACCGCGCCCAGGTTGACGGTGGCAATCCGCACTGCCTCGCGCACCATCGGCTGCCAGCGGCCGGGCACCATCAGTTCGGCCAGACCGTGGCGCCCGCCGCCGCCCATGCCGCCCTGTTCGCGCAGGCCGTTCTCCTCAAGGATCACACTCACATTCAGCCGCGCCATGGGGCGGATGTCGGTGAACCGCAGGCCTTCGGGGCGCAGGATTTCAACCTCTTGATAGGACGCGGACACGGTGGCCGAGACCTGCACCACACGCGGGTCGAGCGCGCGTGCAAAGGCGTCAATCTCGCGCAGAAGGTCGATCTTGACGGCAAAGGTGGAGTCCGCCATCGGATCGGCATCGCCGTAAAGCCGCTGGTTGGTGCCGGTCGGCGCCGCTGCAAGCGTGCCTCCACCCGACCCCACTGCCAGACGCGCAGTTTCGGACGCGCGCAAAAGCGCCTTTTCGCTGATTTCGGTCGCGTGGGCGTAGCCTGCCACCTCGCCGTTCACAGCGCGCAGACCGAACCCTTCGGACGCATCATAGGACGCCGTCTTGATCAGACCGTCATCCAGCACGATCGCCTCGGACCGCCTGCGTTCGAGGAACAACTCGCCATCGTCGGCGCCTTCGGTCGCGGCGCGCAGGATCCGCAGGGCGGCGGCCTCGTCCAGATGGGTCTCGAAAGGGCGAAAGGGGGCATCGGTCATGCGACAGGTATCCTTGGCTATCGACAGAAAGGCGCTGCTTTGTCGCAACGGAATTGCTTGTAGCGGCCCTTCTAATATGGTTTTACCGATCCCACAAACAACGGGATTCTGCGCACCCTTGGTAAATGGGGCACGCGCGGTGGCCGGGCCTGTGAACGGGAAACAGACATGCGATACATCACGACCACTCTGGCAACCATGGCCGTCGCTGCGGGTCTTGCAACCGCGGCGCTGGCCCAATCGCTGCCCATCGTCGGCAAGCCCGAGGCGGGCGCCACCGGCTTTCAGATCGGCGGCACCGAGCATGCACGCGAAATTCATGATCTGGATCGGCTTTTGCTGATCATCATCACGATCATCGTCGTCTTCGTGACCGGCCTGCTGCTGTATGTCATCGCCCGCTACAACCGGCGCGCCAACCCGACGCCCAGCACGTTCACGCACAACTCTCCGCTGGAAGTGGCATGGACCGTCGTGCCGATCCTGATCCTTGTTTTCATCGGCGCCTTTTCGCTGCCGGTGTTGTTCAAGCAGGTCGAAGTGCCCGAAACAGCACTGACCATCAAGGTGACAGGCAACCAGTGGTACTGGACCTATGAATACCCTGATGACGGCGTGGCCTTCGACAGTTTCATGATCGGCGACGGGCGCGTTCTGAACGCCGAAGTCGAGGCGGAACTGGTCGCGGCCGGCTATTCAAGGGACGAATTTCTGTTGGCTACCGACACGGCGCTGGTCGTCCCCTCGGGCACCAACGTCAAGGTCATCGTGACCGGGTCCGATGTGTTGCACGCCTGGATGGTTCCGGGTCTTGGAATGCAGCACACGGCCGTTCCGGGCCGTTTGGGCGAGATGTGGTTCAACGCCGATCTGGAGGGCATCTATTTCGGCCAGTGCACCACGTTGTGCGGCAAGGACCACGCCTACATGCCGATCACGGTCAAGGTCGTGTCCCCGGCGGTCTATGCGCAGTGGCTCGACAAGGCGCAGGGTGGCGACGTTCTGCTGAGTGCGGCCGAGGCTGAGGCGTTTTCGGCCGTCAAAGTTGCTGCGAGCAACTGAGGGTCGATGCGGCCCATGCAAAAGGGTGGTCCCGGCTTCCGGGGCCTGACCCCAAGCCAAGGACAAAGAGAATGACCGAGACCCGCAACTTCAACGCGACCGATGAAGCGCAGTTCGGCGACTACGTAGCCTTGCTGAAACCGCGTGTGATGTCGCTTGTCGTGTTCACGGCGTTGGTGGGGCTGTTGGTAGCCCCGGTGGGGGTGCACCCGGTGGTCGGGTTTGCTTCGGTCGTGTTCATCGCGCTGGGGGCGGGTGCGTCGGGTGCGCTGAACATGTGGTGGGATGCTGATATTGACGCGGTGATGCGCCGCACCCGGAACCGGCCCGTGCCGTCGGGCCGGGTTCAGGCGGGCGAGGCACTGGGCCTGGGGCTGGCGCTGTCCGGTATCGCCGTGGTGATGCTTGCGCTGTCGTCGAACCTGTTTGCGGCCGGCCTTCTGGCGTTCACGATCTTTTTCTATGCGGTCGTCTACACCATGTGGCTGAAACGGCTTACGCCGCAGAACATCGTGATAGGTGGCGCGGCAGGGGCGTTTCCGCCGATGATCGGCTGGGCAGTGGCCACGGGCGGCGTATCGGTTGAGTCTGTCTTGATGTTCGCGCTGATATTCATGTGGACGCCGCCGCATTTCTGGGCGCTGGCGCTGTTCATGAAGGAAGACTATCACACCGCAGGCGTGCCGATGCTGACCGTCACGCATGGCCGCCGCGAAACCCGCCGCCAGATTCTGATCTACACGGTGCTGCTGGTGCCGGTCGCGATCTGGGCGGCGCTCACCTCGATCGGCGGTCCTTTTACGCTGGTGGTTGCGATTGTGCTGAACACGATCTTCGTCAAGGGCGCGTGGGACATCTGGCGCAGGGATGAAGGCGTGGCCGAGGCCGACAAATATGCCGTCGAAAAGCGCGTGTTCAAATTCTCGCTGGCCTATCTGTTCGTGCAGTTTGCGGCGTTTCTCGTCGAGGCGGCGCTGAAGGCGCAGGGCATGGGGGGCTGGTGAGATGAGCTTTCGCCCCGAGCATGAACTGCATCGCCGCCGCTTTTCGCGCAACCTTGGCGTCGGATTGACGCTGGCTGCATTTATCGCGGTGGTCTTTGCGCTGACCGTGGTGAAGGTCACGAATGAGCCGCGGCCCGAGCCTGCAACCCAGACAACAGGAGGCACCCCATGACACCCGTGCAGAAAACCGCAGGCAAACTGGTCGGCGTGGCCGTCATCATGGGCTCGCTTTCATTTGCCGCCGTCCCCTTTTACGACTGGTTCTGCCGTGTGACCGGATTTGCCGGCACCCCGCTGATTGCCAAGGCCGCACCCGACGCCATCCTTGACCAGACAATCCGCGTGCGCTTTGACGCCTCGACAGCACCCGGAATGCCGTGGGAGTTCAAGCCAGCGGTCACGACCATGACACTGCGGATCGGCGAGAACGCGATTGCGTTCTATGAGGCATACAACCCGACCGACCGCATTGTGGCGGGCACCGCCAGCTATAACGTAACGCCCGATTCCGCCGGGGGCTATTTCTCGAAAATTGCCTGCTTTTGCTTTACCGAGCAGATCTTGCAGCCCGGCGAGAGGGTGCAGATGCCGGTCAGCTTTTTCGTCGACCCCGAAATCGTGAAAGACCCCGAGGGCAAGTATGTCCGCGAAATCACCCTGTCCTATACGTTCTATGAAACCGCGCTCACGCCCGAACAGGCCGCCCTTGTGGTGCCTGCCACCGGCGCGTTGAACTGACAAAAAACACCCGAGGGAAGCGACCATGGCCCACGCCAAGAACCACGATTATCACATTCTGCCGCCATCGATCTGGCCTTTCCTCGGCTCGGTTTCAGCATTTGTCATGCTGTTTGGCGCGGTGTTGTGGATGCACGGATCGGGCCCTTGGCTGGCGCTGATCGGCTTTGTCGGTGTCTTGTATGTCATGTTCGGCTGGTGGGCTGATATGATTACCGAAAGTCAGGTGGGCGATCACACGCCTGTCGTCAGCATCGGGCTGCGTTACGGCTTCATCATGTTCATCATCTCTGAAGTGATGTTCTTTTCTGCGTGGTTCTGGTCGTTCTTCAAACATGCCTTGTATCCGATGGGGCCCTTGTCGCCCGGCATAGATGGTGTCTGGCCGCCTGTCGGGATCGAGACGTTCGACCCGTGGCATCTGCCACTGATGAACACGCTGATCCTTTTGTGTTCGGGCGCTGCTGCCACTTGGGCGCATCATGCGCTGGTGCATGAAAACAACCGCAAGGATCTGGTAAACGGTTTGATCCTCGCGATCGTTTTGGGCATCGTGTTCACCGCGTTTCAGGCCTATGAATACAGCCACGCGGCGTTTGGCTTTGCGGGCAACATCTATGGCGCGAACTTTTTCATGGCGACGGGCTTCCATGGCTTTCACGTCATCATCGGGACGATCTTTCTGACCGTCTGCCTGATCCGCGCATTGAAGGGTCACTTTACCCCCGAGCGTCATATCGGGTTCGAGGCTGCTGCCTGGTACTGGCACTTTGTGGACGTGGTCTGGCTTTTCCTGTTTGCCTCGATCTACGTCTGGGGGCAGTAGCCACCGGCGCGGTGGCGCCGACACCTGCGCCGCTTCCAGCCGATGCCATTTGCACTTTGCGCAGGCCCGTGCGACAGGGGCCTGCGTTTTTCTTTTGCGGGGGGCCCCTGATGACGCGCCGGATGATCCTGCCTTTGCTGTTCGGCCTTGTCGGGGCAGCAATCCTGCTCGGTTTGGGCGTATGGCAGATGCAGCGATTGGCGTGGAAAGAGGGCATTCTTGCGCAGATCGAGGCGAAGATTTCCGCTGATCCCGCGCCGTTGCCCGCTGACCCCGGGCCTGATCCCGACCAATATCTGCCCGTCACGCTGACCGGCACCTTCACGGGCGAGGGGCTGGATGTTCTGGTCAGCCGCAAGGAAATTGGCGCGGGCTACCGGATCATTGCCGTGATGGAAACCGGCGGGCGCCGGGTGCTGGTGGACCGGGGCTTTTTGCTGGATGAGGCACGCGATGCCCCCCGTCCTGGTGCTGCTGCGGGTTTGGTCACGATCAATGGCAATCTGCTGTGGCCGGTCGAGGTGGACAGCTTCACCCCGCCGCCAGATGCGAAAACCGGCCTGTGGTTTGCGCGCGATCTTCCGGCGATGGCGGCCGCGCTGAACACGGAAGCGGTCCTGGTGGTGCAATGGGCCTCAACCCTTGATGATCCGATGGTCGAGGCGATGCCCGTCGACACGACCAACATTCCCAACGATCATCTTGGCTATGCGGTGCAATGGTTTGGCCTCGCGGCCGTGTGGTTGGGGATGACAGCGTATCTTCTGTGGCGTATCAGACGCCGGACGGTGTGAAGGCAAAAGCAGTATGAACTATATCTCGACCCGCGGCGCGGCCCCTGTGCTTGGCTTTGGTGATGCGATGATGACGGGCCTTGCGCGCGACGGCGGGCTTTACCTGCCCGAGAGCGTGCCGGTGTTCACCCATGGACAAATCGCCGCGATGGCGGGCCAAAGCTATGAAGACATCGCCTTTGCCGTCATGCGCCCCTATCTGGGTGACACCTTTACGGATGATGAGTTTCACGGCCTGATCACCTCGGCTTATGCGGGCTTTGGTCATGCTGCCCGTGCGCCGCTGGTGCAGCTTGGGCCCAATCACTTCTTGCTGGAATTGTTTCACGGTCCCACGCTGGCGTTCAAGGACTTTGCCATGCAACTGATCGGACAGATGATGCAGGCGTCTCTGGCCAAGTCGGGCGGGCGGGTCACGATCGTGGGCGCCACCTCGGGTGATACCGGATCGGCGGCGATGGAGGCTTTTCGCGGCCTTGCCAGTGTCGACCTTTTTATCCTTTACCCGCATGGCCGGGTGTCAGACGTGCAGCGACGCCAGATGACCACGGCGGCCGAAAGCAATGTGCATGCCCTTGCCATCGACGGGTCGTTTGATGATGCGCAGGCGCGGGTCAAGGACATGTTCAACGACTTTGCGTTTCGCGATGAGGTGCGGTTGGCGGGGGTGAACAGCATCAACTGGGCGCGGGTTCTGGCGCAGGTGGTGTATTACTTCTCATCCGCCGTCAGCCTCGGCGCCCCGCATCGCAAGGTAAGCTTTACAGTGCCCACGGGCAATTTCGGTGATATCTTTGCCGGCTACATCGCGCGCCGCATGGGCCTGCCCGTCGAGCGGCTGGTGATAGCCACCAACCACAACGACATTTTGCACCGCGCACTGACCACGGGTGCCTATCAGACGGACGGCGTGCGCCCGTCGATCAGCCCGTCAATGGACATTCAGGTCAGTTCCAACTTTGAACGCGCGCTGTTTGATGCCTATGGTCGCGACGGTCGTGCCGTGGCCTTGCTGATGGACGAGTTGCGCGCGGGCGGCTTTCGGATCAGCCAGGGTGCGCTGGAAATGCTGCGCGCCACCTTTGCCTCGGGACGCTGTTCCGAGGATGAGACCACCGCCACCATCCGTGCAACCTACGCCTCTGCGGGCGAGGTCTTGTGCCCGCACACCGCCGTGGGCGTCAAGGTGGCGCAGGAAAATCTTGGCGCGACCCCGATGATCACGCTGGCCACCGCGCATCCTGCCAAGTTTCCCGATGCCGTGCAGGCCGCGATGGGCAAGCGGCCCGTTCTGCCGCCTCGGATGGCCGACCTGTTTGACCGGCCCGAACGGATCACCCATGTGCCCGACGATCTGGCCGAAATCGAAACCCTGATCCGAGAAAGGATCGCATCTTGAGTCTTGAGATTTCCACGCTGCCCAATGGCTTGCGCATCGTGACCGAAAGCATGCCGGGCCTGAGGTCGGCCTCGGTCGGGGTCTGGGTTCAGGCGGGGGGGCGGCACGAGACGCCCGCCCAGAACGGGATTGCGCATTTCCTTGAACACATGGCATTCAAGGGCACCGCGCGGCGCACCAGTCTGCAGATTGCCGAGGCGATCGAGGATGTGGGCGGCTATATCAACGCTTACACGTCCAAAGAGATGACGGCCTATTACGCCCGCTGTCTGGTGGCGGACGTGCCTTTGGCGCTGGATGTGATTGCCGATATCGTGCTGAATCCGGCCTTCGATCCGCGTGAGATCGAGGTGGAACGGGGCGTCATCCTGCAAGAAATCGGTCAGGCGCTGGACACGCCCGACGACATCATCTTCGACTGGCTGCAAGAGGCAAGCTATCCCGACCAACCCTTTGGCCGCACCATTCTGGGTCCGGCTGAGCGGGTGCAGGCGCTTTCGGCTACAGATATGCGCGGCTTTGTGGCCCAGCATTACGGGCCCGATCAGATGATCGTGTCCGCTGCGGGCGGGGTCGATCATGCGACCATCTTGGCACAGGCCACGCAGATGTTCGGCCATCTGGCCGCCCGTGGGGCCATGAGCATCGAATCGGCTACCTTTGTCGGGTCCGAACGGCGCGAGGTCAAGAAGCTTGAACAGGTGCATTTCGCATTGGCCTTCGAAGGGCCGGGCTACCGTCACGCCGATGTCTATACTGCGCAGGTGCATGCGATGGCAATGGGGGGGGGCATGTCCAGCCGCCTGTTCCAGAAGATTCGCGAAGAGCGCGGCTTGTGCTATTCGATCTTTGCGCAAAGTGGCGCTTATGAGGATACAGGCTCGTTGACCATCTACGCGGGCACGTCCAAGGCCGACATCGCCGATCTGACCCAATTGACCATCGACGAGATGAAGCGCGCCGCCGACGACATGACCGAGGCCGAGGTTGCGCGCGCGCGCGCGCAACTGAAGGCGGGGTTGTTGATGGGGTTGGAAAGCCCGTCTAACAGGGCCGAGCGCAATGCGCGGATGCTGGCGGTCTGGGGACGGGTGCCGGATGTGGCCGAGGCTGTGGCCAAGATCGAGTCCGTGGATACTGCGTCGGTGCGACGCTTCGCCGGGGAGTTGGCCGGGGCGCGTACAGCCCTTGCGCTCTACGGCCCCGTGGCACGCGCGCCCGGTCTGGAGGCAATACGCGGCAGGCTGGCCGCCTGATGCTGCCGTTTCGCCGGCGCCCAAAAATCGAGACGGAACGGATGACCCTGCGCCTGCCGGTGCACGGCGATTGGCGTCCATGGGCCGACCTGCGCGAGGAAAGTGAAGGCTTCCTCACGCAGTGGGAACCGCTCTGGTCCACCGATCACCTTGGCCGCCGGGCCTTCACCAATCGCGTCTACTGGGCGCAACGGGCCGAGGCGCAGGGAACGGCGCTGCCGTTTCTTTTGATCCGGCGGCAGGATCAGGCACTGCTGGGGGCGATCACGCTGGACAACATCCGCCGTGGCCCCTCGCAATCAGGGACAATCGGCTATTGGATCGGCGAAAGCTTCGCCCGTCGCGGTTATATGCGTGAGGCGATTCAGGCCGTGGTCCACCATGCGTTTACCGCGCTGGACATGTCCCGCGTCGAAGCCGCCTGTCTGCCCGAAAACGCCGCCAGCCGGGGTGTGCTGGAAAAGACCGGCTTCAAGTATGAAGGTGTTGCGCAAAGCTATCTTCAGATCAACGGTCGCTGGCGCAACCATGTGCTTTATGCATCCCTGCGGGCCGACCGGCGCGGCAAGACCGATACGGGATGACGCATCCGTGATCGGCTGCCCGGGTGACGCAGGGGCAGGGAGCACTATTATCCCTCCAACACGAGGAGGTGCCCGATGCGACTGACCCTGGTTGCCGCCCTGATGCTTGGCACGCCCGCGATGGCACAAGAACGTATGCCCTCACATTGTTTCGCCGTGGCACAAGGGATCGAGCGGGTGCTGCCCGTTAGCTTTGGCGCGGCGCTTGAGGAAGATCACGTCCGTATCCACTATATCGGGCATGCGAGTTTCGCGATCGAGGCGGGGGACCTGGTGGCCGTGACCGATTACACGGGCTTCACCGGCGCGCGCGATTTCGTGCCTGATGTCGTCACGATGAACAACGCCCATGGTACGCACTGGACCGCCAACCCCGACCCGCGCATTCCGCACATTCTGCTCGGTTGGGGTGCGGGGGCCGGGCCTGCTGCCCATGACCTCGATCTTGGCGCCATGCTCGTGCGCAATGTGACCACCGATGTCCGGGGCCGCTTTGGCGACGACGTGCGCCGGAACGGCAATTCAATCTTCGTGTTCGAGGCGGGTGGCCTGTGCATCGGCCACCTGGGCCATCTGCACCACGCGCCCGACGATGCGCAATACGCGGCCATCGGGCGCCTGGATGTGGTGATGGTGCCCGTGGATGGCGGCTATACCATGGCCACTTCCGAGATGGCCGAGGTGGTCAAACGGCTGAGGTCTTCGGTTGTGATCCCGATGCACTGGTTTTCGGGGGCATCGTTGCGGGTGTTTCTGACTGACATGGACGGGGCGTTCGAGGTGGTGGAAACCGGGATGCCCTCGATCGACCTGTCGCTGCGCGATCTGCCGCGCAGCCCCACCATTCTGGTGCTGGAACCGGCAACGATCAACTGACAAGCGCACACGTCTGCGCTACGCAGGGGGCAGAGGAGCCTTCGATGCTGACCCCCTGTACGCCCGATTTCCTGACCGCGCTTGAGGCCCCCATGCCGGGCCTGATGCGCGCCGTGGCGCCGCGTGACGTGGCCGAACCGCGTGGGCGGTGGCAGGGAATTGGTGGAGGGGTGGCAGCCCCCCGCGATACGGCCGAGGTGGCCGCGGTGGTGCGGGCCTGCGCGCGCGCGCGGGTTGGTCTGGTGCCCCTTGGCGGGGGTACGGGGCTGGTGGGCGGCCAGGTGATGACCGAGGGCCCGGTGCCGCTGCTGATGTCTTTGGAGCGGATGGCATCGCTGCGCGGCGTCTATGCGGCCGAGAATGTGCTGGTGGTCGAGGCGGGAATGGTGCTTGCCGATGTGCAGGCGGCTGCGGAAGTGGTGGGACGACTGTTCCCGCTGTCGCTTGCATCCGAAGGGTCGGCGCGAATCGGCGGCAATCTGGCCAGCAATGCGGGCGGGCTGAATGTTCTGCGCTATGGCAATGCGCGCGATCTGTGCCTTGGGGTCGAAGCGGTGATGGCAGACGGATCGGTGTTTCACGGGCTGAAGCGATTGCGCAAGGACAACACAGGGTATGACCTGCGCCATCTGCTGATCGGGTCCGAGGGCACGCTGGGGGTGATCACTGCTGCGGCGCTTCGCCTGCATACACGGCCTGCCGCACGGGTGGTGGCGCTGCTGGCGGTGCCGTCACCATCGGCGGCGCTGTCGCTGCTGGCGCTGGCCGAAGGGCGCGTGGCGGGGATGATCTCGGCGTTTGAACTGATCGGGCGGATGGGCTTCGATTTTCTGACCGAGGTGATGCCGGACGTGGCGTTGCCGCTGCGTCCCGCGCCCGAGTGGTCGGTGCTGATCGAACTGGGATTGCCTGCCGGGATGGTCCCGGAAGAGGCGATGGCAGGGCTTTATGAGGCAGCGGCGGGGGACGGGTTGGTCAGCGACGGCGTGATTGCAACGTCAGAAGCGCAGGCCGATGCGCTGTGGCGCATTCGCGAAAGCATTCCGGAAGCAAACCGCCGGATCGGCGCCGTCTCCAGCCATGATATCAGCCTGCCACTGGGCGAAGTGCCCGCCTTCATTCCGCGCGCGGGGGCGGCGCTCGCGGCATTGGGCGACTGGCGGATCAATTGCTTTGGGCACTTGGGCGACGGGAACCTGCACTACAATGTTTTTCCGGCGCGTGGGCGCAATCGCGCCGACCATGAAAACCAGCGCGAGGCGATCAAGGCCTGCGTGCATGACATCGTCGACGCATTGGGCGGGTCCATCAGTGCCGAGCATGGAATCGGGCGGCTGAAGGTGGCCGACCTTGCACGCTATGGCGATCCGGCCAAACTGGCGGCCATGCGGGCGATCAAGCAGGCGTTGGATCCTTTGGGAATATTGAACCCCGGTGCGGTTCTTGCATGAGGGGGCTGGTTCCCCCGTATTTGACTGTGGAAGGTCCCCCGGAAGTATTTTCAAAAAAGCGAGGCACATGGGGCCTGCACCAGATCCTTCGCCGGTCAGGCGCCATGCAAATTGGGGAAGATTAGGTGCAGGTTTCTGTTGCCAGGTACCTGCGAACCCCGCCTTACGCGGCTAAGCGCAAGGGCTTAAGTTTCGATAGATCCGACTGCTTACGCAGCCATCGCCATCGGAGCACGGTTGTCGTTTGCAACTGTACTTTTGGACCGATAACGGTGGTACCTCACCGAGCAAAAGCTGGCCTCTTTGAACGTTCGTCGATCCTATTTCGACCCCGAGCCCCCGAAACGCCGGGTGGAATGGTGGAGTCGCCGGGTACCGCCCCCGGGTCCGAGCCGTCTATTGCAGGTGCGTTTATCGCCATAGTCTGGGTTGCCCCGAGCACGGTCAATATAGGCAGGGCAAAGCCTGTTCACAAGGCCGGAGTGATGGCGGGCCAAGGTGGGTGAAGCGTCGGATAAATCCGTTCTTTGGTTTCTTCGGTGATGATGGAACGACGACAGGCTTAAAAATGCCCGGCTGGCAGGGCCAACCGGGCAGATATGTGCTGCGCGGCGTGATCAGAAGCCCGACTTTATCAACTCGAATTCGTTGATCATCTTTTCGCGGAACTCGGTCGAAACCGGAGTCTGGGCAAGCAGCGTGGTCGTGATCGGATCGACAAAGGCCGCCTTCATCTCATCTTCCGAGACCGATTTCATCGCCGCGTCATTGGCATGGGCATAGCCCAACTCGTCCAGGAGCGCCTTGGCCGAGCCATGCGCCAGAATTGCGTTGATGAGGTCATAGGCCTTGTCTTCCTTGCCGGGGCCGTCCTTCATGTTCACGTAGCCGCAGAACCAGGTCGAGGCGCCTTCGGCCGGGCTGCGCTGAAAGCCGATGGGGAAGCCTTCAGCCTGCAACAGCGCCACGCCGTCGTTCCACGACCAAGACACCAGAACCTCGCCAGTTGCCATCAACTGCGCCATCTCGGACGGGTCCGACCAATAGGCGCGCACGTTCTTGTGGGCCTCGCGCAGCCAGTTTGCAGCGGCGGTGAATTGCTCATCCGTGACGTCGGACCAATCGGTTACCCCGGTCGCAAGGAACGCCAGCGACCAGATGTCATCGGCGCTGTCGGGCAGCGAGATGCGGTTTTGATACTTGGGATCGGTGAAGACCTGAAGCGTCGCCACATCTTCGGCCGGAACGTCGGTTTCATTGTAGGCAATGGCGGTATACGCGTAATCGGTCGGAATGAACCACACCCCCTCGGCATCGGAGAACACTTCGGATTTCAGGAAACGCGGGGCAATATTGCCAAACTCGGGGATCTTGCTGGTATCCCACGGCTCAATCAGGCCGGCTTCGCGGTAGCGCGGAACTGCGGCCGAGCAGGGATGCGCCACATCGGCGCGAAAGCCCGAACTGACCTTCTGGAACGCTTCGTCGTCATCGCCGAAAAATGAATATGTGGGGTTCTGGCCATGCTTGGCCACGTAATCGGTCAATACACCGTCAAATTCCCAGCCGGCCCAGTCGAAAACCAAAAGCTCGGCGTCGGCGGCATAGGCTGCGGTCGAGATGGCGAATGCCGAAGCGGCGCCGGCAAGAATCTTCGAGATATGTGACATGTAGTCTCCTTCGTGGTGGACGTGTGGTCAATCATCAGTGCGTTGACAATATGGAAGAAAACTAGGGGCAGTTTTTCATCGAAACAAGGGTTTTTGACAGGATTGCAGGCGGGAATTGCCCTGTCTGATCAAGTTTTGGGCGTTTTTTTCTGCACCCTTGACCTTTCGGGCATGGAAATGCCTTTTGGAAAGGCGCGCGGAATTGCGTACGCGCGCAAGGAAACACGAGAAAACGGCAGGGGGTGTGGTCATGCGGGCATTACTGATGGAAAAGGGCGAGGATGGGCAGGCGGTCGCGCGTCTGGCCGAAGTGCCGGATGATCAGTTGCCCCCCGGCGACGTGACGGTGCGCGTGGAATTCTCGACACTGAACTACAAGGACGGGCTGTGTCTGTCGCCCGGTGGGGGCGGCATGGTGCGCACGTATCCGCATGTGCCGGGAATTGATTTTGCCGGGGTGGTCGAGGCGTCGGACGATCCGCGCTATCGCCCCGGCGACCGGGTGGTGCTGACCGGCTGGCGCGTGGGCGAGGTGCATTGGGGCGGCTATGCTACCCGGGCGAGGGTACAGGCCGACTGGCTGGTGCCGCTGCCCGACGGATTGACCGCGCGGCAGGCGATGGCGGTGGGGACGGCGGGGTTTACCTCGATGCTGGCGGTGATGGAACTTGAGGATCATGGTCTGACACCCGACAAGGGCGAGGTTCTGGTGACGGGGGCTGCGGGGGGCGTGGGGTCGGTCGCGGTGGCCTTGCTGGCGCGGCTTGGCTACCGGGTGGCGGCGGTCACGGGGCGGCCCGAAACGGCGGATTATCTGATGGATCTGGGGGCCGCGCGCATCGTCCCGCGCGCGGAGTTGGCCGAGACGGTCAAGCGCCCGCTGGAGGCCGAGGTCTGGGCGGGATGCATTGATGCCGTGGGCGGGGCCATGTTGGCGCGGGTTCTGGGCCAGATGAAATATGGCGCTTCGGTTGCAGCGGTGGGTCTTGCGGGCGGAGCGATGGTTCCGGCCTCGATCGTTCCGTTCCTGTTGCGCGGGGTCAATCTTCTGGGGATCGATTCCGTGACGCGCCCCTATGCCGACCGCGTGCGGGCCTGGGACCGGATTGCGACTGACCTGCCGATGGACAAGCTTGAAGCGATGATCCACCCCGCCGGTCTTGCCGATGTGCCGGCCTTGGGTGCAGCCATTCTGAAAGGTGCCGTGCAGGGGCGCGTGGTGGTGGACGTGACGACCTGACGGGCCCGCCGGTCGCGGGGCGGATTTTCTGGCCGGGGTGGCTTGCCTTGCGGGCCGCCCCGGGGCAAGTCTTGCCAGCCCAGCAGGAGAGCCCGATGACCCTTGACCTAGCCTTTGTCCGCGCCCAGTTCCCGGCTTTTGACAGCCCCGATCTGTCGACCCATGCCTATTTTGAGAACGCGGGCGGAAGCTATCCCTGCCGTCAGGTGGTGGACAGGCTGACCCGGTTTTACACGCATCGCAAGGTGCAGCCCTATGGCCATTCCCCCGGATCGCGCGCGGGTGGCGCCGAGATGGACGAGGCGCGGTCGCGTCTGGCCGCAATGATGGGCGTTGCGGGGGATGAGGTGTCGTTCGGGCCCTCGACCTCGGCCAACACCTATGTGCTGGCGCAGGCGGTGCGGGGATGGCTGGCGGGCGCGGGTGGCGCCATCGTGGTCAGCAATCAGGACCATGAGGCGAATGCCGGCGTCTGGCGGCGGCTGGCCGCAGACGGGATCGAACTGCGCGAATGGCGGATTGATCCGACAACGGGGTCGCTGCGGATCGAGGATCTTGAGGCGCTGCTGGCCGATGGGCGGGTGCGGCTGGTGTGCTATCCGCACTGCTCGAACGTGGTGGCCGAGATCAACGACGTGGCGGCAATCTCGGCAATCGCGCAGGCGGCGGGGGCGCGCACCGTGGTGGACGGCGTGGCCTATGCGCCGCACGGATTTCCCGACATGGCGGCGCTGGGCTGCGACGCCTATCTGTTTTCGGCTTACAAGACATTTGGGCCGCATCAGGGGATCATGGTGTTGCGCGCCGCGTTCGGGGCCGCGTTGCCGGGGCAGGGGCATTGGTTCAACCACGATGTGCCCTACAAGCGGCACACGCCTGCGGGGCCGGACCATGCGCAGATTGCGGCCTGCGCGGGGATGGCCGATTACATCGACGCATTGGCCGCGCGGCACGGCATCACCGGCGATCCGGGTGCACGCAACCGCGCGGTGCACGGGCTGATGCGCGCGGCCGAGGTGGTAGTGGTGGCACCGCTGATGGCGTATCTGGCCGACCGCAACGATCTGCGCCTGCTCGGGCCGCGCGATGCGGCTTTGCGCGCGCCGACAGTGGCGATGGATCTGGGCCGCGCGGCCGCGCCCGTGGCCGCTGCACTGGGCGCCGAAGGCATTGCCTGCGGCGGCAGCCACTTCTACGCGGTGCGCCCGCTGGAAGCGATGGGTATTGATCTGGACAAGGGCGTTTTGCGCGTCAGTGCCGCGCATTACACCAGTGCGGATGAGGTGGGGCGCCTGATCGACGCGCTCGACCGGGTGCTGTGACCGTGCGGCTGGCAGCGCTGCCACCGCCCAATCGGAAGAATTTTGGACGGATCGTCACGGCAGGGTGATCCGGTAGCAGAGGTGCGACGTAACCCTTTGAATACAGGAAACGCGCGCCCCCCATGTCTGATGCCCCCCTGATCTTGTGGTTCCGCCGGGATTTGCGCCTGTCGGACCAACCGATGCTGGCCGAGGCGGCGCTTTCGGGGCGCCCTGTCGTGCCGGTTTTCATTCTTGACCCCGAGACGGAAAGTCTGGGCGCGGCACCAAAGTGGCGGCTGGGTCTGTCGATTGCGGCTTTTGCGGCTGCGTTGGACGGCATCGGCGCGCGCTTGATCTTGCGTCGTGGGCCCGCGCTTGAGGTGCTGGAGGCACTGCGGGAAGAAACCGGCGCCTCGGGTGTCTGGTGGTCGCGCCTTTATGATCCGGTTTCGGTGGCCCGCGACATGTCCGTCAAGGCCGCACTGAAGGCAAACGGGGTCGAGGCACACAGCTTTGCCGGGCACCTGTTGTTCGAGCCGTGGGAGGTTGAGACCGGCACGGGCGGTTTCTACCGTGTCTTTACCCCTTTCTGGAGGGCTGCGCGGGGCCGCGACGTACCCGCGCCCTTGCCCGCACCCAAGGCGCTGCGGGGGCCTGCAGTCTGGCCAACCAGCAACGCGCTGGCAGACTGGCGTATGGGCCAAGGCATGGATCGCGGGGCCGCGGTGGTGGCAGCGCATGTGCATGTGGGCGAGGGCGCGGCCCTGTCGCGGCTTCAGCACTTTCTGGGCGGGCCGGTGGACGGCTATGCCGAGCGGCGCGATTTCCCGGCCGAGGCTGCGACCTCGGGCCTGTCGGAAAACCTGACCTATGGCGAGATCGGGCCGCGCACCATCTGGCACGCGGGTCAAGAGGCGATGAACGGTGGCGCCAGAGGGGCAGAGACGTTCCTGAAGGAACTGGTCTGGCGCGAGTTTTCCTACCATCTGATTCACCACACACCGCATATCGCGACCGCCAACTGGAAACCGGAGTGGAACAGCTTTCCGTGGCGCGCGGACAACCCCGATGCCGAGGCGTGGCGTCGCGGCCGCACGGGCGAGCCCTTTGTAGATGCGGCGATGCGCGAGATGTACGTGACGGGCCGGATGCACAACCGCGCCCGGATGATCGCGGCGAGTTACCTGACCAAACATCTGATGACGGATTGGCGTGTGGGTCTGGGCTGGTTTGCCGACTGTCTGATCGACTGGGATCCGGCGGCCAACGCGATGGGATGGCAATGGGCGGCGGGGTCGGGGCCCGATGCCTCGCCGTATTTCCGCATTTTCAACCCCGCGACGCAGGTGGAAAAGTTCGACCCTCGGGCCGAATACCGCCACCGCTTCATTGCAGAAATTGGGTGCAACCCTGGACAGATTGCGCTTTCCTACTTTGATGCCGTGCCGAGATCCTGGGCACTTGATCGAGGCCGACCCTATCCTAAACCCTTGGTGGACTTGAGTGTTGGTCGCACCCGTGCCTTGGAGGCATATGGGGCACGAAACTCTTGAGGCTTTAGCGCGTATCTGAAACTGTACGCACAACATGACAGTTCCCCGGGGAGGGAAGATGGAAATTCTGACGACGACCAAAGGCCAGACCGGCTTGCCCCGCTACTTTAACCAAGCCTTCGATGTGGCGCGGCGTCTGGGCGAAGGGCGGCTGGATTTCGTGATCCCGGACGGGCGGCGGTTCCGGCTGGACAGCGGCAAGCCGGGCCCGGTGGCCGAACTGGACATCCACAACAACGACCTTTTTGCCCGCATGATCCGCGACGGCGATCTGGGCTTTTGCGATGCCTATCTGGATGGCTGGTGGTCCAGCCCCGATCTGCAGGCGTTTCTGGACCTGATCCAGATGCCCGGCAACAACCCGGTGCAAGACAGCTTTCCCGGCTTTGCCCTGATCCGCGCCTATGAAAAGCTGCGGTTCTGGCTGCAGTCGAACTCGAAAGGGCAGGCCCGCAAGAACATCGCCGCGCATTACGATCTGGGCAATGATTTCTACCGGTTGTGGCTGGACGAGACGATGACCTATTCCAGCGCGCTGTTCACCACGGGTCAGGAAAGCCTTGAGACGGCGCAAGAGCAGAAGTACGCAAGCATGGTTGATCAGATGGGCACCCTGCCCGGCGATCATGTGCTGGAAATCGGCTGCGGCTGGGGTGGGTTTGCCGAATACGCCGCGCGTGAGCGGGGGCTGCGCCTGACCTGCCTGACGATCAGCCGCGCGCAATACGACTTTGCCGTGGACCGGATCGCAAAGGCGGGCCTGTCGGACCGGGTCGAGATCAAGTTGCAGGATTACCGCGATGAGCAGGGCCTGTATGATGGCATCGCCAGCATCGAGATGTTCGAAGCCGTGGGTGAGCGGTACTGGCCGACCTATTTCAACACGCTGCGTGACCGGCTGAAGCCGGGGTGCCATGCCACGCTTCAGATCATCACCGTGCCGGACGCACGTTGGCATATTTACAAGCGGGGCGTTGATTTCATTCAGAAATACATCTTTCCGGGGGGAATGCTGCCCGCACCGTCAGTCCTGCGCGCCGAGGTGGAAAAGGCGGGCCTGCGGGTCAAGCACTCGATCGAGTTCGGCGACAGCTACAGCCAGACCCTGCGCCGCTGGCATGAGGCCTTTAACGCGCACTGGGACGATGTGGCCCATATGGGCTTTGACGACCGATTTCGGCGGATGTGGAACTTTTACCTTACCTCTTGCGCGGGCGCCTTCCGCGGCGGAAACTGCGATGTGACGCAGATCACGGTGACGCGCCCGGCGGTGTGACATCGGGGGCCTCTGACCGACAGGGCCAACAAGGGGAACGACATGGGGATGCCTACGGCCGCAAAGCTTTTTTCGGCGATCATGTTTGCGGGTGTCGCGTATCTTTCGGCGCATCTCTATGCGCTGAACCTTCCGGGGGGGCGGCCCCCTGGCTGGCTGCGCGAGATGAGTGGCTTGATCGGCCTGATTTGTGGCTGGTGGATCATGGGCAGTTTCGCGTCCCGGCCCGCAGGGCGGATCGAAGCGATGGGGACGGGCATCCGCACGGCCTTCACCTCGGCGCTGCTGGTGCTGATTATGTTTGCCTTTGTCGAAATGCTCAGCCGGTCGATGAAAGGGCGTTATGACAGCCCGACGGAAGCTGTTCTCGCGGTGTTCGATCTGATCTTGAACCTGGGGCGGAACATGATGACGGGCGAGATTCTGGGCGTGCTGATCCTTGGCGGGATTCTGGGGGGGGCTGTCGCCCATTGGGCGGGGCGGACGTGGCGATGATGAACGTCGCGGTTTGGCGCCACCGCCACGGGGTGCAATGACACCCCACATCTTCCTGTACGGCCCCCTGTGCCACCCGCCGCTGCTGCACGTGGTACTGGGGCGCGACGCGGCTACCGAGTGTGCGCATTTGCCGGGGCACGTTGCCCACTGGGCCAATGGGCGGCTCTATCCGGCGCTGAATGCGCAGCCAGAGGCGGAAACGGATGGCCTGTTGCTGCGGGATCCTTCGCCCGAAGATCGCGCGCGGCTTGATTTCTACATGGATAGTCTTGCGCTGGCGAAATCCGTCGTCACCGTGCAGACGGAGGCAGGCGAGATCAACGCTCAGGCCTATCAGTCGGGCGTGGAGGCTTGGCTGCCGGGCGCCCCTTGGGATCTTGCCGATTGGCAGGCGCGGTATGGCCAGATGGTCACGGCCACTGCGGGCGATGTGATGGCGCTTTTCGCGCAGGCGCGGGGGGCGCCCGTGTCTGGGCGCTATGGGGCGATGCTGGTGCGCGGCGCGGGGCGGGTGCGCGCCCGCCAGACCGCGCCGACCAGAGTGCGCCGGGTGGCTGATCCCGGCGACGTGTTGGTGGATGCGCGGCGACAGCCCTATGCCGACTACTTTGCCGTCGAAGACTATGCCCTGCGTTTTCGCCGTTTCGACGGCACGTTCAGCCCCCAGATCAGCCGCGCGGCCTTTGTCTCGGGCGATGCGGTGACGGTGCTGCCCTATGACCCCGTGCGCGACAGGGTGTTGCTGATCGAACAGTTCCGCGTGGGTCCGTTTGCCCGCGGGGATGCGCAACCCTGGATGCTGGAGCCTATTGCCGGTCGGATCGATCCGGGCGAAACACCTGAACAGGCTGCCCGGCGCGAAGCGGTCGAGGAGGCGGGGCTGACGCTGGGTGATTTGATCGAAGTCGCGCGCTATTACCCCACGCCCGCTGCAAAGACGGAATTTCTGTATTCCTATGTGGCACTGTGCGATCTGCCCGATGGGGTGGCGGGTGTGTTTGGCGTCGAGGATGAGACCGAAGACATCCGCGGCCACCTGATCGGGTTTGACATATTCATGGATTTGTTGGCCTCGGGCGAAGTCGCCGTGGGGCCGCTGGTAATCACCGCCCTTTGGTTGCAGCGCGAACGGGCGGCTCTGCGTGGCCGGGACAGCGGCGCAGGTGCCTGAGGGCTGTGCCTCCGGCGGGAGGTTTTGGAAAGCAGCAAAACCTTACAGGTTCAGCTTGACCCAAGCTGCATTGCGCGCGGATGAGCGCACGCAGGCATCGACAAAGGCAACGCCCTCAACCCCTTCGGTCAGGCCAGGAAAGGTGACGGCGGGGTCTAGCGTCGTGCCTTCGCGGCGCGCAAGGATGGCGCGTGCGACCTCGGCGTAGATGTTCGCAAACCCTTCGAGATAGCCTTCCGGGTGGCCGGGTGGGATGCGGCTGACGCGGGCCGCTTCGGGGCCTGCGCCACCCCCGTTGCGGGTGATCCGGCTGCGCTGGCCGCCAAGCGGAGTGACCCACAGATAATTGGGGTCTTCTTGCGCCCATTCGATGCCCGCCTTGGTGCCGAACACGCGCAGCCGCAGGGCATTTTCGCAGCCCGCCGCGACCTGACTGCACCACAGCATGCCACGCGCGCCCCCTTCAAAGCGCAGCAACACGTGGGCGTTGTCATCCAGCCTGCGGCCCGGAACAAAGGCCTGCAGATCGGCTGCAAGTTCGGCCACCTTCAGCCCTGTTACGAAACCCGCCAGATTGAGCGCATGCGTGCCGATATCGCCCGTCGAGCCGCCCGCGCCTGATCGGGCAGGATCCGTGCGCCAGCCCGCCTGTTTCTGGCCGGTGGTCTCCAAAGGCTCGGCCAGCCAGCCCTGCGGATACTCTACTTGCACCAAACGGATCTCACCCAGATCGCCCGCTTCGACCATGGCCTTGGCGTGGCGCACCATTGGATAGCCGGTGTAGTTGTGCGTCAGTGCAAACACCACACCAGAAGCCGCTGCCGCGCGCGCCAAACGCTTGGCCTCGGGAAGGGAGTGGGTCAGAGGCTTGTCGCAGATCACATGGATGCCGCGGCGCACGAACTGCATGGCAACCGGGGCATGCAGATGGTTGGGGGTGACGATGGCCACGGCTTCTATCCCGTCGCGACGCCGGGCTTCACGCGTGGCCATCTCGGCAAACGAGGTGTAAGCGCGCGCAACGCCCAGATCGGCGGCCGAGGCCAGCGCCTTTTCAGCGTCAGAGGAAAAGCAACCGGCGACCAACGCATACTGGTCATCAAGCCGGGCCGCGATGCGGTGAACTGCGCCGATGAACGCATCGCGCCCGCCCCCCACCATCCCCAACCGTATGCGAGGCGCCCGCGCGACATGTGCTGCTGTGATGGCCATCAAGTCTGCTCCCATTTCTTTGCGCAAAGTATCGCGGGGGGACCGGGGTGTCCTGCCGCGTCACGCCAGCCCCAGCATCCGCCGGTTTGCAGCCCGGTCCGTGCCCGCATCCGCGAAATCGTCAAAGGCTTTCTCTGTCACGCGGATGATGTGGGCGGCCACGAACGCAGCCCCCTCGCGGGCGCCGTCTTCGGGGTGCTTGAGGCAGCATTCCCATTCCACGACCGCCCAGCCGTCATACCCGTACTGTGTCAGCTTCGAGAAGATGCCACCGAAATCAACCTGCCCGTCGCCCAGTGACCGAAAGCGGCCCGCGCGGTTGACCCACGACTGAAAACCGCCATAGACGCCTTGCCGCCCGGTGGGGTTCAATTCGGCATCCTTGACGTGGAACATTCGGATCCGCTCATGATAGATGTCGATATGGTCAAGATAATCAAGATGTTGCAGAACATAGTGACTGGGATCATACAGCAAGTTGGCCCGCGCATGGCCGTGTACCCGGTCAAGAAACATCTCATAGCTTGCGCCGTCATGCAGATCTTCGCCGGGGTGGATCTCATAACAGACATCAATCCCGCAATCTTCGGCATGGTTCAGGATGGGCAGCCAGCGGCGGGCGAGTTCGTCAAACGCCTCTTCAACCAGCCCTGCCGGGCGTTGTGGCCAAGGGTAAAGATAGGGCCACGCAAGCGCGCCTGAAAACGTGGCCTGAGCGGTCAGCCCAAGGTTTCTGGAGGCCGACAGCGCCTTTTTCACCTGATCCACCGCCCATTCGGCCCGCGCGCCAGGGTTGCCGCGCACGCCGGGGGCCGCGAAACCGTCAAAGGCGTGGTCATAGGCGGGGTGAACGGCGACAAGCTGGCCTTGCAGGTGGGTGGACAACTCGGTCACCTGAATTCCGGCCTCGGCAGCGACACCGCGAAAGTCGTCGCAATAGGTTTGCGAGGTCGCAGCCGTGTCCAGATCAAACAGGCGTGCATCCCATGACGGCACCTGCACGCCTTCATAGCCGCAATCGGCAGCCCATTTCGTGATGCTGTTCCATGAATTGAACGGGGCGGTATCGCCTGCGAACTGCGCCAGGAACAACGCCGGGCCCTTCATCGTCTTCATCTTGCCTCTCCCCCAGGTTTGTCGGAATTTTCCACACCGGTCGGTATGTCCAGGCCCTGCTGTGCCGGCATGGCGCGGCGTTCAATCGCGGCCAGGACCGCATTCGACAGAAAGGTGCCCGCGCGGGCCACATCTTCCTGAATGACCAGAATTTGGGGGCGAAAGCGGTGCAGGAAGCGGATGGCCTCTTTTGCGACGACATCAAAGTCGCGCCCGATGACGTGCCCTGCCTGTTCTGCGCCCGAAATGGCGGCCATTGCGGCAGTGGTTGACCCGACCAGAAAGCCGTCCGGCACAGCATCTTGCGCCATGCGTGCGCCAACTGCGGCCTCGACGTCGGCCGAAGCGCTGTCAGATGTCACGTCCGTCATCACCTCGAACCGCACCCCCGCCTCGGCCGCGGCCTGAACAAAGCCCGTGGTCATGTGACGCCCGTAGGCATGCGCGCGGGGTGGCGGCACCAGCAGCAACCGTCGGCGGCCACGACTGGCCAGAGCCTGCACGCCGATACGGGCGAAAGCCTCGTTGTCGAAATCGAAGTAGGGGTGGACAATACCCATTTCTGTGCGCCCGTGGGTAGCAAAGGGAAAGCCACGCTCGGCCATGTAGCGCACGCGGGGGTCGTCAGGCTTGGTCTGGTTCAGGATCACGGCATCGGCGCTGCCGGTCTCGACGATGTAGCGCACGGGGTCCATGGGATCCTGATCGGGAAAAAACGGCGTCACGTTCAGATGATAGGCGGTGCCGCGCAGCGCGCTTGCGATGGAATAGATCAGGCGTGACGTGTGGTTCATCACATCCGTCTCGGTCGACAGGACGAGGGCGATCACGTTTGTCTTGCCGGTGCGCAGGCGCACGCCCGCACGGTTGGGACGGTAGCCAAGGCGAAGGGCGGCGGCGCGGACGCGTTTCTTGGTCTCTTCCCCGATATCGGAGGCGTCTTTCAGCGCACGGCTGACCGTGGCCACGGCATAGCCGGTTTCGGCGGCGATGGTTTTCAGGGTCGGGCGCTCGGCCTCCGAATCGGGGGGCGAGGCCGCAGTGCCGGGGGGGGCGGTCATCGGGCGCCCCCTGGCGGCCGAATCAATTCGGCAGTCGGAAGGGTGGCGTCGGGCGGCCCCCCGGCAAATGCTGCGCCCGCGAATAGAGGCACGCTGTCCGTGCCCGGATGGGCAGGGTTTTTCAAAAGATTACGG
This sequence comes from Rhodobacterales bacterium, assembly GCA_038205925.1. Taxonomy (GTDB): domain Bacteria; phylum Pseudomonadota; class Alphaproteobacteria; order Rhodobacterales; family Rhodobacteraceae; genus Pseudotabrizicola. The sequence continues at coordinate 17,484 of JBBRBJ010000014.1, read as the reverse complement.
GCAGTGCGGCGGTGCGGCATCAGGGGGTCACATAGGCAATGAACAGCGCGGAATAGCGCAGGTTTACCCCCTATTCAATGCCGACCTACGGCCCCTCTGCAAGCGAAAAAATTGCTTGATCGGTGAAACTATAACGATATAGAAATATCCTATAACGATATAGAGATTGGGAGGTCTGTATGAATACCTATAAACTGGCTGCAGTGCTTGCAGCGTCGGTTGCCTGGCCAGTGCTTGGCGCTGCCACCGAACTTGAGGTCACGCACTGGTGGACCAGCGGGGGCGAGGCCGCTGCCGTGGCCGAGCTTGCCAAGGCGTTTGACGCCAGCGGTGACAAATGGATCGACGGCGCCATTGCCGGGGGCGGCGGCACCGCGCGCCCGATCATGATCAGCCGCATCACCGGGGGCGACCCGATGGGGGCCACCCAGTTCAACCATGGTCAACAGGCGCTGGAACTGGTCGAAGCAGGTCTGATGCTGGACCTGACGGATGTGGCCGAAGCCAACAACTGGAAAGACATCGTGTTTCCGCCTGGGTTGCTGGACAGCTGCACCGTTGACGGCAAGATCTATTGTGCGCCCATCAACATCCATTCGCCCGAGTGGCTGTGGCTGTCGAACGGGGCATATGCCGACGCAGGCATCCCGGTTCCGACCAACTGGGCAGAATTTGTGGCCTCGGCGCCGGCACTTGAGGCTGCGGGAAAGATCCCGCTGGCGCTTGGCAACCAGCCCTGGCAGTCAAACCTGGCGTTTGGCGCGATCGTGGTCGCGATCGGCGGGCTTGACCTGTGGAAGTCGGTGAACATAGACAAGAACATGGACGCAGCCGCTGGCCCCGAGATGGCCAAGGTGTTCCAGGCCGCCGCTGACGCGCGCAAACTGGCCGCGAAATCCACCGTGCAGGACTGGAACCAGGCGACAAATCTGGTCATCACCGGCGAGGCAGGTGGCCAGATCATGGGAGACTGGGCGCAAGGCGAATTCGCCGTGGCGGGCAAGGTTGCGGGTACCGATTATACCTGCCTTCCGGGTCTTGGAGTGAACGAATACATCTCGACCGGGGGCGATGCCTTCTACTTCCCCAAGCTGGACGATCCTGAAAAAGAAGCGGCCCAAAAGCGTCTTGCAGCGCAGATGGTCAGCCCCGAGGTTCAGGTGGCCTTCAACCTGAAGAAAGGCTCGTTGCCTATTCGCGGCGATGTCGATCTGTCGGCTGCCAATGACTGCATGAAAAAGGGTCTGGCCATCCTTGCCAGTGGCAACATCGTGCCGTCGGGCGATCAGGTCTGGTCGGCGGACGTGCAAAAGCAGAATGAAGATCTGATGGTCGAATTCTGGAAGTCTGACATGGACCCGGTCGCCGCACAGGCGCAATGGGTCAAGAACCTGCAATCGGGTCTCTAGAAGCGCTGCAAGCGGCAGGGTCGTCCCCCGGGGGGCGACCCTTTTCCTGTCCCAAATGCAAGGAGAGGTCGCATGGCGGCACACGCGCGCCCCAGCCGGATCTTCCGCAACCTCAACGCCAAGATTGCTGCTGTACCGATGGTGCTGACCGCGTTGGTCGTGTTCATCGGCGGCACTCTCTGGACGGTGGTCTATTCCTTTACCAACTCCAAGCTGCTGCCGCGCGCCAATTTTGTGGGGTTCGATCAGTATGAGCGTCTGTGGTCCACCAGCCGCTGGCTGATCTCGATCGAGAACATCCTGATTTATGGGGTGTGCTCGCTGGTTTTCACGCTGCTGATCGGGTTCTTGCTGGCGGTGCTGCTGGACCAGAAGATCCGGTACGAGGATACGTTCCGCACCATTCTGCTGTATCCTTTTGCGCTGTCGTTCATCGTCACCGGGCTGGTCTGGCAGTGGATGCTGAACCCGCAGTTCGGCGTGCAGGCCATCGTGCGCGGCTGGGGGTGGGAGGGGTTCAACTTCGACCCCCTTTATAATCAGGACATCGTGATTTACGGAATTCTGATCGCGGGACTGTGGCAGGGCACCGGATTCGTGATGTGCCTGATGCTCGCAGGTCTGCGCGGGATCGACGAGGATATCTGGAAGGCCGCCCGCGTTGACGGCATTCCGAAATGGAAAACCTATGTGTTCATCGTTATCCCGATGATGCGCCCGGTTTTCATCACCACGCTGGTGATCATCGCCGCAGGCATCGTCAAGCTTTATGACCTGGTGGTGGCGCAGACGTCGGGGGGGCCGGGCAATGCGTCCGAAGTTCCGGCGAAATACGTTTATGACTACATGTTTCAGGCGCAAAATCTGGGGCAGGGGTTTGCGGCCTCGTCCATGATGCTGCTGTCGGTGGTGATCGTGCTTGTCCCTTGGGCCTACCTTGAATTCGGGGGCAAGCGCCGTGGCTGACCGCATTCTGGCTGGTCCGCGCGGGGCAAGACCGCGCCACGCATTCTCGCGCCGCAACATCCTTTTGTATGGCACGCTGATCTTCGTCTCGGTCTATTACCTGCTGCCGCTGTGGATCATGGTCGTGACCAGTCTCAAAGGCATGCCCGAGATTCGCATGGGAAACATCTTTGCCCCGCCGGTGGAAATCACCTTCGAGCCGTGGGTAAAGGCTTGGGCCACCGCCTGCACAGGGCTGAATTGCGAGGGGCTCAGCCGGGGTTTCTGGAACTCGGTCCGGATCCTGATCCCGTCGGTGATCCTGTCGATCGCGGTCGCATCGGTGAACGGCTACGCGCTGTCGAACTGGAAGTTCAAAGGGTCCGAAGTGTTCTTTACCATTCTGATCTTCGGCGCCTTCATCCCCTATCAGGTGATGCTGTATCCACTGGTCATCTTGCTGCGCGAAATGGGGATCTATGGCACGCTGTGGGGGCTGGTCCTGGTGCACACGATCTTTGGCATGCCCATTCTGACGTTGCTGTTTCGCAATTACTTCAGCAGCTTGCCTGAAGAACTGTTCAAGGCCGCACGGGTTGATGGCGCGGGCTTCTGGGGCATTTACTTTCGCGTCATGCTGCCGATGAGCCTGCCGATCTTCGTCGTGGCGATCATTCTGCAGGTTACGGGCATCTGGAACGACTTTCTGTTTGGCGTGGTCTACACCAAGCCCGATCTGTATCCGATGACGGTTCAGTTGAACAACATCGTGAACTCGGTTCAGGGGGTCAAGGAATACAACGTCAACATGGCGGCGACGCTGCTGACGGGTCTTGTTCCGCTGACCATCTATTTCCTCTCGGGCAAACTTTTCGTGCGCGGAATTGCTGCGGGCGCGGTGAAAGGCTGACATGCAACATTCAATCTCTGTCCGCGATCTGACGCTGAATTTCGGTGCGGTGTCGGTCCTGAAAAAGATGAACCTTGATGTTCAGGAGGGAGAGTTCATCGTGCTGCTGGGTCCGTCAGGCTGCGGGAAATCGACCTTGCTCAACTGCCTGGCGGGGCTTTTGGATATCAGCGACGGGCAGATCTGGATCAAGGACAAGAACGTGACCTGGGCCGAGCCCTCGGCGCGCGGCATCGGCATGGTGTTTCAGTCGTATGCGCTATACCCCCAGATGACGGTGCGCGGAAACCTGTCGTTCGGTCTGAAGAACGCACGCATGGCGCAGACCGAGATTGACAAGCGCGTGGCGCGGGCGGCCGAAATCTTGCAGATCGGGCCGCTTCTGGACCGAAAGCCCGCCGCGCTTTCTGGTGGCCAGAGACAGCGTGTGGCCATCGGGCGGGCGCTGGTGCGCGATGTGGATGTGTTCCTGTTCGATGAGCCGCTGTCGAACCTTGACGCCAAGCTGCGAAGTGAACTTCGCGTGGAAATCAAGCGCCTGCACAACAAGCTGAACAACACCATGGTTTATGTGACACATGACCAGATAGAGGCGCTGACCCTTGCCGATCGCATCGCCGTGATGCGCGGCGGCGTGATCCAGCAACTGGCCGCCCCGCAAGAGATTTACAACCGACCGGCGAACCTGTTTGTGGCGGGGTTCATTGGCAGCCCGTCGATGAACTTTTTGCACGGGGGCACCGTTGACGGGGGACGTGCGTTCCGTGCGGGCGCGCTCTCCTTGTCGCTGGAAGGGTATGAGGGCGGGGCCGTGGGCACCCGCGAAAAGGCCATACTGGGCCTGCGTCCCGAGCATCTGACCGTGCTCGACGCACCGGAACCCGGGCATACCATCTCTGCGGTGGTCGAGATCGATGAGCCGATGGGGGCAGACAGCCTTGTCTGGCTGGCCACAGATTCGGGTCCGATGTCAGTGCGCGTGCCCGTCGAAGCACGGATAAAGCCCGGCACCCCGGTGCATCTGCGGGTCGATATGTCCAAGGCCAGCATCTTTGATGCGGCCAGCGAAATCCGGGTCTGACGCCATGGATCTCTCGGGCGAATGGCGCCTGCGCGACGTGCAAGGGGAGTATGATCTGGCAATGCAGTTGCCCGGCGACGGGATAACGGCGCTGCACCGGGCCGGGGTTATTCCCGACCCTTATTTTGGCCGCAACGAATTCGATCTGCGCTGGATCGCCGAACGTGACTGGGTGGTCAGCCGCAGCTTTGTGCATGCGGCCGGGCCTGCCGATCTGGTACTGGACGGCCTTGATACCGTGGCCGATGTGATTCTGAATGGCACCACTGTCTTGCAGGCCGCCAATGCGCACCGCCGCTGGCGGGTGCCGGTGGATCTGCATCCCGGCGAAAACCACATCGAGATCGTCTTCCGTTCGTCCGTGCAGGCGGCGGCGGCAGCGCAGACGACGATGCCGTTCCATATTCCCTATCAAAAGGTCAACGGGCCGATACCGCACGCCAACATGCTGCGCAAACCGCAATGCGATTTTGGATGGGACTGGAACATTGCCCTTGCGCCCTTTGGCCTGTGGGGGCGCGTGGCGTTAGAGGCGGCGCCTGCGGTGGGCGACATCTTCGTGTCGCAGCGGCACAGTGTTGGGGTGGCCGATGTCACCGTTCGGGTGGCGGGTGCGACCGGTCCGGTGACGGCCACGCTGTGTGGGCAACGGACCACGGCCGAGGCGGTGGCAGGTGAAGCTGCGCTGCAGGTGCGCATTCCTGACCCCGACCTTTGGTGGCCTGTGGGGCAGGGGGCGCAGGTCTTGCATGATCTGGTGGTGACGTGCGGCCAGACTTCGGTCACGCGGCGCATTGGTCTGCGCGATCTGGCACTGGTGTCCGCGCCCGATGCTGCGGGCCGCTCATTCGGGTTTGCGGTCAATGGTCGACCGGTGTTCGCACGCGGCGCGAACTGGATCCCCGCAGACGCGCTGCACGGCCGCATCACGCGCGACGGGGTGCGTGATCTGCTGCAATCTGCGGTGGACGCGCATATGAACATGATCCGCGTCTGGGGCGGCGGGCGGTATGAGCCGGACTGGTTCTATGATCTGTGCGATGAGATGGGCCTGATGGTCTGGCAGGATTTCATGTTTGCCTGCCACCTCTATCCCTCGACCCCCGCCTTTTTGGCCGAGGTCGATGCCGAGGTGCGCGATGTGGTAGGGCGGCTGAACCACCACGCCTGTCTGGCCTTGTGGTGCGGGGACAACGAGTTGATCGGGGCGCTGACGTGGTTTGAGGAAAGCCGGCGCGACCGCGACCGTTATCTTGTGAATTATGACAGGCTGAACCGCTGCATCGAGGGCGCATTGCGCGCTGTCTTGCCAGTCGCAAACTGGTGGCCCAGCAGCCCCAGCCCCGGCCCGATGGCCTTTGGCGATGCCTGGCACGACGACAGCTCGGGTGACATGCACGTCTGGAGCGTCTGGCACGAGGGGCGCGATTTCGCCCATTATCGTGATGTGAAGCCACGCTTTTGCAGCGAATTCGGCTTTCAGTCCTATCCGTCGATGCCTGTCATCGCAGGCTTTGCCGAAACGGCTGACTGGAACATCGCAAGCCCGGTGATGGAAAGCCACCAGAAAAACCCCGGTGGCAACGCCCGCATTGCCGAGACGATGTTCCGCACGTTCCGGTTTCCCAATAATTTCGCGAACTTCGTCTATCTGTCGCAGGTCCAGCAGGGGATCGCGATCCATACTGCGGTGACCGCGTGGCGCGCGCTGAAACCGCACTGCATGGGCGCGCTCTACTGGCAATTGAACGACACCTGGCCTGTCGCTTCATGGTCGGGGCTGGATCACGGCGGCGGGTGGAAGCTTTTGCACCACATGGCACAGCGCTTCTTTGCGCCGCTGACTGTGGTGGCGGTGCCCGAGGCCAACGGTGGCGTGATGCTGCGGGTGATCAATGACACGCCCGCGCCCGTGCGGGTGACCGTAGTCGCGCATGCGGCTGATATGTCGGGGGCCACGCGTGCGCTGTCCGAGGCGGTGCTGGATGCGCCAACCGACCGCGCGGCCGATGCGCTGCACATTCCCGCGGGCGCTCTGGACGCAGCCGAGATCCTGTCGTTTGTCTGGGTCACCGAAGGCGGGCAAGGCGGCGGCGACATCCATGCGCCGCGGCCGTGGAAAGCCTACGATCTGCGCCCCGCGCGCATCGAATGCGCCATCACGCAAGATGGCGCCACCTACCTGCTGACCCTTGCCACCCATGCGCTTGCGCCGTTTGTGGCGGTCGGGGCCGATGTTCCGGGGCGCTTTTCAGCCAATGCGGTCACGCTGTTTCCCGGCACGCCTGGACAGATCCGCTTTACCCCTGCCACTGCTGCCGCAACCCCGACCTTCACCCTCCGCGATCTGCACAGTGCCACCTGTGCCGTCCCTGAAAGGACCTGAGATGTTTTCGTATCAGCTTTATTCCTCACGCAACTTCCCGCCCGTCGACCAGACCTTGCGAATGCTGGCGGATCTTGGATACACGGCCGTCGAAAGCTATGGCGCGCTGTATGGTGATGCCGCCATGGTCGATGCCACGGCGGCGGGCCTTGCTGCCACGGGTCTTGCCATGCCAACCGGGCATTTCAGCCTTTCGATGCTGGAAACCGAGGTGACCCGCACGCTGACCATCGCCCGTGCGCTGAAGATGCAGCGCCTCTATTGTCCGCATATCGCGTCTGAAGATCGCCCCACGGATGCCGCCGGATGGCATGCCTTTGGCGCCCGGCTTGAGGCCGCGGGACGCCCCTTTCGCGAAGCAGGGCTCGGGTTTGGCTGGCACAACCACGATTTTGAATTCCACGCCCTGCCGGATGGCACAGTCCCGCAAGCGGCCCTGCTCGCGGGCGGGCCGTCTCTGGAATGGGAAATGGACGTGGCCTGGATCATTCGTGGCGGGGCTGATCCGAAGGAATGGATTGCAAAGTATGGCCCCCGGATCACCGCCGTCCACGTGAAGGACATCGCCCCTGTGGGTGAGAACCTGGATGAGGATGGCTGGGCCGATGTGGGTCACGGCACCGTCGACTGGCCGCACCTCATGGCTGCCTTGCGGGCGGCAGGGGTGCAGCACTTTGTCATGGAACATGACAACCCGTCTGATCACGCCCGCTTTGCTGCGCGCTCGATCGCATCTGCCAAGGGGTTCTGAGGCATGGAAAAACTGGGAATTGGCATCATCGGATGCGGCAATATCTCGACCACATATCTGCGCCTCGCGCCGCTGTTCAAGGGGCTGGTGGTGCGGGCGGTGGCCGATGTGAACATGGACGCCGCCGCCGTGCGCGCCGGGCAATTCGCGACATTGGCCCAATCGGTCGATGACGTGTTGAGCAACCCTGACATTGATGTGGTGATCAACCTGACCGTGCCCGATGCGCATTTCGGGGTGACAAAGCGCATCTTGCAGGCTGGCAAGCACGCCTATTCGGAAAAGCCACTGGTTCTGACGCTGGCCCAGGGGGTGGAACTTCGCGATCTGGCCGCGTCGAAGGGCCTCGCGGTTGGCTGTGCACCCGATACCTTTCTTGGCGGTGCGCATCAGCAAGCCCGCGCCTTGATTGATGAGGGGCGCGTCGGGCAGATCACTGCCGGAGGGGCAGCGGTTCTGAACCACGGGATGGAGCATTGGCACCCCAACCCCGATTTCTTCTTTTTGCCAGGTGCCGGGCCGATGCTGGATCTGGGCCCATACTACATCGCAAACCTCATCAACCTCATCGGCCCGGTCCGGCGTGTGGCGGCCCTCACCTCATCCGCGCAAGCAGAGCGCACCATCAGCAACGGACCGCGCAACGGCGAGACGGTCCCGGTGAAAACCCCCACCAACATCCATGCGCTGCTCGAGTTTCACTCAGGCGCCACGGTCACGCTTTGCACCTCATGGGATGTCTACAGCCACCGGCGCGGGCATATGGAGCTTTATGGCACCGAAGGGTCGATCTACGTGCCAGACCCGAACTTCTTTGGCGGTGTGGTCGAAGTTGCGGGCCGCGATGGCGTGATTACGCCGCAGCCCGCCTGGGATCATCCCTTTGGCCGCGCCAATCAGGACAGCCCGCGCGGGCCCTTGGCAAACTACCGCACCGCAGGGCTGGCAGACATGGTGCGATCGGTGGTTGCGGGGGATGAGGCCCGCTGCTCGCTGGCGCGGGCCTTGCATGGCGTGGATGTCATGACCGCCTGCCTTGCCTCGGGCGAGGCCGGATCGTTCGTCACGCTGACCACCACCTGCACACGACCCGAGGCGCTGGGGCCCGAGGCAGCACAGGCGTTGCTGATCTGATTTCGCCCAAATAGGTTCGATTAGTGTATAAATGTGACCGTATTTTGCAGATTTCGACCAAAAAATGTATGAAATAATGTAATCACTGATAGCGCAGGATGTCATGCTTTGAACCCGGCAGATACACCCGTGGCGCCATTTGGTTCGCGGCGGCACCTCGAAAATCCCGTCAGGCGCAAGGTCACGGCCAGCACGTGACGGGAGCGGTTGCAGACGATCTCTGGTAGAGACTGTTGCGGCAAACTTTCCCGTTCGGTTTCGTTTGTGGGTATGACGGCTGCTGATCTGATTGGGCAGGGCAGGCAGGCCGCGGTCAGCCGCTGTTGGAAAATTTGATCACATCTTGATCCCCACCCCATCCTCGCTTAACGCTGGACGCTGGCCAAGGGAATTGGGGCGGGTGATGGACGGCGACCGCAAGATACCGACCCATGAGGTGACTTACGCCCGATTGCGGGACATGATCCTGTTTGGTCATCTGGAACCCGGCGCGCCTGTCACCATTCAGGGCCTTGTCGCCGATCTTGGCGCCGGCATGACCCCCGTGCGTGAGGCGATCCGCCGACTGACCGCCGAAGGGGCGCTTGAACCGCAGGGCAACCGCCGGGTGGCCGTGCCACGCCTGACCGCGGCCACGCTGGATCAGGTTGCCTTTGCGCGCCTGTCGATTGAACCAAGACTGGCCGAGATGGCCGGCGCCCGCCTGACCCCACCCTTGATCGCGCGACTGACCGCATTGGACGGGGCTGTTGATCGCGCCATTGGTGCGGGAGATATTCCGGGGTATCTTTCGTCGAACCACGCCTTCCACTTTTGCCTTTACGAGGCGTCGTGCGCCCCGGTTCTGGTCGATATGGCGCGCTCGATGTGGCTGCGCTTTGGCCCCTCGCTGCGGATCGTGTGCGCCCGCTCTGGCCGCACGGCGTTGCCTGACCGGCATGGCGAGGCGCTTGCGGCCATGCACGCGGCAGACGCGGGCGCATTGCGCGACGCAATCCTGCGCGACGTGGCGCAGGGAATTGATCAGGTAGGCGCCGCGCTGCAGCAGGGCGAAATTTAGGAGCCAACACTGCGCAGGGCACCCGCAGCACATTCGCACGAATAATTTGATCAAATTTCTTGAACCCGCACCGGATTGTCCCTATCCTTGGGTCAAAGCCGGGGTATCTTCCCCGCCCTCCTCGCGAAAGGGAGACCGATGAACGTGATCACCAATCATCTGCCCACTGCAGAACTTCAGGCCCTTGACGCCGCCCACCACATGCACCCGTTCACCGACGGTGACGCGCTGAAGAAAAAGGGTGTGCGGATCATCAAATCGGCCAAGGGCGTGTGGCTGACCGATACCGAAGGCCACAAGATCATCGACGGCATGGCGGGGCTGTGGTGCGTGAACATCGGCTACGGGCGCCGCGAACTGGCGCAGGTGGCCGCGCGGCAGATCGAAGAACTGTCGTATTACAACACCTTCTTTCAGACCACCCATGTGCCTGCCATTGCCCTTGCGGCCAAGATCGCCGAACTCGCACCGGGCGATCTGAACCACGTGTTTTTCGCAGGATCCGGGTCCGAGGCGAATGACACCAACATCCGCCTCGTGCGGCGCTACTGGGACATCAAGGGCCAGCCCAACAAACGCATCATCATCAGCCGCAAGAACGGCTATCACGGCTCGACCCTTGGGGGCGGCAGCCTTGGTGGCATGTCCGGCATCCACAAGCATGGCGGCATGATGGCAGGCGTTGTGCACATCGACCAGCCCGACTGGTGGAGCGAGGGCGGCGATCACACCCCCGACGCGTTCGGCCTTGCCCGCGCGCAGCAGCTTGAGACGACGATCCAGCAGCTTGGCGTCGAGAATGTGGCCGCCTTTATCGGCGAGCCGGTTCAGGGCGCAGGCGGCGTGATCCTGCCCCCCAGCACCTACTGGCCCGAGATTCAGCGCATCTGCGACAAATATGGCATCCTGCTGATCGCGGATGAGGTCATCACCGGCTTTGGCCGCACCGGCAACTGGTTCGGTTCGCAAACCTACGGGATCACGCCCCATATCATGACCATCGCCAAGGGCCTGTCCTCGGGCTATCAGCCCATCGGCGGCTCGATCGTGTGTGACGAGATTGCCCGCGTCATCGCCTCGGACGGTGATTTCAACCATGGCTACACCTATTCCGGTCATCCGGTTGCGGCGGCCGTGGCACTCGAAAACCTGCGCATCTTGCAAGAGGAACATGTCGTCGAGCACGTCGCATCGGTCGCGCACCCTCACCTCAAGCAGCGCTGGGACGCGCTGGCCGACCACCCGCTGGTCGGTGAGGCCAAGCTGGTGGGATTGATGGGCTCGATCGCACTGACCCCCGACAAATCCACCCGCGCCCGGTTCGCATCCGAGGCAGGCACCGTGGGCTACCGGGCGCGTGAGCGGTGCTTTGCCAACGATCTGATCATGCGCCACGTCGGCGACCGGATGATCATTGCGCCGCCTTTGGTCATCACGCCGGATGAAATCGACATTCTGATGGACCGGGCTGAGAAAAGCCTTGATGAATGTTACGCAGGTCTGCAGGCCGATGGCATGCTGACGGCCGCCTGACCCGCCGTCAGTTTGCCGTGATCGATCCGCGCCGGAGGCTTCCACCGAGAGCCCCCGGCGCAGTCATCCGTTCTGCGTGGCGTTCCACCATGAACCACCCGGACACGCCTTTCCCCCGCCCTCTGGCTTGAGTTTGGCGCGATTGGCCCATACACCTGTGGCACCAGCACCTAAGGAACACCCCCATGCAGATTTACGGCGATCTGGCTGAAGCCATCGGAAACACCCCTCTGATCAGGCTCAAGCGCGCATCAGAAGAAACCGGCTGCACCATCCTTGGCAAATGTGAGTTTCTGAACCCAGGCCAGTCGGTCAAGGATCGTGCTGCGCTTTACATCATCAGGGATGCGATTGTGCGGGGCGACCTCAAACCCGGCGGCACGATTGTCGAGGGTACCGCGGGCAATACCGGTATCGGCCTTGCACTGGTCGGTGCGTCGATGGGGTTTCGCACCGTGATCGTGATCCCCGAGACGCAAAGCCAGGAAAAGAAGGACATGCTGCGCCTTGCCGGCGCCGAACTCGTGCAGGTTCCTGCCGCGCCATACAAGAACCCCAACAACTATGTCCGCTATTCGGGCCGCCTGGCCGCCGCACTGGCGCGGACCGAACCCAATGGCGCAATCTGGGCCAACCAGTTCGACAACGTGGCCAACCGGCAGGCGCATATCGAAACGACGGGCCCCGAGATATGGACGCAGACCGACGGCCGGGTTGATGGCTTTATCTGCGCCGTGGGCTCGGGTGGCACGCTTGCGGGCGTGGCCATGGCACTGCAGCACAAGGGCGTGAAGATGGGGCTGGCCGACCCCGAGGGCGCGGCTCTGCACAGCTTTTACACGACCGGCGATTTCGCGTCGCCCGGCACCTCGATCACCGAAGGTATCGGGCAAGGGCGTATAACGGCCAACCTCGAAGGCTTTACGCCCGATCACAGCTATCGCATACCAGACGCCGAGGCACTGCCGCTGGTGTTCGAGATGCTGGAAGAAGAGGGGATCTGCCTCGGCGGATCGTCGGGCATCAATATCGCGGGTGCGATCCGTATGGCGGGCGACATGGGGCGGGGCAAGACCATCGTCACCATTCTGTGCGATTACGGTAACCGCTATCAGTCCAAACTGTATAACCCTGCGTTCCTGAGGGAAAAAGGGCTGCCGGTTCCGTCGTGGCTGGACCGGGCGCCGCGCAAGATCCCTACGGTATTTGAAGACGCATGAGGCAGGCAGGGCCGGCATACCTGTCGCTCAGGGCGCTGATCCTCGGCGCATTGATAGCGTTCGTCCCCGCTGGGCCCGCGCCTGTGGCGCAGGAAACCCCGCAGCGCCAGAGCGAACCGATCACGGACCGTTCCACTGCGGGTAATTCCAAGTCAGACCCGACCCTCTCTGCGCCGGCCAATGGCGACGGCACGACTTCAGGCGGCACGGGCGCTGTCAACTTTGCCGACGGCGATGCGGTCGGGGCCGGGGGCAACGCCCCTAAGTCCTCTGCGCCCACCGAGGTCGATTATGCCGCGTGGGAATTGGACGCCGCGCGCGCGGAAGAAGCGTTGGAGCTCGCCTCTGCGTCTGACATGACGATGGAGGCTGTGCGCGCGAAACTGGTTGATTGGCGCAGCGCCTTTCTGTTGGCGCAAAGCACCAATTCGGCGCGCATCGCCACGCTGCGCCAGCAGATCGCGGCACTTGGTCCGGTTCCGGCCGAAGGTGAAACCGAGGCAGAAGAAATCGCCGCCCGGCGCGCGGAACTGAACGACCAGTTGACCCGCCTTCAGGCCCCCGGCCTCGCCGCCGAAGAAGCTTTCCGCCGCGCCGATGGCCTGATCAGCGAGATTGACCGCACTTTGCGCGAACGTCAGGCCGATGCTCTGCTCGAACTGATGCCGTCGCCGCTGAACCCCGCGAACTGGCCCGCTGCGGTGCGCGCTGTCACCGAAGCCTCATCGGGTGTGGTTCAAGAGATTGCAGTCAACTGGGACAAGCCCAGCGGACGGGACGGGCTGATCGACAATCTGCCCGCAATCGTCGCGCTGATGCTTGTGGCATTGGGGCTGATCTGGCGCGGGCGCCATCTGGTCGAAGGGTTCGTCGCGCGCATTGCGCGGCGAACAGGCGTGCGCGGCACGCGTATTTCGTCTCTTCTGGTGTCACTGGGTCAGATTCTGATCCCGATGATCGGTTTTATAGCCCTCAGTCAGGCCCTGAGCCTGACGGGGCTGTTGGGCATCGTCGGTGGCGTGGTGGCCGATGCACTGCCCAGCATCGGCTTCGTCGTTCTGTCAGCCTATTGGCTGGGGGGGCGGCTGTTCCCCAAGGATGGCACCTCTCTGCCCCCGATTCTGACGCCTGACCAGCGGGCCGAGGGCCGCTTTTTGTCGGCGCTCTATGGCGGGCTTTTGGGGGTCGAGGCGCTGCGCTATGCTGCGATTGACCATCAAGACCTGTCTGATGCCGCGCTGTCGGTCCTTGCCTTTCCGGCGCTTGTGGTGGCGGGGGGGATTCTCGTTCGGCTGGGTCGGCTTTTGCGGTTGCACGCGGCCGGCGCCGACAAGACCCCGGACGACGGAGGATTTCTAGACCGGGTGATCGGGCTGGTCGGGCGTGGCGTTTTGATGATCGGCATCGTGGGGCCGCTGCTGGCGGCGGTCGGCTACAGTTCGGCTGCCGGAGCGTTGATCTTTCCGGCGGCCACCTCGCTGGGGGTAATCGGGCTGTTGTTCATCCTTCAGGTGCTGGCGACCGACATCTACGCGTTGATCACCCGGTCGCAAGACGGCGCGCGAACGGCGCTGGTCCCTGTTCTTGTGGGCTTTGCGCTGGTTCTGGCGTCTCTGCCGCTGTTTGCGTTGATCTGGGGCGCGCGGCTAGCCGACCTGACCGAAATCTGGGCTCGCGCAAGCGAGGGGTTCCAACTGGGCGAGACGCGCATTTCCCCTGCCAACTTTGTGGTGTTCGCCGCCATCTTTGCCTTCGGATACACTCTGACACGGTTGTTTCAGGGGGCACTGAAGGGCTCGGTCCTGCCGCGCACCAAGATGGATCAGGGCGCGCGCAATGCGGTCGTGTCGGGGGTGGGGTATATCGGCATCTTCCTTGCCGCGCTGATTGCGATCAATTCAGCGGGGATTGATCTGTCGGGCCTGGCCATCGTGGCGGGGGCATTGTCGGTCGGCATCGGGTTTGGTTTGCAAAACATCGTGTCGAACTTCGTCTCCGGCATCATCTTGCTGATCGAGCGCCCCGTGTCCGAAGGTGACTGGATCGAGGTGGGCGGCGTGCAGGGCACGGTGCGCGCAATCTCGGTCCGCTCAACCCGGATACAGACTTTTGACCGCACCGATGTAATCGTGCCCAACACCGATCTGGTGGCAGGGCAGGTGACGAACTGGACGCGGTTTAACCTGACCGGGCGGCTGATCGTGCCTGTGGGCGTGGCCTTTGGCACCGACACGCGGCTGGTCGAGCGCGTATTGCGCGAGATTGCCGAGGCGCAGCCGCTGGCCGTACTGACGCCGCCGCCGATGATCACCTTCATGGGCTTTGGTGCGGACTCGATGAATTTCGAGATCAGGGTGATCTTGCGCGATGTGAACTTCAGCCTGTCCGTGCGGACCGAGATCAACCATCAGATCGTGGCCCGCTTTGCCGAGGAAGGGATCGAGATCCCGTTTGCGCAATCGGAAATCACGTTGCGCAACGCCCCCGAGATTGCCGAAATGCTGCGCCTCTCGGCAGGCGCCGCTTTGCAATCCGCCACCCCCCAACCCGCAGCAGGCAAGCGCGCACCGCGCAAAGCTCAGTCTGGCGTGATGCAGCCAGATCATACCCCCGGCGAAGGGCTTGGCGCTCCCTCAGATGATGACGCATCCGGCTCTGCTGACGCCGAAGGAAAGGCATGATCCCCGTAATGACGACAGAGACACAACTTCTGTTCCGCACCGATCCTTATCTGCAACGGGCGGCTGCCACGGTGACCGGCCATACGGCGGAAGGGGGCATCTTGCTGGACGCGTCGGTGTTCTATCCCACCGGGGGCGGGCAACCCGGCGATTGCGGCTGGCTGGAGTGGGGGGCGGTCCGTCTTGCCATCGCCACCGCGGTCAAAGTCGAAGGCGGGCAGATCGCCCTTGTTCCAGCCGAACCGCTGCCCCTGCCGCCCAAGGGGACCGCCGTCACGCAAACACTCGACTGGCCACGACGGCACCTGCACATGCGCGTCCATACGGCGCTGCATCTGCTGACGGTCGTCGTGGGTCTGCCGGTGACAGGCGGTCAGATCGGGGCCGAACGCGGGCGGCTGGATTTCGCGATGCCCGACCCGCCCACCGATCTTGGACTCTGGAACGTGGCGCTGAACCGTCTGATCGACCAGGATCTGGCCGTGACCGAGGACTGGATCACCGATGCCGACCTTCTGGCCAATCCGGGGTTGGTGAAAACGATGTCGGTGATGCCGCCGATGGGGCAGGGCCGCGTGCGGCTTGTGCGCATCGGTAGTGCTGCCGGGGCGCAGATCGATCTGCAACCCTGCGGCGGCACCCACGTCGCCCGCACGGCCGAAATCGGCCGTGTCGAGATCACAAAAGTTGAAAACAAGGGCCGCCAGAACCGTCGCGTGGTCTTGTCCTTGTCCGACTGATCCGCCTTTTCGGGGCCCACGGAAACAGCAGGAACGCGCACAAACTAAATACGTTCGGGCACCCGGTCGAGGGCCGCGCGCACCACGGGCGGCAAGATGCTCATGGGCCGGGTGCCGCATTGCCTGGCGCAGGCCACCCAGGCCGCGGGAACGGACGCAAGGCGCTGCATGACGATGGCGCTCAGCCGGTTGGCGTCGGGCAGGCGGCGGCGGGTGATGAACGAGATGCCCGCGTAGTAGTCCAGCAATTGCTCCAACCCGTATTCGAAATAGCTGACATTCATCAAGTCGCTGTAGGGGGTGCGCGAGATCAGGGCAAAGCCGTCGAACTGCTGCAGCAAGACACCTTCGTAGGCGGTTGACCGTGCATGGCGCGGGGTACCCTTGCGGATCGGGCTGTCGTGAATGTCATAGCCTTTCCATACCTTTGCCGCCCCTTTGGTGCGGATAAGCGCCATACCCAGATAGGCCCGATCGGGCTGTCGAAAGGATTTGCGCCAGTAACGGTACATGCCATCGGGCAACAGGTAATGGTCAAAGGGCCGCAGCGAACCCGTCAGGATGCCATCGGTCCTGGGTTGGGGCGGCGCGGGGGTGTCTTCGATCCGGCGCAACAGGATGTTCGCGTCGACTCCAAAGTAGTGGCAGATCCGGTAGAGCACGTCCGGCCGGGGAAAGGCGTTGCCGTTGAGGTACCGGTTGAATTGCGTCCGGTTCACTCCAATATCGCGGCACAATTCCGATATCGAGCCGCTGTCACGGCACAGATGCCGCAGATTGTTGCCCAGAATCATGCGCAGGTCGGCTGGATTGGCCCGCGGGCGGTCCTGCATGGCGGGCCCTCATTGGCTAACCGGGTGACATTTCAATCGGCAGTAGCATTTGATGCCAATCAGCGTCAAGAGGTCACCAATGTGACGCTGATCAGCGTCAGCATGATACAGAACACAGTCTGTTTCCAGCGTATTGTCCGACATAACATTGCACCAGGTAGGCGGGCGATTTGTTCCCGCAAGGCAATTCAGACAAGGCGGGATCAAGCATGCAGGGTGTGGTCATCTGGTACTCCAAGGCCGATTTCCAGGCGATCATCTGGTGCGAGGACAGCAAGGACCTTGGCATCGCCAGCGGCCCGACCGCATGGCGCAACCCGATGAACGAGGTCGAGATCGGTGACGCCGTAGCATTCCGCCTGGATCCTGATGGGCCCGACCGGCGCTGCCGTGACGTACATATCGTGGCGTCCTCGGTTGCGCCTGCATTGCCCTCCTCCATTCGCAACGCCCGCCCGCCGTTACCGCGCAGCGGCGCAAATCGCCTCTTGCATCTGTGCTCAAGTCACGATTAAGACGCGGTAACGGACAGTTGGCCGAGTGGTCGAAGGCGCACGCCTGGAAAGTGTGTAGGCGGGGAACCGTCTCGAGGGTTCGAATCCCTCTCTCTCCGCCACTCGCCCTTGAGAAACGTTTCTCTCAACCCGGCTGCGGCCAGAATTTCCCGTTGTTTTCGAGGGTTATGCGGGTTGGGCTGTTAACCGGCGTCGGTGCCGCAGTAGCCGGAAGTGTTCTCTCCAGGCTGATATTCTCCGGACCTGTTAACCGCACCCATTCCGGTTCAGAGTGACAACACATTGG
>JBBRBJ010000013.1:0-68182 GCA_038205925.1 Rhodobacterales bacterium | reverse complement strand
GGCCATAAAAGTGGTCAATTCTGCCACCTGCGCGGTGGTCAGCAGGTCCAGATTGGCATCGGGCACCAACTGCATGATGGTAAGCTTGTTCGCTTCGCTCAGGTCAACCGCAGCAATCGTGGGACCACCGTCTTCCATCAGGATCGCTTTGACCCTGGCACCGGTGGAAGATTCGGGCGACATTCTGCCGTCGTTCGTGAACAGAGCAGACAGTTGCGCCATTTGTGAGCTCGACAGGTTGTTCATATCGGCCTCTGCCACTTCTGGCAGCACCAGACGGATCTCGGTCTTCTGGGCACCTGACAGTTGTTGTGCACTTACGGCACGGGCGCTTGATCCGTCAAGCACCTGCATGATTGCGCCGCTGGGGTCCTCTCCCGAACTCGTTCCGGAGCCGGCGAAGATCGAATTCAGCTCGGCGATCTGCACAGCGGTCAGGTTGGTCAGATCGGCATCGGGAACAAGCTGGACGATCTGAAGGCGGACATTGTCCGACAGAACCTGCGCTGAGACGGAGAAACCGGTCGACATCCCTGCGATAGCGACGGTGGTAGCGAGAAGAAGGTTTTTCATGGCGTTTCCTTTATCGATTTACTTGGTCCGGACGGGCGCAGGGCGTTGTGCCCTGTCGGCCCGTCTGGCATTCACGGGGATACAACCCCCCTCACCCGCGCTGGTTCCAGCATGTGTCAGCGCCTCTCGCTGTCGTGATCCGGCCGCGATCGCGACCACTGACCAACGTGCAATACGAGGAACTTGCACCAGTTTTGGAAAAAGAATTATCGCAGGGCGGGGGAATCACTATATTAGAAGTCTGAGCACTGACAGACTCACATTCCCGGCGGGCCCCATGAACATCTCGAGCGAACTGAACTTCGAAGACATGCTCCGCATCCGGCTGGAAGTGCTTCGTCGTGAGCACCGCGATCTTGATGAGGCGGTGCACGCGCTGGAAGAAACGGGTCGTCCGGATCAGTTGACACTGCGGCGGCTGAAAAAGCAAAAGCTGGCCCTGAAGGATCAGATCGTGAGGATCGAGGATCAGCTGATCCCCGACATCATCGCCTGATACCCGGCCCCTGCCCCCCGCCCATCGCAAGGCAGACTTGCCCGCACAGCGCGCAGCTTGTAATCGCGGCCGAAGATTTGCCGGAGACACCGATGACCGTAGATGTTGGGATTATCATGGGCTCGCAAAGTGATTGGCCCACGATGAAGGAGGCCGCACTTGTGCTCGACGCGCTTGGCGTGGGGTATGAGACAAAGATCGTCTCGGCGCACCGCACGCCCGACCGTTTGTGGGACTATGGCAAAACCGCCGCCGGGCGGGGCATCAGGGTGATCATTGCGGGTGCGGGGGGGGCGGCGCATCTGCCGGGCATGATGGCCAGCAAAACCCGTCTGCCGGTGATCGGCGTGCCGGTTCTGACACGCGCGCTGTCAGGGGTGGACAGTCTCTATTCCATTGTCCAGATGCCGCGCGGCTTTCCGGTGGCCACCATGGCGATCGGTGCGGCTGGGGCGGCCAACGGCGGGTTGATGGCGGCGGCAATCCTCGCGTTGTCGGACGCAGGACTTGCCGCACGGCTGGAGGCATGGCGCGCGGATCTTTCGGCCTCGATCCCGGATGAGCCGCAAGATGACTAGTCCCCTGCCGACAGGCGCCACCATCGGCATCCTTGGCGGGGGACAACTGGGCCGGATGCTGTCGATAGCAGCCAGCCGCCTTGGCTTTCGCTGCCATATCTATGAGCCGGGCACCGCCCCTCCTGCGGGCCACGTGGCCGACCGTGTGACCACAGCGCCCTATGACGACATCGCCGCCCTGTCGGCCTTTGCTGCCAGCGTCGACGTGATCACCTATGAGTTCGAGAACGTGCCAGAGCCGTCACTTGACGCGGCCGAGGCGCTGTGCCCCATCCGCCCGAACCGCCGTGCGCTGAGCGTGGCCCAGGACCGGATCGTGGAGAAGGATTTCCTGACCGGGCTGGGCCTTGTCTGCGCGCCCTATCGCGCGGTGATGGACCTGCCGGGGCTGGAGGCGGCATTGGCCGACATCGGCGGCCCCGCAATCCTGAAGACCACGCGGCTGGGCTATGATGGCAAGGGTCAGGCCCGGATCATGCAGGCATCAGACGTGCCCGATGCTTGGGCCACCTTGCAAGGTGCGGCGTCGGTGCTGGAGGGGTTCATCGACTTTTCCCACGAAATCAGCGTGATCGTGGCGCGCGGAATGGATGGCGCCGTCGCCTGCTTTGATCCGGGCGAGAATGTGCATCAGGGCGGGATCTTGCACACCACCACCGTGCCTGCGCGCCTGTCGCCCGGACAGCGGACCGATGCCGTGCTGATCGCGGCGCGCATCGTCAATGCGCTGGATTATGTTGGCGTGATGGGGGTTGAGATGTTCGTGACAAAGGCGGGACTGATCGTAAATGAAATCGCCCCGCGCGTGCATAACTCAGGCCATTGGACGCAAGCCGGCTGCGCGGTCGATCAGTTCGAGCAGCACATCCGCGCCATTGCGGGCTGGCCGCTTGGGGATGGCGCGCGCTTCGCCGATGTGGTCATGGAAAACCTGATCGGCGATGACGTGGCCCGCGTGCCCGCCCTTGCAACCGAGCGGAACGTCTCGATCCATCTCTACGGCAAGAGTGATGTTCGGCCGGGACGCAAGATGGGGCATGTAAACCGGATTATCCGCGGACTGCCATGAAGGGTCGGCCGCCGTGCCGGGCATCGAGCCCGGTACGGCGGCATTGCCATGGCAAGATGCAACGGTCGGGCGAAAAGCGGGCCCTGGTTCCGGTGGATGGCAAAAATGCCCCTCATGGGTCGGATAAGGATGAAAGTTCAGGCACCCACGCCGGGGCTTGGCAGAAGCTGCACGCCGTTGATCTGCCAGCCGTCCGCGGTCTCAACCATCTGGTAATCAAGCACATGGGTCCGGCCTTGTTCATCGGTGATCATCACCTTTTGCCACAGCCCCCCCTGCACCTGCCGCAATTCAAGCATTCTGATGTTGCCGGGGCGGTAGACCATTGGATAGCCGTTCTTGACCATCATTCCGAAGTTGTCGGCGGTCCCGAACAGACCCTTGATCGTGGGGCTGGCAAAGGTGAAGGCGCGGGCGAAATCATCGGCGCCGAACGCCTCGATCTGGCTGCGGATGGTATTCTGGATCGGCGCTTCTTGCGCATGCGCGGGCATGGCAAGAAAGGCTGCGGTCAACATGGCGGCGATCAGGCGCATGGCCAGTTCCTTTCGCACAAACATCCCCATGCAAGAGGATAGACCGCGTTTGCACGCGGTCAACAGGCGTCAGACAGAGATCAGGTCGCCCGCCAGCCCCTTTTCAATCAGCAAAAGGCTTTCCGGGATGCCATAAAGGGCGATGAAACCGCCAAAGCGCGGGCCTTCCGAGGCGCCCAGAAGCACTTCATAGAGCGCCTTGAACCAATCGCGCAGGGGATCAAACCCATGGTCCTTGCCCACCGCGAACACCATGGATTGCAGCGCATCGGCATCAGCGCCCTCGATCCATGCGCCCAGGCGTGCGTGCAGGTCCTGCATGGCGGCATGCTCATGCGAGTCAGGCAGACGGAAGGTGCGGGTGGGGGCGATCTTGTCGGCAAAATATCGTACCGCGTGGCCAGCGGCAGCATCCAGATCGGGGTTGCCTTCGGGCGAGGCGTCGGGGGCATAATTGCGGATATAGCCCCACAGGCCCTTCGCATCCTTGGCGCCCGACACCGACGCGAGATTGAGCAGCATCGAAAACGGCACAACCATGCGCGAGGCGGGGGGCTGGCCGCCGTGGATATGCCAGACCGGATTGTTCACCTGCGCCTCGGCGTCCTGATCTGCGTAGGCGCGCAGTTGCTGGTGGTATTCGTCAACAGCGCGGGGGATCACGTCAAAGTGCATCCGCTTGGCCGTTTTCGGTTTTTGATACATGAAGTAGGACAGGCTTTCCGTCGCCGCATAGGTCAGCCATTCGTCGATGGTCAGGCCGTTGCCCTTGGACTTGCTGATCTTCTGGCCCTGATCGTCGAGGAACAGCTCATAGGTCATATGGTGAGGCTTGGGTCCGCCCAGAACCTCGCAGATGCCGTCATAGATGGGCGTGTTGGTGGAATGGTCCTTGCCATACATCTCGAAGTCCACGCCCAGTGCCGCCCAGCGCGCGCCGAAATCGGGCTTCCATTGCAGCTTTACGTGGCCGCCCGTCACCGGAAGGGTCCATTCGCGGCCCTCCTCATCGTCGAAGGTGATCGTGCCATCGCGGGCATTCACCTCTTTCATCGGCACATAAAGGACGCGCCCGGTTTCGGGATGGATCGGCAGGAAGGCGGAATAGGTCTGCTGCCGCTCTTCGCGCAAGGATTTCAGCATGATCGACATGATCGCGTCGTATCGCTCGGCGCACAGGCGCAGCGTGTCATCAAAGCGGCCAGACTTGTAGAACGCGGTGGCCGAAATAAACTCATATTCGAACCCGAAGGTATCAAGGAACCGACGCAGCATGGCGTTGTTATGCGCGCCAAAACTTTCGTATTCGCCGTAGGGGTCGGGCACCGACGTCAGCGGCATCTGCATGTGCTGGCGCAGCATGTCCTGATTTGGCACGTTTTCGGGCACTTTGCGCATGCCGTCGACGTCATCGGAAAAGCAGATCAGGCGGGTCGGGATGTCGCTGATCACCTCGAACGCGCGGCGGATCATCGTGGTGCGCGCGACTTCGCCAAAGGTGCCGATGTGCGGCAGGCCGCTGGGGCCGTAGCCTGTCTCGAACAGGACATGACCCTTGGCCGGGGGCTTTTTCTCATAACGTTTCAGAATGGCGCGTGCCTCTTCAAAGGGCCAGGCCTTCGATTTCATCGCGGCATCGCGCAAAGCTGTCATCACGTGCGTCCTTGTCATGCAGCGCCCGGTCTTGGGCGCAACCCACGGCTCTTAGTCCGGGGCGGAGGAACAAGTCAACGGGATGGCCCATTTTACGGCGCACCACGCATCACCTGCGCGAATGTCGCAGGGCGAGAGGCTTCAAACCGCACCTGACACCCTTGTTCCCCGCGCGCCTGCCCATTAGTCTGGTGCCACACGATGAACAGGTCCAGCCATGCCCGATACGCCCGCCTCACTTTCCGCCCCCGATGCGCTGGTGGCCATCATGGTGGCTGTGTCCGCCGCGGATGAGCAGATGCAAACCCCTGAACTGGTGGCGATCACCCGGATGGTGGGGCAAATGCCGGTCTTTGCCGGATATGACAGCGACCGCATCCGCACTGTCAGCCAGACAGTGTTTGACCTGTTTGAAGAAGAAGACGGCCTCGACGCCCTGTTCGGCCTGATCCGCGATGGCCTGCCCGAGCGTTTGCGCGAAACTGCCTATGCGCTGGCCTGCGATGTGGTAGCCGCCGATGGCAAGCTGCTGGATATGGAATTGCGGATGCTGGAAGAAGTGCGTGAGCAGTTGTCCATCGACCGCCTGCATGCCGCCGCCATCGAATGGGGCGCGCGGGTGCGACACCTGAAACCCTGATGCATCAGGTATAGGCGCCGACCCAGCCGCTGATCAATTGGCCTTGCAGCGCGCGCGCGCGCCGCAACCATGCATCACCCCCCGGCGGGCTTTCGCGCGCGGCCTCGGCCAGGGCATCGCGGCGGGCCACATCGCCCGAGAAGATCGCAAACACCAACGCGCGGCCTTTGGGCGGCAGGATGTGCCCGGCAAGGCCGGACACAAAATTCAGTGTCCCGCTTTTTGCCATCACCTGCACCGGGTGCCCCTCGATCACACGGCCCTTGGCATCCCGCATGCCGACGTTGCGCAAGATCGGCTCCAGACCTGCCCGGCCCTGCGCTGCCGCCGCAATGATTCGCGCCATGTCGCCCGCAGTCACCCGGCTGGCGCCGCCCAGACCAGAATGATCCACATGGGCGTTTTCCACATCGTATTTTTCCTGCACCCATCCGGACATCGCCGCCCCCGAGGCCGCCAGATCGCCCGCGCCCGACGCGCGAAGGCCCACCGCCTCAGCCGTCAGGTTGGTCGAAAACTGCAGCATGTCGCGCAAGACGTCGGGCAGGCGCGCGCTTTGTACCGATGCAACCTGCTGGCCCACGGGCAGTGCTATCACCGTCTGCGGCTCGGGCAGGGTAATCCCCTGGGCGCGCGCCAGCGTCTGGAATACTTCGCCCACATAGCGCCCCGGCAGGCGCACCGGCAGCCAGCGGCTACCCCCTTTGCCAAGGCCGCTGGCGGCAACTGTCCAGTCCTCGGCCTCTGCCTCGGCGGAATAGGTAAACAGGGGCGTCTTGCGGCTGATGACCTTCATCCGCGACATGCGCACGGGGGGCACAAAGCGTTCGCCGCGCGCGTCCATCGTGGTGCCCCATTCGCCGCCCGCCGCACGCTTCCATTCGAAATACACGCGGTTGAAATTGAGGTTCAGCCCGCCGATGGCAGGGTTGTAGCCCACCTGCACCGGCTGATCTGCGGAAATGCGGTCGATATGGGGCAAAGCGCCTTCCCATGTCAGGAACCGCCCCGTCACGCCCTTTACCCCGCGCAGGGCAAGCGCTGCGGCCAGATCGCCCAACTGATCGGTTTGCAGCGTCGGGTCGCCAGACCCCGCCAGCACCAGATCCCCCTGCACGATGCCGCCCGCGCCCACCGGACCCGTCGCCAGCACCCGTGTGTCAAAGCGGAACGCCGGCCCCAACCGCTCAAGCGCGTACAGCGCCGTGATGGCCTTGGCCACGCTCGCGGGGGGCAGCGGCGTATCGGCGGCCCGCGCTTCAAGCAACGCGCCGGTAGCTGCGTCCATCACCGCGTAGCTGACCACACCGCCAAGCGATGCGGCCCCGATCAACTGCGTCGCCGGGGTGCCCGTGACCCGTGGCGCGCCGCCCCGCGGCACCGGGCGGATCGAGGTGGAAGGCGCCTCGGCCCAAACCGGGCTGGCCACCCCCGCCATCAAACCGGCCACAAAGCCGCGCCGTGAAATCATACTGGCAAAATCCCATTTACTCACGTCTACCTATCCCGTTGTCGCGCCCTGTTTCAAGCCGGCCCCGATCACGTTTGGCCGTGCCATTCGCCGCGCTTGCGGATCTCGGACGATGAGGCGTCGTTCATCGGCAGGTTCACAAAGGCCCAGACCGGAGGCGCGCGCCCGCCGATGGCCTCGCCACGCCCAAGCTGAGCACCCCGAAACGCCTGTGCGGCCCGGCTGAGCCGTGCCGGCACCCCCGCACCCGGCCGCGCCAGAACCGCCACCGGAACAGCGCGCAGGATGTCGCGCCAATGGTCCCAGCGGTGGAACTCCACAAGGTTGTCCGCGCCCATCAACCAGACGAACCGCACGCCCGGATATATTGCCTGCAGACGGCGGATGGTGGCATACGTGAACCGCGTGCCCAAGCGGGCTTCAAGATCGGTGATCCGCACGCGCGGATGGTCCATCACAGCCCGCGCCCGCGCGATGCGGTCCGCCATCGGCGCGGGCTGGCAGGCCTTCAGCGGGTTGCCGGGGCTGACCAGCCACCAGACCTGATGCAGGTGCAGCCGCTTGATCGCCTCACGCGTGATGTGGGCGTGGCCTTCATGCGCAGGGTCGAACGACCCGCCCAACAGGCCAATCACCTGCCCCCGTTCTGCATGGGGAAACCCCTGCCGCATCTTACGTGTCCCCCGGTCTCGGGCGCACAAGCCCCGGCCCCGCCTCAAGCCCCCGTTTCAAGGGGGCTTTTGCTGCGCTGTCAATCGTACGCGTGCAAATCCATCCGGTTTCGGCCCGATCTCCCGCGCGCAGACATGCGCTGCGCCCCCGACCGGCCCCATTCCCCGGCGCCAGCCTTGCGCCCAAGCCCCTCTAGGGTTATTTCCCCCTCAAATCAGAATTTTCATTGGCGGAGCACGGAACATGGCGTCCTATCAATATGTCTACCACATGGATGGCGTCTCAAAGACCTATCCGGGCGGCAAGAAGGTGTTCGAGAACATCCACCTTAACTTTCTGCCCGGCGTGAAGATCGGCGTCGTGGGCGTAAACGGCTCGGGCAAATCCAGCCTGTTGCGCGTCATGGCGGGCTGGGACAAGGATTTCACAGGCGAGGCATGGGCCGCCAAAGGGGCCAAGGTCGGTTATCTGCCGCAGGAACCGGCACTCGATGAAACCCTCGACGTGCGCGGCAACGTGATGTTGGGCGTCGCCATCAAGCAGGGCAAGATCGACCGCTACAACGAAGTGGCCATGAACTACTCGGAAGAGACCGCTGACGAGATGGCCCGTCTGCAAGACGAGATTGATGCCGAAAATCTGTGGGACCTGGACAGTCAGGTTGATGTCGCGATGGAGGCACTGCGCTGCCCGCCCGACAACGCGGCCGTGACTACCCTTTCGGGGGGCGAACGTCGCCGGGTCGCGCTGTGCAAACTGCTGCTGGAAGCACCCGACATGCTGCTACTGGACGAGCCGACCAACCACCTCGATGCCGAAACCATTGCCTGGCTGCAAAAGCACCTGATAGAATACAAGGGCACGATCCTGATCGTCACCCATGACCGCTACTTCCTTGACGACATCACATCATGGATTCTGGAACTGGAACGCGGCCGCGGTCTGCCGCACGAGGGGAATTATTCCTCGTGGCTGGAAGCCAAGGCGAAACGACTGTCGCAAGAGGCGCGCGAGGACAAGGCCAAGCAGAAGGTTCTTGAAAAAGAACTGGAATGGATCCGCGCCGGGGCCAAGGCCCGTCAGGCCAAATCCAAGGCCCGGATCGCTTCATATGAAAAGATGGCGGACGAATCGGTCAAGGAACTGGTGGGACGCGCGCAGATCATCATTCCGCATGGCCCGCGCCTTGGCTCGAAGGTGATCGAGTTTGAGGGCGTGTCAAAGGCGCTTGGCGACAAGCAGTTGATCGAAAACCTGACCTTCGCGCTGCCTCCGGGCGGGATCGTGGGCGTGATCGGGCCGAATGGTGCGGGCAAATCCACCCTGATGAAAATGATCATCGGCACCGAAATCCCTGATGCGGGCACAATCACCTTGGGTGACACCGTGCAACTGTCCTACGTGGACCAGTCGCGCGATGCGCTGGACGGCAGCAAGAACGTGTGGGAAGAAATCTCGGACTCGCTCGACATTGTCGTGCTGGGCGATGCGGAGATTAACAGCCGCGCCTATTGCTCGTCTTTCAACTTCAAGGGATCGGACCAGCAAAAGAAGGTCGGCATCCTATCGGGGGGCGAACGGAACCGCGTTCACATGGCGAAGCTTTTGAAATCAGGTGGCAACGTGCTGCTGCTTGACGAGCCGACAAACGATCTTGACGTGGAAACGCTGCAAGCACTCGAAGCCGCCATCGAGAATTTTTCGGGCTGCGCTGTGATCATCAGCCACGATCGCTTCTTTCTTGACCGGCTTTGTACCCACATCCTCGCGTTTGAGGGCGATGCACATGTGGAATGGTTTGAAGGCAATTTCGAAGCCTATGAAGAAGACAAGGTCCGCCGTCTGGGGCCCGACAGCATTGAACCCAAGCGTGTGAAATACAAGAAGTTCACGCGGTAAGATCTCGGTAGGCAAAAGGGAAAGAGCGGTCTGCGAAAATGCGGACCGCTCCCTATCCGGTTTGCACTTGAGGCCATGTGCGTTGCGATCCGCGCGGATGGCACCAAATCTCGAACACCCGGAATCTCCCGCCCTGCGGAAATAGTTTCTCTTGGCTGGGAACCGTTTGTTCGGCTCTGACGTTCAGATCACAGGCCGATCACGGCATTTCAAGGAATCTACATATGACCGCCTCAACCATTCTTCTCATCGTTCTCGTCCTGCTGGTCATCGGCGCACTGCCCACATGGGGACATTCGCGCAGTTGGGGTTACTTTCCGTCCGGTGCCCTTGGCATCGTGGTCGTGATCCTGTTGATTCTGGTCCTGACCGGCCGCGTCTGATCTACTTCCGACGTGGCTGTTCGCAGCCCCCATGACGTTCTTTGTCTTCTGGAATGACTGGGTGGTCAGGGCTTGCTCTGACCACCCTTTTCAGTTGCAGCAAGGCGCGGATACGCGCCCCAGACCGCCACTGACCTGTCACCTTCCCCGGGTTTGCGCGCCGCGCTGCGCATGAGGGATCTTTACCGCCCCGCCTGGGGTACTGTCCCATAAGAAGGAACTGCACCGGATTTTCGCATCTTAGGGGAAATGGTGAACCCGGAGCGATTCGAACGCCCGACCCTCAGATTCGTAGTCTGATGCTCTATCCAGCTGAGCTACGGGTCCACTGGGGGCGGATTTAGCCCCATGGCATGGGCTTTGCAACCCCAAAATCAGACGGTTTCATGTACCAGTTTTGGCAGACGGATGATGAACTCGGTCCCATCCTTATCGCTGCGGGCCAGCTCCAGTCGGCCACCATGACCACGAACCAACTCGGCTGCTATAGCCAGCCCCAGTCCCGTGCCCCCCTTGCGCGCTCCCCCCTGAAACGCCGAAAACAAATGGTCCCGCGCCTTTGGCGGCAGACCCGGCCCCGTATCTCCGACGCGCAGCCACCAATCAGCATCATCCTCGCCCGCCGACACCTCGACCGTTCCCGGATTTCCCGTCGTTTCAATGGCCTGACGCGCATTGCGTACAAGATTGGACAGAACGCGAAACAGCTGCTCTGCATCGGCCCGAATTGTAAGGTCTGCCGGAACGTCGACCAGAACGGTTACCAGTCCCGCGGTATCGCCGAGTCCCTCGGCCTCGGCCACATCATCCATCAAAAGGCGCAGGGCGAGGCGTTGCAGGCGCGGAGGGGGCTCTTCCGCCTTGCCAAAGGCCAGCGTCGCCTCGCACAGATTGACGGCCCGGCTGATCGAGCCCACAAGTTTTGGTGCCGCGCGCGCCACCACCGGATCGGCGCTTGACTCGATCCGGTCCGCGAACAGTTGTGCCGTGGTCAGGATGTTGCGAAGATCATGGCTGATCTTCGCGACCGCCCCGCCAAGGGCGGCCAGCCGTTCCTTTTGCCGCAAGGCGCTGGTCAACTGTGTCTGAAGGCTCAGAAGCGCATCCTCGGCCGACCGCAGTTCCACAACGCTTGCCGTGGGCGCAATCACCCGCCGGGCGTCCTCGGGCGCCTCGGCATAAGCCTGCATGTGGCGCACCACGCGGCGGATCGGGACCACCATCATCCGCTGCACCGCTATGAACAGCAGCACGGCCGTCACTGCCGAAATCAGCGCGGACAAGACGAAGATGCGCGCGCCATAATCAATCATCGCCTTGCGCAGAGGACCTGTCTCCAGAGTAATCTCGATCAGCAGCCCGGCCTGTTGCACCGGATTGCCGATCACCCGGATCACCCGGTTCACCGGATCTGTCATGACCGCAAGCGCATCGCGGATCAGATCCAGTGGCCCGGACTGGCGCAAATCATAGGTCTGATAGATCGCCGCCGGAATAGGCGAAGACAAGACAAGCTGCCGCACCTCATCGCGGCGCAAGACCACGTTGAAGACCCCCGCATTGACCAGAAGCTCGGCTTCCACCTCGGGCGCGATCATCTGGTCAGTGGTCAGCAGTGCCAGCGACGCAATCTGCGCCTTTTCCAGCCGCAGCAGAAGATAATCGGCCCGAAAGCGGGCGATCGAGGGCACAAAGATGAGCACCTCGGCCAGCATCACGAAGGCGACTGTCAGCATCAGAAAACGGCCCGACAGCGTGTTCAGAAATGATCCGCGGCCCGCCTTCATGATACCCCCTGAAATGGCGTCAGGGCAGATACTTCTGCACCAGCCGCACGAACGTCTTGAGGATAGGATTATCAAAGAGTTTAGGGGAAAAATAGGCTCCTGCCGCACGTTTCGAGATTTCGCCCAACGTGGGATACGGGGCCACCATTCCGGCAATCGCGCTGATCTTGGCGCGGGACGAGATGGCAAAGGCCCAGAGGCCGATCAATTCGCCCGCCTGGGGCCCGGCAATCGAGGCGCCGACCGGGCGCCCGCCCGCCACCATTACCTTCAGCAACCCCGTGGTCTTGCCTTCGGTCTGCGCGCGGTCGTTATGATGGAACTCTTGCCGTAGCACGGTCAGCTTTGGCCCGTGTTCCTTGCGCGCCTCGGCCTCGGTCATGCCCACCTGCGCCAGTTCCGGGTCGGTGTAGGTGACCCAAGGGATATGGCGCATGGTGGCCTTGGCCGGCAGGCTAAGAACCAGCTGGCGGATCAGAATGCCCGCCTGATAGCCTGCCACATGTGTGAATTGCAGCCCGCCCGCCGCATCACCCACTGCATAGATGCGGCGGTTGCTGCTGCGCAGGCTGGCGTCTACTGTCACCCCCTTACGCGTGTGTGCAACCCCTGCCGCATCGAGATCAAGCTTGTCCAGCGCGACCTGCCGCCCCACGGCCATCAGGATGTGGCTGCCCCTGATCGCGCGCCCGTCCTTTAACGTCACGGTGACATCACCCGCCTGGCCCGCCAGATTGGTCACGGGGACGCCCTCAAGAATCTCCAGCCCCTCGGCTTTCAGGTTTTGCAGAACCACGGCAGCCGTCTCGGGGTCATCGTGGGAAAAGGCGCGCGCACCCTCGATCACGGTCACCTTGCAGCCCAGCCGCAGATGCGCTTGCGCCATTTCCATGCCGATAGGGCCGCCACCGACCACGATCAGATGGTCAGGTTTATCGCGTGAGGCGAAAATCGTCTCATTCGTCAGATAGGGCACAACGTCCACGCCCGGAATGGGCGGCACGAACGGGCGGCTTCCGGTGGCAATTACAAAGCGGCGGGCCTTGATCGTCTGGCCCCCGGCCTCGACCGTATCAGGGCCCGTAAAGCGCGCCCAGGCGCGTATGACGGTGATCCCGAACCCCTCAAACCGTTCCTGGCTGTCTACAGGGGCAATGGTTTCGATCACGTGCTGCACATAATCCTTTACCGCGCCAAAATCGACCTGCGGCTCAACCGGGGTGATCCCGAACTTTGCGCCTGCGCGCATCGCATGGGCCGCCTTGGCCGCCGCGATCAGCGCCTTTGACGGCACGCAGCCCGCGTTCAGGCAATCGCCCCCCATCTCGGCGCCCTCGATCAACACCACGCGCGCGCCCATCTGCGCGGCCCCTGCGGCCACCGAAAGCCCACCCGAGCCTGCGCCGATGATGCAGATATCTGTCTCGATCCGGGTCATCTCAGGCCCCTTTCCTGAATTGTTTCACAATGATGGGCACCGCTGACAAGGCCGCCAGCCCAAGGATGGGGCCCAGAACATGGGGGGCGAAGATGATGGACAGGTCTGGCGTTTCACCGCGCGCGAACACCGCACCCAGACCCGCCCCCACCGAGGTGTAGACAAACGCCCCCGGCATGATCCCGAAAAACGTGGTCAACGCAAAGCGGAACAGCGACGTGCCGACAAAGGCCGGAATCAGATTGGCCAGAAAGAACGGCACAGCAGGGACCAGCCGCATCATCAGCAGCACCGACCATTCGTTCTCGCGCAACCCCTGCTGCAGGCGTGCCGCAGCACCGCCCTTTTCCTCGATCCGTGCGGCGATATCGGCGCCAAAACCCGCGCGCGCGGCCAGAAACACGCCGATCGCGCCCAGCGTGGCGCCAACCACATTGTAAAACACCCCCGGAAACAGGCCGAACAGAAAACCGCCCGTCAGCGTGGCAATCGTCGCCCCCGGCAAGCTGAACGCCACGATCGCCACATAAGCGGCGATGAACACAAGGCTTGCGAAGACATAGTTCCCATCGCGAAAGGCAATCAGCGCCTCACGGTTCTGGGCCAGCGCCTCAAAGCTCAGGTATTCGCGCAGCGTAAAGGCGCCGATCAAGGCAGCGGCAAGGATCGCAAGGATCGGCAGGCGCCTGAGCCAAGGGTTGGGGGCGGTGGTGGGCGGGGTCATATTGGTCCTCATCAGCGGTTGGAGCCAACATGCGGGATCACACTGCACGGGGATAGGCCCGTTCACGCCGCGTTGAACGCACAACGCCGATTGGCCGGGAATGCGGTGCTGCGTGAAACATTGTAACGAATCCGACCCCGTGTGGCGGGTCAAATGTTGCAAGATTTCCACTGGCCCTGCGTTGACTTGGGCGCAAAGCCTGCGTAAAGACCGGTCTTCAAGTTCCCTGCCCTCGAATCCGCCACGGGTTCGGGCAAACCCGTCTGATGGAGTAGCCGCAATGAAGCGCACCTTTCAACCCTCGAACCTGGTTCGCACCCGCCGTCACGGCTTTCGCGCCCGCATGGCCTCCAAGGGCGGCCGTCTGGTTCTGTCTGCGCGTCGCGCCAAGGGCCGCAAGAAGCTGTCCGCCTGATCCGGCTGGCCCTTTTGAGGGCAGCCCACAGGACGTGCATCACATGACACCGCCAGAGGAAACGGGTTCCGCTGTGACAGCGACCCAGTCCCCCCGGGCGATTTTGTGCATTTCCACCCTGAAAACGCGGCCCGAGTTTCTGCGCACCGCCAGTGCGCGGCGGCAGGGCACATCCGGCTTTCTGGTGCAGGCACGGTTTCGCGATGATGGCGAAGGCGAGGTCAAGGTCGGCTTCACCGCCTCGAAGAAAATCGGCAATGCCGTCAAGCGCAACCGGGCCAAACGCCGATTGCGCGAAGTGGCGCGCGCGGTGCTTTCGCGCCTTGGCCTGCCCGGATGGGATTATGTGCTGGTCGCGCGTCCGGGGGTGACCGTTGACCGACCATTTGCCGATCTGCTGACCGATATGGAAGGCGCGCTGCGCAGCCTTCACCGCGGCAAATGACGCCGCTTGCGCATCTGGTCGCCCTGCCGGTGCGCGCCTATCGTCTGATCTTGTCGCCTTGGGTGGGCCACGGTTGCCGCTTTCAGCCGACATGTTCGGCCTATGCGATGGAGGCGCTGGCACGCCATGGCGGCGTCAAGGGCGGGTACCTGATGGTCCACCGCATCTGCCGGTGCCATCCGTGGGGCGGGCATGGATATGATCCGGTGCCCGGCGCCGATCCGGCGCATGACGCCCTAAGACAGGGTGGCGATGATGGCGCGTAGGGTCTCGATCCCCTCGCCCTTTTCCGAACTGGTCACCACGATCTCAGGGTAAGCCGCCGGATGGGCCGCGAGTGCCCCTTGCACCTGTGCAATGGTTTCGTCGCGCACCGTGCGGCTGACCTTGTCCGCCTTGGTCAGCACCGCCTGAAACGTCACTGCCGAACGGTCGAGCAGGGTCAGGATCTCTTTGTCCACCGCCTTCACCCCGTGCCGCATGTCGATCAGCACAAAGGCGCGGCGCAATGTCTGGCGCCCGGCCAGATAGTCACGCAATAGCGCCTGCCACTTGGCCACCACGGCCACGGGTGCCTCGGCATAGCCGTACCCCGGCAGGTCGACCAGATAGCGCTGGGCACCAAGTGCGAAATAGTTGATCTCTTGCGTTCGGCCCGGCGTGTTCGACGCACGCGCAAGTGTCTTGCGCCCCGTCAGTGCATTGATCAGGCTCGATTTTCCCACATTCGAGCGGCCAGCAAAGCACACCTCGGCCCGGTCAGGCACAGGCAGGCCAGACATTGCTACCACGCCCTTGACGAAATCGACCGGCCCGGCAAACAAAAGCCGCCCATGTTCATGCGCCATGTCGTCAGGTTCGGGCGCCTCAGGGAAACGAAGCGCCGTCATTCCACCCTGACCTTGTCATCCATGGCCACATCACCACCTTCAACCACCAGCGCATAAACACCGAAATCCTGATGCCCAAAGGCCTGCGACAGTGCCTTTAGCGTATCGGCATCCGCATGCCCTGTCTCTGGGTTTACCGTGGTCGCCTTGCAGCGGGTGATGTGCGCGCGCACCTCAAGAACGGCGCCGCCCACGCGCAGACGCTTTCCGATCAGATCACCCTCGGCCCAGGGGTCCATCCCTTCTATCCACAGGTTGCCGCGCCAGCGGTGAATTGACAGATCGACACCCATTCGGCGGCTCAGATCGGCATTCGAAGCCACGCTCAGAAGAGACACGTAGGGTTCCGGCACGTCGGTCATCGCCTGCCCCGCAACATGCCCTACGGACGCGGGCGCAGGCCTGTCGGCAGGCCACAATGGGCGCAGCCACGCGACCAGCTTTTCGCCATCATTGTCGGGGTGCAGCGTGATTTCGCCCGCCGTCGGATGCGTCAGGGTCACGCGCCGCGCCCCCTCATCCACGGATGCACGGACCGCCATCAGCGCATGCCCCGCCACGCCGCGCAGAAAGTTCATCTTCGGCGCCCATTCGGTCAGCGGCGCCACTTTCGCAGCCTCGTGCAACACCGCCCATTCCCGATCAAACGGCAGCGCGCGCCCCTTGGACAGGGACGCGCGGCCGATTTCTTCAAACCCCACGGACTTTATCGGGTGGCGGCAGATATGGGCCAGCCTGATCATTTCTTGCGGCTCTTCTCCGGCACCTTCTTGTCGATAGTCAGCACGGGCTTTTTCTTGAAACCCGACCGGATATTCCCGAAAAGATCAGGCTTGTGTCCGTGGCTTCGCATGATCGCGTATTGCTGGATGAACGTGATGGTGTTGTTCGTGATCCAGTAGAGCACCAGACCGCTGGCAAAGCCGCCGAGCATGAACATGAAAATCCACGGCATGTAGGCAAAGATCTGCTGCTGAATCGGGTCTGTCGGTGCAGGGTTCAACTTTTGCTGAAGCCACATTGTCACACCCAGAAAGATCGGCAGAACTCCGATGAAAATCAGGTGCAGGATGCTGCCCGTCGCAGGCACGGCCCAAGGCAACAGCCCGAACAGGTTGTAAAGCGACGACGGGTCGGGCGCCGACATGTCGCGCAGCCAGCCGAAAAACGGCGCGTGGCGCAATTCGATCGTGACGAAAATTACCTTGTAAAGGCTGAAGAAAATCGGGATCTGGATCAGAACGGGCAGACAGCCCGCCGCCGGATTGACCTTTTTGTCCTTGTACAGCTTCATCATCTCGCGCTGCATCATCTGCTTGTCGTCGCCTGCGCGCTCTTTCAGCGCTTCCATCTCGGGCTGCAATTCCTTCATCCGCGCCATGCTGACATAGGATTTGTAGGCCAGCGGCAGAACCAGGAACTTCAGGATGAAGGTCAGCGCGATGATGGCCAGACCCATGTTGCCGATGACAGCATGCAGCCAGTGCAGGACCGCGAAGATCGGTTTGGTCAGAAAGAAAAACCAGCCCCAGTCGATGGCGTCGATAAAGCCGGCGATCGGTTGGCCGGTGTTGTCGGCCGTACCGGCGTTTTGATAGGCGCGGATCGTCTCCCACTCTTTCGCGCCGGCAAAGACGCGCGCGGCACTGGTGATGGTGGCACCAGGGCCGACCGACATCACGGGCTGACGTGTCTCGGTCTGATACACGTTGGCCGATGGCACGAATTTGGTGACCGAGGTAAAGGGCTTGCCTTGTTCCGGCACCAGAACCGTCATCCAGTATTTGTCGGTAAAGCCGATCCAGCCGTCTGTTGTGGCCGCAACCACCTCGGCTTGGGCGCCCTCACGCTCGACCAGCGGCATCTTGTCGAGGTCTTTGTATTTTGTTTCTGTCAGCTTGCCGTCGGCACGGGCAACGACGCCCTCATGGCTGACGAAGAAATTTTCAAGCGTCGTTGGCTTGCCGTGGCGCGCGACGATCCCGTAGGGGTAAAGCCGCGCCTCGGCCGCGCCGGTATTCTGGACGGTATCTGTCACGGTGAACATGAAGTAGTCGTCCACCGCAATCTCACGCGTGAAGATCAGGCCCTTGCTGTTTTCCCAGCGCAACGTGACAGGCTGGCCCGGCGCGAGCGTGCCGCCGCCTGCGGGCAACCATTCGGTGTTCGCACCCGGCACATCGGCAAACTCAAGCGCGCCCGCGGGCCCCCAGCCGAACAGCGCATAATAGGCATTCTCCTGACCCACCGGCGATAAAAGACGCACAATGTCAGAGCCGGGCGCAAGGGTTTGCTTGTAAGCCTTCAGTTCGAGATCGTCGATCCGCCCGCCGAGAAGCGATATCGAGCCTGCCAGTTGCGGCGTGTCGATGGTCAGGCGCGGGGCCTGGGTGGATGCGGCCGCCTGACCGGTCGGGGCCACGGCGGTGTCGGGCGTCACGGCCGCTGGCGGCGTCGTGCCGTCGGTCAAGGCCGTCACAGCCGGTGCATTGGGATCGACCACCGGCTCGGGCGGAGGGAACAGCACGAACCAGACCATGATGACCACGAAGGACAGCACGGTCGCAAGGATGAGGTTCTTGTTTTGATCGTCCATCGGGACCACGCCACCATTGTTCCGGTCAGCGGTCGTTCAACGATAGGGGGCGGGAAAGGTCAAGCGGTTTTCCGGTATTCACAGGCGCGAATGGACGCAAGGCGGTCGATCCGCAGGCGAACAGGTGTTTTGGTGGCAGGCGAGCGATCCGCCGGTTCGTGCCACACACATGGACGAACATTCGCAACTGCACATCACGGACGCCCGCATGAGGCCGCGTCACAGCCCGTTCCGCCCCAGTCGCAGGGCTTTTGCCATGCCCTTTTGGTGCCTCTCGATCCAGCCAAAGGTTTCTTCCACCGCCATCGGGCGCGCGATGCCGAAACCTTGCACATGACCGCAACCAAGTTGTGCCACGGTCGCATGTTCGCCCGGCGTCTCGACCCCCTCGGCCACCGTCTCAAGCCCCAGCCGGTCGGAAAGCGAAAGAATGGCCGCGACCATCTGCTTTTGCGCAGGGTCGGTATCGGCGCGGGTGATAAAGGAGCGGTCGATCTTGATCCGCTTGATCGCAAAGCGTCGGATGTTGGCAATCGAGGCCTGACCCGTACCAAAATCATCCAGATCAATCCCGCAGCCCATCTGCGCGATCTTGGCAAGGTTGGTTACGATCACGTCGTCGTCCGAACGGGCGGCAACCGTTTCGAGCACTTCGACCGTCAGACGGTCAGGCGAGAGGTTGAAACGGTCCAGCTCCCAAGCCAGCTTTTCGGCAAGTTTCGGGTTGCGCAATTCCGCGGCAGAGAAATTGACTGCCACGCGGCGCACCTTGAAGCCGGACTTGTCCCATCTGGTCAGCGCCGAAAGTGCCCCATACAAGATCACCTCACCCAGACGCTCTGCCATGCCCGCATCTTCGATCAGCGGCAGGAAATCAAGCGGCGGAATGATGCCCCGTTCGGGGTGGTGCCAGCGGGCCAGCGCCTCAAACCCGCTTATGTCACCGGTATCGGTCGACAGTTGCGGCTGGAACCAGGGGCGGATCTGGCCTTCGTCCAGTGCCTGCTCGACGCCCGCACGCAGCATGGCCCGGTCGGCGCGGCGGCGGGTCATTTCAGGCAGGAAGGCACGGATGGCACCGGGGCCATTGCGAATAGCCTCGTCGGCTGCCGCGCGCGCGGCGTCGAGCAGGGAGGCTCCCGTCGGTGCGGGTGCCCGGTCTGCCAGACAAAACCCCACAGAAACAGATGGATGCACCGTCAGTTCATCAATCGCCATCGGCGAGGTCACGGCAGCCTGCAAGCGCGCGGCAAGCTGGATTGCGGCCTCCAGATCAAAACGACGCACGGGGGCAAGGGCAACTGCAAACATCCCGCCCTCCAGTCGCGCGACCATATCCCCGCCCCGCAACGCAAGACCAAGCCGTTCCGCCGAACGGGACATGACCATGTCGCGGGCGATCCGGCCATGCCGGTCCTGCAGCGCCGCCAGATCATCAAACATCACCACAAGACAGCACGTCGTCCGCGCCGACACCGGCGCGTCTGTCAGCACCTGATCCATCAGCCCAACCAACCGCGGTTCAGTGGCAAAGCCGTCGGCGGCGCCCGTTTCCCTGGCCTCGGCCATCGGGCTGCGCGCCAGGCCCACCAGTGCAAGTGCAACCGGCGACAGAATGGCAAGCGCAATCATAAGCCCCTCGCCTCCCAGCCAGTAGGCGGCGAGCGTGATCGCAGGCAGCAGCGCCAGCCATTCCAGCCCGAATGGAACCGCGTTGATGCGCGCCGAAGCCGGTTGTGAAAACCTGATTTTCTTGCTGCCGAACACACGCGTCTCCTGTGCCAAAGGGCAATCGCCTGAGGCAGACGCTACGGGCGGGTGCTGAGCAAACTCTTAATCTTCACCCCGAAGTTGCAAAGGATTTTCACTAAATGTTCTCATGCCGGTCACCAACCCCGCAAAGTCGAACAGACCGGGGTCAGCGAGATGCGAAGGGCGCACATTCATCAGCGACCGGAACATCACCTGACGCCGGCCGGGGCTGCGCGCCTCCCATTCATCCAGCAGTTTCTTGACTTGCGCGCGCTGCAGCCCCTCTTGGCTGCCGCACAGATCGCATGGGATGATGGGATAGGACATGGCCCGCGCGAAGGCATCGCAATCAACCTCGGCCACAAGGGCGAGGGGACGGGCAAGAAACAGATCACCCTCTTCGTTCAGCAGGCGCGGCGGCATGCTGGCCAACCGACCGCCGTGAAACAGGTTCATGAAGAATGTTTCAAGGATATCATCGCGGTGATGGCCAAGGATGACTGTCGCGCACCCCTCCTCGCGCGCCACGCGGTACAGGTTGCCGCGCCGCAGCCGCGAGCAGACGGCGCACATGGTGCCCCCCGGTTTGGTCTTTTCCATGACGACTGAATACGTGTCGCGATACTCGATCCGGTGGGCAACCCCCATGCGCGACAGAAAATCGGGCAGGACGGTAGTGGGGAAACCGGGCTGGCCCTGATCCAGATTGCAGGCCAGCAGGTCCACCGGCAAAAGTCCGCGCCATTTCAACTCGTGCAATATGGCCAGCAGCGTGTAGCTGTCCTTGCCACCGGAAAGACAGACCAGCCAACGCTCGCCCGCGCGCGCCATGCCATAGGTGTCAATCGCCTGACGCACCTGCAGCACCAGCCGTTTGCGCAACTTGGCAAAGTCTGGCGTGCGGGGGGCGCCGTGAAACAGCGGATGGATCTCGTCGGCGTCGTCAAGCATTCTGGCCCCCGCAGTGATGGCCCGGTATCGGGCCTGAGGGGGGCCCCGGTCAAGCCTGGCTGTCAGCCCTCAAACATGCTGGGCGCCATTCACCTCAATCTCGGTGCCCGATATATAGCTCGACTGGTCCGAGCACAAAAACCAGATCACGTCGGCCACTTCGTGCGGCTGGCCCAGACGGCGCAGCGGCAGTTGCGCGACGATCTTGTCGGTGCCCGGTGACAGGATCGAGGTTTCCACCTCGCCCGGCGCAATCGCATTCACCCGAACGCCAAGGGGGCCGAAATCATGCGCCATCTCACGCGTCAGGGCGGCAAGAGCCGCCTTGGATGTGGCATAGGCGGCGCCGGCAAAGGGATGCACCCGCACCCCGGCAATCGAGGTGACGTTGACCACAGCGCCCTTGGCCGCCGCCAGTTCATCCTGCAACCCGCGCGCAAGGATCACCGACGAGAAGAAGTTCACATGGAAGACATGGCCCCACGTACGCAGATCCGTCTCGAGCGTGTTCAGGCGCTTGCCGTCTTCGCCCTTGGGGCTGACGCCTGCGTTGTTTACCAGCGCGTGCAGGCGGCCGTCGATCTTGGCCTTGATGGTCTGGATCGCTTCGATGGTCTTGCTGGGGTCGGACAGGTCGATCTGGATGTGGTTGTCCTCTCCCCCCGGCCAGGGGCAGCGGGCGTCAAACGGCTGGCGCGAGCAGGTCAGCACGCGCCAGCCTTCGGACGAAAATCGTTTGACGGTGGCATGACCGATCCCCCGGCTGGCCCCGGTCAGGACAATGGTTTTCTGGTCGGTCATGGGGGGCCTCACGCGGTTTCACGAAACCTTACTCTTTTGGTCACGAATGGCAAGGCGGGGCGTCGGCGCTTGGCAGAGTGGGGGGCATGCGCTACCACGGGTCCAGCCAAAGGAGGCGCGCCCCATGAAACAACAGACCCTGACCATGCAAGACGCAATCGCCACTGCAAAGATGTTGTCCGAGGCCCTGCCCTATCTGCAACGCTATTCGGGGGCGATCGTGGTGGTCAAATTCGGTGGCAATGCCATGGGCGACGAGGCCGCGATGGCCGAATTCGCCCGTGATGTCGTGCTGATGCGGCAGGTCGGGGTCAACCCGGTCGTGGTGCATGGTGGGGGGCCGATGATCAACGATCTGTTGGCCAGACTGGGCATAAAGTCCGAGTTCGTGCGGGGCAAACGTGTGACGGACAAGGCCACTGTCGAAGTGGTCGAGATGGTGCTGACGGGGCTTGTGAACAAGCGGATCGTGCAGGCCATCATGGATGCGGGCGGGCGCGCGGTGGGTCTGTCGGGCAAGGATGACGACCTGATGGTGTGTGAGGCCGATGATCCGGAGTTGGGATTTGTCGGCCGCCCGGTCGAGATGAACGTGCAGGTGCTGCGCGATCTGTTTGCCGCAGGGATCATTCCGGTGGTGGCCCCGGTGGCCACAGGGATGGCCGACAACGAAACCTTCAACGTGAACGGCGACACGGCGGCGGGCGCCATCGCAGGGGCCTTGCAGGCCGACCGGCTGTTGTTGTTGACCGACGTCTCGGGCGTAAAGAACGCACAGGGCGAGGTGATGACGGCGATCACCCCCGACGAGGTGCGCGAAATGACGGCCTCGGGCGTGATTGCGGGCGGCATGATCCCCAAGACGGAAACGGCGCTGAAGGCCATCGACGAAGGCGTGCGGGCCGTGACCATTCTGGATGGGCGCATCCCGAATGCGTGCCTTCTGGAGTTGTTCACCGACCATGGTGCGGGCAGCCAGATCCGCTCGACCGAGCCGCGGGTGAAGCCGCGAGTTGTGCGATAGACTGCGCGCGGGCAGGCGACGGGTGCCTCCGGCGGGAGTATTTGGAAAGCAGCAAATGCAGGACGTGACGTTGGAGACCCTGACAGATCGGCTGCACGCCGAGCATCTGGAGGTGCTGGGCGGTTTTTCTTGCGATGGTGACGCCGGGCTGCCACCGGGCACGCGCACACTGGTGCTGCTGGGCCCGCGTGAGCCGGGTTTCTGGCCGCATCTGTTGGCGCAGCCAGAATGGGCGGGGCCTGACCCTGTGGATCGCTGGTCGCGACGCGTGATCGGGGGGCTGGCCTGTGATTTGGGGGCCAAGGCTCTGTTTCCCTTTGGCGGGCCGCCGTATCATCCGTTCCAGGCATGGGCGCTGCGCACGGGGCGGGCCTGGCAAAGCCCGGTGCGGCTGCTGGTGCATACCCGTCAGGGGCTTCTGGTCAGCTTTCGCGGCGCACTGGCTTTGCGTATGGCGATCGACCTGCCGCCGCCCGTGCCCTCACCTTGTGTCGGATGTGCGGCGCCGTGCCTGTCCGCCTGCCCGGTAGGGGCGCTGGAGAGTGGGGGCTATGACGTGCCCGTGTGTCACAGCTTTCTGAACGCTCCGGATGGGGCGCCGTGCATGACCGGGGGCTGTCTTGTGCGTCGTGCTTGCCCGGTGAGCATGGGCTATGCAAGGATGGCAGAACAGTCGGCCTATCACATGAGGCAGTTCCACACATGAAGCGTCTGATCCTGACCCGCCACGCGAAATCGGCATGGGATGACCCCCTGACCCCCGATCACGACCGCCCGCTGAACGACCGTGGCAAGGCGGCATCAGCCGATTTGGGACAATGGCTTTCCTCGCGCGGTTATGTGCCGGATCAGGTGCTGTGTTCCGATGCAGTGCGCACGCGCAAGACATGGTCGGGCATCGCCCCCGCCCTGCCCGCCACTCCGGTTCTGGAGTTGAAGCCCGCACTTTACCATGCAGGGGCCGAGGTGATGCTGGCCGTGCTGCGCCATGCCAAGGGAGATGTGGTGATGATGATTGGCCATAACCCCGGCATTTCCGAGTTTGCATCCCGCATTGCGGCACATGCCCCGGCAAACCCCGAGTTTCTGCGCTATCCCACAGGGGCCACGCTGGTCGTCGATCTGAATATCGACGATTGGGCCGATGCGGGCTTTGGCATGGGCGTGGTTGATGACTTTGTCGTCCCGCGTGAGATCATGGCCTGAAGGGTTCGCCCCCTTGCGCCCGCAATCCGCTTGCGGCATGGGTTGAAACCTGAAGTCTGAAAGGACACCCCATGGATTACAAAGCCTCAGGCAACCCAAAACAGGGCAAGCAAGAGCCAAAGAACCGTGAAACCGGGGAAAAGCCGAAGAAGCCCCCTCGTCCGGGGCGGCCCGGCAAGG
Organism: Rhodobacterales bacterium; assembly: GCA_038205925.1. GTDB lineage: Bacteria > Pseudomonadota > Alphaproteobacteria > Rhodobacterales > Rhodobacteraceae > Pseudotabrizicola. The sequence continues at coordinate 44,003 of JBBRBJ010000013.1, read as the reverse complement.
AAGAACTGCTTGCCCGGATGAAAGCCGCCGCTGAAAAGGCGGCAAACGACTCCGACACTTGAGGGGTCGTTCGTAAAGTGTGCTTCCAATTGCAACAGGGCCGCCTTGCCGGGCGGCCTTGTTTTTTTTGGCGCCCGTTTGGATCAGTGCCCCAGAATTTGGCTGAGGAAAAGCTTCGTGCGGTCTGACTGCGGGTTGTTGAAGAACTCGCGCGGTTCGTTCTGCTCAACAATCTGGCCCTGATCCATAAAGATCACGCGGTTCGCCACGGCTTGGGCAAAGCCCATTTCGTGGGTCACGCACAGCATCGTCATCCCCTCTTCGGCCAGCTCGATCATGGTATCCAGCACTTCCTTGATCATCTCGGGGTCAAGCGCGCTCGTCGGTTCATCGAACAGCATGATCCGCGGCTTCATGCACAAGGATCGCGCAATGGCGACGCGCTGCTGCTGGCCGCCCGAAAGCTGTCCGGGGAATTTGTGCGCCTGCTCGGGGATCTTGACCTTGCCGAGATAGTGCATCGCCACCTCTTCCGCCTCACGCTTTGGGGTCTTGCGGACCCAGATCGGCGCCAGTGTCAGGTTTTCCAGAATGGTCAGATGCGGGAACAGGTTGAAGTGTTGGAACACCATTCCAACCTCGGACCGGACCTTGTCGATGTTCTTCAGGTCAGAGGTAAGTTCGGTACCATCGACGATGATCTGGCCCTGCTGATGCTCTTCCAGGCGGTTGATGCAGCGGATCAGCGTTGATTTGCCGGACCCGGACGGGCCGCAGATCACGATCCGTTCGCCTCGCTGAACAGTCATGTTGATGTCGCGCAGCACATGGAACGTGCCATACCACTTGTTCATCGAGGAGATCTGGATCGCGACCTCGTCGCTGACCGTCATATGGCTGTGGTCGACTTCGCGGGCAATGGCTTCAGACATGAATGTCTCCCTAGCGGTGATCGGTTTTCAGCTTGCCCTCGAGATACATCGAGTAGCGCGACATGCCGAAACAGAAGAGGAAAAAGATGGCGCCGACGAAGATGTAAGGCTCCCAGTAGATGCCCTTCCAGTTGATGTCAGCACGCACGATGATGGTGATTCCACGCAGCGGATCGGCCAGGCCCACAAAGGAAACCAGCGTGGTGTCCTTGAACAGGCCGATGAAGGTAGAAACGATGCCTGGAATGGCGATTTTCAACGCCTGCGGCAAGATGATCTGCCGCTGGGCCTGCCAGTAATCAAGGCCGAGCGCATCGGCGGCCTCATACTGGCCGCGTGGCAAGGCCGCCAGTCCGCCGCGGATGACTTCGGCAATGTAGGCGGCCGCGAAGAACGTCACCAGAATGATCACGCGCAGGATCAGATCGAACGAGGTATTTGGCGGCAGGAAGTATTGCAACAGCAAAGAGGCCGTGAACAGCAGCGTGATCAGCGGCACACCGCGGATGAACTCGATGAACCCGACGGACAGAGATTTCACGATGACCATGTCGGACTGACGCCCGAGGGCCAGCAAGATGCCGATGGGCAGTGAAAATGCGATGGCAGTGACCCCGATGGTGATGGCGAGAAGGAATCCGCCGAACTGGTCCGACGTGACCTGACGGATAGAAAGCGGTATCGCGCGTTGCAGCGCATCTGCCAGTGGTGCGTCGAGAAACAGCCAGAACAGCACCGCGGCCAGGACACCGGCCCCCGCCGCAACCGGCACGCCCACGCGTGTGCTTGCCGCTGAATAGACAGCGCCCAGCACCACAAACCCGACCAAGACCACGATCGGCGTCCAGATCGACCCGCCCCACAGCAGCCAGAAGGCCAGCAGCGGATACAGGATCGAGAACCAGATTGCCTTGCGCGGAACGCCGGAAAACAAGATCGGAGCCAGCGCCACGAACAACAGCGCAAAGGCCAGCGTCGGGCGCCAGTACAGGTCTTGCGGGTAGAAGCCGAACAGGAACTGATGCCAGCGTTCGCGCACCATGGCCCAACAGGCACCGGTTGCCCCCTCGCCCGCGGCGGCGGTGACGATGTCGCGGCACTCGCCCAGGGAATTGGCGTTCCACACGGAATTAAGCCACCACGGCAGCGACGCCGAAACAAACCAATAGATGATCAGCGCGCCAAGTATCGTCAGCACTGTGTTCAGCGGGCCCGAGAACAGGTTTTCACGCACCCACCTGACCGGGCCTGCGGCTGTCGAAGGCGGCACAACCGGGGGCAGCATGTCGTTGCGCACGAAGGATTTCGCCAATACGGACATCTCAGCGCTCCTTCAGTTTCACGGAACCGTTGTAGAAGTTCATCGCTGACGAGATGATCAGGCTTATCGTCAGATAGATCAGCATCATCAACAGCATGCACTCAAGTTCCCTGCCGGTCTGGTTCAGCGTGATGCCCCCCAGCGTGCCACGCAGATCGAGGTAGCTGACCGCGATGCCGAGGGAAGTGTTCTTGGTCAGATTAAGATACTGCGAGATCAATGGTGGGATGATCACGCGTAGCGCCTGCGGCAGGACAATCAGGTTCATCGTGCGATTAGGGCGCAGACCCAACGCAAACGCCGCCTCGGACTGGCCATGGGAAATGGCAAGAATGCCTGCGCGTACGATCTCGGCTATGAAGGCCGCTGTATATAGTGTCAGGGCGATCAGCAGCGCGGTAAAGGAATGCGCCACTGGAATGCCACCGACGAAGTTGAAGCCCTTCAGTTCGGGGTATTCAAGGTGAAAGCCGGAGGCCACAAGAAAGGCAAGCGCCGGCAGGAACAGGACGACAAGGCTTTGCCACAGCGTCTTGGGCCGCACGCCGGTCTGTTCCTGAACCTTGCGCGCCCGGCCAAGGATCTTGCTGTTCACGTAAAGGCCGGCCCCGACGATCAACAGGAAAACCACCGCAGAAAGATTGAACGGCACCCCAAGGATCTCGACTGTTCCCAGTGGACGCGTCAGCAGCGGCGCGGGCAGGTCCACCCCGCGATTGGTGATCGCCACGCTGTCAAACAGCATCATCTGGGCCAGCGGTTCCTCACCGGCAGCCGCCATTTCATCGGTAACCCGAAAATCGCGCGGCGAAGGCATCGTTTCGGAAAAAATGACATAAGAGAGCAAAATCCACAAAAGCAGCGGGATGTTGCGGAACACCTCGACATAGACGGTCATCAACCGCCCGATCAGCCAGTTCTGCGACAGGCGCAGAACCCCAACGACGACCCCGACGACGGTGGCGAAGATGCAGCCGAAAAAGGCCAGAACCAGCGTGTTCAACAGGCCCACCACCAGCGCGCGGCCATGGCTGCTGTCGTTGGTGTAAGGGATCAGCTGCTGGCCAATGTCGTAACCGGCACGTTGCCACAAAAAGCCGTAATCGAAAGTTCGGCCCTTGGCGGCCAGGTTCTCGACCGTGTTGTTCAGCAGCCACGACAGCGCCAGAAGAAACAGCACCAATACAACCACCTGAATGGTGATCGACCGGAACCGCGTATCATAGATAAGCATGCTAAGCCGGAAGGAACCCTTCGGCGTATCGCTGGCTAGTGCCATATATTCCCCCTGGACTGTTCGCTTGTAGCTTTGCGCCGAACAATGGGGTCTTGATGCCCCGATGCGAACTGGTCATGTCTTGAAAAATAGTGAAGCCGGAAAAAGGAGGGGCGCGGAAGACCGCGCCCCAACCAAATTCTTACCGGAAGGGTGGTGCGTACTGCAGGCCGCCTTGGGTCCACAGCGCATTCAGGCCGCGGGCAAGACCGATCGGCGTGGATGCGCCGATATTGGCCTCAAAGATCTCGCCATAGTTGCCGGATGCCATGATGGCACGCTTGGCGAACTCGTTGTCGAGACCCATCATTGCGCCCAAGTCGCCCTCAAGGCCAAGCAGACGCTTGACTTCGGGGTCTTGGGTCGACGAAGCCACTTCGTTGATGTTGGCCGCGGTGATGCCTTTTTCTTCGGCTGTCACAAGCGCGTAGAACGACCAGCGCACGATGTCGCCCCAGTTGCTGTCGCCATGGCGAACGACCGGACCAAGTGGCTCTTTCGAGATGATCTCGGGAAGAATAACGTGGTTTTCCGGATCGGCGACCGTGGCGCGCGTGGCGGCAAGGCCAGATGCGTCAGTGGTGTAGGTGTCGCAGGCGCCTGCCAGATACTGGCGCTGGCCTTCGCTGTCGTCGGCCACGGTGACGGGGTTATACGTCATGTTGTTCGACTTGAAGAAGTCGGCGAGGTTCAGTTCGGTGGTGGTGCCGGTCTGGATGCAGACGGTGGCGCCATCAAGTTCTTTGGCGGACGAAACACCCAGTTCCTTCTTCACCATGAAACCCTGACCGTCATAATAGTTCACGGCCACGAAATCGAAGGCAAGCGAGGTGTCGCGCGAATAGGTCCAGGTCGAGTTGCGGACCAGCACGTCCACTTCGCCCGATGCAAGCGCCGTAAAGCGGGTCTCACCCGTCAGCGGGGCGTATTTCACCTTGGATGCATCGCCCAAAACAGCGGCCGCAATGGCCTTGCACAGGGCCACGTCAAAGCCCTGATAGTTGCCGTTGGCATCCGGGGCGGCAAACCCGGTCAGACCGGGGTTCGCGCCGCAGATCAGTTCGCCACGCGCCTTGACGGCCGCAAGCGTGTCACCTTCGGCCGCAAATGCCACGCCTGCCACCATCGTGGTGGCGGCGAGTGTGCCAAGGAATACGAATTTGTTCATTGTTACCTCATCCTGAGTAGCCGACCTTGGGCCGGCGATTTTTTGTGCCCCGTGAGGCCCAGAGTGGACCCACAGAGACGGAACCGGGCAGGGCTAACCCCAACCAAGATATGATCAGTTTCCTCTGAAGCGGTTTAAAAGGTCAAGCCGGTCGCGCAACATTGCTGAAAAAACATGCAAATCCATGGGTTGCATACGGTTTTGGTCACCATCGGCCCAACCTGCCCATCGTTTGGGCAGAATTGTTACCCACACAATTCAAAGAATCGCCCGGCGCGGTAGAACGCTTCGGCACGAAGGGCCTCAAGTACAGCGGCTTCTTCGTCCTCACCCCACTGCGAGATTTGCCACGCTTCGTCGATTCGGCTGGCGGCAAAGGCTTCGTCTGCGCCGATGCGTCCGCGTGCCACGGCGAGGGCCAGAACCAACGACCCCGAAATGGCAACAAGGTCGTGCAACGCCGCCAGATGAAACGCCGAATGCTCTGCCACATGGGCGCGCAGGCGCAGAAGGCTCGGGCGGGGCTGGGGCACGGGGATCACCCCCGTGGTCACCACCAGTGGCGCCCCAAGCGACGTGGCCGACCACTCAAGCAGCGGGTCCCAGACCTCCGAGTGCTGCGCCACCAGCGGCGGCGGCCCTTCGGCCCGGTAGCACAAAAGATCGGTGCCGCCATAGCCTGCAAGCTCATCCACCACCAGGTCGAACATCGGGGCCACCTTGTCGATGGCGGAATTGGCGGCGCGTGTAAACGGCATTGTATCGGGACGGATCTTGCCGTCTTGCGCGTCCCATTCGGCAGCGATTGCGATGGCCAGCGCCTCGGTGGGCAAGATCAGTGGCGCCTTGGCGGGGGTCCTGACCGCCCGCGCATCAAGATGCACGGCAAAGCCGCCGCCTTCGGGCACTGCGCGTGCCGCAGTCCAGAACCGTTTTGCCGCCCAATCTGCCATGGCGTCAGCGAATGCTCTCGAACGGATCGGCGGGCACGTCCTTTTCGTTCCAGTCGAGAAGCTGCCATGTCCGCGCCATATGGTCGGGCAAAGGCGCCGTGAACGTCACCATCTCCTTGGTGATCGGATGCTGAAACTGAAGCTGCCGCGCATGCAGATGCAGCTTTTTCGACATATCGCCACCGATATTCGCACCCCAGCCGTCGCCCATGTTCTCTGGGGAAGACCCGCCGTATTTGCTGTCGCCAAGGATCGGATGCCCCAACTCGGCCATATGCGCGCGCAACTGGTGCGTGCGCCCCGTGACCGGCTCCAGCGCCATCCACGACATGCGGGCGCCCAGAAACCACAGCGTGAAATAGTCGGTATGTGCGCGCTTGGCGTCAGGATAATCGGCCATCTTGGCGGGATGGATGGCCTGCATCTTTTCGCCCTCGCCGCCGCGCCCAGGCCCGGGCGCCTTCATCAGCCCGTACTTGATGCTGCCCTGACGGGGATGCGGCACGCCCGCCACCAGCGCCCAGTAGATCTTGCGCGTGTTGCGGTGGCGCAGTGATTCCGAGAGCGCCCGCGCGATGCGATCGGTGCGCGCCAGCATCAACAGGCCTGACGTATCCTTGTCCAGCCGGTGCACCAGTTTCGGTTTGTCCTTGTAACCAAACTTCAGTGCCTCGGCGAGGCCGTCCACATGCCGTTCCCCCTGACCGCTGCCACCCTGGCTTGGCAGCCCCGCAGGCTTGTTCAGGATGATGATATGCTCATCCTTCCACAAGACCGCGTTCTGGATCATCTTGGCATCGGCGGCGCTGACCCCGCCATTGGGTCGCGCGGGCGCCTCGGTCTCGGGCAAAGGCGGTACGCGGATGGTCTGGCCCGGGATCACCCGGTCCGACGCCTTGGCGCGGCCCCCATCGACCCGCACCTGCCCCGTACGGCACATCTTTTCGACATGGCCTTGGGTGACCTGCGGAAACCGCCGCTTGAACCACTTGTCCAGCCGCTGCTCGCCCTCATCCTCGGACACCGTCAGGGTCTGCACAGTGCTCATATCACATTCCTTGCCAGATACAGGCCCGCCGCAATGGCACCCAAAGAGAGTATAACCGACGCCGCCACATAACCAAAGGCCAACCCCTGTTGCCCCCGCTCCCACAACGTCAGCGCATCAAGAGAAAACGCCGAGAACGTCGTGAACCCGCCGAGGATGCCTGTCATCAACAGAGGCGCCAGATGCAAAGCGCCCTTTTTGGCCAGCACCACCACCAGCACCCCCATCAGAAACGAGCCCACAACATTGACCACCACCGTGCCAACAGGAAACCCGGGCCCGAACAGGCGCATCGCCCCGACAGAGGTCAGATAACGCAAACACGCGCCAATGGCCCCACCGAGGGCGACTTGGGACAAGGTCAGGAACATAGGGGGGCTGTGCGCCGGATGGGGGGGATTGTCAAGGAAGGGGGGGATTGGTGTTCAGGATTCCGCCTTTGTGAATGGTAGAGTTGAACATTCCTCGATGAATCCAGTACAGTGTTGCAGCGGCGTACAGGGAGTTCGACATGGATTGGGTTGTTGGGTTTTGTTTAGGCTTTCTTGCCGATCTGTTTCGATCGGTTTTTATGCCAGCGAGTACCGAATGGATCAATCGCTTCGTGCCTTCTGCGCGCAAAAAAGCAAATGTTGAAGAGAACATTTTGACGCTTGATGTTATGGAGAAGTTGAAGGCTCTCGGCCAAGACCCCAATTTAGCCAAGCACGCGCGTGACGATGCGGCTCAATTCTTAACGGTCCTATCTAGCCAACAAGAAGCTTTCGTAGAAAATGCTGTAGAGATCATTGACAGCACGTACATGACCCAAGCAGAAGTGAATATGGAGGCGGCGCGTCGGGCAGACGTCGCTCAACAACAGATGGAGCGCGCGATCTTGGCGCTGGAGCGATCTGGCTGGATTAAGGCAAGCCAACAATCTGCCCTTGGAAAAGCTCAGGCAAATTGGCGAATATTTGCAGAATCCCAAGCCGCTTTCGCTGCTGCTGAGTTTGAAGGTGGCACGATGGCCCCACTAATTTATGCAAGCGAGTTTGAGTCAGCCACCATCATTCGCACGGGCGAACTGAAGAGAATGTTGGAGCAAATGCGCGAGCGTTATGGGGATTGAAGGTACAGGTTCTCATTTGGTCCGCGCCTACCCCCGCTTAAATGGCAGGTGCCCGCATATGCCTAGAAAGATAACCTACCCCAACCGCTTCGCCCTTAACTTCGCGAAATACTCCACCCGCTTCTTCAACTCCCGCTCGAACCCCCGCTCGGGCGGCAGGTAATACACCGGGCGCTTCATGCCTTCGGGGAAATAGTCTTGCCCCGAAAAGCCATCCTCGGCGTTGTGGTCGTAGTCGTAGCCCGATCCATAGCCAATATCCTTCATCAGCTTTGTCGGCGCGTTCAGGATATGTTTGGGCGGCATCAGGCTGCCGGTCTCGCGCGCGGCGGCCCGTGCGGCCTTGTAGGCCACATAAACCGCGTTCGATTTGGGGGCCAGCGCCAGATAAACCACCGCCTGCGCCAGGGCGAGTTCCCCTTCCGGAGAGCCCAGCCGTTCATAGGTGTTCCACGCCTCCAGACACATCGCCTGCGCCTGTGGTTCGGCCAGACCGATATCCTCAACCGCCATCCGCGTCAGACGGCGGGCAAGGAAACGGGGGTCTTCGCCACCCTCCAGCATCCGCGCAAACCAGTAAAGTGCCGCATCCGGGTCAGACCCGCGCACCGATTTGTGCAGGGCGGAAATCAGGTTGTAATGCTCTTCCCCCGATTTGTCGTATTTGGCGGCGCGGCGCATCAGGCGGGTGGCAAGCGCATCGCGGCCAAGGGGTTTGTCTACATTCCACGCCATCACCTGTTCGATCAGGTTCAACAGCGCGCGCCCGTCGCCGTCGGCCATGTCAATCATCGCCTCGCGCGCCTCGCCACTCAGCGGCAGCGCACGTCCCAGTTCCTTTTCCGCCCGCTGCGCAAGGTGCTCCAGATCGACGGGTGACAGGCGTTCCAGCACGATCACCTGCGCACGGCTAAGAAGGGCCGCGTTCAGCTCAAAGCTGGGGTTCTCGGTGGTGGCGCCGACCAGAAGGATCGTGCCATCCTCCATGAAAGGCAAAAACCCGTCCTGCTGCGCCTTGTTGAAGCGGTGGATCTCATCGACAAACAACAGCGTGCCTTGCCCGGTCTGGCGTCGCACGCGCGCGGCCTCAAACACCTTTTTCAGGTCCGGCACGCCGGTGAAAATCGCCGATATCTGCACAAAATGCAGATGCGTCTGAGAGGCGAGCAGCCGCGCGATTGTCGTCTTGCCCACCCCTGGCGGCCCCCACAGCACCAGAGACGAAAGACTGCCCGCCGTCAGCATCGCGCCCAGCGGGCCGTCGGGCCCAAGCACGTGCCCCTGTCCGATCACTTCGGCCAGAGTGCGCGGACGAAGACGGTCCGCCAAAGGGCGGGGTCCGGCTGCGCGCGGCGTATCGCGTGGAGTGTCGGGGGCGGTGTCAAAAAGATCGGCCATGGCACAATGATACGCGGGCGCGGGCGCGGGGGGAAGCGGCGACGGCAATGATGGGGGGCGGCATCCTGTGACCCGCGTCGCAGAGGCGTCACGACCGCTTGCGCCCGCCATTTCGTCTGTCAGCGTTTGCACACGGTGCAAGGTCGCGCCGGGGTTGCCGGATCATCTGGCAGAACCCGCCGAAAGGCTGGCGCCAGTACGCGCCCAGCTGATTGCGGATGGGCATGCCCGCTGTTGCGCTGGCGACCGCGGGATGATGTGGCAAGGCCCGTCTTTGGGTGCCAGAGGCGGGCCTTGCAGAAAACTTTGGCCGCTTATTCCGAAGCGTCTGCCGCTTCGGTTCTTGCATGATCTGCGGCGCCTTTGGCCGATGGATCACGATCCACGAATTCGATGATCGCCATCGGGGCCATGTCGCCATAGCGAAAGCCCGCTTTCAGAACACGCACATAACCGCCCTGACGGTCCTTGTAGCGGGGCCCCAGGATTTCGAACAGGCGCGCAAGGTGCATGTCCTGCTTCAACGCAGCCTGCGCCTGCCGACGCGCGTGCAGATCGCCACGCTTGGCCAATGTGATCAGCTTTTCGATGATCGGGCGCAGTTCCTTGGCCTTGGGCAAGGTGGTCTTTATTTGCTCATGCTCGATGAGCGAGCCGCACATGTTGGCAAACATCGCCTTGCGATGCTCATGGGTGCGATTCAGTTTGCGGTAGCCGCTTGAGTGACGCATTGGTGTCTCCTATCGTCTTGTTTTGCTTTGTGTTGCCGGGTCTGCGTTGGACCCGGCGTCGTTGGGGCCATTTGGCCCAGGTGTTCCCCGGCAGTCCGGGCATTTTCGCGATGTGGCGGGTTGCCCCGCCACACGTCAGAATTGATCTTCGAAGCGCTTGGCCAGATCTTCGATGTTTTCCGGCGGCCAGTCTTCGACTTCCATCCCCAGATGCAGACCCATGCCTGACAGCACTTCCTTGATCTCGTTCAGGGATTTGCGGCCAAAGTTGGGGGTACGCAGCATCTCGGCTTCGGTTTTCTGGATCAGGTCACCGATGTAGACGATGTTGTCGTTCTTGAGGCAGTTGGCCGAGCGGACCGAAAGCTCCAACTCATCGACTTTCTTCAAAAGCAGCGGATTGAACTCGAGGCCCGCATCCACTTCGCCCGCTTTGGCGGACTCTGGCTCGTCAAAGTTGACGAAGATCGAAAGCTGATCTTGCAGGATGCGCGCGGCATAGGCTACGGCGTCATCAGGCGTCAGGCTGCCGTCAGTTTCCACCTTCATCGTCAGCTTGTCGTAGTCCAGCACTTGCCCCTCACGGGTGGGCTGCACTTCGTAGCTGACCTTTTTCACCGGCGAATAGATCGCATCAATCGGGATCAACCCGATCGGCGCATCTTCGGGGCGGTTCTTGTCGGCGCTGACATAGCCTTTGCCGGTGCTGACGGTCAGTTCCATGAACAGATCCGCGCCATCATCAAGGTGGCAGATCACATGCTCTTTATTCAGGATCTCAATGCCGTTCGACTCAGAGATATCGGCCGCCGTCACCACGCCCGGGCCCTTGGCCGAGATCGTCAGGCGCTTTGGCCCTTCGACTTCCATCTTGATGGCCACGCCTTTGAGGTTCAGGACAATGTCGGTCACGTCTTCACGCACACCAGCCACTGACGAAAACTCGTGCAGAACGTTGTCGATCTGAACCGAGGTGATTGCAGCGCCTTGCAGGCTGCTCATCAGGATACGGCGCAGGGCATTGCCCAGCGTCAGGCCAAAGCCGCGCTCAAGCGGTTCGGCAATCACGGTGGCCACGCGGGCCGGATCGGCACCCGGTTTCACCACCAGTTGCGTCGGTTTGATCAGTTCAAGCCAATTTTTATGGATCATGCTGTCGCCTCCATTCTTGTCCCTGTGCCCATGTCCAGCAAGCATCGGGACGCCCGAGGGTCCTTAAAACGTAAAAAACCGGGCCGCGCGAAACCGCACGGCCCGACCGAATACAAAAGTGTCAGACGCGGCGGCGCTTTGGCGGCCGGCAGCCGTTGTGGGCAAGTGGGGTCACATCACGAATCGACGTGACGTTCAGCCCAGCAGCGGCCAGCGCGCGCAGCGCCGATTCCCGGCCCGAACCCGGGCCCTGCACTTCAACTTCAACGGTTTTCATGCCATGCTCTTGCGCCTTGCGGGCCGCATCCTCGGCCGCCATCTGGGCAGCATAGGGGGTTGATTTACGGCTGCCTTTGAAGCCCATGGTGCCGGCTGACGACCACGAGATCGCATTGCCTTGCACGTCCGAGATCAGGATTTTTGTGTTGTTGAACGAAGAATTCACATGAACCACACCAGCGGCGATGTTCTTGCGTTCTTTTTTCTTCGTGCGGGATGCTTTGGTATCGCGTGCCATATCTGCTCCCTCCCCTTATTTCTTCTTGCCAGCGATGGCTTTTGCGGGGCCCTTGCGGGTACGGGCGTTCGTATGGGTGCGCTGACCACGAACCGGCAGGCCCTTGCGGTGACGCAGGCCGCGGTAGCAGCCAAGGTCCATAAGACGCTTGATGTTCATTGACGTCTCGCGGCGCAGGTCGCCCTCGACGGTAAAGTTCGCGTCAATGAATTCGCGGATCGCCAGCACTTCGGCATCCGAAAGCTGGTTCACGCGGCGCGACCGATCAATGTTCAGTCCGTTGCAAATAGCTTCCGCGTTGTGCGGGCCGATCCCTGTGATGTAGGTCAGGGCGATGGGGACGCGTTTTCCGGTTGGAATGTTGACGCCAGCAATACGTGCCAAACGTGTTTCCTTTTCATGGTTGCGGTTCCGTGGTGCCAGAACCTTTTTTCACAACACCGTCAGGGCAGCGCCCTTCGGGTCCGACCCCTGAAAAATCAGGGCATCCGCGATGATTCCATCAGCGGACGGTGTGCTGTATGGTCAATTGACCGGGGCGTCAAGGGTTGCGCGCGGGCAAATCAGCGCTTGTCAAGAATTTTCGCGATGGCGGCGGCGACTGCGTCGACCTCGGCCAGACCATCGACGGTGACAAGCTGGCCCTTGGCAAAATAGTAGCCGATCAGCGGTGAGGTCTTCTTGTAGTATTCCATCAGCCGGGTCTTCAGCGCGTCTTCGTTGTCATCGGCGCGGCGGCGCAGATCATGGCTTCCGCAGGCATCGCACGTGCCAGGGACAGCCGTGGGGTGCGTCTGGTCATGATAGACGGCCCCGCAGTTTCCACAAGTAAAGCGCCCGGTAATGCGGGCGACCAGCGCCGCGTCATCAACTTGCATCTCGATCACGGCATCCAGCACCAGACCTCGGCGGTCCATCAGTTCGGCCAATGCATCTGCTTGTTTCAGGGTGCGCGGAAAGCCGTCGAAGATCACCCCGACGCCTGCCGCGTCGTTCAGCTTTTCTTCGATCAGGCCGATCACGATCTCATCCGTGACCAGTTGACCACGGTCCATGATTTCGGCCACCTGGCGGCCGATCATGGTGCCACTTGTCCTCGCGTCGCGCAGCATGTCACCGGTTGAGAGTTGGACCATGCCGCGCTCATCGACCAGACGCTTTGCCTGCGTGCCTTTGCCGGCCCCCGGGGGGCCCAGAAGAATGATGTTTTCCATAGGTTCAGCGCCGCGTGGGGGCCTTGGCAGGCGCCTTCTTGCGACCGCGCAACTGCGACTTTTCGATCAGCCCCTCGTACTGATGGGCCAGAAGATGCGACTGAACCTGCTGGATCGTGTCCATCGTGACCGACACCACGATCAGAACCGACGTGCCGCCGAAATAGAACGGGATGGCAAACTGATTTCGCAGGATTTCCGGCAGAAGACAGACAGCCGCAAGATAGGCCGCACCCAGAACCATCACCCGCGTGACGACGTATTCCAGATACTCTTCGGTCTTTTTGCCGGGGCGGATGCCGGGGATGAAACCGTTTTGATTCTTCAGGTTGTCGGCCACCTCATCCACCTTGAAGGCGACGTTGTAGGTGTAGAAATAGGTGAAAAACACGATCATTCCCGTAAAGAACAGCAGATAAAGCGGCTGGCCGGGGCCAAAGTAGGCAAGAATCGTCGACATGACAGGACCGGTCTGCGCACCCGAGAAGGTGGCAACCGTGGTAGGCAGCAACAAAAGGCTGGAGGCGAAGATCGCCGGGATAACGCCCGCAGGGTTCACCTTTACCGGCAAGTGCGACGAGCCGCCGTCATAAACCTTCATGCCGACCTGACGCCGTGGATACTGGATGTGGATCTTGCGCAGCGCGCGCTCCATGAAGACCACAAAGGCGATTACGGCGATGACCATCACGATCACGCCCACGATCACCGCCGGCGAAATCGCCCCCGACCGTCCCTGGCTGAGGAACTGCGCGATGGCGCTTGGAATCTCGGCCACGATACCGACAAATATGATCAGCGAAATGCCGTTTCCAATGCCGCGCGCGGTGATCTGCTCACCCAGCCACATCAGAAACATGGTGCCACCTACAAGGGTGATCAGACACGCCGCAATGAAGAACGCCCCCGGAGTATGCGCAAGACCGCCCGCCTGAAGCGATACCGCGATGCCGTAGGCCTGCACTGTGGCCAGTGCCACTGTGCCGTATCGGGTGTATTGGTTCAGCTTCTTGCGTCCCTGCTCGCCTTCCTTTTTCAGCGCCTGCAGGGCCGGCACCATTGACGACATCAGCTGCACGATGATCGACGCCGAAATGTAGGGCATGATCCCGAGGGCAAAGATGCCCATCCGGCTGATCGCGCCGCCGGTAAACATGTTGAGCATACCGCCAATTCCGGCGCCTGCGTCTTGCATGAACTGGCGCAACTGGATGCCGTCGATGCCGGGTACCGGAATATAGGTGCCAAGCCGGTACACGATCAGCAAGCCGATGGTGAAAAGAATGCGTTGGCGCAGGTCCGTCGCCTTGCCGAGCGCGCCCCAGCTGAGGTTTGACGCCATTTGCTCTGCAGCTGATGCCATGTCGGGTCTCTTTCATGGGCAGCGCCGCCAAACCGTTTTCCGGTCGGCGGTGCGGGAAAACTTGAAGATGATGTAAGCGGTCTGAAGGTCGCTCACAATCCCCTATTCAACGACGGGCCCGTGAGGGCCTGTCGTCATACGACCGCTTCATACGTCTTGAGGGTAACAGAACCGCCCGCGACGGCCACGGCTTCAACCGCCGCAGCCGAGGCGCCCGAGACAAACAGCATGACTTTCGACGTGATCTCGCCCTTGTTCAGGATGCGTATACCGTCACGCTTGTGGTTGGTCAGGCCAGCGGCCACCAGCACGTCCTCGGTGATATCGGCCGAGATGTCCAGCTTGCCCGCGGCAATGAACTTCTCGATCAGGCCAAGGTTCACCACGGCGAATTCCTTGCGGTTCGGCTTGGTGAAGCCACGCTTTGGCAGGCGACGATACAGCGGCATCTGGCCGCCTTCATACCCGCCGATGGCCACGCCCGAGCGCGACTTCTGGCCCTTGATACCACGGCCTGCGGTCTTGCCCTTGCCCGAACCCGGGCCGCGCGCCACGCGCTTTTTCTTGCGGGTGGCGCCATCATTATCGGAAAGCTCGTTCAGTTTCATGTCGCATTCTCCTATGCCGGAACTGGCCCTGCTGCGACGGCGGGGACAAACACGGCGTTTCTTGTTGATCTGGTGGCACAAGGCGCGCCACCGCTGGGCGTATAGTCCCAAGTTGCGTGCAGGGCAATAGGCCGATACTGCCCGCGCCCTACCCCGTGACGATCGGGCCAAGCATCTCGCGCAGGCTGACAAGGGCTTGCGCGCCATCCTCACACGCAGGCCCCATCGTCACCAAAACAGTGGTGGCAAAGCCGAAATGCGCCGCCGCCGTTGGCCGCAACGTGATCGTCAGGCCCATGGGCCCCACGACCACCGAGACCACGGCATCCTCGGCGCCAAAGGTCTCGTCATTCACCTCAAACCACACCGGGCCACCGGTCAGGGCCTGGCGGAACAGGGCATAAGGTTCGTCCTCCTCCTCGCCTTCGGCAAAGCCGATGAAAAGAAAGCCGTCTTCCTCATCTTCCACCACGCTGGCATAGGCGGCATGAATGTCGATGTCAGCCATGGGTCAGGTCCACTTGGCGATGGGCGGCAAACTCATCAGCACGGCATTGGCGTCGTGCCCGGTTTCCAGACCGAACTTTGTGCCGCGATCGTAGACAAGGTTGTATTCGGCATAAAGCCCGCGGTGAACCAACTGTGTCTCGCGGTCTGCATCCGACCAAGGCGTGTCCACGCGGCGTTCCGTCAGCGGCACAAAGGCCGGCAGAAAAGCAGAACCCACGTCTTGGGTAAAGGCGAAGTCCGCCTCCCAGTCACCAGTGTCAAGATCATCGTAAAAGATCCCGCCCACGCCGCGCGCGCGGCCCCGGTGAGGCACATGGAAATAGGTGTCGGCCCAATCCTTGAAGCGGGCATAGTAACCGGGCGCGTGCGCGTCGCAGGCGCGCTGCATCTGCGCGTGGAAATGTGCCGTATCCTCGGGGTATTCGATCGCGGGGTTCAGATCCGAGCCGCCGCCGAACCATGCGGCGTGGGGTGTCCAGAACATCCGGGTGTTCATGTGAACGGCAGGGCAATGCGGGTTGACCATATGCGCCACAAGGGAAATGCCACTGGCCCAGAAGCGCGGGTCGCTGTCCATTCCCGGCACACCGCGCGCGGCCATCGCCTGTTGCGCCCGCTCGCCTAGGGTGCCATGCACCTCCGACACGTTCACGCCGACCTTCTCGAACACCCGTCCGCCGCGCATCACGCTCATCAAACCGCCGCCGCCATCAGCGCGGATCGTGGGGGTAACTTCGAACCGACCGGGCGTGCCAGTGCCGTGACTGTCCTCAAGCCCCTCGAAGGATTCAACAATCTGGTCGCGAAGAGCGCGGAACCATGCGCTGGCACGGGCTTTTCTGGTATCGAACGGGTCGCTCATCTTGGTCTCCGGGAACTGTCAGGCCCTGACTAGCATTGCAAAACCGGGCCGCCAACCTGACAATGTGCTCAGGCCAAGTTCGTTGCCCTGACCAAGGAGATTTCCGATGCGCCGCGCCCTGTTGCTGCTGACCCTGATGGCCGCCTGCGGCACCCCGCAAGAGCGCTGTATTCAGGGCGCCACCCGCGACCTGCGCGTGGTTGACCGCCTGATCACCACGTCCGAAGGCAATCTCAGGCGCGGCTATGCACTCGAAGAGGTGACGATAAGCCGCACCGTCTGGGTCAATTGCCCGGCGCCGCCTGCACCCCCCGTGGCGATAGACGGCACCGATACGCCCCGTACCCCCCGCACGCCGCAACTCTGCCTTGATGACCGGATCGAGACCACGACCCGCCCCAAAGCAATAAACCTGCGGACCGAGGCTGAAACTCTGGCCTCGCTGAAGGCCAAGCGCACGCAACTGCTGCGCGGGGCTAACGCCAGCATCACCCAGTGCAAGGCTGAATTTCCCGAAACTTAAAACGCCGGCACGGCCACGCGGTCCAGAAGTCCCCGCCCGCCGTCGATGGTGACGATCTGACCGGTCATGAAGCTTGACGCGTCCGAGGCAAGAAACTGCATCACCTCGGCCACCTCATCGGGGGACGCAATCCGTCCCATCGGCGTGCCGTCAATGATTGCGTCGCGCCATGCGGGTTGTTCTTTCAGTGCGGCCTGCAGGCTGGCACTGAGGATGGATCCGAATGCCACGGCATTCACGCGAATTCCCTTGGGGGCCAGTTCCACCGCCATGCTGCGCGTCATCTGGTCAATCGCGGCGGAGGCCATGGAATAGCCCAGCAAACCACGCTGCGTGCGCGTGGCGGCAATCGACGAGACGTTGATGATCGACCCGATCACGCCTTCGTCGCCTGCCTTTTCTGCCTGCGTGATCATGCGCTTGGCCGTCATCTGGCTAAGGCGCAGGCTGGACAGCACATTTTCGCGCCACAGGCCTTCGACCGCATCATCCTCGGGCATCAACGGATCGGAAACCACCATCCGGCGGCTGCAGTTGACCAGAATATCCACCCTGTCAAAGGCATCGATGGTGGCCGACAACAGATTGGCAATGGTCAGCTTTTCGCGCAGATCGCCGCAAAACATCTGGACCGCACCTTCGCCCCGGGCCTCTTCGCCAACCTCGTCCTCTAGACCTTCATCCACATCGGCGAACATCACATTCGCCCCTTTGGCCTGAAAGTGTCGCGCCACCGAAAGGCCGAGACCCTTGGCAGCACCGGTGACGATGGCGGTTTTACCTGCGATGGAAAGCGACATGTTGGGGGGCCCTTTGGGTCAGCGCGCACGGGTGGGCAGGCTGGCGCGGATCAGCCGAAACGCGGCATCGCCGCCAATATCCTCGACCTTGCGAAACAACGCGGCAAGAGGGGCATCATAGGGCAAATGGCGGTTGGCCACCAGCCACAGCGACCCGTCCGGCACAAGCATGCCCGCTGCCGCACGCAAGAAAGCCACACCAAGGGAAGGGTCCGCATCGCGCCCCGTATGGTAGGGCGGGTTCATCACCACCGCATGCACAGGGCGCAGCGGCTTGAAGGTGCGCGCATCGGCCCAGTGCAGGCGCGCGCGGGGGTCGTCGATATTAGCAGCGGCGCAGTTCAACGCGTCCTCTTCGGCCTCGACGACATCCAGTTCGGCCACGCCGTCTCGGCGCAGGATTGCACGCGACAGATAACCCCATCCGGCCCCCAGATCGGCGACCCGTGGCGGCAACGTGCCCGGGAGTGCCGCCGCGAGCATCACTGAACCCCGGTCCGGCGCATCGGCGGAGAACACCCCCGGCAGCGTCTGAAAGCCACCCTCGATCAGGCGGGGCTTGGCCTCCCACCCGGTCAGGTCGGCGCCCGCGCGCAGGGAAAACAACTTGCCGTGTGCCTTGGACACGGGGGGCCCGATCTCAAGCCCCAAGGCCCTGCAATCGCGCAAAATGGCGTCGATTCCGTCGGTTTTCTGGCCATCCACGGCCACCGGCCCACCCGGCGCCACCTCGACCATCGCGCGTGAAATCAGTGCCCGCGCCGCTTCCTTTGCGCGCGGAAGGCAGATCACCGCCGCCGCATAGGGCGGACCTGCACCGGGCTTGTAGCCACGCGCGGCAAACCATTCGGCGTCGGGGCGAAAGCCGGTCACGACCTGCACACGCGCAATCGACAGATGTGACAAGTCATCGCCTTCACGCGGGCGATAGACGGCTATCGCGCCTTCCGGCGGCACGACAAACGCACCGGTCTCCAGCGCAAGGTCCATTCTGGCTGATCGCATGTGTGTGTTGGGAACAGGAAGCGGGGGGCGCGCCTATTCCTTCTCCATCGTGCATTGCAAGGGGTGCTGATGACGGCGTGCAAAGTCCATCACCTGCGCCACCTTGGTTTCTGCCACTTCGAACGAGAAAACGCCGACCACTGCCAGACCCTTTTTATGCACTGTCAGCATGATGTCGAAGGCCTGCGCATGGGTCAGGCCGAAGAATCGTTCAAGCACATGAACCACAAATTCCATCGGGGTATAGTCGTCGTTCAACAGCATTACCTTGTACATGGGTGGACGCTGCGTCTTTGGCTTGGTCTTGGTCAGGATGCTTGTGTCGTTGCCCGGCCCATCGGTCTTGTCCGACAACTGGAAAGGGAGGTGGGTCACAGGGGGCATGCCTCGGGTCAGGGGGGATTCGCATGGTATAATCTTGCAACTTAATATAGCGAAATTTCGTTGCGGGGAAAGGGCTGCATCCGCAGATTGCGGTATATCGCCAACAACGGCATGAACACCCGGCAAACATGACGCGCCCAACTACGGGACGTTTTTCGCACGACGCAAGAGCACTGCTGGCCGATCCATCTGCACGGCCGCCTGCTTGCGGTCGCGCCGTTGATCTGCTGGCGCTGAAACGCGCTGCTGCTCCCGTGGCCGTGCGAAGTTTCGCTCGCTGACAGATATGGGGGTCTGCGTTGCGTCAACCACAATCCCTTGGGGGTACGCGCCGGGTCCTGTCTCATTTGCCACAGCCACCGAAAAATCTGCAAAATCTTGGAAACTCTAGGGTTTTAGGGAATCGCGCCCTGTGTTAGCGTCTTTCCAAACAAGTCCCACCAAAAAATCGGGACTGTCCGAGGCAGAGCAAGGAATATCAACGTGACAACGCATCTGGGGCGCTGCGCCCGCAATTTCGTTTGTCTTGTGGCCTTCATCGTGGTCGCGGCATGTTCGACACCCCAGCCGTCCGGCGCAGCGCCCTTTGCCGCAATTGTGCAAGATGCCCGCACGGGACAGGTGCTGTATTCTGAAAACGCCGATACGCGCCTCCACCCGGCCTCGCTGACCAAAATGATGACGCTCTATATCGCGTTTCAGGAAGTCGAAAGTGGCCGGATCAACCTTGATACCATGGTGACGGTTTCCAAGAATGCGGCTGCCCAGCCGCCCTCGCGCCTTGGACTGAAGGCCGGACAAAAGATCGCCCTGCGCTATCTGATCCGCGCGGCGGCGATCAAATCGGGCAATGATGCGGCGCAGGCCATCGGTGATCACATTGGCGGCAACCAGGCCGCGTTTGCCGACAGAATGACCAAGACCGCGCGCGCCATGGGAATGTCCAACACGACGTTCAAGAATGCCAACGGCCTTACCGCGCAGGGCCATCTTTCGACCGCGCATGACATGAACATCCTTGGCCGTCGGGTATTTTACGATTTCCCCCAGTATTACAACATTTTCTCACGCCGCACGACCGATGCCGGCATGGCGACTGTGCGCAACACCAACACCCGCTTTCTGGATGCTTACAAGGGTGCCGATGGCATCAAGACCGGATACACCGTGGCCGCAGGGTTCAACCTGACCGCCTCGGCCGAGCGGGGCGGCGTGCGCATCATAGCAACCGTCTTTGGCGGCACGTCAACCGCGTGGCGCAATTCCAAGATGGCCGAGTTGATGGACCTTGGTTTCCGCAAAGCACCCGCCAATGCCACCACGCAGCCGCTTCCCGCGCCCAGCTATCAGGCCGATGTCGAAAGCGCGCTGGTTGCCACCGTCAACGATTTGCCAGATGTCGAAGGGGGTGTGGGCAAGACCATACGCTTGCAGATGGCTGTGGCCAAGTCTCCCCGTCCGCTGGCCCGACCAAACCCGGCCAAGGCTGCCGCCACCGAAGTGGCCGTGGCCGCTATTCAAGACACCATCGCCGCCGCTTTGGCCGAGGCTACAGCCGAGCCACCGCCCCCCGGCACGCTTGATGCACAAGCCGTTGCAATTGCTGCGGGCGTCGTTGCAGGCCCAGCCGACGCGCCCCCCCCTGCGCTTGCCGACGTCCTTTCTGCACCGGATGTAACTCTTGCCGCCGCCGACACGACCGTACCTGTTGCGAACGAGGATGCCTTCGTGCCCGAAGCAGTCACTCTTCAGGCACAGGCCGAAATTCCCGCGCCCCTCTCTGCAGAGGGCACCCTTCAGGCGCAGGCTGAAACGCTGGTGGGCCCAGGTGCCGTCGCTGAGGCGTTGCAGGTGGCCGGGGCCGAAATGGCGCCGCAAGGCGATCCGGACCTTACCATTACCGGTGCGGTACAGCTCGCGGCACTTGCACCGCCCCCGCCACCCGAACGCAATGCGCCGATCTTCGATAGTGTCGATGCCTCCACCGCACCCGCTCCTGCGGATGAGCTGGTGGTGATCCGGCTGTCCACGTCGAATGCGCGGCACTACGGCGTGCATCTGGGCACTTTCAACACCCGGTCCGAGGCCGAACGGATACTGCTTAAAACCCAGCTTGCCGAAAGCGCCACGCTGAATGTGGGTCTGCGCAAGGTGATGCCGCAAGGCGGCGGCTATAACGCGAACTTCTTGGGTCTGACGCAGGAACAGGCCGATCTCGCCTGCCGCCGCCTGCAGGCGCGGGCGATCAATTGCATCACGATGGGGCCTTAAGGCCCCTTCAGGATTTGGGTTTGTCGTCGTAGTCCTTGGTCAGGATCCGGTTCGCGTCCCCCTCGGGGTCATCGAACTGGCGGGTGCGCAGCGCCCAGAAAAAGGCCGCAAGACCAATCCCCCCAAGAATCAGTGACACCGGGATCAGCAGGCCCAAAATCTCCACTACTTCAACCTCATCGCATTCAGCGAAACGGTAATCGACGACAGTGACATTGCCAGCGCCGCCGCAAGCGGCGTGGCCAGCCCGACCAACGCAAGCGGAACCGCGATCACATTGTAGGCGACCGAGATACCAAAGTTCTCGCGGATGCGCCGCGTGGCCTGGCGTGCAATCCGCACGGCATCACCGATCACGGCCATGTCCTGCCCCAGAAGCACGATATCAGATGCGACCCGTGCCGCATCCAGCGCCGACGCGGGCGAGATCGAGGCATGCGCGCACGCAAGCGCCGCCGTATCGTTCAGCCCGTCGCCAACCATCAGAACCCGCGCGCCCGCCGCAGTCATCTGCGCCACCATTGCCGCCTTTTCAGCGGGCAAGGCGCCCGCCGTCCAATCTTCGATGCCAAGTCTTGCTGCTATGTCCTGCACTGCTCCGGGTACGTCGCCCGAAATCAACCGCAGCCGCATCCCTTGCGCCTTCAGCGAAGCCACGGCTTCGGCTGCGCCGGGGCGCAACCGGTCGGCAAACGCAAAGCCCGCCGTCCGTCCGTCGCCCATGTCCAGATATGTGGCCGTGGTATCCAGCACCACAGCGCCACACCACGCGGCCCGGCCCAGTCGTACGCGGCGGTCCTCGAACCGGCCCTCGACACCGTAACCCGGCACCTCACGCAGGTCGCTGACGTCAGCAGGAATAATCCCCGGCACCGCCGCCAAGGCCCGCGCCAAGGGGTGCGACGATCCGGCAGCCAGCGCCACCGCCAGCGACATCGCGGCGCCCGAGCGATTGGCAGTATCCGACAATTCCGGCGCGCCCATGGTCAGCGTGCCGGTCTTGTCGAACACAACGGTATCCACTTCGGCCAGACGCTCCAGCGCGGTGCCGTCCTTGATCAGAAGTCCCTTGCGAAACAGCCGCCCACTTGCCGAGGTGATCACCGCGGGCACGGCCAGCCCCAAGGCACAGGGGCAAGTGATGATCAGCACGGCCGCCGAGATATTGATCGCAAACCGCACATCGCCGCCCGTTTTCCACATCCAGAATCCGAAGGCGCCAAATGACAGAAGATGCACCAGCGGCGAATACCACGATGCGGCACGCTCGGCCAAAGTGGTATAGCGGGTGCGCGCGGATTCCGCCATCGCCACCAGATCGGCCATCCGGTGCAGGCTGCTGTCGCGCCCCGCCGCTGTGACGCGCAGGGTCAGTGGCCCGGTCAGATTGACCTCGCCCGCCATGACCGCAAGGCCCGGCCCCGCAAACACCGGCAGGCTTTCCCCCGTCAGCAGGGCACGGTCCAACTCACTCTCGCCCTGGAAAATCACCCCGTCCACGGGCAACCGCCCGCCGGGTCGCACGCGCACCAGATCACCCACGGCCACGTCCGATATGCCCACCACAACCTCGGCCCCATCGCGCAGAACGGTTGCGCGCGGCACCTCCAGCGCGGCCAGTTCCTGGGCGGCCGACCGGGCCACGGCCCGTGTGCGATGGTCCAGATAGCGACCGGCCAGCAGGAAGAACGTCAACATCACTGCCGCGTCGAAATAGGCGTGCTCGCCCGATTGCCAGGTCTCGAACAGGGAAATCCCCGAGGCGAGGATCAGCGCAAGGCTGATCGGCACATCCATTCCCAACCGCCCCGCCCGCAAACTGCCCCAGGCCGCGCGGAAAAACGGCTGGCCCGAAAAGATCACCGTAGGCAGCGCGATCATTGCAGAAATCCAGTGGAACGTGTCGCGCGTGACACCATCGGCACCCGACCAGACCGCCACCGACAGCAGCATCACGTTCATCATCGAGAAAAACGCCACGGCGAGCCGCATCAGAAGATCACGCCCCTGCCGGTCGGTTTCCGTGACCGACAACAGGCCGGGGTCCAGCTCGTGCGCCTCATAGCCCACGCGGGCCGCGGCGGCGATCAGCACCTCGGGGGTGACAGCAGCCGCGGCCTCGACACTGACCCGGCGCAGCGTCAGGTTGACACGGGCCGATACGACGCCAGGAACACCGGCCATTGCCGCCTCAAGCGTGCTGATGCAGGCCGCGCAATGGGCACCCGGCAAGGACAGGATCAGGCGGCCCGGTGCCAGCCGTACCGCTGCCGTCTGGCCCGCCATAGGGGCCACCGCACAGGCGGCACAGGCCGTTATTCCCGGACGCAAATTGCCCTGATCTGCCGCCATGGTCATCGTTCTAGCGCCCTACCGTCAAGCTGACCCGCTGCGAAAACAGCGTGCCTTCGCGATCCCGCGCTTCGACGCGCAAAAGCCATTTGCCCGGGCCAAGATCCAGCGGCGCTGTCCAGATGCCCGATGCGTATACAAACGCGGGTGTCTGATCATCGGACGCCTCGGTCGTGCGGCCCACAAGAACCGACAGCGTGGCCACATCCGCAGGCAGGCCATCGGCGCCGGTGAAAGCGACGAACAGCCGCTTTTCGGCAGGATCATAGCTGGGCTGCATCGTCCAACCCAAAGCCAGTTGCGCGGCCTTGGCGCTGTTGAACTGCTGGCTGGCAACGTAGGTATTGGCCACTTCCAGCCCGGGAAACGTGGACACCGCCTTGTAGGCCAACAGCAGATTCACCGAAATGATGATGCCAAAGGCCCCCGCCGTGACCGCAAATACCTGACGCCCGGTGATTTCGGCCATGTCAGTCATCCTTTCCGTTGAAAATCGTGTCCTTGGACACCCGTTCCGCCCCCGCCAGATCCTCGACCCAGAACCGCAGCGTCGAGCGTTCGGCCCCGGCCCCTTCGCTGTCGGGGGCCGCGGTCACATAAACCCGCTGCTCCATCGTCTGGTTGGCGGGCACCAGCACGCGCAACTGATCCGTGCCCTCAAGGGCGATGCGCAGGGGCGGATCCGACACCAGCGAGATATGGAACAGCCGGTCGTCGCCATGCTTGTTGCGCAGGCGCAGATCGTAGGTATTGCGGATTGATCCGTCTGACAGCGTGACGTAGGTGGGATTGCGGACCGGGGTCACGCTCACGTCAATCTCGGCGCGCACAAACAGAGCCACCACAAGACCGATGCCGACACCCGCCCACAGCACCGTATACATCACGGTGCGCGGGCGCAGCACATGCTTCCACACCGATTTTGGCACGGTGCCGGCGCGCTCGGCCGTCTCGTCGGTCAGCGCCAGATAGCCGATCAGATCACGCGGACGACCGATCTTGTCCATCGTGTCATTGCACGCGTCGATGCACAGACCGCAGGTAATGCAGGCCATCTGCTGCCCGTCGCGGATGTCGATGCCCATCGGGCAGACGTTCACGCAGGCCATGCAGTCGATGCAATCGCCCTGGCCTGTCGAAATCTGGCCCTTGTGCAGCTTGCCACGCGGTTCGCCCCGCCAGTCGCGGTAGCCGATTGTCAGCGTGTCCTCATCCACCATCGCGGCCTGAATCCGTGGCCACGGGCAGGCATAAATGCAGATCTGTTCGCGCGCAAAGCCGCCAAACGCAAAAGTCGTCGCGGTCAGCACCGCGATGGTGATGTAGGCCACGGGATGCGCCGAGCCTGTCAGCAGGTTGCCCAAAAGCGTTGGCGCATCCGTGAAATAGAACACCCACGCCCCGCCCGTGCCAATGGCGATCAGCAGCCAGACGAACCATTTCAGCGCCCGCTTGCGCGCCTTTTCGCCGTTCCACGCCTGACGGTGCAGGCGGATACGGGCGTTGCGGTCGCCTTCGATCCAGCGCTCGACCAGAATGAACAGATCGGTCCAGACGGTTTGCGGACAGGCATAACCGCACCAGACCCGCCCGGCAGCCGATGTGAACAGGAAAAGCCCAAGACCCGCCATGATCAGAAGGCCCGCCACGAAATAGAACTCGTGCGGCCATATCTCGATCATGAAAAAGAAGAAGCGACGTCCGGCAATATCAACCAGAACCGCCTGATCGGGCAGGTTTGGCCCCCGGTCCCAGCGCAGCCAGGGGGTGATGTAGTAGACCCCCAACGTAAACGCCATGATCCACCATTTCAGCCTGCGGAAGGTGCCGTAGACGCGGCGCGGAAAAATCGGCTCACGCGCGGCAAAAAGGCTGGCAGGCGGCGGGGCTGGGTCTGGGTGCGTCACGGGTGGGCCTTTGATACAGATATCTGCGCCCCTTGTGCCCGACGTACCGGACCGGGGCATTGACCTGAATCAAATGCAATATCTTCGATACAGGTTTTTGGACGCATCTGCACCAGAACCGGAAGGGCCTGAGGTACAGGCCTTTCCGGTTCTGTGTGCCCAACAGCGGGTTTACTGCCCGCCGCCCCGGCTGTGAACATAGAGCGCCACGGCCCGGATCTCATCTTCTGACAGACGCTCGGACCAGCCCGGCATCACGCCGAACCGCGCGTTGTTGACCGAAGAGGCGACCGCCGCGCGCGCGCCGCCGTAAAGCCAGATCGCATCGGCCAGATTGGGCGCGCCAACGTCCGCGTTGCCCAGACCTGCTTCGCCGTGGCAGGCCACGCAGTTTTCCGCAAACACCGTGCCCCCCGCAGCAGACAAGGCGACGTCATGCTCTTGCCCGGAAAGTTGCAGGACGAATTCAACCACCTGGTTGATCTGGTCCTTTTCAAGCAAGCCGTCCACCCCGAAACTGGGCATCTGGGAATAACGGGCATCAGGATAATTGGAGTTGCGGATGCCGTGGGTGATCGTGGTGTGGATGTTCTCGACATCGCCGCCCCAAAGCCAGTCATCGTCGAGAAGGTTGGGATAACCCTTGCCCGCGATGCCTGCCGCACCTGAACCGTGGCACTGTGCGCAATTGGTGCGGAACACCGCAGCTCCGGCATTCTCGGCAAAGCGCATCAGGTCTGGGTTCTCTTTCACTGCCGTCAGATCCGTGTTGACGAGTTGCGACTTGATGTCCGCATTTCGGGAATCGACGGCCGCGATATCAACGGCCACGTCTGCCCGCGTCGAAGCACCGAGCAAACCTGGCGTCGCGCGCGTCAGCATCGGCCACGCCGGGTAGGCGATCGAATAGCCGATACCCCAGACGATCGTCGCGTAAAAGACCCAGACCCACCAGCGCGGCATCGGGTTGTCGTATTCCTCGATCCCGTCCCAGACATGGCCAGTGGTCGGCACGTCATCGGGTTTTTGCGTCACTCGCTTGGCGCACATGGCTCAGGCTTCCTTTCCGGGGCGGTCATCGCTGGCAGGGCGCGTCTCATTGCGAAAGATGGATTGTGCAGCGGCGTCATGGGTGGGTCGGCTGCCGGGCCGCCATGCCCAGAACCAGATGCCAACAAACACGGCAAACAGCGTCAACAGTGCCCAACTGTCAGCAAATTCGCGCAAAAGCGTGTAAAGTTCCATATTGTCCTCTTACCGGCTTGCGTCAGGAATGAAGGTCGAGAAGTCGACCATCGTACCCAACACCTGAACATACGAGATCAGCGCATCCATCTCGGTCAACGCGGGCCGCCCATCGAAATTGCGCACGTTGATGGCAGTTCCAAAGACGTCTTCGCCATAGCGCGCTTCCAGACCCTCAAAATCGCCATCAGGATTGACCTGCGCCGCGAAGTCGGCCCGCGCATTGGCCACCATATCTTCGGAATACGGCACGCCCACCATGCGGTGCGTCTTGACGATATCCTCGATATAGCGCCCGTCGATCACCGTGTTGGCAAGGAACCCATAGGGCGGCATCACCGATTCCGGCACCACGGATTTTGCGTTGGTAAAGTGGTCCTGATGCCATTCGTCCGAATAGCGCCCGCCGACACGCGCCAGATCTGGTCCCGTCCGCTTGGATCCCCACTGGAACGGATGGTCATACATCGACTCCGCAGCCAGACTGTAGTGGCCATAGCGTTCCACCTCATCGCGCATCGGGCGGATCATCTGGCTGTGGCATCCGTAGCAGCCTTCGCGCAGGTAGATGTCACGTCCTGCCAGTTCCAAAGGCGTATACGGGCGCACGCCTTCGACCTTTTCGATCGTGTTTTCCAGATAGAACAACGGCACGATCTGAACCAGGCCCCCGATCGACACCACCAGAAGGCTCAGCACCATCAGCAGCGTTGCGTGGGTTTCAATCGCCTTGTGTTTGTCAAGAATTCCCATGGTCTTGCCCCTTTCTCATTTAGCGGGGACTGCCGCATGGGACGTTACCTTTTCAGGCGACGCACGCACGGTCATCCACAGGTTGTAGGCCATGATCAGCCCACCGATCAGGTACATCGCCCCACCCAGCGCACGCACCACATACATCGGGTATTTCGCGGCCACGGTGTCGGCGAATGCATTGACGAGGAAGCCATTGGCATCCACTTCGCGCCACATCAGGCCCTCCATGATACCCGACACCCACATCGCACTCGCGTAGAGAACGATCCCGATGGTCGCGAGCCAGAAGTGCCAGCTGACCAGACGCAGCGAATACAGTCCCTGACGGTGCCAAAGGCGCGGAACAAGAAAGTAAAGCGCGCCAAAGGTAATCATGCCATTCCAGCCAAGAGCGCCCGAATGCACATGGCCAATGGTCCAGTCGGTATAGTGTGACAGGCTGTTGACGGCCTTGATGCTCATCATCGGGCCTTCGAACGTACTCATCCCGTAGAACCCGATGGAAACCACCATCATCCGGATCACCGGATCGGTGCGCAACTTGTCCCATGCACCCGACAGCGTCATCAGGCCGTTGATCATGCCGCCCCAGCTGGGCATCCAGAGCACGATTGAAAATACCATCCCCAGGGTCGAGGCCCAGTCAGGAAGGGCTGTGTAGTGCAGATGGTGCGGACCAGCCCAGATATACAGAAAGATCAGCGCCCAGAAGTGAATGATCGACAGTTTATAGCTGTAAACGGGACGCTCGGCCTGCTTGGGCACAAAGTAATACATCATCCCCAGGAAGCCTGCCGTCAGGAAGAAGCCGACCGCGTTGTGCCCGTACCACCACTGGATCATCGCATCTTGCACCCCGCCCGTGACCTGCACCGACTGGCTGGAAAAGACCGAGACCGGGATGGCCATGTTGTTGACCACGTGCAGCATCGCCACTGTGATGATGAAAGCCAGCAAGAACCAGTTGGCCACGTAGATGTGGGGCTCTTTGCGGTGCATCAGCGTGCCTGCGAAAACGGCGAGGTAGGACAGCCAGACCGCCGTGAGCAGGATGTCGACATACCAGACCGGCTCGGCGTATTCCTTGGACTGCGTGCCGCCCAGAATGTACCCGGTGGCCGCCAGCACAATGACCAGCTGCCAGCCCCAGAACACGAACCACGCGAGGTTCCCACCCCACAATCGCACCGCACTTGTACGTTGGACGATGTAAAACGCCGACATGATCAGCGCGTTGCCACCAAAAGCGAAGATCACCGCCGACGTGTGCAGAGGGCGCAAGCGGCCAAAATTGCCAATGCCTTGCAAAGCCTCGAAATTCAGCTGAGGCCACGCCAACTGGCTGGCGATGATCACGCCCATCAGGAAGCCCACGGCCCCCCAAAACACGGTCGCGATGACGCCTGCGCGCACCACGTCATCCATGTATTCGCCTTGATTGACGACCCGCACCTCACCCACGCCACGCAGCACCACCAGAAAGGTAATGCCCGCAGCCAGCATGACGGTAACGGCGTTGACCATATAGGCAATGTCATGGGCGTAATTGGCGGCGATCGCGGCGCATACCGCGATCAGCCCCGATACGACCAGTTTCGCATAGTCCCACATCTTTGTGTCCCCTCGTTTGTGCATAAGGGGCGCCGACCGATTCGAAATTCGCGCACCTGCTGTCCTGAAGCCTGTTCTGAGCCATCGGAGCAGCCAACGCTTTGATCCATGTCAAAAAGTAACGGTGGCGCGCTTGATCCCGGTCAATGCGCACCTCGGTCAAAGGTGCAAATGTCAGCCCATCGTGAAGTCAACAAAATGGAATGCGACATGTCCTACAAAACCCTGTTCACCGCAGCGACCCAAGAGGGTCAGCTGTCACACGTGATCAAGGCCGCGGCCCGACTTTGTGCAACATTCGACGCACATCTTGATGTGCTTGCCCTCGGCGTCGACCGCTCGCAGATCGGCTATTCCTACGTGGGAACAGGCGCCATGATGGTACAAGCCGCGCTCGAACAGGCCGAGACGGATGCTCGCGCCATCGAAACCGCCGCAAAGGCCGCCATCCACGCCGAAGCGCCAAGTCTGCGATACGGGATCGAGGCGGCCACTGCCCAGATTGGCGGCCTGACCGACATCATTGCCAGCCGTGCCAGATTTGCCGATCTGGTCGTGATGCCCCTCCCCTATGGCCCCGGCAAATTCGCCGAATCCGAAGCTGTGGTTGAGGCCGCCCTGTTCGAAGGCCGCGCGCCGGTTCTGATCGTGCCCGACAGCGGCCTGCCCGCCAGCCCGGCGTGCACTGCCGTCGTTGCATGGAACCAAAGCGCCGAATCAATGGTCGCCGTCCGTCACGCACTGCCCATGCTGCAACAGGCCGAGCGGGTCATCATCACCATTATCGACCCGCCAAAGCATGGCCCCGAGCGGTCAGACCCCGGCGGAATGCTGTGCCAGATGCTGGTGCGGCACGGTGTGCGGGCCGAAGTATCCGTACTGGCACGCACCCTGCCCCGCGTTTCGGAGGTGCTGGCGCGTCATCTTGCAGATTGCGATGCCGATCTTCTGGTGATGGGGGCTTACGGCCATTCGCGGTTCCGCGAAGCAATCCTCGGCGGGGCCACGCGCAGCATGCTGGAACAGGCAAAGGTTCCCGTGCTGATGGCACATTGAACACCGTTCTGCCGCCCCACACGGCCCAATTTCCGAATGCTGTGTTAGTCCGGATTTTCCGTTGAAGTTCCGGGCCCTTGCGGGGCGTCAGACCAGAAAGCTGTCGTTGCCGGTCTGTTCGGCCAGCGCGTCAAAATCCGGCACGATCACCTGTCGCTTGCCGTGCAACTCGATCAGGCCCTCTTTTTTCAGCGCACTCATCTGGCGACTGACCGTCTCAAGTGTAAGCCCGAGATAATCAGCCATTTCTTCGCGCGTAAGGGGCACCTCAAACGTGATCCGCCCGCATGGTTTCCGCAGTTGCAGGCCGGCATCACGCCGGGCCACGATCGCCAGCAGCGAGGCGATCTTTTCACGCGCCGTCTTGCGCCCCAGAAGCAGCATCCATTCCCGCGCGGCATCCAACTCATCCAATGTCATTTCCAGCAGGCGCTGCGAAACGTTCGGCGTCGTGCGCATCATGTCTTCGAATGGCTTGCGGCGAAAACAGCACATCACCAGATCCGTAACAGCCGTCACATCATAGGCCGCCGTCTCGCGCCCCGGACGGCCCAGAAAATCCGAGGGCTGCAACAACCCGACCATCTGGCGGCGACCGTCTTCCATCGTCTGCATCAAAGTGGCGATGCCTGTCACCACGCTTGCCACAAAATCCATCCGGTCCCCCGACCAGATCACCGGCTGCCCTGCCTGAAAGCTGCGGTAGTACTTGATCTGCTCAAGCACGACCAACTCATCCGCCTCGCACCGCGCGCAGACAGCACGGTGGCGGATCGGGCATGCAGAGCACTCCTGATGCGCCATTCGCAAATCTTGATGTAGTGCCAATTCGGCGCCCTTTTCCGGCTTTGATCTGCATCAAGGCAGACCCACCTTTGCCCGTCCAAGATAGCCCCCTGGGACGCGAATCGCAACCGATGGGTGACGGGCTGGCCATGGCGCAGACCCCTTGCATTCTGCGGTGCAATTTTTCAGAGCTATAGCGATGAACAGGCCAGTCGCTGACCGGAACACGGATGATCGCGCGCAGGCAGGATGCACATGATCACCACCGCGCGGCGCGGCGTTCGGCGGCGATCTAGACGCCGGTTGTGGGCCCGAAACGCTCGACAAAGGCTACCGTGCGAGGCAGGCATACGGCGCGCAGATCATAGTCGGCGAGCGCCGTGCGCCGTGCGGCCGCGCGGATGGAATCAAAGGCGGACGGATCCGCCAGCGCGCGCGCAATCGTATCTGACCACCCTTGCACATCAAAGAAATCAACCAGCAGGCCGTTCTCGCCGTGACGCAGCACCTCTTGAACTGGCGGGGTGCCTGAGCCCACGACCAGACAACCGGCTGACATCGCCTCGATCATCGACCACGACAGAACAAAGGGATAGGTCAGATAGGCATGGACCCGGCTGATCTGCATGATCGTCACAAACTGTGAATAGGGCACCTTGCCGAGAAAATGTACGCGGTTCATGTCGATCTTGTCCCGCACTTCGGCCAGGATGATCTCTTTCCAGCCCTTGGCATCGGGCGGGGCCGCGCCATAGCTGACCTCATCGCCCCCCACGATGACCACCTGCGCATTGCGCCGGTCCGCAAGTATCGCAGGCAGCGCGCGCATGAAGATGTGATAGCCACGATAGGGCTCAAGATTGCGGTTCACAAAGGTCAGAACCTCATCCCCTGCGCGCAGGACGCGCCCGTCCGGCAACGTCAGCGCCGCATCAGGGTTGGGGGTCATCACTGCCGTATCCACCCCGTCATGAATGACCGTGATCATATGACGCAGGCTTTTGGGATACGTGCTGGCCTGCCATGCCGTCGGTGACAAACCCGCATCGGCATGCACCAGCCCTTGCCCCAGATGCGCCGCGCGGCCTTGGGCAATCATCACCTGATCAAAGCCATAGGGGGTGAATTCGGTGTCAAACCCCACATCCGCCCCCGCGCCCCGATAGTAGAACTCGGAATAGGAAAGCAGTCGTGCCTGTGGCCACACCTCTTTCAGAAAAAGCGTCTCGCCCCATCCGGCATGGCCAAAGATGACATCCGGGGAATAGCCGTCGCGGTCGCGCATCTGCAACGCGGCACGCGCCACTGTGACGCCCCGGTCGCTCATCGTGGTGTAATTGCGCCCCAGGCGTGTTTGCGCGGCATCAACCTTTGCCGCATCATGCCTGTAACGCGTGGTCTTGACGGTGCTTTGGCGGGTGTTGGACGCGTCGGTCAAGGCCAGCACATCGTGGCCACGCCGGGCCATTTCAGGTGCAAGATGCAGGAACTGGGCCGGAAAATTCTGATGCACGAACAGCAGCTTCACGCCGTGACATCCCGGACCGTCGTGCCAAAGGCTGCAGCCATCAGCGCGCGCGTGTAGGCATGCTGCGGCGCACCGAAGATGGCCGCACTTTCCCCGGCCTCGACCACGTCACCGGCCCGCATCACCATCACCTTGTGTGCCAGTGCCTTGACCACCCGCAAATCGTGGCTGATAAAAATATACGCCAAGCCCCATTTGCGCTGCAGATCGCGCAGCAGATCCACGATTTGCACCTGCACCGTCATGTCCAGCGCGCTTGTCGGCTCGTCCAGCACCACAAGCTTCGGGCGCAGGATCATTGCGCGCGCAATCGCGATGCGCTGCCGCTGGCCGCCCGAAAACTCATGCGGATAACGACCCATCGTTTCAGGATCGAGGCCCACTTCGGCCATGATCTCGGCCACCATGGTGCGGTGGTCGCCGTCCTGTCCGGCCGCATGGATGCCCAGCCCCTCGGCAATTATCTGCTCGGCCGTCATCCGGGGCGACAGGCTGCCGTAGGGATCTTGGAACACGATCTGCATGTCGCGCCGAACTGGCCGCATCTTGCCCGGGGACAGCCCCGAGATGTCGTGTCCCAGCACCACCACCGGTCCGGTCGAGGGCACCAGCCGCAGAATGGCAAGCGCCAGGGTGGTCTTGCCCGACCCGCTTTCGCCCACCACGCCCAAGGTTTCCCCCGCACGCACCGAAAGGCTGGCGGCATTCACCGCCTTGACGTGGCCCACCGTGCGCCGCATCAGGCCCGCTGTAATGGGAAACCAGATGCGCAGATCTTCGGTCCGCACCACTTCCTTCGCGTCCTCAGCGACCAGGCCGGGGGTGCCCGACGGCTCGGCCGCCAGCAGTTTGCGGGTATAGGGATGTTGAGGGTTGCCGAAAATCGTGGCCGTCGGTCCCTGCTCGACAATTTCGCCACCCTGCATCACGCACACCCGGTCCGCGATGCGCCGGACGATGCCCAGATCATGTGTGATGAACAACAGGCTCAGCCCCTCGGACCGCTTAAGTTCAGCCAGCAGGTCCAGAATCTGCGCCTGAATTGTCACGTCAAGCGCCGTCGTCGGTTCATCCGCGATCAGCAGTTCCGGCCCGTTGGCCAGTGCCATCGCGATCATCACGCGCTGACGTTGCCCACCCGAAAGCTGATGCGGATAGGCGCCAAGCCTGCTTTCCGCATCGCGGATGCCCACCTTGGCCATCAGATCCAGACTGCGCGCCCGCGCTGCCGCCCCGCTCAGGCCCTGATGCAACCCAAGGCTTTCGCCCAGCTGACGTTCGATCGTGTGCAGCGGGTTCAGGCTGGTCATCGGTTCCTGAAAGATGAAGCTGACGTCATTGCCACGCACCCGGCGCAGATCATTTTCCGCCGCCCCGATCATCTGTGCGCCGTTGTAGGTGACCGAGCCCGACACCTGCGCGTTGTCGCCCAGCAGTGCCACCGTTGACAGCGCCGTCACCGATTTGCCGGACCCGCTCTCACCGACCAGCGCCACCGTCTCGCCCTTGCCTACGGTAAAGCTGACCCCGCGCACGGCCTCGATCAGCCGTCCGTCCTGACGGAAGCTGATCTTCAGATCCTTGACCTCAAGCACGCTCATTGAAACGTCTTTCTGGGGTCAAAGGCATCGCGGATGCCCTCGAAGACGAACACAAGCAGGCTCAGCATGATGGCAAAGGTGAAAAACGCGGTGAAACCCAGCCACGGGGCCTGCAGGTTCTGCTTGGCCTGCTGCGTCATCTCGCCCAGAGACGGCGCGCTTGCAGGCAGACCAAAGCCCAGAAAATCAAGGCTTGTCAGCGCGCCGATGGTGCCCGTCACGATGAACGGCAGCATGGTCAGGGTCGCCACCATCGCATTGGGCAGCACATGGCGGAAAATGATCACCCGGTCGGGCACACCCAAAGCGCGCGCGGCGCGGACGTATTCGAAATTGCGCGCGCGCAGGAATTCTGCCCGCACCACGCCAATCAGGCTGGTCCAGCCAAACAAAACCATCAGAAATACCAGCAGCCAGAAGTTCATCGTGAACACCGCCGCCACAATGATGATCACGTAAAGCTGCGGTGTCGCCCCCCAGATTTCGATGATGCGCTGAAAGATCAGGTCGGTCAGGCCGCCGAAATACCCCTGCACCGCCCCCGCCGCGATGCCGATCACCGATGTCAGCACCGTCACGATCAGCGCAAACGAGACCGACAGGCGGAACCCGTAGATGACCCGCGCCAGAACGTCCCGCGCGGTGTCATCCGTGCCCAGCCAATGGTCGGCGTCGGGGGCAGACGGGGCGGCCTTGCCGATGTCGTTGATGGTGGTGAAGCTGTAGGGGATCAGCGGCCAGACAATCCACCCCGGAGTGAAATCTGCCTCTGCCCCGGCCCAAGCGCCGCTTTGAACCCCTGCAATCACATCTTCGGGTGCATCCCAACATTCCTCGGACCCGCCTGACAGGATCAGACACTGCACCTCGGGATCCTTGTATTTCGCTTCGGTCCGGAAATCGCCGCCAAAGGCGGTTTCGGGATAAAAACGCATGAACGGTACATGCCATTCGCCACGATACTGTACCAAAAGCGGCTTGTCGTTGGCCACCACCTCGGCGCACAGCGTGATGCCATACAGGATCGCAAACAGGATCATGGACCAGAACGCCCGACGGTTGGCACGGAAGTTGCGCCAGCGGCGCTGGTTCAGCGGAGACAGCGCCATCAGCCGCGCCTCTCGAAATCGATCCGCGGATCGACCCAGATATACATCAGATCGGAAATGATTCCCACCAGCAGACCCATCAGGCCAAAGAAGTACAGCGTGCCAAAGATCACCGGATAATCCCGTTCCACCGCCGATCTGTAGAAAAGCTGCCCCAACCCATCAAGGGTAAAGATATACTCGATCAGCAGGCTGCCGCCAAAAAACACGCTGATGAAAAGTGCGGGAAAGCCCGCAATCACGATCAGCATCGCATTTCGGAACACATGGCCATAAAGAACCGCATTTTCACCCAGCCCCTTGGCGCGGGCGGTCATGACATACTGCTTCTTGATCTCATCCAGAAAACTGTTCTTGGTCAAAAGCGTCAGCGTGGCAAAGCTGGATATGGTCGAGGCCAGCACCGGCAGGGTGATGTGCCACAAATAATCACCGATCTTTCCCAAAAGGCTCAGATCCTCGAAATTGTCGGATGTCAGGCCGCGCAGCGGAAACCAGCGGAAATAGCTGCCCCCCGCGAACAGAACCAGCAAAAGGATGGCAAACAGAAAGCCCGGGATGGCATAGGCCACAATAATGGCACCGCTGGTCCATGTGTCAAAGGCCGAGCCATCGCGCACCGCCTTGCGGATGCCCAGCGGGATCGAGATCATATAGGCGATCAGTGTGGACCACAGGCCCAACGTGATCGACACCGGCATCTTTTCGAGCACCAACTCCAGCACGCCAATCGACCGGAAATGGCTTTCCCCAAAGTCGAACTGCAGATAGTTCCACATCATCAGGAAAAACCGCTCATAAGCGGGGATCGTTTCTTTCACGCATTCGGGTGCCTTGACCGAGGGTGTGCCGGTAAAATCCGGCGCGCAGACAAAGCGGGCAAAGCCGAACTGCACCTCAAGCTGGGCCAGAAAATCGGGGTCCAACCCACGCGCGCCCACATAGCCGCCATCCGCGCCCTGCTGGTCGATGCCCGCATCGGCGCCGCCCGAGATCGCGGCCATACTGTCGCCGCCGCCTTCGACACGCGCCAGAACCTGCTCGATCGGGCCACCCGGAACGAATTGCGTCAGCGCAAAGTTGATCAGCATGATCCCGAACAACGTCGGTATGATCAGCAGCAATCGCCGGAGAATATAGGCGCCCATCTGGCCTGCCTGCCCGTTCTTTTTGTTGTTATCGCAGCAAGCCCGAGGCTTTCAGAGCCGCCGCCTTTTCCGCGTTGTACCACCAGAAATCCAACTCTCCCAGAGCGTAGGGCGGCAATGTTTCAGGGTGCTCGAACATGTCGAAATAGGCCACGGTGTGCGTGTTCTTGTACCACTGCGGCACCCAGAACCGTTCGGCCCGCAGCGCGCGGTCCAGCGCCTTGGTGGCCACGGTCAGATCCTCCAGCGACTTGGCCGACATCACCACGTCGACCAGCATGTCCACGCCGGGCGATTTCAGCCCCATCGCGTTGAACGACGATATGTCCGCCGTATCGCCGCCATAGTACTGCTTCAGCTCGGACCCCGAGATATAGCCCGACCTTGCGTTGTGAACGATCATGTCAAAATCAAATTGCGGCGGACGGGTACGCTCTTCCATCTGCGCGTTGTCAACGCGGGTCATCTTGGCATCCACGCCCAGCGTCTTCAGGTTTTCGACATAGGGGTTGATCACCCGGTCAAAGGTCGGGCTGTCGTTCAGGATGTCCACAACAAGCGTCTGGCCGTCCTTGCGGCGGATACCATCATCACCCACCTCCCATCCAGCCTCGTCCAGAAGGGCGCTGGCCCGGCGAAGATTGCCACGGTCAAGCTGCCGTTCACCTGATGCAGGTGCCATGACGACTGTGTCTGTCAGGATGCTGACGGGCAGCAGGCCCGCGTCGACGATGGGCTGCAGAACGGCCACTTCTTCTGGCGAAGGCGGCCCATCGGCGGCAAGCCACGAGTTTTCCCAAACCGAATTGATCCGCGCATAAAGCCCATAGAACAGCGTCGCGTTCGACCATTCAAAGTTGAACATCAGGCCCAGCGCCTCGCGCACGCGCACATCCTGAAACTTCTCGCGCCGCAGATTGAACACGAACGCCTGCCCGTTGGCCTTGGCCCCGTCTGCCAGTTCCACCTTCTGGATCTGCCCGCTCTTTACGGCATCAAAGTCATAACCCGTCGCCCATTTGATCGAGCTTGCCTCGTTGCGGAAGGTATAGTTCCCGGCCTTGAATCCCTCGAATGCGGCGTCGTAATCGCCGTAGTATTCTATGCGGATCAGGTCAAAATTGCTGCGCCCTACGCTCAGGGGGTGCTTTTCGCCCCAGTAGTCGGGGTTGCGCTTCCACGAAATCGCCTTGCCGATATCAACCTTGTCCAGGACATAGGCGCCCGTGCCCAGCATCGGCGTCAGTGTCGATTCCTCAAGATCCAGCGCGTTCGCCTCATAGTGCGCCTTGGAAAATACCGGCAATCCGCCCATGTCGGCGGGCAGGTCACGATGGGGCACGCCCGGCTTGAAGGTGAACTTGATACGCAGCGGATCCAGCACCTCCACACTGTCGACCTGGGTGGCCAGAACAGTGCGAAAATCGGTCAGGCCTTTGGCCAGAAACGTCTGATAGCTGAACAGAACATCGTCCGCAGTCATCGGCGTACCGTCCGAGAACGTCACGTCTTCGCGCAGATTGAAGATCACATAGGACCGGTCCTCGGGGTATTCCATCGTGCTGCACAACAGGCAGTAGGCTGCCCCGATCTCATCCGACGTGCCGGCGAGGATTGACTCGAACGGCGATGATGACAGCGCAGCCGCACGGCCCTTGATCGAATAGGGGTTCAGGCTGTCAAATCCGCCAAAGGCCCATTGGCTGATCTCGCCGCCCTTGGGGGCGTCGGGGTTGACGTAGGGCAGATGGGTGAAATTGGCGGGCAGTTGCAATTCGCCAAATGTCGAGATGCCGTGCGCAGTGATCACCTTGTCTTGCGCCATGGCGGGTAGCGCCATCATCAGACTCCACGCCACAACCGTCCCGAAACCCTGTGCCATCAACGCCCCCTTTTTTCTGCCGCGCCCGCAGGCCCGCGCACCAATGTACATTAAGGGAATTAAAGCGCGGAATGTCGATGCCTCAAGTTGCGTTTGCGTGATCAGGGGCGCAGGACAAGAAAAGGGCCGCCCAGATGGCGGCCCTTGCTCAGCACTCGGAGACAGACTGCGTTACTGGGTGGTCGACGCCAGATAGGCGATCACGTTCGCCCGGTCTTCAGCTTTCGGCAGACCTGCAAAGGCCATCTTTGTGCCCGGCATGTAGCCCTTGGGGTTGAGGAGAAAGCCGTTCAGATTTTCTGGTACCCAAGCCTGATCGGCGACAGCCATGATCGCGTCCGAGTAAGGGAAACCTGCTGACGCCGCCATTGGCCGGTCGACCACGCCGTTCAGGTGTGGGCCGGTGCCATCGGTTCCGTCCAGCTTGTGACAGGCCTTGCACTTGGCAAACACCTTTTCGCCCGCGCCCAAATCCGCCGAGGCAAGCAGCGTCTCGAAATCCGGTCCTTCGGCAACGACGGCGGTATCTTCTTCGGCACCCGTTTCGATCGTGTAGGCCTGCGTCATCTCGCCATGGGCTTCACCACCGACGTGATACAGCGACTCGGCTGCCCAACTGCCCAGCATGAAAACCAGAAGCGATCCGCACACGGCCCCCAGAACTTTGGTAATTGTCATCGTGTCGAACATGTCGCGCCTTCCTGTGGCATTGCGTTGCGATGGCTTCTACCCGCTTCCCCCTATGACTTTCAAGGTATACGAGCGCGACCAATCGCCCCTTTTCGCCGGGGTTTGATCAACAAAGGGTGCAAAACATGACAGGTCGCATTGCATTTCAGGGGGAATTGGGCGCCTATTCGCATCAGGCCTGTGCGCAGGCACGCCCCGAAATGACCCCCCTGCCGTGCACCACCTTTGACGACGTGGTCGAGATTACCCGCAGGGGCGAGGCCGATCTGGGCGTTCTGGCGGTCGAGAATTCCACCTACGGACGCGTAGCCGATGTCCACAGCCTGTTGCCAAAGGCCGGGCTGCACATCGTGGACGAGGCATTCGTGCGTGTGCATGTCAACCTTCTGGGCGTGCCGGGCGCCCAGATCGCGGACGTGACCGAGGCCCATGGCCATGTGGTGATCTTGCCGCAATGCGCGGGGTTCCTGCGTGCCCACGGCATCCGCGGTCACGTCAGTTCCGACAACGCCCGCGCCGCGCGCGAGGTGGCCCAATGGGCCGACAAGTCGAGGGCAGCACTTGCCAGCACGCTTGCGGCCCAGATTTACGGGCTGGACGTTCTGGCGGGCGAGATCGAGGACCAAAAGAACAACACCACCCGCTTTCTGGTGATGTCGCGCCACGCCGACCACAGCCGCCGCGCGGATCACATGATCACCACCTTTACATTTCGCGTCCGCAACATTCCGGCCGCGCTTTACAAGGCGATGGGCGGCTTTGCCACCAATGGAGTGAACATGACAAAGCTGGAAAGCTACATGGTTGGCGGCAGTTTTACCGCGACCGAGTTCTATGCAGATATTGAAGGCCACCCTGACGATACCAATGTGGCTCTCGCGCTTGAGGAGTTGCACTATTTCACAACGAACGTCGATATTCTGGGCGTTTACCCTTCAGACCGCGCCCGATGATCCCTGACGCGCGCGCGCGGCGACGTGGCGCACCTCGATGTCCTTTGCCAGTTGGGCCATCCGCTGATCCAGACGCGTCTGCACCTTGCCCCTGGCCATCTTCAGCGATTGCAGCAGTAGCCGCGCGCCCAGCGTAAGGGGCCGCACCTCCACCGACAGGACGACCCGGGTCCTCCGGGGCGCAAGGCCCAACAGTTCAAGTGCCAGATTGCCCTCAATCAGTTTGCCCATGCCGGTAAATGCCAGCTTTCCGCCCGGGTCCAGCGCGACCAGTTTCAGATCAAGCTGGCGTGCCTTGCCACGAAAGTTGAACTGAACGTCCCACGACATCCCGGCGCCAGGGGTGCGCCTGGTGTCGGTGCGGCGCACATCGGCGCCGCGTCGCATCGCGGCCCGTTCCCAACCTTCAAAGTCCGACAGGCAGACAAAAACAAACTCTGACGGGGCTTCGATATCGATTTTAGAGGTAAAGTGCATCGTCCAGACTTTCCGTGGCGCGGTGTGCTGCCACGGGGCGCACGTTTCCTGTGTGCGAATCTGGCCTCAATCCAGCCGGTCCGCAAGCCAGTTTTCGATCAGAAAATGCGCAATCGCCCCTTTGCGGGCGGGCTTGATGATTGGATGGGCCCCCGCCATCACCTCGACCATGTCCTCACGCGTGATCCACAGCGCATGTTCAAGCTCGGTCGGATCAATGGTGATCGTGTCATCCAGCGCCTCGCCCATGCAGCCAAACATCAGACTGGCGGGAAACGGCCATGGCTGACTGGAGAGGAACTTCACGGCACCCACGCGGATGCCCGCCTCTTCCAGCACTTCGCGGCGCACGGCGGCCTCGATCCCTTCGCCCGGTTCGACAAAGCCCGCAAGGCACGAATACATGCCTTCGGGCCAACCGGGACTGCGGCCCAGAAGCACGCGGTTGCCATGCGTCACCAACATGATTACCACCGGATCTGTGCGCGGAAAGTGATGCGCGCCGCAGGCCGGGCAATCGCGCTGCCATCCGGCCATAGCCGGGACAGAGGCGGCGCCACAGACCGCGCAAAAGCGATGCGATCGGTGCCATTGCAGCACTGCTTTGGCCATGGCCACAAATTCCGCTTCACGCGGGGACAGGCGCGTCATGACCCCCCGCAACTCAAGAAACGCCATGGTATCTGGCAGGGCCGGATGGCGCTGTTCGCTGGGATCGAAAAACCCGGCAGTCACCGCCTCGGCCCCCGCTTCAGGGGACCAGTCCGAGATGTCGCAGCCAAAGCGCGGAATGCCTGCATCCAGCCCCAGGAACACCGGCGGTCCAGCCGCTGCCAGCGCAGGGCTGTCGGCGCCCACCCATCCCAGCGCTGTACCCTTGTCGATCAGCGGCTTGCCGCGCCAGACCGGCAGCACCCTCCCCTGTGACTGCATCCGGGCGATCTGCCCGGCATCGCCGCGCAGATGGGCCGCCCGGTCCAGACCCGATCCGCCAAATGTCACTGTTTCCGCCAGACGCATCGCCTGCCCCCCCTGCCCATGGCCGTCCTGATGACATGCGGGCGCGAAAACGGCAAACCGTTCGCGCATCTGATAGACGCAGCAAGATCCGCGCGGGGATTGCGACCGTATGGCGCGATCCGATGTGAAACAATCCTGCGAAAATACACCCATAGCGACAGTAATTT
This sequence comes from Rhodobacterales bacterium, assembly GCA_038205925.1. Classification (GTDB taxonomy): domain Bacteria; phylum Pseudomonadota; class Alphaproteobacteria; order Rhodobacterales; family Rhodobacteraceae; genus Pseudotabrizicola. The sequence goes on along the minus strand of JBBRBJ010000013.1, from coordinate 2,568 downwards.
ACAGAATTTACGTTTTAGGGTAGTAATTTCGGCGCGGTCTGCCGTAGCTATACCTGAGATTGTCGAACGTTTTCCGGACAGTGGCACTGAACACACATGTACGAACTGACAGCACGCCCACATTCAGACGCGGCTGCGGCACCCGAGGTTTCGGGCACCGCGGGTGCGTCGCCACCGGTCAAGGTGCGGCTGCGGATCATGGCCACATCCGATCTGCACATGCATCTGGCGGCTTATGATTATTACACCGATCAGCCCTGCCCTTACAAAGGTCTGGCGCTGACTGCCACGCTTATCGCGCAGGCCCGCGCCGAGGCACCCGGCGCCCTGCTGTTCGACAACGGTGATTTCCTGCAAGGCAGCCCTCTGGGCGATTTCGTCTCGCAGACCGGGCACCAGCCCAACCCTTGCATCGCCGCAATGAACCATCTTGGTTATGATGCGGTCAATCTGGGCAACCACGAATTCTCGTTCGGTATGGACTACCTGCGCGCCTGTCTGGCCGAGGCTGTGTTTCCCTGCCTGTCGGCAAACACGCACGGCCGATCGTCTACCGGAGGCCTGACGCGCTTCTTGCCGCCCAGCGTGCTTTTGACGCGCAACCTGACCGATAGCACGGGCCAGCGCCACCTGCTGCGCGTCGGCGTCATCGGCGTGCTGCCCCCGCAAACTGCCATCTGGGACCGTCAGGCCATCGGCGGACGCGTGATACTGACCGACATGGTCGAGGCCGTGGCTCTGCACGCCCCGCGTTTGCGCGCCGAGGGCGCCGATGTCGTCATCGTGCTGGCCCATTCCGGCGTCGGTCCCCGATTTACAGTCCCGATGGCCGAGAATGCAGCCCTGTCCATCGCAGCTCTGCCGGGAGTCGATGCCATTGTGATGGGGCATGTGCACCTGCCCTTTCCGGGGCCTGAAACACCCTGCGCGTCAGGGGTCGATCCGATGGCCGGCATGCTGGCGGGCAAGCCCGCAGTGATGCCTGGGGTCTACGGATCGCATCTGGGGGTGATCGACCTTGACCTTGCGCGCGCGCCCACAGGCATGCACTGGACAGTGGTGGGCCACCGGTCCGAGGCGCGCCCCGTCGCACTGCGCAGCGCCTCAGGCGCGCAGCGCCCCCAGATCGAACCAGACACCGAACTGTCGGCGCTGATCGCGCCCGCGCACCGGGCCGCACTTGATTGGGCGCGCCGCCCCATCGGGCGCACGCCGCGTGCGATCCACAGCTACTTTGCCATGGTCGCCGACTGCAGCGCACTGACGCTGGTGAACCGCGCGCAGGTCCGCTACGTGGCGTCGCGGCTGCAGGGCGGGCAGGATGAGGGGATGCCGATCTTGTCCGCTACCGCGCCCTTCAAGGCGGGCGGCCGCGCGGGCCCCGGCAATTACTCTTTCATCCCGCCCGGCGATCTTTTGCTGCGCCATGCCGCTGACCTTTACGTTCACCCCAACACCATCGTCGCCCTGCAGATCACTGGGGCCGATGTGCGCCACTGGCTTGAGCGCGCCGTTCAGGTCTTCAACCCGCTGACCCCCGGCCAGCCCGACCAGATGCTGCTGAACCCCGATGTCGCCTCGTTCAATTTCGACCGGATCAGCGGCGTGACCTACCGGATCGACCTTGCCACCCCGCCCGGACAGGGTGCACGCATCCGCGATCTGTGCTGGCAGGGCACCGGCGTTTGCGACGAAGATGCCTTCATCCTGGCCACCAACAGCTACCGCAGCAGTGGCTCGGGCGGATTTCTCGAAGTGCCGGACGCGCGCGTGGTGTTCGCTGACCAGACATCGAACCGCGACATCCTGATCTCATACCTCGCGGATGGGGCGCATCTGAACGATGCCGCCCTGTATGCCGACGCCCCCGCGTGGTCGTTTGCACCCTGCCCCGGAACCAGTGCCTTGTTCGACAGTGCCCCCGAAAGCCTGGCCTATGTGGATGAGGTGGCACATTTGTCCCTGACACCCCTTACCCTCACCGCACAAGGGTTTCAGCGCTATCGTCTGTCGTTCTAGGGTGCGCGCGGGCCCGCGATCCGGGCGCAGTGATCATTGCAGCTTTTCCCCTTTCGGGCAATCTGATCGGCGCCGCCCGAACCGAACGTCGGGCCACACCTGTGCATGATGCCGGTGCCTGCCGGACTGGCTTCTGGTCTGATCCGCATCACAGGGGTCTTGCAGTCGCCCTGCCGCTGGCTTATTTGTAAATGCGAGAGGTTGGCGCGGGCGAGCGCCTCGCCAACCCGGTCAGGTCCGGAAGGAAGCAGCCGTAACGAGTCCCGTTTGGGTCGTTGTCCAGCCTCTCACCTTTCCCCTCTCACAGCACTGAAAGTTATGGAAAGCCGAACTTTTCAGGACGGTCTGCCAGTTACCCTGCGACAATCGAGTCAAAAATGGGTGGCACGAAATACTTTCACCAGATCCGCGGAAGGTGAGTCGTTCGTGTCACGGTACGGGCAAGCCGCGTGAGATATCGCGACAGCGGAAGTGTTCCATCCCGGAAGATCACATTCACCCTCGGCGTATGGGCGCGGCTGATTTCACCCCTGTTTTACGTCCAGCGCC
>JBBRBJ010000012.1:0-72068 GCA_038205925.1 Rhodobacterales bacterium | reverse complement strand
GTGCATCGCTTTGCAGCGTAAAATCCAGTAGGGCGGAAAGATCAGTTGCACTTTGACCTCGAAAAGGTCCGTTATCATCGCTATATTTCTGCACACAAACATCTTTCAAGGGTCATCGGGTTGCAGCCCGGTGGCCCTATCATTTTGTGCGTTATGCACAGAATGAAAAAAGGCCACGGTGCCAATATAGCGGCCCCACGACATTGATTCAAGTCATTGAAAATAAACAGATAGTTTCACATAAATTGTGAAACTCCAGGAAAGCAGATCGGTTAAGTCGGTGGCAGACTTTCCGCGTTTCTCGGCTTCGGTAATCCAGTCGCTCCACCACTGCATAAGGCGCCGCCGCTCATCCAACCTATTACCCCGATAATACGCAGCGCGAACTGCATTCTTGGGCATGTGAGCCAATGCCTTTTCGATGGAGTCTGCACTCCAAAGCTCGCTTTCATTGCAATGTGTCGAAAAAGTTGAGCGGAAGCCATGTACCGTAGCTTTGGAGTGCTTGCCCAGTCGGTACATCAGGTACAAAAATCGGTTCTTGGAACAGGCTTTACCATTATAACCCGGCACGATCCAATCAGACCCGTCAGATAGTGCCTGTAATTGTTTCAATATCTGACAGGTCTGATCGCTTAATGGAATAACGTGATCGTTACCCATCTTCATTCGATCGCCAGAGAGCCGCCAAACCTTTTCCTGCCAGTCGATTTCTGACCAAGTTGCAAATCTCACTTGTCGGGTGCGAAGTGCCGTGTGGATGATCAGAAGCAAGCCCAGTCGGGTTTGCGGTTCGAAGTCAGCATTTTGCAGGCTTACAAGAAACCCCGGCATGTCGCGGATACTTACCGCAGCCATGTGCTGCCGTCTGGGTGCAGGTTTCAGCGCCCCACGCAGATCGGCGCTCGGATCTCGGCGACAGTAACCACACGCGACGGCATAGCGGAAGATTGCGCCGGTCGTCTGGAGGATGCGGGCGGCAATGTCTTGGGCTCCCCTGTCCTCAACAGCGCGAATCACTTTGAGAAGGTCAGGGGCTTCGATCGTCGCAATATCCATGGCACCGATTACGGGATAGACATCGCGGCGCAGCCTCACGGCAATCCTTTCCCAGTGAACTTCCGACCATGCCTTTCTCTGGGCTTCCAGCCATTCATTCGCAACTTGGGCGAAGGGGTGCTGCGGTGAAGTATCGACAGGCGGCTGTGTCGTATCTTCGCCTTTGGCGAGGCTGCGCTTCAGGTCGTCCCGCAAGGCGCGAGCCGTCGCCAGCCCAACATCAGGATAACGCCCAAGGGTCGCTGTCTTGCGTTTTCCTGCGTGGCGGTAGTCTACGCGCCATGTCTTTGAGCCTGCCGGGCTGATGTAAAGATAGAGACCGGCCATGTCCGCGAGCTTGCGCGGCGTCGATTCTGGCTTGGCTGATCTGCAAGCGGTATCTGTAAGTGGCACTGTGTCCTCTTGACGGTATGACCCTCTGCGCCTCTACCGTCACATTTACCGTCAATGCTTGGGACGTATGGGGGTGCATCAGGACGCAAGGATACACTGCGGCCTCATCTTATTCAATTTTCTGGTGAGAAGATAGACCACAGACGGTCGTTGGAGGCGGGTATCGGAATCGAACCGATCTACATGGATTTGCAATCCAGCGCATAGCCTGCCTGCCCACCCGCCACCGGAGTGGGCGTTATGTATAACAGGTGGCCGCAGGGTGCAAGACCCAACGGCGCGGTTTCCGGGTGCGGCGGCCCCGCAGGTGGCTGGCCGGTGGGGGGGCCGCGTGCTAGCGTCACCTCCTGAAGACGGGGTCGAGAGCAGAAAAGATGATTGAAGGATACAAGGTGTCGGGCGATGGGCTGGTGGCCACAGCCGTTGTCCCCGAAGATCTGGGCGACACGGTCTGGATCGATCTGCAGTCGCCCACGCGCGAAGAAGAACAGGCGCTGGAAGGTGCCTTGTCCGTCGATCTGCCGACGCGCGAAGACATGGAGGAAATCGAGCAATCCTCGCGCCTCTACGCCGAAGGCGGCGCGCAGTTCATGACCGCCATTGTCCCGGCGCAGACCGCGGCGGATACACCGATCATGGCACCGGTAACCTTTGTTCTTGTGGGCGGACGGCTGATCACCATCCGCTATCATGATCCGCACGCGTTCACGCTGTTTGTCAGCCGCGCGGGCAAGGGGGGGCTGGCCTGTGCGACCGGCGAACAGGTGATGCTGTCGCTGCTGGAGGTGATGGTGGACCGGCTGGCCGATGTTCTGGAACGGGTGGGGCGCGATATTGATGCCATCTCGCGCGGGATCTTTGCCCGCGACGTGGCCTCGGCCCGGCCGCGGGGCGGGGCAGGCTGGCGCAGCACGCTGGAAGATATCGGGCGCAAGGGCGATCTGATTTCGAACATTCGTGACAGCCTTGGGACACTCGACAGGCTGGCAGTCTTTTATGCTCAACGCATACGGGCCGAAAGCATGGAGACGGACGCAGTCGAGAGGAGCAAGGATCTGATCAGCGATATCCGCAGCCTTTCGGACCATTCGCAGTTTGCGGCCCAAAAGGTCACGTTTTTGCTGGATGCCACGCTGGGCCTGATCGGGATCGAGCAAAACCGCATCATGCAGATCTTTTCGGTGGTATCGGTCGTGTTCCTGCCGCCGACACTTGTGGCCTCGGTCTATGGGATGAATTTCGCCGTCATGCCGGAACTGACCTGGCCCTGGGGCTATCCGGCGGCACTTGCGCTGATCGTGATGTCGGCGGTGGGGCCGTATCTTGTGTTTCGCAAGAAGGGCTGGCTTTAACCAAGCGCGTATCCCGCCCCGCGCACGGTGCGCAACGGGTCGATCCCGCCATGCTGCATCAGACTTTTGCGCAGGCGCCCGATGTGCACATCGACCGTGCGGGTATCGACGTAGATGTCGCGGCCCCAGACGCGGTCCAGAAGCTGTTCACGGCTCCAGACCCGGCCCGGCTTTTCCATGAAGGTGGACAGCAGCCGAAACTCGGTCGGGCCCAGTTTCATCACCTTGTCGGCGCGGTAGACGCGGTGGGTTTCAGGGTCCAGCCGGATATCGTCGAACTCCAGCGTCATGCCGATGGTTGACGGGCGCACCCGGCGCAACTGCGCCCGCGCCCGCGCCATCAGTTCCAGCACCGAATAGGGCTTGATCACATAATCGTCCGCCCCGGTTTCCAGACCACGAATGCGGTCCACCTCTTCGGCGCGCGCCGACAGCATGATGATCGGAATGGAGCGTGTCTCGGGCCGGGTTTTCAGGCGGCGGCACACCTCGATCCCCGAAAGCTGGGGCATCATCCAGTCGAGGATGATGATGTCGGGCGCATCCTCATCAACCAGCATCATGGCATCTTCGCCATTGCCGGCCTGGATCACGCGAAAGCCCTCGGCCTCGAGGTTATAGGCCAGGACCTCGCGCTGCGCGGGTTCGTCTTCGACCAGAAGAACGGATGGCTGGGTGGATATGGACATTCAGTTTCCTCTGGGGAACATGTCGGGGGCCTGGATCGAGGTGAAGTCGCCTTTTGGGCGCACATCCTCGGGCAGACGGCCCTTGACCAGATAGATCACCTGCTCGGCGATGCCTGTCGCATGGTCGCCCACGCGCTCGATGTTCTTGGCGATGAAATGCAGGTGCATGCAGGCGGTGATATTGCGCGGGTCTTCCATCATGTGGGTCAGAAACACGCGAAACAGGGCATTGTACATCTGATCGACGTCTTCATCCCGGCGGCGCACGTCTTCGGCCAGATCGGCATCGCGGGCGATATAGGCATCGAGCGCATCGCGCAGCAACCCGACCACCGACCGCGCCATCCGCGCGATGGACCCCGCAGAGCCGTCCACCGGCTGCATCTGGTTCAGCACAAGCGACCGTTTGGCAAGGTTCTTGGCATAGTCGCCCGACCGCTCGAGGCTGCCAACGATCCGCATGACCGTAAGCACGGTGCGCAGATCGGTGGCAGTCGGGGCGCGCAGCGCGATGATGCGGGCGCATTCGGTGTTGATGGATTCCTCCATCTCGTCGATCACCCGGTCGCCGGCCCGGATCTCTTCGGCCAGATCGGCATCGCGCTTTTCCAGCGCTTCGGCTGCGCGCAGGATGGCCTCTTCGACCAGCCCGCCCATTTTCATGACCATCGCCTGAACGCCTTCAAGATCGCGGTCAAATGCGGTGTGGATATGTGCTTCCATCATTCTTTCCTCAGCCGATCCGGCCAGAAATGTAACTCTCGGTGCGGGGGTCCTTTGGCATCGTGAATATGGCGCCGGTCTCGCCATATTCCACCAGATGGCCAAGGTGAAAGAAGGCCGTGCGCTGGCTGACGCGGGCGGCCTGCTGCATCGAATGGGTGACGATCACCACCGAAAACTGGCTGCGCAGATCGTCGATCAGTTCTTCAACCTGCGCGGTCGCGATGGGGTCAAGCGCCGAACAGGGTTCGTCCATCAACAGCACTTCGGGCGAGGTGGCGATGGCGCGTGCGATGCACAGGCGCTGCTGCTGGCCGCCCGAAAGGCCGGTTCCCGGCGAAGCAAGGCGGTCTTTCACCTCGTTCCACAGCGCAGCCTTGCGCAGACAGGATTCCACCACTTCATCCAGTTCGGCCTTGTTGCGCGTCAGGCCGTGGATCTTGGGACCATAGGCCACGTTGTCATAAATCGATTTCGGGAACGGATTCGGCTTTTGAAACACCATCCCCACCTTGGCGCGCAACTGCACCGGATCGACGCGGCGGTCATAGATGTCTTCACCGTCCAGCAGGATCGAACCCGTCACGCGCGCCGAATCCACGGTGTCGTTCATCCGGTTCAGGCACCGCAGAAACGTGGATTTCCCGCAACCCGACGGTCCGATAAAAGCGGTGACCGTGCCCGACAGGATATCGACATCGACATCTTTCAGCGCATGGTTGGTTCCATAATGCACTTGCACCCCGCGAGCGGTGATCTTGACGGCATGGTCTGACACGACCCTCTCCTCTATATGCAGGTCTTTCATGTGGGATGAGCCTTCCATGGTTACCACCGCCGCTCGAATTTGCGACGCAAGATGATGGCGGTGACGTTCATGATCACCAAAAACACCAGCAGAACGATGATCGCACCGCTGGAGCGTTCGATGAACGCGGGGTCTGAGCGTGAGGCCCAGGAATAGACCTGAACCGGCAGGGCCGTGGCAGGGTCGAAGAACCCGGCAACCGGGGCCGAAGGGTAATTGTCGACAAAGGCCACCATGCCGATCAACAACAGCGGTGCGGTTTCGCCAAGCGCCGAGGCAAGGCCAAGGATGGTGCCCGTGAGGATGCCAGGCGCCGCAAGGGGCAACACATGGTGGAACACCGTCTGCATCTTGGACGCACCCACGCCAAGGGCGGCATCGCGGATGCTGGGGGGTACCGCGCGGATCGACGCACGGGTGGCGATGATGATCGTCGGCAGTGTCATCAGCGACAACACCAACGCACCCACCACCGACGAGGATTGCGGAAAGCCGGCGAAATTGATGAAGATCGCAAGGCCAAGAATGCCGAACACGATCGACGGCACGGCCGCCAGGTTCGAGATGTTCACTTCGATCAGATCGGTCCAGCGGTTCTTGGGTGCAAATTCCTCAAGATAGATGCTGGCGGCCACACCCACGGGCACACACAGAACCAGCACCATCAGCATCATGTAGGCCGACCCGATGATCGCCACACCCAGTCCCGCGGCCTCGGGCCGCTGGTCAGAGGCATCGGGGCTGGTCAGGAACCGGGTGTTGAACCCGGTCTTCAAGATGCCTTCATCGCGCAGTCGGTCTGCCAGATCCAGCATCGCAGGACTGATCTGACCGTCGCGTTCGGCAGTCAGGCGCGTGACACGGCCCTTGATATACCCGTCAATCCGCCCCGACGCCAGAAGGGCCCGGTCGGAGGTTGTGTCCAGCAGCGACGTGTCGGCCAGCACTTCGGCGCGCAGGACGCCGGGGGCGTCCTTGGAAATCAACTCGGAGATTTCCTTTTCGCTGACGCCTTCGGTCGAGATTCCACGCCGCGCAAGCTCGGCGGCAAATGCGGCGCTGATCACTCTGCTGTAGCCGATGGTCGTGACGCGTGTCATCTCGCTGCGCTCGCCGTTGCCCGCGGGGTCAAGCACGTCTGACGTCAAGGTGACAGGAAACGTCAGTTTGGCCTGCGAAAAGGCGGAAAGGCCATCCGAAAAGATGGTCCACAGCATCACCGCCAACACGCCCAGACTGACAGAGATGGCCGCCAGACCATAGGCACGAAAGCGGGCTTCGGCTGCATTGCGGCGGCGCATGCCGGCCTCGGCAACAAGGATCGAGTGTTTCGGCGCCGCAGCGGCGGGTGCAGCGTGGGGAAGGGCGGTCATTCGTACTGCTCCCGGTATTTGCGCACGATGATAAGGGCGATCACGTTAAGGCCAAGCGTGATCACGAACAGCGTCATCCCAAGTGCAAAAGCCACCAGCGTCTCGGGGCTGTTGAAATCGGTATCGCCGGTCAACTGGCCCACGATCTTGACGGTCATCGTGGTCATCGCCTCGAACGGGTTCAGGTCCAGCTTGGCCGCCGCACCCGCCCCCATGGTCACGATCATCGTCTCGCCGATTGCGCGGCTGGCGGCCAGAAGGATGGCGCCCACGATGCCGGGCAGGGCGGCAGGCAGGATCACCTGCCGCACCGTTTCCGACCGCGTGGCGCCCAGACCGTAAGATCCGTCGCGCAAGGACTGCGGCACGGCGTTCATGATGTCATCTGCCAGCGATGAGATGAAGGGGATGTTCAGGATGCCGATCACCAGACCCGCCGTCATCACCGACGAACCCGAATTGCCCAGGCCCAGCGGCTGGGCAAAGTAGTCGCGCAGGAACGGGCCCACGGTCACCAGCGCAAACAGGCCGAACACCACCGTGGGGATGCCTGCGATGATCTCGATCAACGGCTTGATGATCGACCTTGCGCGGGGACTGGCATATTCAGCCAGATAGATCGCGGTATAGAGCCCGAGGGGCACGGCCACGATCATCGCGACGAACGAGATGTAGAGTGTGCCCCACAGCAGCGGCAGAAAGCCAAGCTCGGACCCACCACGGAAATTCGGGCTCCACGTCAGGCCAAAGAAGAAATCGGCGGCGGGGTACTGGCTGAAAAAGTTCAGGCTTTCCGAAAGCATTGACCAGATGATGCCCACCGTGGTCAGGATCGCAATGGAAGAGGCCGTGATCAGCGCCCCCAGCATCACCGCTTCGACCCGGTTCCGGGCGCGGAAGGCGGGGTTGGTGACGGCGAGTGCATAGGACAAACCCAGCACCGTCACACCCAACACCGCCAGCATCCGCAACAAGGCGGCGGTTGCAGTCATCTCGCGGTAGGCTTGCGCGGCGCCCAGCGTCTCGGGCGCCACCGAGGACCCCAGCGCCACACCCACGCTGGCCAGAAGCGCCCGCACATCCGTGTCTGTCGCGCCGAGGTTCGCCGCAGCTTCGGTGGTGATTGCACCAGCCCCTACGGCCGTGTCGACGCCGCCTGCCACACGCCGCACATCGGCCATGGCCAGTTTGAACGCTGTGTCGTCGCTCGTCACCGCCTCGGGCAACAGCGCACCCACCTGCCGTTCCAGCAAAAAGGGCTGCACGATCAGCCACAGCAATAACAGGCCAAAGGCGGGCAGGGCTGCCATCAGCGCCGCGTACCAGCCGTAGTATCCGGGCAGGGAATGAAGGATGCGGATGTTTCCGTCGGCGCCGGAAATGGCCCGTGCCCGGCCCAGAAAGAACGCGGCAAGGGCGATGGCAAGGATCACGCCGATCAGCAATAGCACGGTCATGGCGACAGTCCTGGCAAGGAAATGGGGGGGGGAGAAAACGCGAAGAAAAGGGGTGTAAGGGGGCCGCAGATGCGGCCCCCCCGGCAGTGTCAGATCAGTTCAGCGGGCCCATCGGGGTTTCGTCCGCGACCATGGCCTGCGTGGCAGCCAGTTCGGGGTCGGACACCAGGCCATAGGCCGCCAGCGGGCCATCGGGGCCTGCCATGTCATCGGACACGAAGAACTCGACGTATTCCTTCAGGCCCGGGATCACGCCCAGATGCGCCTTCTTGACGTAGAAGTAGAGCGGACGCGACACCGGGTAGTCGCCTGCCGCGATGGTTTCGGTGGTGGGAACGATGCCGTTCATCGTGGCCACGCGCAGCTTGTCGGTGTTGTTCTGGTAGAAGCTCAGGCCAAACACGCCCACGCCATTCTTGTTGGCGTCGATCCGGGCCAGCGTTTCGGTATAGTCGCCGTCGATGTCGACGGAAACGCCGTCGGTGCGCAGCTCATTGCAGGCCTTGCCGGCGTTTGCTGCCTTTTCCTTGTCATCCGCGCCGGTGGCTGCGGCCAAAAACAGATCGTAGGCGCCCGAGTCTTTGCACCCGTTCATGATGACCTTGGTGTCGAACACTTCGCGCGTGCCGTGCTTGGTGCCGGGGATATACATCAGGATCGGCTGATCCTTGAAGCTGGCATTCACGTCCGACCAGCTTTGGTTCGGGTTGGCGACGATGGCGCCATCCTTGGCCACGTCCTTGGCAAGGGCCGCGTAGATATCTGCCGGGGTGTAGGCGAAATCCTGGCCGTTCACGTCCGACGAAAACACGATCCCGTCATAGCCAAAGCGCACTTCCATGATCTCGTTCACGCCATTGGCCATGCACAGATCGATGTCCGACTGAGAGATGCGCGACGACGAGTTGGCGATGTCGACGGTGTTTTCACCCACGCCTTCGCACAGCTTCTTGCGCCCGGCACCCGAGCCGCCGCCTTCAACGACTGGCGACGGGAAATCGAAGTTTTCGCCAAAGGCTTCGGCCACGATGGTGGAATAGGGCAGCACGGTTGACGACCCGGTGACCTGTACCTGGTCGCGGGCATGGGCGGCCGTGCCGGAGACTGTCGCTACGGCGGCCATGGCCAGCGCGGATGCGGAAATCTTGAAGATGTTCATGGATCACTCCTGTTGATCTGGGGCCAAATCTCGTGTGGCCTGCTCGGGGGGATACCGCAGCCGCATGACGCTTATTTCAAAGTTTCATGACAGTTTAGTGACAGCTTGCGCTACGCCTCGCGCAGGGCCGGGGCTGCTGCGATTGGCGCCAAGGGCTGCCTTGTTTCAGGCCTGCCCGCACGCCCCCGGCCTGACACGATATTCTATAGTGGCCCCTGACCGGAACAGGTGCTTTGCGGCGCCCGATCCTGGCCAGTCTGCAAGTTTCCAACTTCGGAAAAACCAGCACGGTCAGATTTGGAACCGAATCGCGGGCTGGCAAATGGGGCGGGGACTTGCCGGCCTCGGGCGCGTACAAGCGGGCAGCGTCGTGCGCAGATGTCGGAAACACCTGCGTCGGCTGTGGGTCTGTTCCCTCGGGACAGTCGGCCCGGCGGGAGGTTCGCAGAACCACTGCCCGCCAAAGATGCCGGTCAGGCGGCAATGGCGTGGGGCACCACGGGTTGCCATGTCAGGCCGGGGCGGTAGCGGGCCGTGATCTGCCCGCCGGTCAGCAGCAGCAGATGCAGCCACCCCTTGTCGAATAACGCACCCAAGGTGCTGTGACGGGCAAGCACGTCGCTGATTGCCCCGGCCGGGGCTTCGATCAGCACACTCAGTCGCAAGGGTTCATGCACGAGGCCCGCGCCATCATGCACTGCCTGCCACGGCAGGCCCGCGCGCAAAGTGCCGCCGTTGCCCTCGACCACACCGATCCCGCCGGTGACATTATGGATCAGCTTGTTGCCGCCGCCAAACACCGCAGGCGCCACGGCCGAGCCGTAGTATTGCAGGCTGATCCAGCTTGCGACCACAACGGGCGCGGTCAGGATCAATTCCAGCGTCGAGAAGCCAGCATCATCCTGCCAGTCATAGCTGTGAAGGAACGCACGCCCCCCCAGATCAAGCCCCTGTGTCACGGACCGTGGCGCGGCCACAAAGGCGGCACATCCGGCAAGACCCCATTCCGGGCGCACCTCGGCCCAGTTACGCGCGCGCAGCGCAAGGGTGGGGGCGCTCGCTCCGGGCAGGCGGGTCGCACGGATCGCCAGCGTGGCGGCCCCGGCGCGGGCCAACCAGGCGCGCGCCTGCGCCAGATCGCCGGCATGGTCGGGGGCGGGGGTGTCGGGATAGAGCGTGATCTGATCCGTGGTGGTATTGTGCAGGCCCGCCATGAACACGGTGTCATCGGGCAGCGCCAAACCATGCGCCGGCAGACCGGCCCGCGCCACCGGGTCGTTCAGAAGCGCGGCCAGCAGCCGCGCCGACACCTCGCCCGTCTGTCCGCCACAGGCGCCACAGTGATAGGCGCTTTCATGCGGGTTGTTCGTCATCTGCGCCCCATGTCCAAAAAGCAGCACAAGGCGCGCATGGTTTTTTGTCATGCTCATCGCCTTCAGCACGGCCGCCGCGGTGGCGGCCTTGGCCTCTGGCGGCATGTCGACGTCAAGCCGGGGTGCGGGTTCTGAGGGCTGTGCGCTTGCTTGCAGCCCCAGCGCGTCGCGGATCAGTTTGGCGCCGTAGAACGGACCGGCGGCTTCGACAAAGGCAAAGGACGACACCGCCGCCTGCCGGAACCGACCCCAGGCGCGGGTGGTGCGCGCGGTGATGCGGGCGGCCTCTTCGACCCCGGGACGCGCCTGCGCGTGCGAGGTGAGGGACGGGTTCAAAAGCACAGGCAGATGCGCCTGAACCGTGTCCGACCCAAAGGCACGGTGCGCGACGGGCAGGCCAAAGAACCCCGCAAAGCCAATGGTCTGGATGCCCGGACCCTCGCGCTCAAGCGCGCGGCGGAACACCTCCGAGCGGACGTCGATGCAAAATGCGGCCTGCAGGGCAGGGCGCCCGGTGACATCGGCGGGTGTGCCTGTCAGCAGTGCAGACAGCCCACGCTGATGCGCGCGCTCGGCCGCGTCTTGCAAGATGGCGTCCAGCACCTGATCGGGAGAAGGGACCACGGGGTCTGCATGAATAGCAAGCACCTCGGCCCATAAGGGAGCGACGTCGGGCGCATGCGCCAGCAGCGCCTCGTCCCAGATCAGGCGGATCGCCAGCAGATCGGTCAGGGTGGTGTCGGTGCCGCCCTGCAACTCGGCCTGCCACAGCAGCCATCGCGCGTGTTGCGCCCAGCCGCCCATGGTGATCAGCAGACGGTGACAGGCAGTTTCGGCAGAGTTCTCGGTCAGCCCAAGGGCAGCACCAGCGCGCAGGATGGCGCGCGCGGCGGTGTCGGGGGTGCGGGCCACATGGGCGCAAAAGCCGCTCAGTCCCGCCAACTCGGGTGTCAGATCATGCACCGCCCATGCCCGCCATGCAGCAAAGGCGCCCTGTCCGGGTGCGGGCGTCCACAGCGCCTGACCCCGGTCGAAATGCCCCGCCGCCCACAGGCCAAGGCTGCGCGCGATCACGGCGGGCCAGTCGGTGCCCGTTGCCTTGGCGGCCAGATCGGCGACCGTGTGCAAGGCCTCGGCCTGAGGGGCGGCTTTGGCCATCCGGGCCTTCAGGTGCCCCAGATCGGCGGGCTTGAAGCGCGCGGCGCTGGCCAGCAGCGCCTCGGCCAGATCGTCGTCGGTGATGCGCCCCGCAGCCACTTCGGCTGCCAGATCCGCCCGTGGCCGCATCAACGATACGCCCGCCACACGCGACATGCGCGCGGACGCTGTGGCCAGATCTTCGCCCGTCTGACCAAGGAAGGGGTTTACGGCCACCGTCGCCTCCAGCGGAAAAGCGGGTGGTATGGCGCGCGCCGCAGCCTCGGCTGCGTTCAGGATACCTTGATCGGCAAGGGCGCCAGTGGGGGGGGCGGTCATGAACATGGGGTGTCTCCGAATGGCAATAATGGGAATTGGGGGCGGGCCTAAAGCGGTTTTGTGCTGCGAAAACCACCGATCAGTCGGTCAAAGGCCGCGTTCAGGTAAAGGCCGTTGGCAATGTGCACACGCAGACCTGCCGCGGCCGGATGATGCGCCCAAAGTGGAAACAGCGCCTGTGCAATGGCCACCAGCCCGAACGAGCCAAGCGCCAGCACGATCAGCGCCCATTCCAGCGCGCCGGGTACGGGGGGCGTCGGCAAACTGTCACCCCAAACGGCCCCGGCCAGCACGTGAAAGCCAAAGTAGCTGACCGCTGCGCCAAACGAGGCGGCCACCGTGCGCCGCGTCAGCGCGCGCGGCGCCTCATCTGCCAGACCTTGCGCCACCAGATAGGCCACCCCGAAAATCAGAATGGCCCCCAGTGCGAGCGCCTGCGCCGATTTCGCCCCCGCGACTGCGCTGAACCCCAGCGCCACAACCGCATAGATCGCGAGTGCAAGGGCAAAGGCCCGCGCCACCGCAGCCCAACCGGGCACCGCCACAGGCCCCGGCCGCCGCAGGCCCGCCACCGCGCGCACCGCCCCGCCCGATCCCAGGAAAGCATGTGCCTTGTAGAGTGAATGGGCCACGATATGCAGCAGCGCCAACGCCCAGAGGCCCAGCCCGCATTGCAGCAGCAAGAAGCCCATCTGGCTGACCGTTGACCACGCGAGTGCCGTCTTCACAGCACTTTGTGTCAGCATCACCGCGGCGCCAAACAGGGCTGTGAACCCGCCGATCATCACGAGGGCCGCCATAGCCCCCGGCACTGCCTGCATCAGATCGGCCATCCGGATCAGCAAGAACCCGCCCGCATTCACGACGCCTGCGTGCAGCAGCGCCGAGACGGGGGTAGGCGCCTCCATCACCTCGGTCAGCCAGCCATGCAAGGGAAAGGCAGCGGTTTTCAGCGCCGCGACCAGCACCAGCAGCGCCACGGCCAGCTTGGCGCCAAGGGACAGACCGCCGCCCGCCGCATCTCCGATGGCCCGCAGATCGGTGGTACCAAACGCCGCCCATAGCAGGATCGCTGCCAGGACCAGCGCAACGTCGCCCCCGTGCCAGACCAGCGCGAACTTGGCGGCCGCGCGCTGCGCCGCCGGCCGCTCGGGGTAAAACATCAACAGGCGCCGCATTCCGACCCCTACCGCCACAAACCCTGCGATCAACACCGCCAGACTGCCCGCCTGCACCAGCACCAGCACTGCCGCCAGCGTGGCCAGCATCAGCCCGGCAAAGGCACCTTCGCGCGCCTCGCCGTCCAGATAGGTGCGGGCATAGCGCATCACCACCCAGCCCACGAACGCCACCAGCAGCGCCATCGTGGCCGAAACCGCATCCAGCCGCAGCCCCATCAGCCAAGGCCCGCGCCCCAGCGTCAGATCCGCCGGACCAAAGGCCAGAAACTGCACCCCGCCCGCGCCCGCCATGACAAGGGCCGCCAGCGATGCTGCCTCGGCCAGACGCGGCAGGGCGCGGGGCCGTCGTCCGGGGGTCATCAGCGCAAGTGCGGCGATGGCCAGCAAGACAAGCGGGGCAAGAAAGGACAGCGCCATGGAACACTCCTGGGATGATCTGCGTCAGCCAGGGGGATAGTCCTTGCGATACTTGAATGGAAATACATATTATGTGTCATAACATTCTGTTTGATAGAACGATGGCCATCCTCAATCTGCATCACTTGCGCCTGTTTCGTGCCGTTGCCACCGACGGCACCCTGACCGGTGCCGCGCGGGGGCTGAACTTGTCGCAATCTGCGCTTTCCAGCCAGATCAAGGCGTTAGAGGGCTCTCTGGGCCATGATCTGTTTGAGCGGCGGGGCCGGGGCCTCGTGCTGACCGAGGCCGGGCGCATCGCGCTGGACCATGCCGAGGCGATCTTCCGCACTGCGCAAGACCTGACGGCCACCTTGCGCGAAACCGGCCGGGTGCGGCGGGCGTTGCGGGTGGGGGCGCTGGCCACGCTGTCGCGCAACTTTCAGATGGGGTTCCTGCGGCCCCTGATCGGGCGGCCGGATGTCGAAGTGGTGTTGCGGTCGGGCTCTCAGTCTGAACTTCTGCGCGGGCTGGAGGGGTTGGCGCTGGATGTAGTGCTGACCAACCTGTCACCCGCGCGCGATGCGGCGAGCCACTGGCTGGTGCATCGCTTGGCGGAACAACCCGTCAGTCTGATCGGGACGCCCGCGCGGGTGGGGCCGAAACCCACTTCGCTGTCGGAACTGATTGCGAGGCATCCGCTGATCCTGCCTGCGCCAGATACCGGCCTTCGGGCCTCTTTCGATGCCTTTGCCAGCCGCCTTGGCCTGACGCCGATGATCGCCGCCGAAGCCGACGACATGGCCATGCTGCGCCTTCTTGCGCGTGAGGATGCCGGTCTGGCCGTGCTTCCCCCGATTGTGGTTCAGGACGAACTTGCCGCCGGAACCCTGACCGAGGCCGCGATGCTCGAAGGGATGCAAGAGACATTTCTGGCTGTCACTCTGCAGCGCCGTTTTCCCAACCCGTTGCTGGCCGAAGTCTTGCACCCCTGGCGCGACTTGTAACGGGCAAGGGAACGCAAAGGATGTGGTGCGCGTTGATGCGCGCAAGGGGTCAGATTGAAGCTGCCCTGCCGGCGGCGCCGTTCGCCGTTTTGTGTGACTTTATTGAACAGGAGTTGAGATGGCTGCTCTTCCCTTCGACGATGCCGAGATCGAGGAATTGGTGTTACGATTCAACGCCGTGATGGCAAAAGAGGCGACGGATATTTCCAATCTGGGCGGCAACGCCTCGGACGATCAAGTGGCGGTAACTCTTCAGGAAAGCGAGGGCGACCTGAGCCGGTCCGAGATCACGCAAGAGATCGAAAGCATGAACGACGAGCAGAAGGACGCGCTTGTGGCCCTTTTCTGGATCGGGCGCGGGGATGCGGAACCCGAAGAATGGGAGGCGACAAAGGCGCTGGCCCGCCAACAGCATGACGGCCTTGTCAGCCGCTACCTGCTGGGCCAGCCGGAAGTGGGCGAGTTTCTGACCGAAGGCCTCGAGAAGATGCTGGAATACGGGTTAGACTGACATGGCCAGCGGTCTACAACAGTTTGTGTTCATGTACACTTGCCGCGCAAAGGCTTTGACACGCAGGTGCCGTTTGTGTCCAGAATCCTGACGGGCACTGACCCGCGCCGTTGCGGGTTGGCAGGCGCAATGACGCCGCGTTATTGTTTATCGCCTTTCTGCCGGGGATCCAGGCGGTTAAAAGGCCGCGTGTCGCTATCGCGAACCATGGGGGTGCACTTTACATGACACTCAACATTCTTGCCGTTGATGATGAGGCTGCGATCCTCGAACTTGTCCGCAGCAGTCTGTCCACCGAGGGACATCATGTCGTTACGGCATCTTCGCTGCGTCAGGCGCGGGGCCATCTGGACTGCGAAAACTTCGATCTGCTGATCGTGGACATAGGACTGTCTGATGGCAACGGACTTGATCTGGTGCAGAAGGTAAGAAGCGATTTCTCCGGCTGGATCATCGTCTTGACCGGCCGGGGCGATGTGACAGACCGTGTGGTGGGATTGGAGGTGGGGGCGGATGATTACATCGTCAAACCGTTTCATGTGCGTGAACTCCGGGCGCGGGTCCGGGCGGTTCAACGGCGTCTTCCGGATCGCGGCGACGATGCGCAAACGGGCGGTGCCATCCGTCGCCAGTTTTGCAGCTATGTGATCGACGCCGCCAAACGCAGCGTGACCACTGAAAACGGCGACGAACTTCATCTGACCACAAAGGAATTCGATGTGCTGTGGGCGTTGATCGAACATCGCGACGAAGTGGTGACGCGCGAAGCCATCGTGGCTGCCGCTTTTGGCAAGGGGCACGAAGTGGGCGGCCGGCCGGTTGATGGACTGGTCAGCCGGTTGCGTGAAAAACTGTTTCCCGATGGATCAGGACATCTGCGCATCAAGACAATCCATGGACGGGGATATCTCATAACACAATGAAGATGAAAGATAATTTTCAAATGATTTATTTCATTTACAGCTTTTTGAACAATCTTCGATATTGATGCCCAACTTCTGCCTTCGCAGATAACGCAATCTGAGGTGGCAGAGGCAGAGGCTTCACTTCAGAAAGGCTGGTTGAGATGTCGATACAATTGTTCGCGGGCCGTGGTAGCAGAGGCGAACAGATCTTCCTGCCACTGGCGTACAGAAAGCAAGTCAAGTGGTTGCCGCAGATCGGGGATATCTTTCCCAACTTTCAGGCTGCGACAACCGAAGGACCGATGCGTTTCTTTAACTGGGCAGAAGGGCATTGGAGTTTTCTGTTCAGCCATCCGGCGGCGTTCACGCCGGTGTGCACGACCGAGATGGTGTCACTTGCGGCCGCCAAGCAGGACTTTGACGACCGAAAGGTCAAGTTGCTGGGGTTCACCGCCTCGACGATTGAAGATCAGCGCGGCTGGCACGATGATATCTTCAACAGATTTGGCTTCGATATCGACTTTCCGACCGTCGACGATCAAAGCGGCGCTCTGGCCCGTGCGTTTGGCATGATGCACGTCAAGGAATCTGCATCCTGGCCGATCCGCAAATCGTTCATCCTTGATCCCCAGATGCGGATCAGGATGATTTTCGAATACCCGATCCACGTGGGCCGGAGCACCGACGAGGTTCTGCGCTCGATTGATGCGCTGCAGGCGGCTGATGAACATGGCGTCGCCATTCCTGCGGACTGGCAACCGGGGGAAGAGTATCTGTGCTCGGAGAGCCATGATGCCCGTCATGACGAGGTCACCTATGGCGACCGCGTGCGGCGCCTGACATCCTACCTTGCCCTGATCCGGCCGGAATAGCCTGATCACGGTGCTATCAGGCCGTGAAATGCTGAAATACATGGCGAAGGCGTTGGGCGGATCAAAGCCCTTCGTCGCCGGACGTCGGGGCTGGCTTTCGCAAGCCAGCGAAACCGCGGTGTCCCCATCACCCTTTTCCTCGAGAGGAACGATCATGCTTATTACCCGTCTCATCTATGCGTCACACCATGATGACACTCCCATCGAGATACTGGATCAGATCTTGCGCAAATCCCGCGCCAACAACGTGCGCGATGGAATCTCGGGGGCGCTGGTCATCGCCAAGGGGCACTTCTTGCAACTGTTGGAAGGCGATCGTCAGGCTGTCGCCCAGTGCTTCATGCGCATCGCGCAAGATCGCAGGCATCGCGACGTTTCGCTGATCAGCGCGGCCGACACAGACTTTCGGTTGTTCCATGAATGGAGCATGCACCGGATCGAAGCGTCGCGCATAAAGCAAGAGATCCTGTCCTGCTACACGATCAACGGAGTGTTCGATCCGGTTTCGATGTCTCAGGCCGCGATTGAAGACATGTGCCGGACGCTTTCGGTGGGGCACTGGGACGCTTTGGCCGCTTAGCACATGACGAAACGGCAAGAACCGCTGGTTCCGGAAATCGGTCAAGTTGGCTTGGCCGGTACATTGTCGGCCTTGAAACACCGCCCAAAGGCGGTCAGAGTCCGTGCACCTGGCACCTGCGATGCCGACAGCACTGGAACCGCGCTACCTGGGGGAAGCCGAATGGATGTGGCCGAAGGCAGCCTGTTTCTGTCTCATTCTGATCCGATGTGGATCTATGATCCGGAAACGCTGCGCTTTCTGGTTGTGAACACTGCGGCAATCGCAAGATACGGATACACGCGCGAAGAGTTTCTTGCGATGACGATCGCCGACATCCGTCCCGCAGAAGATGTCAGCGCGCTGAAGAAGCATGTCGCGGGATCACGCGATGGCTGGAACGAGGCCGGCATCTGGCGACACTGCCTGAAATCGGGCGGAGAGATCTACGTCGACATCAAGAGACTTTCCGTCGACCATGATGGCCGGCCTGCCAGTCTTATTACAGCACAGGATGTCTCAAGCCTTGTGTCGGCAGAATTGTCCGCGCGCGAGGCACTGGCCGCCGAGAAAGCCGCCCGCCAGTCAAGCGATGCGCTTGCGCGGCAGTTCAAGATCATGTTCGATTCCGTTCCGGGCAAGTTCCTTGTGTTCTCGCCAGAGCGTTTTGACGTTGTCGCGGTCAGCGCGTGCTATCTTGCAGCAACAGGCACCGCACGCGCCGATATCGTGGGCCGCAATCTTTTTGACACGCTGCCCCGGCAACCCCGGGATCCGAACCACGCCAAACTGCGCGAGTCATTCGACCGCGTGACGGCCACGGGCACACCGGACCTGCTGGACGTGGAAGGCTTTCTTCTGCCCCGCAAGGATGGCGCGGACGGCGTTGAAGAGCGGTTCTGGGCCGTTGCCACCTCTGCCGTAAAGGGTCCGGATGGCCGGCTTTTGCATCTGATGCTGCGCATGCAGGACGTGACCGAAGCCGTCACCCGTTCCGCCGACGGATCGGCCGAATTCACGAACCCAAGGTTGCCGCGCGACGAGTTTGATCTGATCGCCCACACCAACGCCTTGAAAACCGACAATCTGCGCCTGACCGAACTGGCCACGCGCCTGCGCACCACGCAGCACCTGCTTGGCACTGGAACCTGGGACTATGTGATTGCCGAAGACCGGCTTCTGTGGTCCAGCACGGTCTACGACATGTATGGCATGACGCCCCACAGCTTCGGGCTCAGCTTGCAGGAATATGCGGAAATGGTTCACCCGGACGACCGCGCCACGATGCGCGCCGACTTTGAAGCATTCATCGCCTCCGACGAAAAGAACTACACGTTGATGCATCAGGTTGTTCGTCCCGACGGACGGATCATTCATGTTAATGGTGTGGGCGAAAAAGTCGAAACCGAACGGGGGACCGTTGTCAGCGGCGCCGTGCAGGACGTGACCGAACAGGTCAAGTCGTTGCATGCCCTTGCGCAGACCAAACGGCTGCTTGAGTTGGCAGGGACGGCGGGGCAGTTTGGCGCATGGCGGTATGACGTGCAATCCGAATGGCTGGAATGGTCACACCAGACTGCACGCATCCATGATGAACCCGAGGGGTTTGCGCCCTCAGTAGCACAAGCCATCGCGTATTTTACGCCCGAAGATCGCGACCGTATGGCTGGCTTGTTCAAATCCTGTCTCGACCACGGCGAACCTTTCAGCGAGGTATTCGAGATCATCAGCGCCAAGGGCCGCAGGCTGAGCGTTCGCAAGACGGGCGAGGCCGAGCGCGATGCCACGGGCCGGATCATTGCTGTTTATGGGGCGTTTCAGGACGTCACTGAACTTGTCACGGTACGTCAGCGGGCCGAAGAGTCTGAAAAGCTGCTGGAAATCGCCGGGCGTGCGCTCAAGCTGGGCGGGTGGCGCGTGTCGCTGGTTGATCGCGCCGTGTCATGGACCGATGGCGTCGCGCTGATCCACGAACTGCCGCCCGGCTATCGGCCTACCTTCGACGTCGGCTTGAACTTTTTCGCCCCGGAGGAACGCGAATGCGCGCGGCAGGTTTTCGAGGCCTGCGCCACAGCGGGCACGCCCTTTGACAATGTCCGCGCGGTCATCACGGCCAAGGGAAACCGGATCAAGGTCCGCTCATTCGGGGAACCGGTTCGGAACAGGGATGGCGTGATCATCGCCGTTCAGGGGGCGATGCAGGATGTCTCGGATCTGACGGCGGCGCAGCAAGATGCCTCAGACCTGAACACCAGACTGGCAGAGACGCTGGAAAACATCGGGGATGCGTTCTTCACACTCGACCATGACTGGCGCTTTACCTATCTGAACGGCCGGGCAAAAAATCTTCTTGGCCAACAAAGAAACGGGCTGATCGGGCGCAAGATCTTTGATGAATTCCCCGAAGCGGTCGGCACGGCGTATGAGACCGAATACAACCGCGTCTTCGAGACTGGCCAGACTGTGCGGTTCGAGCAGTTTTTCCCGCCGCTTAAACGCACGTTCCGCGTCCACGCCCATCTGGCCCCAGGTGGGTTGGCGGTCTATTTCACGGATATTACCGAGGAACGCCGCCGGGACGAAAAATTGCGCCTGCTTGGCGCGGCCGTTGAGCGACTGAATGATCTTGTCGTGATTACCGAGGCGGAAGACATCGACGGGCCTGACGGCCCCCGCATTGTCTATGTGAACGAGGCGTTCGAGCGCCGCACAGGCTTTACCCGCGAGCAGGTTATCGGCAAGACACCCCGGATTTTGCAAGGCCGGAATACCCAGCGCGCCGAGTTGGACCGTATCCGGACCGCGCTTGAACAACGAATGCCGGTGCGGGCCGAAGTCATCAACTACGCCAAAAACGGTGACGAGTATTGTCTTGAGATTGATATCGTTCCGATCGCGGATGAGACCGGTGCCTACACCCACTACGTGGCGGTTCAGCGCGACATCACGGAACGGCGGCGCGCCGAAGAGGCGTTGCGCGTGTCCGAGGCGCGGTTTCGCCTGATTGCCAAGGCCACGGGGCATGCCGTCTGGGAATGGGACATCGCCAGCGGGTGGGATTGGTGGAGCGATGCGCTGTCCACGATCTTTGGCCATACGCCCGATCCCGAAGGGACGTTGGCCACCGTGTGGCGCGGGCATCTGCACCCTGACGACATCAGCCGCGTCGATGAAGAAATGAACAGTCTGGTGTTGGGCACGACCGAAACGATGAACACAACCTACCGGTTCCAACGGGCCGACGGCAGTTGGGCCACTGTCGAGGACCGCGCCTTTGCCATCCGCGATGCCGAAGGGCGCGCAACGCGGATTCTGGGCAGCATTACCGATGTCTCGGAACGTCTGCATATGGAGGACCGGCTTCGGCAATCGCAGAAGCTTGAGGCCGTCGGGCAGCTGACGGGGGGCGTCGCGCACGACTTCAACAATCTGCTGACGATCATCATCGGCAATATCGAGTTGCTGCAAGAGGGGCTTGAAGAGGGGCATCCGCTGCGCCGGCACGCCGAGATGGGTGCGAACGCGGCGGACCGCGCGGCCGAACTGACCAACCGACTGCTTGTGTTCTCGCGCAAGCAGGCGCTGCAACCCAAGGTCACGGATGTAAACGCGGTGATTGGCGGCATCGAAGGCATGCTGAGCCGAACACTGGGCGAAGATATCGACATCAGGATCGTTCGCGCAGATGAGGTGTGGCGGACCGAGGTTGACCCGGGCCAACTCGAATCCGCCTTGCTGAACCTTGCGATCAATTCTCGTGATGCAATGCCCGACGGTGGCCGGTTGACCATCGAGACGGCCAATGCGTGGCTGGATGAGGCCTATGTCTCGACCGAGCCCAGCCTGAAGGCGGGGCATTACGTGGTCATCACCGTCAGCGACACCGGGCACGGTATTCCGCACGATCAGATCGACCGCGTGTTCGAGCCGTTTTTCACCACCAAAGACGTGGGAAAGGGCACGGGTCTGGGGTTGAGCATGGTTTACGGGTTCGTCACCCAAACCTCGGGTCTTGTCACGATCTATTCCGAGCCGGGCGAAGGCACCAGGGTCAACCTGTATTTCCCGAGGTTTGACGATCAGCAGATGGTGGCACTCCCCGAGCCGGACCGGACCCAGCCTGTGCGCGGTCAGGAAACCATTCTGGTTGTCGAGGATGACCAGATGATCTTGCAACAGCTTGTCATTCAACTGGAAGGTCTGGGCTACGCGGTTGTGACCGCGCCCTTTGGCGCGCCTGCGCTGGCCATCTTGCGTGACCGCGCAGACATTGACCTTCTCTTTACCGACGTCGTTCTGCCAGGGGGAATGAACGGTCGGCAGATCGCGGCTGCGGCGCAGGCCATCCGGCCCGGTCTGAAGGTTCTCTACACCTCTGGCTATTCCGAGCATGCAATCGTCCACCACGGCCGCCTTGATCCGGGGGTAGAGCTTCTGAGCAAACCTTACCGCAGGTCCGAACTGGCATCGAAGATACGCAAGGTGCTGGGGTCCTGACAGCGCATTTGAGGATCCGCGTCATTGCCCAAACCGGTCTTGCCGGTCTGTGCGGTTCCCACAATTGCCAGCACCTGCTTTGAAAGCGCGCCCCCTGCATGGGCCGTTCAGTCGGCGACCCTGGCCGAGCCGGGCCCGGGTGTGACGTGGTCGCGGGCCACGGACATGGATTTCAGGATAGCGTGAACCGCGTCGCCGGGGGTCAGGGCCATCTGATCGGCCGCCCTGCGCGTGATGCGGGCAAGGATTTCGTGACCGCCGACATCGACATGCACCACAACCCCGGGCCCCGCACCTGGGACAACCCGCGCCACCTTTCCCGCAATGATGTTTTGTGCCGACAGGCCGATGGGGCGCTGCCGCGACAAGATCACCTCATGCGCCATGATCCGCACCTGCACGCGGGCGCCGGGCGCGCCCACGACCCCCGGCAGAAACAAGGGTCCGGTCGGCGCATCCAATCGCGTCAGGCCATCTGCCTCATGCGCGGCGATAATGGCGGGCAGCATCGCCGCCAACTCGCGGATGCCCATTGCGCGCAAGGCCTGCGGGTCGGCCATCACTTGGGCCGTTGTGCCCTCGCGAATGGTATGGCCTTGCGCCACGACCACCATGCGGTCGGACAGAAGCTGTGCCTCGTTCATGTCGTGCGTCACCAGAACCACCGGCATGGCCAGATGCCGGCGCAGCGCGATGATCTCGGCATAAAGCTTTTCGCGCGTCGCGCGGTCCACCGCCGAGAACGGTTCGTCCAGCAGCAGGGCGTGCGGCTTGCGGGCAAGGGCGCGCGCTACCGCGACCCGCTGCTGCTGCCCCCCCGAAAGCTGCGCGGGCCTGCGGTCGGCCAGACCCGACAGGTTGACCAGATCCAAGGTCCGCCCGGCTTCAGCCCTGTCAGGTCTGTCCATCGCCGCCATCACGTTCTGCACGGCTGTCATGTGCGGAAACAGGGCGTAGGTCTGAAATACAAATCCCACACGGCGTCGGTGCGGCGCAAGATCAATGCCGGCGGCCGTGTCCAACCATGTCATGCCACCCACCACCACCCGTGCTGCGTGCGGCCGCCACAGTCCCGCAATCGTGCGCAGCAAGGTGGTCTTGCCCGATCCGGAATGCCCGACAAGCGCCAGCAATTCGCCGGGTTCCACCCGGAAGGACACGTCGAGCGGGATAGGCGCCGTGGCCCGGGCCATCACCTCCAGCGCCGTCACGAAAGCCGCCTGCCCATGCGCGCCGACATCCACTGGGTCAGCGCAATGGTGAACAGCGATATGGCGACCAGAACGCCAGACATGATCGCGGCCCCACGGTCGTCAAAGCCCTGCACCCGGTCATAAATGGCGATGGCGATGGTCTTGGTCTCGCCGGGGATCGATCCGCCGACCATCAGAACGACGCCGAATTCACCCAAGGTATGGGCGAATGTCAGCACCATCGCCGTCATCACACCCGGCCACGCCAGGGGCAGTTCGACCAGCCACAGCGATGCCATCGGAGCCATGCCACAGCACTTCGCGGCCTCGCGCACATCTGCCGCCACCGCCTCGAAGCCGCGCTGCGCGGGCTGGATCGCAAAGGGCAGGTTGACGATGACCGAGGCCACCACCAGCCCCTCGAAACTGAAGACGAGCGGCTGGCCAAACAGGCTTTGCCACAGATCGCCCACCGGCGTATTGCGCCCAAAGGCCACCAGCAGGTAAAAGCCGAACACGGTGGGCGGCAGCACCAGCGGCAGCATCACCAGCGCCTCGACCAGTCCCTTGCCGCGAAAGCGGCGATAGGCGAGGAAGCGGCCCATGAAAACCGAGACGGGCAGCAAGATGGCCACTGTCCAGGCCGCCAGTTGCAGCGAGAGTGTCAGCGCCGTCCAGTCCATCAATCACCCCGCCGCAGGCACAGCAAAACCGTAGCGTTCCAGAATCTTTCTCGCCGCGTGCGATTGCATGTAATCGTAGAAGGTGTTTGCAGCCGGAGTGGCGCCCGGCAGGCGCACCATGCGCTGGCGCAGGGGTGCGTGGGCCGCCTCGGGGATCAGCGCATAGGTACCAAGGCGTGCTATGTCGGCGGAAAGGACGAGTGAATACGCGGTGATCCCCCCTTCGGCATTGCCCGAAAGGGCAAACTGCGCCGCTTGGGTCACGTTTTCGCCCTGAACGAGGAAAGGCTGCAGCGCCTCCCACAGCCCGCGCGCCTGCAACGCTTCGCGTGCGCGCATGCCGTAGGGGGCGTGCTCGGGATTGGCGATGGCAAAGCGGGTGATCTTTCCCGCATTCAGCAGGGCAGCAAGCGTATCAAAGCTGCCGTCGGGCACAAGATCGGATCCATGTGGCGCCACAATGACAAGACGACCAATCGCGTAAACCGTGCCGGGGTCAGCCACAAGGCCGTCACGGTGCAGCCCCGGAATGATGTCCTCATCGGCGGCGATGAACACCTCGAAGGGCGCACCTTCGCGGATCTGGCGGGCGAAATTGCCTGACGATCCAAAGGAAAACCGTATGCTCTGCCCGGTTTCGGCGGCGAAGGCTTCGGCAATTTCGGCCATGGCAAATTGCATGCTCGACGCCGCTGCCACCACGGGGACGCCATTCTGCGCCATGACCGGACGGGCGAAACCTACCGCTGCAAGCGCGCCAAGAAGGGATCTGCGGTGGATGATTGTCGTCACGGGCGCCTGCCTGCACAGAGGTCTGCATGGACATATCGCAGGAAGGCAGCCGCCCGGTCAACCGTTATTTCTGATGGGGAATATCGCCCAGCAGCGCCCGAAGCGCCGCGAGATGGGCGGCGCCTGCGTCCGCCGCCTCGGTCTCGAACGCGCGATAGAGGGACAGGACCGTACGGCCGGTGTCGGTCAGCACTGCCCCGCCGCCACCCGGGCCACCCCTTGTGCTGTCCACCAGAGGAGATCTGAACATGCCATTCAGCGTCCCGATCAATTGCCACGCGCGCTTGTAACTCATCCCCATTTCGCGCCCGGCCGCCGCGATTGAGCCACAGCGGCCGATCCGTTCGAGAAGTTCGGCTTTGCCGGGTCCGATCATCTCTTCATCGCCAAAGACGATGCGGATGCGCAGGAGCGGGGGTTTGGAAGGTTCGGTCATAGCCTACTATCACGGGCCGCGCGGGACGGTTGCAAGGGCAATAAAGCCACCGCAAAGACATGGCTGACCGTGACCGGAGAAAGCCCTTGTCGTTGCGCGAGGTTGCGCACCAACGGCAGGCGTGCGCCGACAGGGATCTCATCCGTGCCACCCACGATCAATCGCACATGCTTCAGGATCTGCGCGTGCGCTAAGCCCTCAGGTGCCACTGCCCGTTTGCATAAGTGTAGTCCGATCCGGGCCGTGGCGTGAACGATGTCGTATGCGCGTCGTGCATCCACGGCGTCACTGACATCCCGCGCGCAGCAAAATCCATCACCGTAAAGCCGTGATCACGCTCACCCTCACGACTGCACAGGGCCGTGCCGGTCTGCATCTGGAAAACAGGGCGTGTGGTGCCGGGGCCGATGCCAAGGCCGATGGTCCAGTGGTGCAGGTGCCCTGACAGGATGACATGCAGCCCGGCTCTGATCAGTTTGTCGGTTGCCTCGGGTGCGCCACGCGTTTCACCGCGATCAAAGCCCGGGGGCTCTTCAAAGGGATGATGACTGACGAGAATGTTGGTCACATTGCCGGGGCCCGCGCGCATGGCTTGGCAGATGCGGTCGATCTGCGCCGCGCGGGCAACGCCGCTGCGCACTCTGAACGGGTTGGCTGTGTTCGTACCATGAAGGCGCAGGCGTCCGATCTGCATGGCCGGAGCCAGATCCTCGGACGCCATGGCGCGATAGGCGCCAAAGGGTGTCAGCAGCCGCGAAACCGGATTGAACAGCGGCACGTCATGATTGCCGGGGATCACCATGAAGGGTGTGTCCAAACTGCGCAAGAACGCCATTGCCGCACGGAACTGGCCGCGCCGCGCGCGCTGCGTCAGATCTCCGGAGGCAACCACGACATCGGGCGCATTTGCAAGGATCGCAGCCCGCAGGGGGGCGACAAGGTCTGTGTGGTGCAGCCCGAAATGCAGATCGGTCAGGTGGATCAGCCGCGTCATGCGCCCTCCGTCCCGGGTCTGTCAGGACCAATCTTCCGGGCGGGAACGATCACTGACAACGCTTCACGGTGCACGCGCAGGCGGAAGGGCCCTTTCATCCGCTTTTTTTCGCCATCAAAAGCCAGCAGGCGGCGGGCCCGTGTGGTTTCGATCAGGATTTCATCGGCAACCAGAAGATCAAAGTCCTGCCCCGGCGCGATCTTGCCAAACGCCAGCCGGACCGCCGCCGCCAACAACTCGTACGGTTTGTGGCCCCGTGCCAGAAACAAGGCAATCTGACCGTTGCGCACCGCATCGGCACCTTCCAACCCCAGACTTTCCAACTGAAACGCACTGCGGGCGGCAAAGGCAAGCGGTGTATCGATGTTGCGGGTCACACCGTCGAGCGTCAGCTTCAGGTGCAAGGGCGCGCGCAGGTCGCGCAGCGTCAGCAGCACCGACCAATAGGCTGCAAGACGGCTGCGGCCCCAGCGCTTGTAAATCGCCTCGCGGCGATCGAGGATTGCCGGGTATAGACCGAAACTGGTATTGTTCAGGAAAATGCGGCCGTTTACCTCACCAACATCCAGCAAATGGATCTGGCCGGTCAGCAGGGTTTCAAGCGCCGCTTCTATGGTTTCGCCGACGCCCAGCTCACGGGCGAAATAGTTGAATGTGCCCCCCGGCAGTACGCCCATGATGGCCTTTGTTCCGCTCAGCGCGCCCGCGACCGCCGATTGCGTTCCATCCCCGCCAAGGGCCACCACAACATCCGCCCCGTCCTTGACCGCGCGCTGTGCTGCAGCCGCGATCTGGCTGCCCTTGCTCGCGGGGTACGTTGCAAATTCCCGCACGCGGGGGCCGAGCACTGTGCGGATCAGGTCGATTTTGGCAAGGGCATCCTTTTTGCCTGCAGCCCCATTCAGGACGAGCGCCACCTTGCAGCCCGAGAGGTCGAGCGGGCGATCTTTGGATGACATGACGGATCCTGTGCTGACATCCGCTCAATCTGGGGCGCCCGGTCAGGGGCGCAAGAGGTACGGACCGTTGAAGCGGAAATGCCGTCCCAGAAAATTGCCAACTGGTGCGCGGGTCGGGCAAGATCGGGCATACAGGCAAAAAAAGGCTTTGACGCCCCTGTCCATGCATGCAGACTTGTCCTTCAGTTGGATTACAGGGAGGAAACCGTATGCTGAACATTTCCAGAAAGATCATCGCGCTCGCAGCGCTGGGTCCGGCACTGATGGGCGCGCAGTCGGCCACGGCACAAGATTTCATCAACGTGCTGACCGGGGGAACGTCGGGGGTTTATTATCCGCTGGGCGTGGCGCTGTCGGAAATCTATGCGGACGGGATCACCGGATCGCGCACGCAGGTGCAGGCAACCAAGGCGTCGGTAGAGAATCTGAACCTTCTGTCGAAAGGCGCGGGCGAGATCGCGTTCGCGTTGGGCGACTCGGTGGCGCTGGCATGGGAGGGGGATGCCGAGGCCGGTTTCCCCGCGCCGCTGAAGAACCTGCGGGCGATTGCGGCGATCTATCCCAACTACATCCAGATTGTCGCCGAAACCGCGTCCGGCGCAACCACACTTGCCGATCTTGCGGGAATGTCGCTGTCGGTCGGCGCCCCGGCATCGGGCACCGAATTGAACGCGCGGGCCATCTTCGCCGGTGCGGGGATGAGCTACGATGATCTGAGCCGGGTCGAATATCTGCCCTTTGCCGAGTCTGCCGAACTGATCAAGAACCGCCAGATCCAGGCCACGTTGCAATCGGCCGGTCTGGGCGTGGCCTCGATCACCGATCTTGCAACGACGCATGACATCACCGTCATTGCCGTTCCGGGTGAGGTCGTGACGGCAGTGGGCGCGCCCTATGTCCCGGCGGTGATCCCTGCGGGCACCTATGTCGGGCAGGACGCCGATGTGCCGACGGCGGCGGTGGGCAATATTCTTGTGACCAGTGAGGCGGTGAGCGAGGAAACCGCCTATCAGATGACAAAGCTGATCTTCGACAATCTGGACCGCCTGAAGGCGGCGCACAGTGCCGCAGGCGGCATCTCGCTGGAGGGGGCGCTGACCGGCCTGTCGATCCCGCTGCATCCGGGGGCCGAGCGGTATTACCGCGAAGTGGGCCTGATCAAGTGATCTGAGCGCCAATGGCCCCCGGGCGGAAGTGTCCGGGGGCTGCAACATCGCAGACCCCCACCATCACCGACAAAAATGGGGGGGCAGCGCCGACGCCCGCGTGCAAAGGGGATAGAACATGGCTGATACCCGGCCCGCGCCATCAAAGCAGGAACTGGACGCGTCTGACGTTGCCGCCGAAGACGCGATCGAAGGCCTGCCATCCGGGTTCGGCACTGGTCTGACCGGGCGGACAGCATTCTGGATTGCCGTCGCCTTTTCGGCGTTCCAGATCTGGACCGCTGCCTATGGCAGCCTGCCCAGCCAGGTTGTCCGGTCGATGCATGTCGCATTCCTGCTGCTGCTGGGCTATGCGCTGATCGGCAATCTGATGGCACGGACGCCGCTTGCGCGGACGATCTGTTGGGGGCTGGCCGTGCTCGGGTTCGGCACGGGCGTCTACAACTGGGTGTTCTACACCGACATCATCCGCCGCACCGGATTCCTTACACCAATGGATATTGTAACCGGCGCCATCCTGATCGTGCTGGTGTTTGATCTGTCGCGCCGGTTGATGGGCTGGGCGTTGGCAACCATTGCCGGGATCTTCCTGCTCTACTGCTTTTTCGGCCAGATGCTGCCACCGCCGCTTATTCACCGGGGTTATTCGTTTGCGTTGATCATCGAGCACTTCGCCTTTGGCACCGAAGGCATCTACGGAACGCCGATCTATGTCTCGGCCGCCTACATCTTCATCTTCGTGGTTTTTGCAGCCTTCATGGAACGGGCCGGAATGCTGAAGCTGTTCAACGATTTCGCCCTTGGCCTTGTGGGCGGCGTGCGGGGCGGGCCGGGGCAGGTGTGCATCCTGTCATCGGCGCTGATGGGCACCATTTCAGGCTCGGGCGTGGCGAATGTGGTTGCAAGCGGACAGTTCACCATTCCCCTGATGAAACGCTTTGGCTTTCGCCCCGCCTTTGCGGGCGGGGTCGAGGCGACATCCTCGATGGGCGGGCAGATCATGCCTCCGGTGATGGGGGCGGTTGCCTTCATCATGGCAGAGACGCTGAACGTGCCCTATGCGGCGGTGGTGCAGGCAGCGATCCTGCCTGCGATCCTGTATTTCGGGGTGTGTTTCTGGATGGTCTATCTTGAGGCGGGCAAGGGGAACCTCAAAGGGTTGAACAAGGCGACCCTGCCCAACCCGTGGACAGCGCTGAGGCAGCGGTGGCCGCTGATCCTGCCGCTGGCCGCGCTCGTCTGGCTGCTGTTCGCAGGCTACACCCCGATCTTTGCAGGAACCATGGGTCTGGCGCTGGTGGCGGTGCTGATACTTGGCACGCCGCTGGCGGCGCTGATCGGGCCGGGCGCGTTCCGGTTGGTGTTCTGGGTGGCACTGGGGCTGGCGGCGGCGGCCTTCGTGAAGTTTGGTGTAAATCTTCTGGCAATCGTGATCGGCACGCTTGTCGCCGCCTGTGCTGTGTTCCGGGGCGGACGCGAGACGCTTGGCATCGTGCGTGACGCGCTGGCCGAGGGCGCGCGCAACGCGCTGCCGGTGGGGATTGCCTGTGCCATCGTGGGTGTTGTCATTGGCACGCTGACGCTGACGGGGATCGCGTCCACCTTCATCGGGGCCATCATCAGCATTGGTGAGAGCAACCTGTTTTTATCGTTGCTGCTGACCATGCTGGTCTGCCTTGTTCTCGGGATGGGGATCCCTACCATTCCCAATTACATCATCACTTCGTCTCTGGCGGGCCCTGCACTGCTGGAACTTGGGGTGCCGCTGCTGGTCAGCCACATGTTCGTGTTCTATTTCGGGATCATGGCGGACCTGACGCCGCCGGTAGCACTCGCCTGCTTTGCTGCCGCGCCGATGGCAAAAACCTCGGGTCTCAGGATCTCGCTTCAGGCCACGAAACTGGCGGTCGCGGGGTTTGTGGTGCCGTTCATGGCGGTCTATACCCCGGCATTGATGCTGCAAGACGGAGGCGCGATAGCGGCCAGTTACGGCTATCCGGTCGAGGTGGTCTATATCTTTGCAAAGGCCTGTCTGGGCGTGGCCTTGTGGGGGATTGCGGTGGTCGGCTTCTGCTTTGGTCCGGCGCAGTGGTGGGAACGCGGCATTGCCTTTGCGGCGGGTGTCAGCCTGGTGGTGGCGCTTCCGCTGACCGACGAGATCGGCCTTGGTCTGGCCGCGCTGTTCTTTGGGCTGCACTGGTGGCGCACGCGCGTGCCTGCGCGCGCAGACGCAGCCTGATGCTGTGCATCGCCAGCGGCGGCGCGGTTCTGGCGCTGGCGATCAGCGGCTTCACCCTGTCGTGGACCCATTCCGTCACGCGCGGCGTCTGGTGGGAGCGGTGGGAGGTCGGCACCGCAGGCATCCGTCCGATCGAGGCGCGGATCACCGGCAGCGGGGCCGGGATGGAGCCCCCCGAAGGCGCGCGGCTGGTCGATGGCGCCTGGTCCTACGTCCCGGATATTCCTCCGCAGCGCGAGGTGTTTCTGGCCGCGTCGGGAATGACAGACGGAGGCTGGCGTCTTTGTGCAGACGGCACGTGCCGGGAGGTGGGCGCCGGGGCAGGCCCGCCGCTTCGTCTGTGGCAGGCGACCGTCTGCGCACGCGACCATCCTGCCGCGCGCGGGCGCTGACGCAGGCACCGCAGGCGTGATCCACTGCCCGAAGCAGGCACCACGCCTTCATTGCGCCGGGGCAGGGCTTTCGGCAGGCGGATCGACAGGGGCGTCCTCGATGGCACGCCCGCTCAGGAAGTTTCCGAACGTGGCAAGTCTGGGCACGTGATCGCAGATCACCTTGATCAGCACCAGAATAGGCACCGCCATCAGTGCGCCCGGAAGACCCCACAGCCAGGCCCAGAAGATCACCGTCAGAAACACCGCCACGGTGTTCAACTGCAACCGCACCCCCAGCATCAGTGGCGTCAGAAACTGCCCCTCAAGTGATGTCAGCGTCTGATATGCGATGGGCGCCAGCATGGCATAATACAGGCTGTCGAAATGAACGATCGCAAAGGCCCCGACACCCAGTGTGCCGATGATGCCCCCCAAAAACGGCAGATAGTTCAGGAAAAACGCCGCAATGCCCCACACGAACGGATAGGGAACATCCAGCAGATACATGGCCGAACCGATGGCGACCCCGAGGGCCGCGTTGATGCAGGTGATCGCCATGATGTAGTGCGACATGCGCTTCTCGATCTCATAGATCACCGTCAACGCACGCTTCTTGTCGCTGAAGCGCGGAAACGACTCGACGATCTTGACGTAGAACAGGTTGCCTGACGACAGTAGAAACAGGGCCAGAACCAGCCCCGCCACCAGCGAGGTGAAAAAACTCGCCACGCTGCTGACAGCAGTGGTCAGCATGCCGGGCTGCTGCATAACCACGGTGTTCACGACATCCTCGCCGCCCGTTGCCAGGTCTTCGACCTGTTTCGACGCGTCCTGAACCGCTGCCATCGATTCCGTAACGCCGCGCAGCTTGTCACGCAGCTCGATCGATATGCGGGGAATTTCGTCAAACCAGCTGGTCACCGATCCGCCCAGCAACATCACACCCAGACCAATCAACGCGGCAAAGCCGAAGATCAGTACGGCCGCCGACAGCGCCGAAGGCACCCCCCGACGTGCCAGCCAACGTACCCCCGGACCCAATGTCAGGGCAATCATGAAGCCCAGAACTGCGGGCAGGACAACATCCTTGGCAAAATAAAGGGCCGCGAGAGTCATCAGAATGACGATTGCCGTCAAAAGCCTGTTGGTGGCCGTCGTGCTGTTGGTGCTGTCCATGATTGTCCATGTGTTCGTGGTTCAGGCTGGCGGCGGACAGACGCATGTTCTGTGCCGTGCAAGCCATGTCTTCATTCTATGCAGGGCAGAGTTGACCACGTTCCCCGAAACCAGGTCGTCTTGCAAACGCCGCAGGACGAGGAAAGTTCCCGAGATGGTCATATCCCGTCTTGCAGCGCACGGACCATGCCAAGCGTTACAGCAGCACTGTGATCAGCATCAGCGAAAGTGTGGACAAAAAGACGAAAGCCCCAAGTGCCAGGACAACCGGCCGCAGCCCGACCTTGACGAGGGTGGCCAGATGGGACTGAAGCCCCGCCGCCGCAAGACCCAGCACAAGCAGGAGTTCTGACCCGATGCGCACGCTGGTCGCAACCGCCTGTGGTATGTCGATCAGGCTGTTGAGTGTAACCACGGCCAGAAAACCCAATACGAACCACGGCACGGGCGCCTTTCCCGAAACATCGCCTCCGGCTGTCCGGCCCAGCCGCATGGCCAGCGACACGCCCAGTGCCACCGGCACCAGCAGAACCACCCGGCCAAGTTTCGTCACCGTGCCCACCGTTCCCGAAACCTCGCCCTGTTGATAGGCGGCTGCGGTGACCTGCGCCACCTCATGCACACTGGCGCCGGTCCAGATCCCGTAGGCCGTCGCGTCCAGTCCCAGCGGTGCTGCAAGTAGCGGGAAACTGACCATGGCGATGCTGCCCAGCAGTGTCACGACGGCAATGGCGTAGGCCATGTCCTCCTCCGGGCCGCGACGGACCGCATTGATCGCGATGATGGCCGATGCGCCACAGATCGAGGTTCCGGCCGCAATCAGTTCGGCCAGATGGCGCGGAACCCCCAGAAGCCGCCCTAAACCCAGCGTGGCTAGAAAGGTTGCCGCAACGCAGACGATGACGATCAGAATGGTTGCGCCGCCAAGGCCGGTGATGTCGCCAAGCGTCAGCCGGATGCCCAGCAGCACGATCCCGAGCCGGAGTGCATGGCGCACCAGAAATCCCGTTCCCGCCAACGCGGCCTGCGGCAACGAGACCACGTTGCGTAGCAAGATGCCGATCAGGATCGCCAGCATCATCGGTGATATTCTGGCCAGAAACTGCACCTGGTTCAGCACGACGGCAGTGGTGGCGACGGCCACCGGCAGGGCAAGCCCCACAACGAAGGCGAAAGCGGGGTGATCAGTGACGGTGCCCGCAAGGTGTGACAAGCGCATTGGTATGTTACTTTCAATCTGGACCGGTTTGATAATCGGCTTGTATTTCATGAAATAAAAACGAATAGTTTTTGTTATAATCATCGAAACAGGTAATGAATTGACCCTTGAGCAACTGCGGATCTTTCTGGAAGTCGCCCGGGCCGAGCATGTGACCCGTGCCGCCACCCGGTTGAACCTGACACAGTCAGCCGTGAGCGCCGCCGTAACAGCGTTGGAAAAGCGGCATGGCGTCGTGCTTTTCAACCGCATCGGGCGTGGGATCGAACTGACCCCCGAAGGCCGACGCTTTGTCACTGCGGCCGAGGCGGTGCTGTTGCGCGCGACCGAGGCCGAGCAATTGCTGGATGATCTGATGCAACGGCCTGCCGGAACGTTGCGGCTTGCTGCCAGCCAGACAGTGGCAAGCTATTGGCTGCCGTCACGGCTGATGGCGTTTCACGACACCTTTCCCCGCGTTGCCCTGCACCTGATTGCGGGCAACACGGAAACGGTGGCACGAGACGTGCAACAGGGCACTGTCGATCTTGGTGTGGTCGAGGGCGCACTACCGGATGCCGGGTTTGTGGTGCAGAACCTTGCAACGGACCGGATTTCGGTCTTTGTCGGCCCCCGACACGCATGGCAAGATGGCCGCACGCCCGTGGCAGAAGATCTTTTGTCGACCACATGGATCTTGCGCGAGCAGGGGTCAGGCACCCGGGCCGAGTTTGAACGCCATATCGCCGCACGCGGTCTGGACCCGGCGGCCTTGAATGTCGTGTTGGACCTGCCGTCGAACGAGGCCTGTCTCGCCGCTATCGAGGCCGGCACTTCAGCCACGGTTCTGTCGCGCCGGGCGGTCCTGCCTCGGCTGGGTGGCACGTTGCGTGAAGTGGACATCGACATTCCACCCCGGATGTTTCGCGCGATCCGCGATCCCCGGCGCTATGTGTCGCGCGCGGTCGCTTCAATGATGGATCTGTTGCAGGCGCCCTCGGCGGTCGACCCGGCCTGAATGGCCGTGAAAAACAGACTTACCGCGCAGATATCCGGCCGTATCCATCGTATGGGCGTGCACGATGGTGTCAGCGCAGTCGGACTTTTTCGTGCGCAGGTGCGTGTCTCCCGGCTATACGTTTTCGGTCAGACCCTTCACCGCCTTCCGCCAACCGGCGATGATCAGCGCGCGGTGGATGTGGCGCCCCTCACGCACCTGATGCCTGCCAGCCGACCACAGATCACTCACCACGCAATCGGGTGCAGCAAAGGTCAGCCCGTCAAGGATCTGATCGGGGCGCAGCGCGCACAAGCTGGGATGGGACAGGTCGATGGCCACCAGATCGGCGAAAGTGCCGACCGCAATCTGCCCGGATTTGCGCCCCAACGCCTGTGCCCCGCCAAGGGCTGCACCGACATAGAGGAACTGACCGACCGAGCCGTCCTGTGCGATCATGACATTGCGTGCAAGGTCGCGCTGGCGCTGGCTGTATTCCAATGTGCGCAACTCTTCAGTCAGCGAGATGCGCACGTTGCTGTCAGACCCGATCCCGAAGGCGCCACCTGCGCGGAGCCATGCCGGGCCATTGAACGGCCCATCGCCAAGATTGGCCTCGGTGATGGGGCACAGCCCGGCCACTGCGCCGCTTTTCGCCAATCCCGCCGTTTCTTCGGGCGTCATGTGAGTGGCATGGATCGGGCACCATTGAGCATCAATGGGAGTGTTCGACAGCAGCCATTCCACAGGCCGCGCACCAAGCCAGGCGCAGATATCGGCTACTTCCCCAGGCTGTTCGGCCACATGGATGTGAATGGGGTTCCCTGCGGCCAGGGGCAAGGCAAGCGCCAGATCGGCAGGGTTGGTCGCGCGGAGCGAATGGGGCGCAATACCGACGCGGGTATCAAAGGGAAGAGCACGCGCGGCCACGCGCGTGCTCTCGACCAATGCGGCAAAACGGTCGACGGTCGTGCCAAACCGCAATTGCCCTGCGCCCAGCGGCTGCATCCCGGCGCCGCCATAGGTGTAGAGCACGGGCAGATGCGTCAGACCGATGCCCGTCAGGCTGGCCGCGGCAAAGATGCGGGTCGAAAGCTCGGCGACATTTGCATAGGCACTGCCCCCGGGTTGATGATGCACATAGTGGAACTCACCAACGGCAGCGTATCCCGCCTCTTGCATTTCCATGTACACAAGTGCTGCAATCGCCTCGAACTGGTCGGGCGTCAGCCGATCCAGAAAGCGGTACATCAGATCGCGCCACGTCCAGAAGCTGTCACGGCCTGAAACCCGGTGTTCGGTCATGCCCGCCATGGCGCGCTGAAAGGAATGGCTGTGCAGGTTTGAGAGTGCCGGAAGCAGCGCCGACACGCGGGTGTCGCC
The DNA here is from genome assembly GCA_038205925.1 of Rhodobacterales bacterium. Lineage (GTDB taxonomy): Bacteria > Pseudomonadota > Alphaproteobacteria > Rhodobacterales > Rhodobacteraceae > Pseudotabrizicola. Next base: position 36,688 of record JBBRBJ010000012.1, on the reverse strand, counting down.
GGCCTGAGGGGCCGCCGAAGGGGTCACTTGCGTGATATGGCCACCCGTCACGGTGATCCGGACCCTTTCGGTCCATCCATCGGGCAGCAGGGCGCGGTCTGCAAAGATCACGGGGGGCACTTCCTTATGTGTAGACATATCACAGATACTTGCATACACGCCAATCAGGCAACACCTTTTGCGGAGCGCACCCGTGCAGCAGCCTTCTGTGGTTTTGACGTCCCTGAGTGCGGCAACGATGCAACCGGGCGCCGATCCCTATGGTTTGATCAAGGATGCGGCGCTTGTGCTGGTGGGGGGCAAGATCGAATGGGTTGGTGCGCGGACTGCATTGCCGGGCACCTTTGCGGGCATGCCCGAGCAAGACTTCGGCGGGCGGCTGGTCACACCTGCACTGATCGATTGCCACACCCATGTCATTCACGGCGGCAACCGCGCGGCCGAATTCGAGATGCGCCTGCAGGGGGCCAGCTACGAAGATGTGGCACGCGCCGGGGGGGGCATCGTCTCGACCGTTGCAGCGACGCGGAAGGCTTCCGAGGACGACCTGATTGCGGCGGCACTGCCATTCGTTGATGCGATGATCGGCGAAGGCGTGGCAGTGATCGAGATCAAGTCCGGCTATGGTCTGGATCAGGCCGCCGAACTGCGGATGCTGCGCGCGGCGCGGCAGATTGGTCGGTTGAGGCCGGTTCTGGTGCGGACCAGCTACCTCGCGGCCCATGCCGTGCCGGCCGAATATGCAGGCCGGGCAAATGCCTACATCGATCAGGTGTGCATTCCCGCGCTGCACGCGGCGCACGCCGAAGGTCTGGTGGATGCGGTGGACGGGTTTTGCGAAGGCATCGCCTTTTCCCCTGCCCAGATTGAACGCGTGTTTCAAGTCGCCTGCAACCTTGGTCTGCCGGTCAAGCTGCATGCTGAACAGCTTTCCAACCTTGGGGGTGCAGCCCTTGCTGCCCGCTATGGCGCGCTTTCGGCCGACCATCTGGAATACCTTGACGAAGCGGGCGCCGTCGCCATGGCCGCCGCCGGAACTACCGCCGTGATATTGCCCGGCGCCTTCTATACCTTGCGCCAAACGCATTTGCCGCCGATTGATTTGTTGCGCAAACATGCTGTGCCTATGGCGGTGGCGACCGACATGAACCCCGGCTCCAGCCCCATGACATCGCTACTGTTGGCGATGAACATGGCCTGCACCCTGTTTCGCATGACCCCGGCCGAGGCTTTGGCGGGCACAACCGTGCATGCGGCCCGCGCGCTTGGTCTGGCGGATCGCGGGATGCTCAAGCCGGGCCAGGTTGCGGACCTTGCCGTGTGGACCTGCGGTCACCCCGCCGAACTGGCGTATCGCATCGGCTTTAACCCACTGCATCAGCGCATTATCGGAGGCGTCCTGTGACGGGCGAAAGCACCCCCCTGATCTTGACCCCGGGCCAGACCACATTGGCGCAACTGGCCCGCGTTTACCGCGAGAAGCTGCCCGTCACGCTGGACCGCAGTGCCAAACCGGGGATCGACGCCGCCGCTGCCGCGATCAAGGTCGCCGCTGCCGGGGATGCGCCGGTCTACGGTGTGAATACCGGCTTTGGCAAACTCGCAGCGCTGCGGATTGCCCCCGAAGATACCGCCACCTTGCAGCGCAACCTGATCCTGTCGCATTGCTGCGGCGTGGGTGACGCTATCCCCCGCGCCCATGCGCGGTTGATGATGGCGCTGAAACTCCTCAGCTTTGGCCGGGGCGCGTCTGGCATACGGTGGGAGTTTGTCGAACTGCTTGAGGCCATGCTTGCCCGTGGCGTGACTCCGATGATTCCGGCCCAAGGCTCGGTCGGCGCCTCTGGCGATCTGGCGCCTCTGTCACACATGACGGCCGTCCTGATCGGGCATGGCGAGGCTGACTTTCAAGGCCGCGCGATGCCGGGGGCAGTTGCGCTGGCGGCGGCGGGGCTTGCTCCGCTTGCGCTCGGGCCCAAGGAAGGCCTCGCCTTCATCAACGGCACCCAGTTTTCCACCGCCTTTGCACTTGCCGGTCTGTTTGACGGTTGGAATGCGGCGCAATCGGCCCTTGTCACCTCGGCGCTGTCGACGGATGCTATCATGGGATCTACCGCCCCCTTGCAGCCCGAAATCCACGCTTTGCGCGGCCATGCAGGCCAGATCGAGGCCGCGGGCTTCATGCGCGCATTGCTCGACGGCTCGGAGATTCGCGAAAGCCATGTGGTGGGCGATGCCCGCGTGCAGGACCCCTATTGCATCCGCTGCCAGCCGCAGGTCACCGGCGCGGCGATGGATGTATTGCGTCAGGCAGCCCGAACGCTGGAGATTGAGGCTAACGCCGCCACCGACAACCCGCTTGTGCTGACCGGGGCGGGCCTGATCGTCTCGGGCGGCAACTTTCATGCCGAACCCGTGGGCTTTGCCGCCGACATGATCGCGCTGGCACTTGCGGAAATCGGCGCGATTGCGCAACGCCGCGTGGCCTTGATGGTGGACCCGGTGCTGTCGTTCAACCTGCCTGCGTTCCTGACACCGCGTCCCGGCCTGAACTCGGGCCTGATGATCGCCGAAGTGACCACAGCCGCCCTGATGTCTGAGAACAAACACATCGCCATGCCGTGTGTGACCGACAGCACGCCCACATCGGCGAACCAGGAAGACCATGTCAGCATGGCCGCCCATGGGGCCGTGCGGCTTGGCAAGATGGTGCAGAACCTGAATGTGATCCTTGGGGTCGAGGCGATTTGTGCCGCGCAAGGCATAGATTTCCGCGCGCCCCTGCACACCAGCGCGCCACTGCAAGCCGTCATCGCACGCCTGCGGCAGGATGTGGCGACACTGGGCGATGACCGCTATCTGGCGCCTGACCTTGCTGCCGCCGCCACCCTGATCGCCACCGGGGCGCTTGCCAAGGCCTCTGGCCTTGCCCTTCCCAGCTTGTAAATCCGAGGGTCCCATGAACCAGCCGCTGAACACCTCTCGCCACAACACCCGCGATGTCTATCCCGCCACCGGCACCGAAATCACCGCGAAAAGCTGGCAAACTGAAGCCGCGATGCGGATGCTGATGAACAACCTGCACCCCGATGTCGCCGAAAACCCGCACGAATTGGTCGTGTATGGCGGCATCGGCCGCGCGGCCCGCACATGGGGCGATTTCGACCGGATCGTGGCCACCCTGAAAGACCTTGAGGACGATGAGACGCTGGTGGTGCAATCGGGCCGCCCCGTCGCCGTGGTGCGCACCCACAAGGATGCCCCGCGGGTTCTGATTGCCAATTCGAACCTCGTGCCGCATTGGGCGAACTGGGATCATTTCAACGCCCTCGATCGCAAGGGCCTGATGATGTACGGCCAGATGACCGCCGGGTCATGGATCTACATCGGCACCCAAGGCATCGTGCAAGGCACCTATGAGACCTTTGCCGAAGCTGGTCGTCAGCATTATGGCGGCTCGCTGAAAGGGAAATGGATCCTGACGGGCGGTCTGGGCGGCATGGGCGGCGCGCAACCCCTTGCGGCGGTGATGGCGGGGGCGTGCTGCCTGGCGGTGGAATGTGACGAGACGCGGATAGATTTTCGTATTCGCACCAACTATCTGGATGCCAAAGCTCAGAATTTGGATGAAGCCCTCGGCCTGATCGCCCAGTGGACCGCCGCGGGCGAGGCAAAGTCGGTGGGCCTGCTTGGCAATGCGGCCGATGTTTTCCCCGAACTGGTGCGCCGGATGCGGGCGGGCGGTCCGCGCCCCGACATCGTCACCGACCAGACATCGGCCCATGACCCCCTGCACGGCTATCTGCCGCAGGGATGGGGCGTGGCCGAATGGCGTGCGGCGCAGGAATCCGACCCCAGGGCGGTCGAGATGGCGGCCCGCGCCTCGATGCGCACGCATGTGGCGGCGATGGTGGATTTCTGGAATGCGGGCGTGCCCACGCTCGATTACGGCAACAACATCCGGCAGGTGGCGCTGGATGAGGGTCTGGAGAACGCTTTTGCCTTCCCCGGCTTCGTTCCCGCCTATATCCGGCCCCTGTTCTGCAAAGGTATTGGTCCCTTCCGCTGGGTGGCGCTGTCGGGCGACCCCGGGGATATTCACAAGACCGACGCCGCGATGAAGCGGTTGTTTCCCGACAATGCCCATCTGCACCGCTGGCTTGACATGGCTGCCGACCGCATCGCCTTTCAGGGCCTGCCTGCGCGCATCTGCTGGATCGGTCTGGGCGATCGGCACCGTGCGGGCCTGATGTTCAACGAGATGGTCAAATCTGGTGAGTTGAAAGCCCCGATCGTGATCGGGCGCGACCATCTTGACGCAGGTTCGGTCGCAAGCCCCAACCGCGAGACTGAAAGCATGCGCGACGGATCCGATGCCGTTTCGGATTGGCCGCTGCTGAACGCACTGGTCAACACAGCCTCGGGGGCCACTTGGGTGTCCATCCACCACGGCGGCGGTGTGGGCATGGGCTTTTCGCAGCATTCCGGCGTGGTCATCGTGGCCGACGGCACCGAGGACGCGGCGCGCAGACTGGAGAGGGTGCTGTGGAACGACCCGGCCTCGGGCGTCTGGCGCCATGCTGACGCGGGCTATGACAGCGCGGTTTCCTGCGCCAAAGAGCATGGCCTGCGCCTGCCAACCATTCTGGGCAACTAACGGCGACTTGCTGCCTTGATGGCATACTTGCGGCGGGCAGTTACCGCGACGCTTGGTTTGGTTGACCGCCGCACTGCCCTAATGGCGCAGATTGTGCGCGGCGCTCAAATGGTCGGCCGCGCGGGGTCGTGCGCGTTTCACCATTGCACGGCTGGCCATGTCCGGACTAGCGTAACGCGGCCCATGCAGACCCGGAACGGTCGCCACATTCAGAAAGGGCGCGCATGACTGTCTGCTTTCGCTACCTCACCGCGCTGTTGTTCGTGGCCACATCGGTCCTGTCATCCCCAGCCCGCGCCGCTGATCCGCAACAGGTGTTGACGCAGTGGTATCGCCTTGTGCTGGAACTGGTGCGTCACACGCCAACCTACTCGCCCCCGGTGGCCGCCCGGTCCTTTGGCTATATCGGCGTCACCGTGTGGGAGGTGACAGCCTCTGGCATCCCCGGTCTGCACAGCCTGTCAGGTCAGTTGAACGCGTTTTCGCCCGCGCCTGCGCGCGCGGATGCACCTTATGACGAAGCCGTTGTGCTGAACGCGGCGTTGACGGACGCGATGGCTGATTTCTTTGGCAACACCGGCCCCACAGGCCAGCGCGCGATGCAGGCAATGGCCCGCAAACAGCGCGAGGGGGCGGTCGAGGGCGTGCCCCCCGATATCGTTGCCCGGTCCGAGGCTTATGGCCGTGCGGTGGCGGCACATGTTCAGGGCTGGTCGGCGGGGGATGGCGGCGCAGTGGTGGAAAACATGGGCTTTCCAGATTCTTATGTGCCTGGTGAAGGCCCGGCCCATTGGGTGCCCACCAGTGCCATCCGCCAGCAACAGGCGCCCCTTTTGCCCGGTTGGGGCAACAACCGCCCCATGGCCATGCCTGACGGATCGTCTTGCCCGTTACCACCGCCGCCCGACTACAGCGAAGACCCCGCGTCGCAGTTCTACCGCGAGGCGCGCGAGGTGCTGGATGTCACCGCCAGCCTGACGGATGCGCAAAAGCTGATCGCGCGCTTTTGGTCGGATGACCCGATGCTGTCGCCCACTCCGCCCGGCCACTGGATCTCGCTTACCAGCGAGATCCTTGAGCGGGACAGGGCCGACATTGCCACCCGGGCCGAGATTCTGGCGCGGCTTGGCATTGCCATTTCGGATGCGTTCATCGGGTGTTGGGATGCCAAGTTCCAGTATGATCTGGTGCGCCCCGTGACCTATATCCGCCGCGTGATCGACCCCGGGTTCGAGCCATTGCTGATAACGCCGCCGTTCCCGGAATATCCCTCGGGCCATTCCACGCAGTCAGGCGCGGCAGCGGCAGTTCTGACGGATTTCTTTGGCCAGAACTTCGCCTTTACCGACTCTACCCACGCTGATGATGGCATGCCACCGCGTGATTTCCCCAGCTTTGACGCAGCCGCCGAAGAGGCGGCCTTGTCACGGCTGTATGGCGGCATCCACTTTCGCACCGCCATCGAGCGCGGCCTTGACCAGGGCCGCTGCATCGGCGCCTATGTCACGGCCCTGAAGATGAAAGACACCTGATGCGCCGCGCATTTGTTTTCCTCCTTGCGGCTGGCATGGCAGGGCCCGTCGCTGCCGGAGAAGCGCTTGCCGCTGCCGATCCGACCTTTGCCGAGGAAACCGTCTCTTCCGGCCTGCGCCATAGCTTTACCGGCGAATGGGAATTCATGGTGGGCGGCGGCGTTGCCAGTTTTGATTGCAACACCGATGGCCGCACCGATCTGTTGCTGGCCGGTGGCACCGCCCCGTCGGCGTTTTTCGTGAACCAAAGCCCGTTGGGCGGGGCGCTTGTCTTTTCGCAGCAGCCCTCGGGGCTGGAGATGGACGCTGTTTCGGGGGCTTACCCCCTCGACATCGACAGCGACGGGATCATGGATGTCGTCTTGCTGCGCGTGGGCGAAAACAAGGTGATGCGCGGGCTTGGCGACTGCACGTTTGCCGAGGCGAATGCCGACTGGGGCTTTGACGGCGGCGATGCGTGGTCCACGGCCTTTGCCGCCACCTGGGAAAAGGGCAGTTCCTGGCCCACCCTTGCCATTGGAAATTATATCGACCGCAGGGAAGAGGCTTTCCCTTGGGGGTCGTGCACCGACAACTGGCTGCATCGGGGCGGGGCTTCGGGTTTCGCGGCGCCCTTGGCCATGACACCCAGCTTTTGCGCGCTGTCGATGCTGTTTACCGACTGGAACCGGTCGGGCACGCCGGCGCTGCGGGTGTCGAACGACCGCGAATACTACAAGGGCGGGCAGGAACAGTTGTGGCACATGGACCCCGGCCAGCCGCCACGCCTGTTCACCCCCGAAGAGGGCTGGGCGCGGCTGCGCATCTGGGGCATGGGCATTGCCAGCCGTGACATCACAGGCGACGGCTTGCCCGATTATTTCCTTACCTCGATGGCTGACAGCAAGTTTCAGACGCTGCCCGAAGGCCCGGCGAAACCCGCCTATGCCGATATAGCATGGTCCAAGGGGTTGACCGCACACCGCCCCTACATGGGCGAGGACAAGCGCCCCAGCACCGGCTGGCATGCACAGTTCGAGGATGTGAACAACGACGGTCTGGCCGATCTGTTCGTGGCCAAGGGGAACGTCTGGGAAATGCCCGATTTTGCGCAGGCCGATCCCAACAACCTGCTGATCCAGCAACAGGATGGCAGCTTTGCCGAGGCCGGTGGCACCGCCGGGGTCGCCAGCCCCGAACATGCGGCGCGGGGGGCGGCGCTTGCGGATTTCAACATTGACGGGCTGATTGATCTGGTTGTTGTCAACCGAAACGGGCCCGCTCAAATCTGGCGCAATACCACCACAGGGGCCGGTCACCGGGCGCAGCTGCGCCTGAGCCAAGACGGACCGAACCCCGATGCGATCGGCGCGTGGATCGAGGTAAGACAAGGTGAGACCGTGCAGCGACGCGAGAACTTTGTGGGCGGCGGTCACGGCAGCGGGCAGGCGGGTTGGGTTCACTTCGGCCTGGGCGCCAGCCCAGAGGCGGACGTGCGGATCATCTGGCCCGATGGCACGACTGGTCCGTGGCAACCGGTTGCCGAAGGCTTTACCCGGATCATCAAGGGGCAGGATCCGATCCGTTGGACGCCCCCGCCTCTTGCCACGATCCCATAGGCGGATGCGGCTTGGTGGCTTGGTCTTTCAAGTTATTGCCAGTGAAGACCCGGGAAGGGGCTTGCTATCGAAGCGTAAACTTCCATATACCATCCACACAGATGGTCTAAGGATGGTGAAATGCCGAAACCAACGTCTGCCCATCCGTCGCGTTCCCCGGAGTCGGAAAAGCTGACGATCAACATCGGTTTTGTCGATCTGGGCCAGATCGAGTTGTTGGTGCAAGAAGGGTTCTACTCCAACCGCAGCGACTTCATCCGCACGGCCATACGCAACCAGATCGAACGGCACGCCGAAACGGTGCGTCAGGTTGTCACACGCAAAAGCGTGGAGATGGGCGTGCACCACATCACCTGCGCTGATCTGACCGCGGCCAAAGCCGCCGGGCTGATGCTGGACATCCGCGTTCTGGGCCTTGCCGTGATTGCGCCGGACGTTCCTGCCGAGCTTGCACGGAACACCATCGCGGCGTTGAGCGTTCTGGGTGCACTGCACGCAAGTGAGGCGGTCAAGACCGCGCTCGCCGACCGGATCACCTGATCCCCTCCCAAGAAGAAAGAAAACGATGAACACTCCTTTCACACGCGGCATGGCCAAGGCCACCGAACTTACCCGGTCGGGTAAGCTGTATGAGGCGACGGCGTTGATCCAGTCCCTGTTGACCCCCCCTGCGTTTGATGCCGACACGTCCCCGACGCCGCAGGATGCTGCAGGTGAGGTGATCGACGGTGATTTCATCCGGCTCGGGCCGGACGCCGCGCAACCTGGCAGCGCAAAGCCGGATTCGGCCGCGTCGCAGCCAAGGCGCGCGCGCAAGAGGGCTGGTGCCAAAACCTCGCCGCTTGCCGAGACGTTGCGCAAGATTGCAGCGGGCGGTATGCCGGGCCGTGGCCCGTTGTCAGGGGCAGCAGAGCCAGTGCCTGAGGGCGCCCAGTTCCTGTCGCTGAGTCACGATGGGGCGCAGGGCAGCCGCAGCTACCTGCTTTACATCCCCGCCAACCGCGCGGATGCGCCGATGCCGCTGGTCGTCATGCTGCATGGGTGCACACAGACGCCCGAGGATTTCGCCGCTGGGACCGGCATGAACGCTTTGGCCGAAGAGGTCGGGTGCCTGATCGCCTATCCGGCGCAGGCTTCGGGGGCCAATGCCCAGAAATGCTGGAACTGGTATCGCCCCGAAGATCAGGCGCGGGACCGGGGGGAGCCCGCTTTGATTGCGGGGCTGACACGCGATATCCAGCGCGATCATCAGGCCGATCCTGCGCGCACCTATGTCGCCGGTCTGTCTGCGGGCGGTGCAGCCGCCGTGATTGTGGCCGCGGCATACCCCGAAGTGTTCAGCGCCGTCGGTGTCCACTCGGGCCTGCCTGCGGGGAGCGCGCGTGACATTCCGTCCGCTTTTGCGGCCATGCGCAGCGGCAGTGATGGCAATTTACACCGGGCAGCGGTGCCCACGATCGTGTTTCATGGTCTCGCCGACAATACCGTGCACCCGGCAAACGGGGTCGCGGTCATGTCGCAGGCTTTGCACGCGATGCCCGACCTGCGCACCACGACGAAAACGGGCACGTCCGATGGCGGGCGCCGCTACAAGACCACCGCGCACCTCGATGCCAACGGCCACAGTCTGGCGGAACACTGGGAGATTGACGGCGCAGGCCACGCCTGGGCAGGGGGCAGGACTGCTGGCAGTTATACCGACCCCACCGGCCCCGACGCCTCGCGCCAGATGATGCGGTTCTTATTGCAGCACAAGGCGTCCTGACCTGTCACCCGGTCGGCCGGATCTTGACCCAATAAGCCGCGCGGACGAAGAGCGCATCTTTTCAGGGAACACAATGCGGGATTGCGCGTTGTGTTCACGGAAAATTTCAACAGGGAGAAAGCCCTCATGGGTATCATCTGGACCATCATCATCGGCTTTGTCGCAGGCTTGATCGCAAAACTGGTCACGCCCGGCGACAACGAGCCATCGGGATTCATCATGACCACCATTCTGGGCATCGTCGGCGCCTTTCTGGCCACGTTCCTCGGTCAAACCCTTGGCTGGTATTCAGCGGGCGAGGGCGCAGGCCTGATCGGCGCCGCATTGGGCGCAATCATTGTTCTGGTGGTCTGGGGAATGATGCGCAAGCGCGCGTAATCCCAAGCCAGCAATATCGGAGAAACATGATGTCGAAATCCACACCATCGCTGATGGCACTTCTCGGGCTGGTAGCTGTCGCTGGCTATCAGAACAGGGGCAGGATCAGCGAGATGCTTTCCGACGCGCGCCAGAAGGCGGATGCATCGGGCACTGGCACACGGGGCACTGGCACACCGGGCACCTATTCCTCTACGGGCGGCGGGGGTTTCCTTGCCGATATTGGAAATGCCTTTCAGGCCAGCCCCATCTCGGCTGCGTTGGGCGATCTTGTCGACCGGTTCAGGGAAACCGGTCGCGGAGACGCGGCCGAAAGCTGGATTTCCGACGCGCCGAACATGCCCGTGAACGTGGACGAGCTGGAAAACGCGCTCGGCCAGGACACATTGGCGGAACTTGAGCAAAAGACCGGTCTGTCGCGGGCCGAACTTCTGCTGCGTCTGAACGTGGCGCTTCCGGAAGTGGTCAACCGCTTCACACCTCATGGTCGGCTTCCCAACGAAGACGAGTCGCGTACCCTGGCCTGAAAACAGCGGTCCGGCCTGTGCAAGCAACCTGAACAGACCGGACCTGACCAAGGCTTGAACGTGCACCGACCGGGCCTTTCGTCCCTTCGCACATGCGACGATATCTTGCGTGGCGGGCTCGGTTTGTGCGCAGGTTCGGGTTTTTCCCCATCGGCTGATACCTCCTCCATCGCTGTACCCCTTTTGCGCATCGGCCCGTGCTGCGGTGCCTGGAACAAATGCCCGTCCCGCGCGTTTCTCTCATGACCCAAGGAGGAAAACCCGATGGACCGCCTGAGCATATTTCTGAGTCTCGCCGTTGGTGCGATGGTGACTGGTGGCCTTGTCACCGTCGTTCTGTCGCTTGGCTGGTATTCATGGACCGCGATCGGGGGGGCGGCCGCCCTCGGCGTGGCGCTGACATGGCCTGCAAGCTATCTGGTTTCGCGCCGCATAAAGCGGCTGGATCCCGACTGGGATGCCACACAAGTTGACCGGGTCAAAGGTGTGGTCCCCGATCCGACGGCACCCGAAGTCTGACCTGCCGCCACCACAATATCACCTGCGCAGGGCAAGATATCCTCTTGCTCTGCGCATGTGTGTCTCGGACGATCCGTCCGCTTTCGATCAGACCGCGAACATAGCCTCGCGCGACCACAGGCGCAGTTTGGCGCAGGCATCAACAAAAGCCTGAACCGACGCGTCATTCGTCAGTGCACAAAACGCCGCATCATCCACCCCTGCCAGACCGCACTCCGCGACAAGGTCGCTCGCACCTTCGGACCAGCCGATGTATTTGCAGTGCTGATACGCGTCGTTCAGGAACGCCTTTGCCGCTGGTGTCGTGGCAAGGCTGTCCTTTCCCGGCAGTACCGCTACGGCATCGAACAACACCGAAGGCGCGCCGCCGATCTTTTCATCAACCGCGTGCAGGTTGTCGTTGCTGCACGACACCCCTCCGATCCGGGGGGCGATGATCTTGATCAGACCGCCCGCATCCGCCACCGCCGCTTCCAGTGCTGCCAGCAATGACCCGTCAAAGCCGTCGCTCAGCATTACCCCCATCATGCGGCCCTTGAACGAGGCGGACGGATCCGACTGGATGCTGAGCGCGGGCGAAGGCTTCAGATCGGTCCGGGTCGGTCGGGCGGCAGGGGCGGGGGCGGGCATGTCCACCAGCCCCAGCCGGTCGCCGACAAGGGCCGCCATGTCCTCGTCAATGTTGCGCAGATGCGAAACGATGCGGGCACGGATCCCGGATTCCGCGCATTTCGACAACTCAAACACGAGTGCGGCCACGATATGGCCCTGCTCGCTGGGGGTCTGGCTTATGTAGAACTGCCGCGCCTGGCTGTAGTGGTCGGCGAAGCTTTCGGGTCGCAGGCGGGCCTTTTCGCCCGTCACCGGCGCGCGGTAGCTGACATAGCCCTCCAGAGGATGCGCGCGCGGCCCTGTCCCCCAGCCATTGGGTTCATAGTTCACCCGGCCCTTGCGCGCCGCCGTCTGCATGTGGCCGTCCTGCTGATAGTTGCTGACCGGGCATCCTTTGGGCGCATTGATCGGCAGCTTGGTGAAGTTCGGGCTGCCCAGACGCTTCAGTTGCGTATCGAGATACGAGAAGTTGCGCCCCTGCAGCAGCGGATCGTCGGTGAAATCGATGCCGGGGATTACGTTGGCCGTGCAAAAGGCCACCTGCTCGGTTTCGGCAAAGAAGTTGTCCACCGCACGGTCAAGCGTCAGCGTCCCGATGAGTTCAACCGGGCAATCTTCTTCGGGGATCAGTTTGGTCGGGTCCAGCACGTCAAAGGCAAAGGTGTCGGCAAAGGTCTGGTCGAACAGCTGCACCCCCAGATCCCACTGGGGGAAATCGCCCCGGTCGATGGCATCCCACAGGTCGCGGCGGTGGCGGTCGGGATCGGCGCCGTTGCTTTTCATCGCCTCGTCCCAGACCACCGACTGCAGGCCCATACGCGGCTTCCAGTGGAACTTGACAAAGGTCGAGGTGCCATCCGCAGTCACGAAGCGGAAGGTATGCACGCCGAACCCCTCCATCGTGGTAAAGGAACGCGGGATCGCCCGGTCTGACATGGCCCACATGATCGTGTGCATGGATTCGGGCGTCAGCGAAATGAAATCCCAAAAGTTGTCATGCGCCGACTGTGCTTGTGGAAAATCGCGGTCAGGTTCGGGTTTGACCGCATGGATCAGGTCGGGGAACTTGATGGCATCCTGAATGAAGAAAACGGGTGCGTTGTTGCCGACCAGATCCCAGTTGCCTTCGTCGGAGTAGAACTTGACGGAAAATCCCCGGATGTCGCGCGGCAAATCGGGCGAGCCTTTGCTGCCCGTGACGGTGGAAAAGCGCACGAAAACTTCGGTCTCTTTGCCAGCGGCGGCAAAGGGGGCGGCGCGGGTTACACCGCTCATCGCGCGGGTGCATGTAAAGGTGCCGTGCGCGCCATAGCCCCGGGCATGCACCACCCGTTCGGGGATGCGTTCATGGTCAAAGTGAAAAATCTTCTCGCGCAGCGCGAAATCTTCCATCAGCGTCGGGCCGGTGCTGCCTGGGATCAGCGAATTCTGGTTGTCGGCAATGACCACACCTTGTGCCGTTGTCAGCCGCTCGCCCGTCTCTTGCGCATGCTGGTGAACCTCGCCCCCATTGCCCCGGGCCGAGATCAGGTCGTCTACATCGGATGATTGTGAAGGCGTCTTCATGGGCGTTCCTTGCCGCTATGGACCGCGCGCGAACGGGCGGGCGTGGCCCCGTTTAAGGTTTCTCGGACCGTGGATGAACCGACGCCGCGCGCGAATGTTCCCGGTCCTTCGACAAAATTTGTGGGGGTAGGCAGGCATTGGGCGTGTCAGGTCGGATGGGCGCGGGCACACCAGCAGAATGGACGGCACGGGTAAGCAAGCCGGTTCGGGCGAAAGGTTTGATGCTGGTATTGAAATGGCCAGCGAGATCACTCGCTGGCCTCAGGGTTGTTCACGAACGGGCGTGCCCGTCGGGGACAGCGGATCAGTGATGATGCTCGGGCAGCGATGAGATCTGGTCCTTGGTCCAGGTCGTCGTCGCATGCACATCGCCGCTTTCGTCACGCATGAAGTGCAACTCGTTCGTCGTCAGGGCAACCGGCTTTGCGCCGATGCCAAGAAAACCGCCGACGTCAACGATCACTTGGGTCGAAGACCCCATCCCGTGCACGTGCGACACGGTGCCGATCTTTTCGTCATCGACACCGTAGACCACGGCATCCATCAGGTTTGTCTCGGTGAGTTCGCTGTCGACAAGCGGGGTATGGGTTGAATGGTCCATATGGTCGTTCTCCTTTGATCAGACACGAGCGATCTGGCTCTGGCCGGTCAACGCGCCGGATCGCGATGCGTTCCGCGCGTTCGGGCGAAATGCGCGGCGTTCTGCGCATCGGCGGGGCAGTTCTTCCCGGCTGGCTTGTCACCTTTCGTGCGGCGTTTGCCTTGTGCTGCGTTTGCATCCTGCAAGGTCGATCTGCTTCGTTGGAACCAAATCCGCCAACACGTGTTCTCTTGAAGTTGAAGTGCCAGCACTCTTGCGGGCATAATCGGAAGGGATATCAAATGAGCAGCATCATCTACCTTGTCGGCCTTGTGGTCGTCGTCTTGTTTGTCCTGTCACTCCTCGGCCTGAGCTGAGAAAAATAGGGAGATGACAATGGAACGGACTGAAGAAAACACGCGGCTTTCCGCACCGGACAGGGATCTGCAGGGATCCTATCTGGATTGGCCCGCGATATTTGGCGGCGGCGTGGTCGCGGTGGCCGTGGCCTCGGTATTTACCGGGTTCGGCGCGGCCTTGGGCCTTTCGACCATTTCGGCCGAGCCGGGCGAAGGCAGCTTCAACCTGATGCTGATCGTAAGCGCGCTCTGGGTCGTCGTAAGTCTGGTGGCCAGCTACATGGCGGGCGGTTATATTGCCGGACGCATGCGCAGGCGTGTCGATTCCGCCGGCGCGGATGAAGTGACCATCCGCGACGGCATCAACGGACTTGTGGTCTGGGGACTGGGCATCGTGGTCACAGTCGTCATGCTGGGGTCCGCCGTGTCGACCACGGTTTCTGCCGTGGGGTCTGTGGCTTCTGGCGCTGCGACCGTGGCCGGAGGCGTGGCTGATGCCACAGGCGCGGTTGTGGGTACTGCCGCCGAAGGGGTCGCGTCAACCGTGGCATCGTTGGTGCCAGATGAGGCAATGGCCAACCCGGTAGACTATCTCAACCGCACGCTTCTGCGGCCCGACGTTGTTGGTACACCACCCGCGACGACGGCGGGAACGACGACCGCCACAGGCACGCCAGCGGCGTTTACCAGCGATCCGGCCGAAATTGCCGCCGAAACGGCCTCCATCCTTGGCAACGTGCTGCTGACGGGCGAGATTTCGGATGCCGAACGCGCCTATCTTGTCAGTGCCGCGGCATCTGTGCCCGGCATCACGCGAGCCGAGGCCGAAACGAGGGTTGAAACGGCCATTACCGCCACCCAGACGGCACGCACCGAGGCGGACCAGGTCATGACCGATACCATGGCCCAAGCCGAGCAGCTGGCAGAAGATGCAAGGAACACGGCGATCGATGCTGCCGAGGCGGCGCGCGTCAGTGCGATCCTGACGGCGTTCCTGTTGGCTGCCGCTGCAATCGTGGCTGCGGCCGCGGCCTATATCGGTTCGGTTCTTGGCGGTCGTCATCGTGACGAGGGCCGCATCTTCGGTGGCTTTGCCTACCGCGGCTAAGACGTGAGCAAACGCGCAAGCCATCCTTTGCGGTGGCTTGCGTACCTTTGCAAGTCCGTGCCAAAGCCCGGCCCCTACCGCTTTTGCTGTTTTCCTTGCAGACCTAACGCGACACGTGTCCACCCCGCAGGTGTGTTACACTTGGCTATCCCGGCGAATGTTCCATTCACCTGCAGGACAATGCATGACGCAGGCAGATGATATTGTTTAGCGGCAGCGCGTGGCGCGGGTCAGGTCGGTTTTGCGGACCAGCGGCCCAATGTCCCTGGATGTCGGGCCATCGGCCGTCAGCCGCACCTCGATCATTCGCGTCCAGTCGGCCGAGGCAAGGATCAGGCTGTCAATGCCGCCGCAGGCGCGCGTCCCGCCCCAGATGACCGCATCGCCGATCTGATGGTTGGTCAGGCCGGGCAGGCGCGCAATTTCGGTCAAGCTATCCCCATCCAGTTGCACGAAGACCAACGCGCGCACCAGGTGGGGGCGGTCGACATAGGCAATCTCAACCCGGCCATCGCCATCAAAATCCCCCACACCGGCAGGTGCAAGCCAACGATGGGTCTGGCCGATGAACGGCGTGGCAGCGCGTTTGCCGCGTGTGTCATAAACGCTCAGCGATGCGCCAAGGGCCATATCGGTTTCCACCACGATGACCTCGGGCGCGCCATCGCCGTCCAGATCTGCAAGACGGGGGGAGTTATCCTCGAACACGCGGGTGTCGGGCAAGGTGAAGCGGAGGCGGCGGCCCTGTGTCAGTATCAGATCCAGCCCGCCCCATTCCAGCGCATCCCCCAGCACCGCGTGGTCATAGCGGTCAGTGGGCAGCGAGAATTCGGCCGAAGCGATCTCTTGCGCCGCCACCGGGGGCGACAGCGCAAGCACCAGTGCGACGGCGCGGATCAAATCTGCTTTTCCGGCATGTTGACGCGCAGGCCCTCAAGTGCGTCGGACACCTTCAATTGGCACGTCAGGCGCGAACGCGCCGGATCGGGCTTGTACGCGAAATCGAGCATGTCCGCCTCCATGGCGTCCTTCTCGGGCAAACGGTCTACCCAGGCCGGATCGACGTAGACATGGCAGGTGGAACAGGCGCAGGCGCCGCCACAATCGGCCTCGATGCCCGGAATGCCGTTGTCGCGCGCGCCCTCCATCACAGTCAGGCCGTTGGCGACATCCACCACATGCTCTTTACCGCCAAATTCCACGTAGGTGATCTTCGCCATGTCCGCCCCTTTGTTGCCATGTGCACGGGGGATGACATAGGCGAAAAAGCGCAGCTTTGCCAGAGGCCGAAGGGGGTGGATTTCGACAGCAGATGTTCTATGTTCGTTCTGATGACTGCACCCGGATGGCTTGAAACGACCCCCCCGCCCGACACCTGGCCCCGCCCGCCCAGTGCGATCCCGGCTGCGCGTCTGGTGGAACCGTCGGTCGGGGCCCGGGTCTGTGTGGCGGGGCTGGTGCTGGTGCGTCAGCGGCCCGGTACGGCCAAGGGCGTGATTTTCCTGACGCTCGAAGATGAGACGGGCACCTGCAACGTGGTGGTGTGGAAATCGGTCTATGAGCGGTTTCGCCGGGCCGTCATCGCGGGGCGGTTGCTGCGCGTGACAGGCCGGGTGCAGCGCGAGGCCGATGTGGTGCATGTGGTGGCCGAAGACATCGAGGATATTTCGGCCCTGCTTGACCGCCTGCTGGACCCGGACTTTCGCTTTGACGGCACGCGCGCGGGCGACCAGCCCTAGGTTTGTGCGATGGTGGCCGAAGGGTCACGCGCAGGGGCGGCGTTCAGCCCCCGTCTAGGACCGGTCCGCACTTTGCGATAAGGTTTCGCCACAGGTCGGGAAAACGGCATACGGGCAGGACATTTGGGCAAGATGATGCGACATGCGGTGTTTGCACTTGCGGCCCTCGGGCTCGCGGCGTGCCAGCAGCGTGGCGTGCCCGAGGCGCCGGGCCGTGCCAACCTGTCCGCCGAGTTGGTCCGCCTGTCACGTCCTGGCCCGCCACCCGGACCGGGCGGGGCGTGCTGGGCATCCGACGTGACCCCACTGGTGATCGAGACGGTCAGCGAACAGGTCATGATTACCGCCGAAAAGCGCGATACGACGGGGCGTGTGGTTCAACCCGCCAGCTTTCGCACCAGCACCCATCAGCGCATCGTGCAAGAGCGCGAGGAAATCTGGTTTCGCAGCCCGTGCCCCGCCGAGATGACGGTGGATTTCATAGCCTCCCTGCAACGGGCGCTCAAGGCGCGTGGGTTGTATCTGCAACCCCTGACGGGCATCCTGGATGGCGCCACAAATGCCGCGATCCAGCGCTATCAGGCCGACCGTGGCCTTGACAGCCCGCGCCTGTCGCTGGCCGCGGCTCGTGAACTCGGCCTTATCGCCACCCGGCGCGAGGATCTGTGAACGCCGCCCCGTCTCTGCTACGGCGACAAAAATGACAAAGGGCGGCAGGTTTCCCTGCCGCCCCGTCCAAACCCCATCGGCTGATGGTTATTCGGTCGCCAGCGCCACAAAGCGCGGATCGCCCGCACGGCGCACCAGCAGCAAGATAGACTTGCGCCCGGCATCCATGGCCTCGGAGATCCGGTCGGTCAGATCTTGCAGACGCGCCACCTTTTGCTGACCCGCTTCGGTGATGATATCGCCTTCGCGCAGACCCTTGGCATAGGCCTCTGACGAGACATCAACCTTGCCGATCAAAAGTCCCTCGGTGTCAGAGGGCAGGCTCAGCGTCGTGATCATCTCATCGGTCACCGGGGTGACCGTAAGCCCAAGAATCTCGGCCTCGGTTGGCTCGGCCGGTTTCGTGGCTGCGGCAGGGGTGGGGGTTGCTTCGGCCTCTTCCCGACGGCCAAGGGTGACGGCAAGCGTTTCGGTTTTACCCTCACGCAGCACCACCACGGGCACGGCCTCGCCCACCGGGCTGTCGGCCACGCGGCGGGTCAGATCGCGGGTGTCCTTGACCGGCTTGCCACCGAACTGGGTGATCACATCGCCTGCAACAATGCCTGCGTCCTTGGCCGGACCCTCGGGCACGTCGGTGACAAGAGCACCTGATGCTTCGACAAGACCCATCGCCTCGGCCACGTCGGGCGTAACATCCTGAATGCGCACGCCCAGCCAGCCACGGCGGGTTTCCCCGAACTCTTTCAACTGATCGATAACTTTGGTCACGACGTTCGACGCCATCGAAAAACCGATGCCGATCGATCCGCCGTTGGGCGACAGGATCGCGGTGTTCACCCCCACGACCTGCCCGTCCATGTTGAACAAGGGCCCGCCCGAGTTACCACGGTTGATCGCAGCGTCGGTCTGCAGGTAGTCGTCGTAGGTGCCCGAAAGGGCGCGGTTGCGGGCCGAAACGATGCCCGCCGAGACCGAAAAGCCCTGACCCAGCGGGTTGCCCATGGCAACCACCCAGTCACCCACGCGCGCCAGGTCCGAGTTTCCGAATGTCACGAACTGCAAAGGTATGTCGCTTTCCACCTTCAGAAGCGCGATGTCGGTCTTTGGGTCTGTTCCGATCAGCTTGGCATCCAGACGCTTGCCGGAAAAGAACTCGATCTCGATCTGGTCGGCGCCATCAATGACATGGTTGTTTGTGACAATGTAGCCGTCTTCCGAAATCACGAAGCCGGATCCCAGCGCCTCGGACCGGCGGGGCGCGTCCTGACCGCCGGGGCCGCCCTGGCCATTGCGGTCCATGAAATCACGAAAGAAATCCTCGAAAGGGCTGCCCTCGGGCACGACCGGGCCACCCGCTGCGGGGCCTGCGACTGTCGCCGATGTGGTGATGTTGACGACCGACGGGCTGATCTGGTCGGCCAGATCGGCAAAACTTTCGGCAGGGCCACGGGCGAAGGCTCCGTTCACATGGCCAAGGCTCAGCGCAAGGCCCAAGCCGATGGCCATCAGGGCGGATCGGCTTTTCGCGGTGATCCCCTGCGGCTGTGTCAGTGTGGTGACTTTGGTCTGCACTCCCGAACTCCTTTTCGTTTCGACGGTCCGTCCAAGCGGGGACCTGAGGCATGCTGTCATCTTCATTTATGTCAACAGCGACGCAATGCAAACCCCGTGACAAACTCTCAATGGCTTGTGATCGCGCGTGTCAGGCAGAGTATCAGGTGTTGCTGCGGCGGGCAAACAGGCCCGCGTCCTCGGCCGCGCGGCGCAAGGCGCGGGATTTGTTCACGGTTTCTTGAAACTCGGCCTCGGGGTCGCTGTCGTAGACCACGCCGCCCCCGGCCTGAATGTACAAAACCTCGTCTTTCAGAACGGCCGTGCGCAGGGCGATGCAGAAATCCATCTCGCCGTTTGCCGCGAAATAACCCACACCTCCACCATAAACGCCGCGCTTTTCGGGCTCCAACTCATCTATGATTTCCATCGCGCGCACCTTGGGCGCGCCCGAGACGGTGCCGGCAGGCAGTCCGGCCAGCAGCGCCGACAGCGCATCCTCGCCGTCGCGGATCTGGCCCACGACGTTCGAGACGATGTGCATGACGTGGCTGTAGCGCTCGATGATGAACTGCTCGGTGGGCCGGACCGTCCCGACGCGTGCCACGCGGCCCACATCGTTGCGGCCCAGATCAAGCAGCATCAGATGCTCGGCCAATTCCTTGGTGTCGGCCAAAAGGTCGGCCTCCAGCGCGCGGTCCTCTTCCGGGGTGGCGCCGCGCACGCGGGTGCCTGCAATGGGGCGCACCGTCACCTCGCCATCGCGCAGCCGGACAAGGATTTCGGGGCTGGCGCCAATCACCTGAAATCCGCCGAAGTTGAAAAAGAACATGAAGGGCGAGGGGTTGGTGCGGCGCAAACTGCGATAGAGCGCAAAGGGCGGCAATGCGAACCGCTGCGCCCAGCGTTGCGAGGGCACAACCTGAAAGATGTCGCCCGCACGGATGTAATCCTTGGCGCGTTCAACGGCAGCCTTGTAGCCTTCGTGGGTGAAGTTCGACCGTGCCTCGCCTACCGGGGCCGCCTCGCCCAGATCGCGGGGGGTAGAGGGCGCGCGGTCCAGATCGCGCAAAGCGTCCATCACGCGTTCGGCTGCTTGCGCATATGCGGCCCGCGCTGACAGACCTTGCGCGGCCCATGCGGGCGCCACCAGCGTGACCTCGCCTTTAACCCCATCGAGCACCGCCATGACCGAGGGCCGCATCAGCACCGCGTCGGGCAGGCCCAGCGGGTCGGGGTTTACATCGGGCAGGTTTTCGACCAGCCGGATCATGTCATAGCCAAGATAGCCAAACAGCCCGGCCGCCACTGCGGGCAAGCCTTCTGGCATGTCGATCGCACATTCGGCAATCAGCGCGCGCAGGGTGTCCAGCGGATGCCCGTCAAGTGCGCACCACGCGCCCGCGTCAAAACGGGCCTCGCGGTTGATTTGTGACGTGGTGCCATGGCAGCGCCAGATAAGATCGGGCTTCAGCCCGACGACGGAATAGCGCCCGCGCACCTCACCCCCGGTGACGGATTCCAGCATGAAGGTATCGGTCCGCGCCTCGCCCAGTTTCAGCATCAGGCTGACCGGCGTGTCCAGATCGGCCGCGAGCCGTGCCCAGACGATCTGGTTGCGCCCCTGTTCCCAATTGCTCTGGAACACCTCAAAAGTCGGCGAAAGCATCATGGCGGCCCGTCAGTTGAAACGCGCGTGAACGGCGTTGATGGCCCCTTGGTCCAGCGTGATCCCGGCCTCGCTCGTCAAAGCACCGCTGAAAAGCTGCAGCGCGTCTTGGGCAATTGCCTGTTCCACCTGAGTGGCAATAGCGCCTTTCAGTGCCGCGGCGGCATCGCCCTCGGCGGCGCCGACTTCCACGCTGTCAAGGCTGACAATCCCGGTAAAGCCCGGCCCTTCGATCACCCGCATCTCGTCCGGCGCCATGGCAAAGACGGCTTGCATGAAATCGGGGGGGGTGTTTTCGACAAAGCCGTCGCGGGCAATGGTGGCGGTCCGTTCAAGAATGCCGAAGGATGCCAGTGTCGCCCCGCCTTCGACCGCTGCCTTGATCTCGATCGCCCGGTCCGACAGGGCGCGGGCCAGTTCGGCCTTTTGCCACGCCTCGGTCACGGCGTCGCGGGCGGTCTCGAACGGAATGGGTGTGGGGGACACGATCTCGTCCAGACGCAGGGCCACGACGCCGCCATCATCAAGAACAACGGCCTCGGGGAAGTCGCCGGTTGCGGCTGCATCGGCGGCAGCACGGAACTTGGGATAGGCGGCAATGCCTTCGGGTGAGGCGGTGCCGACCACATAATCGACCGTGCCCAGTGTCATGCCCTGATCGCGGACCAGATCTTCGAGCGTGCCACCGCCCGCGAGCGCGTCGTCGATGCTTTCGATTTTGTCGGCAATCGTGCGGCGGGCGGCGTCGGTCTGCAATTCGGCCGCCAGATCGGACTTGGCCTGATCAAAGGTGATCTCCTGCGCGGCCAGAATGGCGTTCATGCGAAACAAGGCCGGGCCCAGATCGCTGGCAAAGGGGCCTGCGACGCCGGGGCCGTCCAGCGCGAAGACCGCTTCGCCCGCAGCACCCAGATCTTCACGCGCGACTTCGCCAAGGTCGATGTCCACGAGCGTCAGGCCACGGTCGGCCACCAGCGTCTCAAATGCCTCGCCTGCGTCCAGCCGGGCGCGGGCTGCATCGGCCGCGGCCTGATCGGGGTAGACCAGCCGTTCGACCAGCCGCTGTTCTGGCTGCACGAATTCGGCAATCCGGTCGTCATACATGCGGCGCAGCGTGTCCTCATCCACCTGCTGATCAGCGGCTATAGCATCGGGCAGCAGCGCCGCATAAGTGATACGCTTGGCCTCGGGGGCGGTGAATTGCGCGATATTATCGTTGTAAAAGGCCTGCAGCGCCGCATCCGTCGCCGCCTGCGGTGGGGTTGGCAGATCCGCTTGGGTCAAACGCAACAGCGTAAAGGCCCGCCGCTCGGCCACATAGGCGTAAAGCGTGTCGGTGAGGGTTGCGGGCGCTGCAAAACCGCCCGCAACCGCCCCCGTCAGCATCTGCCGCGTCAGATCGCTGCGCAGACCGCTTTCGTACTCCGTCTCGGAGATGTTCGCGCGATTCAGGGCAAAGCGGTAGGTGTCGCGGTCAAACCCGCCGGTGGTGCTGCTGAAAGCTGGGGTGTTGGTAATCTCGGCCGCAACACGCGCATCGCCCACCGACAGGCCGGCGCGCTCGGCCTCATTGTCGAGGGCGGCTTGCGCGATCAGTTGTTGCAGCACATTGCGGTCGACGCCAAGGGTCTGCGCCTGGCTGAGGGTGATGTTCTGGCCAAACTGCGCCGACATCGCCGCGAGTTCCTGTTGCAGCGCGCGGGCATACTCGGTGGCCGAAATCTCACGCGTTCCAACGGTGCCGATTGCGGTGGCGCCACCACCGAAATTGGTGATGCCAAAGCCGCCAAGACCCGCCACCAGCATGGCCGTCAGAATCCAGACGATGATCTGGCTGCCCTTGCCCTTTTTGCGGGGGCTGTCTTCGCTGTCTTTGGCCATGGTTTTCCCTGTGGGTCTGTGCGCGTGTTTCTTGGTGGGTCTTGGATTTTTGCATGTTTTAGGCGGTTGGGCAGGGCGGGGCAAGGTCTGGCCGGCGGCGGCTAAGCCTTGAACGCGGCAAGGCGCCGGAACAACTCGGCAATCCCGTCCGCATCGACATTGGCAAAGGCAATCCGGATCTGACGGCGCCCCTCGGCCGCGCCTTCGGGTTGAAACATCGTGCCGGGCAGCATCAGCACTGAGGCCTCGGTCACCATGCGCTTGCACAAGGCGTCAGAAGGCATGTCGAAAGGGTGTTCGACATAGGCGAAATAGGCGCCGCAGCCGAGCAGCGTCCAATCCTGAAGCGCGCCAAACCCGCGCTCCATTGCGGCGCGTCGGGCCAGGATCTCGTCACGCTCGTCCGCGACCCAAGGCCCCAGGTTGCGCATGCCCCACAGGGCGGCGATCTGGCCAAGCTGGTTGGGACAGATGGCCACCGTGTCGAGAAACTTCTCGACCTCGGCCAGTCGTTCGGGGCTGGCGGTGACGGCGCCGACACGGTGCCCGGTCAGGCGGTAGGCCTTGGAAAAGCTGTAAAGCTGGATCAGGGTGTCATCCCACCCGGGGTCAATGAACAGATCATGCGGCCGCCCCCCGATCCGGGTGGAATGGCGGCTGTCGAAATCGCGGTAGGTTTCATCCACGATCAGGGCCAGGCCATGCGCGCGGGCAAGGTCGCGGAACGCGGCAAGGGTTTCGGCCGGATATTCGACCCCGCCGGGATTGTTCGGCGAGACGAGGACGATGGCGCGTGTCCGATCAGTGATCAGCGCCTTTGCATCCTCGGCGCGCGGAATCAGACCGGGGCCCGTGGGCAGCGGGACGGTCTGCACCCCTTGCATATCGAGCCACATTTTATGATTGAAATACCAAGGCGTGGGCAAGATCACCGCATCGCCTGCCCCCGCAAGGGTGGACATCACGGCAGTGAACGCCTGATTGCACCCTTGGGTGATTGCCACCTGATCTGGGCTGATGCTGCCGCCATAGCTGGTGGACCAGTTTCGGGCGATTTCGTCCCGAAGGGCTGGCAGGCCGAGGACGGGGCCGTAAAGATGGGCCGCGTCATCGGTCAGTGCGGCCTCGGCTATCGCCTGGCGCAGGGCCAGGGGCGGCGGCTCGATCGGGGCGGCCTGGCTTACGTTGATCAGCGGGCGATCCGGGGGGAAAGTGACGCCGGAAAGCCAGCGACGCGCCTCCATCACCGGGGGCGGGTCGGTTGCGCGCATCGCGGGGTTCAGGGGCAGGGTCATCATGTGGCGCCTTTTGGGCTGGCGGCGGTCGGGGGGGCAGGCCACCCGACCCCGCACGGGAGTTTTTAGCAGGGAAAACGGGGTCAGTCGGTACCGCGGTAGGGCTGGACATATTGCAGCGCCATGTCCCAGGGAAAGAAGATCCAGGTGTCCTGCGACACTTCGGTGATATAGGTATCGACCTGCGGGCGGCCCGAGGGTTTGGCGTAGACGGTGGCGAAATGGGCGTGCGGATACAGCTTTCGCACCAGTTCCAGCGTTTTGCCGCTGTCGACAAGGTCATCGACGATCAGCACACCCGTGCCGTCGCCCATCATCTCGGACTGCGGGGATTTGATGACGCGGGCCTCGGTCTGGGCCTGATGGTTGTAGGAGCGGACGCTGATCGTGTCGACGACGCGGATATCAAGCTCGCGGCTGACGATCATCGCAGGCACGAGGCCGCCGCGGGTGATGCCCACGACCGCGCGCCATGCGCCGTTGTCCGGCCCCTTGCCATCCAGCCTCCAGGCCAGGGCGCGGCTGTCGCGGTGGATCTGGTCCCAGCTGACATGGAAGCCCTTTTCATGCGGCAGGCGGTCGGCGGACATGGGCGGTTTCCTTTCAGGTGGCGGCGATTTTCAGCCCTAGCAAGCCAAGGACGGCGCCAAAGCTGCGGTCGATGGTGGATTTCAGGCGGGTATAAGCCGCGCGGATGCGGGCATAAGAAAAGAGGCGCGCGACGACGACATTGCACACGAACTCGTTGACGAAGATCGCAAGCAGCAACAGCCCGACGGACAGGGCCGAGGCGTGCGGCGGGACCGTGCCGATGAAAACGGCGCCGAAAAATACCGCCGGTTTGGGGTTTGCCAGTTGCGTGACCACGCCAAGCCGCAGCGCGGACAATGGGCTGCGGGCATGGGCGGCGGCGGCATCTGGCAGCGGCTCGGCGGCGTGGCGCCACATTTGCAAAGCGATCCACATCAGGAACAGCCCGCCTGCGATCTTGAAACCCCACAGCACCGCAGGGGCGATCTGGAACAGCAGGGCAAGGCCGAACAGCGCGGCCACGGCCCAGAACAGCGCACCGAACCCCAAACCGATGGCAAGGAAGATGCCGGTGCGCAGGCCCTCGGTCACACCGATCCGCGCGGCCATCAGGATGGCAGGCCCGGGCGAGGCCGCGGCGATCAGGTGCAGAAGGTAGGCCGCGAGAAATGCGGAAAGCGTCATTCCTTGCGCCCCGTGACCACGTCGATATCAGGGGCGTCAGCGGCCTTCATTCCCACCACATGATAGCCTGCGTCTACGTGCAGGTTCTCGCCCGTGGTGCCCGAGCCGAGGTCGGAAATCAGATAGAGCGCGGCCTTGCCCACCTCTTCTTGCGTCACGTTGCGGCGCAGGGGAGAGTTCAGTTCGTTCCACTTCATGATATAGCGGAAATCACCGATGCCGCTGGCGGCGAGGGTCTTGATCGGGCCGGCGGATATGGCATTCACGCGGATGCCGTCCTTGCCCAGATCTTCCGCGATGTATTTCACGCTCGCCTCAAGGGCTGCCTTGCACAGGCCCATCACATTGTAATGCGGCATCACCTTTTCGGCGCCATAATATGTCAGCGTCAGAAGGCTGCCGCCCTTTGTCATCATGCGCGCCGCACGCTGGCAGATGGCGGTGAAGGAATAGACCGAAATATCCATCGACATCAGAAAATTGGCCCGCCCCGTATCGACATAGCGGCCGCGCAATTCGTTCTTGTCGGAAAAGCCGATGGCATGAACGACAAAGTCGATGGTGCCCCATTCGTCCGCAAGCCAGGCAAACAGCGCGTCCATCGACTCTTCGCTTGCCACGTCGCATTCGAACAACTTTGGTGTGCCAAGCGATGCGGCCAACGGCTGGACCCGCTTTTTCAGCGCCTCGCCCTGATAGGAAAACGCCAGTTCCGCCCCGTGTTCGGCCAGTGTCTTCGCGATGCCCCACGCGATGGACTTGTCATTCGCAAGCCCCATGATCAGCCCGCGCTTGCCCGCCATCAGACCTGTTGACATTCCCCGACCCTCACCCACTTTGCGACTTGAGCATGACGTGTAGGCGAAAGGCATCGGGCGTTCAAGCATGGGCTGAATGCGTTGATGCGGGCCGGAAAGGACAACGATGGAGCGGGGCGGAATATTTGCGGGGGACAACCCCTTTGCGCTGGCGCAAGACTGGTTGAGCGAGGCCGAAAAGACCGAGCCGAACGATCCCGATGCCATCGCTCTGGCCTCGGTGGATGCGGACGGGCTGCCAAATGTGCGCATGGTGCTGCTGAAAGATATCGAGGCGGATGCCTTTGTCTTTTACACCAACTACGGGTCAAGGAAGGCGCGCGAGATCGAGGCCGCCGGAAAGGCCGCCTTCGTTCTGCACTGGAAATCGCTGCGCCGCCAGATCCGGGTGCGTGGCCTGACCAGCCGCGAGGAGGGATCGCAAGCTGATGCCTATTATGCCAGCCGTAGCCTGAAAAGCCGCCTTGGCGCCTGGGCCAGCCGCCAGTCCGAGCCGCTCGCAAGCCGTGAAAGCCTGATGGCGGACGTGGCACGGCTGACGCTGACGCTGGGCGTGAACCCGGCCCGACCATCCTTTTGGGGAGGTATCCGCATCCGACCCGTTGAAATAGAGTTCTGGGCAGACGGGGCGTTTCGCCTGCATGATCGCTTTCGCTGGACGCGGGCGACGCCGGAAGATGCTTGGAAAATCAATCGTCTGAACCCGTGAAATTCTTTCTGCGTGAACGTCAAAGCGTCGGGAGTGTGTCGTATTTGCTCTTGAACCTGCTTTGACATTAACGGCATGACTGCAGCACGGGTCAATCTGGGGAACGGCTCTGCAATGACAGACGAAAACAAGGACATGCGCATCGTGCATGGCCACGTAAAGTGGTTTGACCCTGCAAAAGGGTTCGGTTTCATCGTGTCGGATGAGGCCGAGAGCGATATTCTTCTGCATGCCAATGTGCTGCGGAATTACGGCCAGAATTCAGTGGCGGACGGGGCCGCAATCACCGTCAAGGTGCAGCAGACGCAGCGTGGTGTGCAGGCCTTCGAAGTGGTGTCGGTGCAGGCGCCGGTGTGCGGTATCGTGCCGATGGTCGAAGACGGGATGGCCGTCAGTGCGGACGAGATAGCGGCTCTTGCGCTGGAGCCTGCGCGGGTCAAGTGGTTCGACAAGGCCAAGGGTTTTGGCTTTGCCAATGTCTATGGCTGCGGCGAGGACGTGTTCATTCACATCGAAGTGTTGCGCATTTCCGGCTTTGCCGATCTACAAGCGGGTGAGGCGGTTTGCTTGCGCATCATGGATGGCAAGCGCGGGCGCATGGCAATGCAGGTGACATCATGGGAAGCAGCAGCGCGTATCGGGCTTTGAGGGCCATTGTGTTTGCGGGGATCTCACTGGCGGTCGCGCATGGGACGGCCCTTGCCGCCTGCGCCCCGGACCAGTTGGATCTTCGGTGGGACGGGGGGCAGGCCCGCTTTACTGTCGAGTTGGCCGATACCGAGGCCACGCGCGCCAGGGGTCTGATGTTTCGCGAGAAAATGGCGGCATCGGCGGGGATGCTGTTTGTTTATGACAGCGCGCGCCGCGCGACGTTCTGGATGAAGGACACGCTTATCCCGCTGGACCTGGTCTTTGCCGGACCTGACGGCGTGGTGACGCTGGTGCATGCGAACGCAAAACCGAAAGACACCTCAACGATCGACGGCGGGGCCGGGGTGAAGTTCGTGCTGGAGATCAATGGCGGTCTGGCTGCCCGTATGGGCATTGCCCCGGGCGCGCAGATGCGCCACGCGGCCATTGATGCACCTGCGTGGCCCTGCGCTGCCGAATAGGCCTTTTCATCGCCGCGTCCTTTGGGTATCACGCAGCCAGTCGGGGCGTAGCGCAGCCTGGTAGCGCGACGGTTTTGGGTACCGTAGGTCGAGAGTTCGAATCCCTCCGCCCCGACCACTTTCCTATGCGGCACAGCATGCCGTATCAGGCCTGTGCGCAGAAGCTGCGCCTGTCGGGCAGAGTGGCTGGCGCTGCATAAAAGGCCAACACTACACGAAAGAATAGCAGAACTTCGCCTTCCATTCGGGATAGAGCATGGGTCTGCAGAGGAAGGCATCCACCATGACATACGCTGTTCAAATTGCCACCCGCGGGCTGATTGCACTTTGGCTTGGCCTTGGCGCCATGGGGCTGCCTGCTTGGGCCGAACCGCTTGCCCCACCCAGCGGAGAGGTGATCCTGACCGTGACGGGGCAGATTGACCGGACCAATCAGAACGGGGCGGCGGCGCTTGACCTTGCCCAGTTGGCCGCGATGGGAATGGCGGAAATCAAGACATCGACCATCTGGACTGACGGCGTGCAGCATTTCGAAGGCGTGCCCCTGGCGACGGTTCTGGCCGCAGTCGGGGCCAGCGGGTCGGCGCTGCGGGTGACGGCGCTGAACGAGTATGCAATCGACATCCCGATGACCGACGCAGTACCGGGCGGTCCTTTGCTCGCCTTTCGGATGAACGGGGTCGATCTGTCGCCGCGCGACAAGGGGCCGATCTGGCTGGTCTACCCCTATGACAAAGGCGGCGCGTTCAAGCAAGAAGTGACCTATGCCCGCTCGATCTGGCAACTGGAGCGGATCGAGGTTTTGCCCTGATCCGGTTGCCGATGGGCCAAACGGGCGTCATATTGTGACCAAAGGCCGGAGGCATATGCGTGATGGATCGTGACATGACAGACGAATGGCAGGCGGAGCCCTCTGGATTCCACTTTGACAATTCATATGCCCGCGATTTGCCCGGCGCCTATCTTGCGCTGGCGCCTGACGCCGCACCCGCGCCGCAGATCGTGGTGTTGAATACGGCGCTGGCGGCGGATCTGGGGCTTGATGCCACCGTGCTTGCCGCACATCCGGGCTGGTTTGCCGGTGGCGCGCTGCCCGAGGGCGCCGCGCCTATTGCGCTGGCCTATGCGGGGCATCAGTTTGGTGGCTTTTCACCCCAGCTTGGCGACGGTCGGGCGCATCTTTTGGGCGAACACATCGGGCCGGACGGGCGGCGCTGGGATGTGCAGTTGAAAGGCTCGGGCCGCACCCCGTTTTCGCGCGGCGGCGATGGCAAGGCCGCCCTTGGGCCGATGCTGCGCGAATACCTGATTTCCGAGGCGATGGCGGCCCTTGGCGTGCCGACCACGCGGTCGCTGGCCGTGGCGCTGACGGGCGAGGACATCCGGCGCGAGGCGGGGCGCCTGCCCGGTGCGGTGGTGGCCCGGGTGGCGGCCAGCCATCTGCGTGTCGGCACGTTCCAGTTCTTTGCCGCGCGCGGCGAGGTCGACAAGCTGCGCGCGCTGGCCGAGTATGCGATTGCGCGGCACGATCCTGATCTGATGGGCGATCCGGAGCGTGTGCTTGCCTTCCTTGACCGGGTCGTGGCGCGGCAAGTGGCGCTGATTGCGCAGTGGATGGGGGTGGGTTTTGTCCACGGCGTGATGAACACCGACAACGTGGCGATCTCGGGCGAAACGATTGACTATGGCCCGTGCGCGTTCATGGACGCGTATGCGCCGGGCACGGTATTTTCGTCGATTGACCGTCAGGGGCGCTATGCCTATGCCAACCAGCCGGTGATATTGGGGTGGAACCTTGCGCGGCTGGCCGAAAGCCTGATCCCGCTGATCCCCGGCGCGCCAGAAGCGGCGGTCGAGGCGCTGAATGCGCGGCTGGGCGCGATTGCGGGCGCGTACCGGCAGGCGCATCTGGCCGTGATGCGGGCCAAGCTGGGGTTGGAGGGCGCAGATCCCGGCGATAACGCTCTGATCGACGATCTGCATGCAGCATTGGTCGGTGCGGACTGGACCATTGCCTTTCGGCGCCTTGCCGACGCGGTCGCGGGGGATGCGGCCAGTCTGACCGCCCTGATGCCGGACCCGTCTGCCCTGATTGCGTGGCTGCCCCGTTTGAAAGCGCGGCAGGGGCCTGCGGCCGCGGTGGCCATGCGGGCGGCCAACCCCGTGGTCATCCCGCGCAACCATCTGGTCGAAGCGGCCCTGAACGCGGCGGGAGACGGCGACATGGCGCCGTTCAACGCACTGCTTGCTGCAGTCTCACGGCCCTTTGACGCCCCGCCCGAAGCGCGCTTTGCCCTGCCTCCGCCTGCTGGCTTTGGCGACTATGTCACTTACTGCGGCACATGATGGCGCTTGATCATCGGGGTTGGGGCATCGGTCACAATCATTGAAAGGGGTCTGACATGACGGATGTGGCGGCGTTTCTGGATCATGTGGGCGGGGTTTTGCGTGACATCCGCGCCGAGGGTTTGTGGAAAACCGAGCGGGTGATCGACGGGCCGCAAGGTGCGCATGTGCAGATGGCAGGGCGCCGGATGCTGAACCTGTGCGCCAACAATTACCTCGGCCTCGCCGATGATCCGCGTCTGGTGGCGGCGGCAAAGGCGGCGATGGATGCGGGCGGCTATGGCATGGCCTCGGTCCGGTTCATTTGCGGCACCGAAGCCGGTCACCGCGCACTCGAGACGCGGTTGGCCGGGTTCCTGGGGATGCAGGACGCGATCCTGTTTGCGGCGTGTTTCGATGCAAACGGCGGTCTGTTCGAGCCGCTTCTGGGCCCCGAGGATGCCGTGATTTCGGACGCTTTGAACCACGCCAGCATCATCGACGGGATCCGTCTGTGCAAGGCGCGGCGCTACCGCTATGCCACGTCCGACATGGACGACCTGAAGGCGCAATTGCAGGCCGCGCGCGCGGATGGCGCGCGGTTTGTCATGGTGGCGACGGACGGCGTGTTCTCGATGGATGGCACTTTGGCGAAATTGCCGGAAATTCGTTCCTTGGCTGATGCTTATGGTGCGATCTTGATGGTGGATGATTGCCATGCGACAGGCTTCATGGGCCCATCTGGCGCGGGCACACCTGCGCATTTTGGTCTGCGTGCCGATATTCTGACGGGCACGCTGGGCAAGGCGCTTGGCGGGGCCTTGGGTGGGTATGTCGCCGGGGCGCAAGCGGTGATCGACCTGTTGCGTCAACGCGCGCGGCCATATCTTTTCTCGAACGCGCTGCCGCCTGCAGTGGTGGGGGCCGGGCTTGCGGCGCTTGATATCGCTGAGGGTGCGAACGACCTGCGCGCGCGGCTGTTTGCCAATACTGCGCGGTGGCGGTCGGGCCTGGAAAGCCTTGGGTTTGACGTGCTGCCGGGCGATCATCCGATCGTGCCCGTCATGCTGGGCGATGCGGAACTTGCGCAGGCGATGGCCGCTGATCTGGCGACGCGTGGTGTGCACGTGGCGCCGTTCTTCTTTCCGGTGGTGCCGCGCGGACGGGCGCGCATCCGTACGCAGATGAACGCGGCACTGACGGCAGACGATCTGGACTTTGCGCTCGCGGCGTTCGGCGCCGCCGGGCGCGCGGTGGGGGTGGTGACATGAAGGCGCTGGTCAAGACGCAAGACTCCGTGGGGCTGTGGATGGAGGATCGCCCGGTGCCCGACATCGGCCCCGATGATGTGCTGATCCGCATCCGCAAGACCGGCATCTGCGGCACCGATGTGCACATCTGGAACTGGGACGACTGGGCGCGTCGCACGGTGCCTGTGGGGTTGGTCACAGGGCATGAGTTCGCGGGCGAGATCGTCGCACTGGGGCGTGATGTGACAGATCTTGCCGTAGGCCAGCGTGTGTCGGGCGAGGGGCATCTCATCGGCAAGACCAGCCGTCAGAGCAGGGCCGGAAAGTTTCACCTTGACCCCGCCACGCGCGGTATCGGCGTAAATGAGCAGGGCGCCTTTGCCGAGTTTCTGCGCCTGCCTGCGTTCAACGTGGTGCCCTTGCCCGACTCGGTCGATGACGAGATCGGCGCCATTCTGGACCCGCTGGGCAATGCCGTGCACACCGCGCTGTCGTTCGATCTGGTGGGCGAGGATGTGCTGATCACCGGGGCCGGGCCCATCGGCATCATGGCGGCTGCGGTGGCGCGGCATGTCGGGGCGCGCAATGTGGTGATCACGGATGTGAACCCCGCGCGGCTCGATCTGGCATCAAAGGTTGCCGATGTGGTGCCGGTGAACGTATCGTCCGAGGATTTGCGCGATGTTTTCCCACGCCTCAAGATGAAGCAGGGCTTTGATGTCGGGATGGAGATGTCAGGCAACCAGCAGGCACTGGATCAGATGGTCGAGGCCATGACCATGGGCGGGCGTATTGCCATGCTGGGCATTCCCCCCGGCAAAAGCCCCGTGGACTGGAGCCGGATCGTGTTCAAGGCCATCACCATCAAGGGCGTTTACGGACGCGAGATCTTCGAGACGTGGTACAAGATGATTGCCATGCTGGAAAACGGCCTGAACGTGCGCGGTGTGATCACGCACCGGATGGCATTTGATGATTTCGAGGCCGGTTTTGCCGCCATGCGCTCGGGACAGTCGGGCAAGGTCGTGCTGGACTGGGGGTAGGGCCTGACGTGTGGGCCGGGGGGCGCGTCCCGGTCTGATGTCTGGAAACTCTGCAGGCGGGTATCGCCCAACCCGGCGCTGATGTGCCGGGTGCATGACGATCGCAAATGCTGTAACGATGATTGGTCGTGATCCTCTAACGGCCAGGCAAACTCATGAAGCCAAGTTTCATACCCCCTTTCGGCCATATTCGTGGCGCTATCGCCTGTTTAGCAATCCTTTCCGCATTGGCGCTTGTGTTTTCAGGCGGGCCTGCTCCAACGCAGACCTCGCCGAACACCTTTGATTCACCGGCCAGTGATCCGCAAAAAGAAGTCTCTGTCGCGCCAGATGTGCGCGATGAAGAAATCGCAGATCGTCTCAGGCGCATTCTGGTCGCCTCCGAATGGTTCGTTCCATTGACGGTTACGGTACGCGAAGGAATCGTCTTTATCGACGGCCAAGCCGAAACCGAAGAGCGGAAAGAGTGGGCACGTCAACTGGCCCTCAGAACCCAGGATGTTGTCGCCGTCGTCAACCGGATTGAAATTGACCCGAAAATCAGCTGGGATCTGGCACCAACGTGGCGTGAGATCGAAAGGCTGGCTACGCGCGTACAATGGCTTGCACCGCTTACAGTCGTTTCCCTGGTCATTCTTCTGATCGCATGGATCGTGTCGCGGGGCGTAACGGCCCTGGCGCGTCACTCCCTGCGCCAACGTATTGCATCACCGCTGCTCCTCAATCTCGTAGCGCGGTCCTTGTCTATCCCCGTCATCTTGATCGGCCTATACCTCGTGCTTCAGGTCGCGGGCCTCACGCGGCTTGCCGTGACCGTCCTCGGCGGTACCGGGCTGGTCGGCATCGTCTTGGGCCTGGCCTTTCGGGAGATTGTGGCAAACTCTCTCGCCAGCATCCTTCTGAGCATCCGAAACCCCTTTCGGGCAGGCGACTTGATAAAGGTGGGCGGGTATCAGGGTATCGTCCAGAACCTCAACATGCGCACCACCGTCCTGCTTACATTGGACGGAAACCATGTTCAGATCCCGAACGCACTGGTTTTTCAAAGTGTCATCGAGAACTTTTCGACCAATCCAAATCGGAGGTCGGATTTCATAGTCGGCATTGGATACGACGACTCAATCCAGGAGGCGCAAAATGTCATTGTCAACGCATTGCGTACGCATCCTGCGGTGCTTGACGACCCCGAACCTAGCGCTCTGGTCGATGAACTCGGGTCTTCGACGATAAACATTCGGGTGCAATTCTGGTTCAATGGGGAAGCATACTCGATATTCAAGGTCCGATCTGCTCTCATGCGGCAGGTCAAGCGGGCGCTTCAGGACGCTGGCATCTCGATGCCCGACGCGGCGCGCGAGATCATCTTCCCGGACGGAGTACCCGTTCGACAAGTTGCGTCCCGAGAACGCGACACAGATGCTGAGCCGCCGAGTCCGCCAAGCGGAAGCGGGGATGCAGCGGTGGCTACCGTCGGCGAAGGTGACCTGATTTCCGAAAGCAGGGAGCTTGAGCGTCAGGCAGACGTAGCTGACCTGTCCAACACCGGTGAAAACCTGCTCGCTCCTGAGAAAAAGACCGGCGCGCCCCGAGGCTGAGGTCACACGTGCGCCATGAAAATTTTCTAACGCCTGACCCCGAGAGAGGCACATCACCGCAAAAGTCCGGTATTGACGATGTTGGTATACTACCTTAACAATCACTTTATGCAGATCAAACCGGTCAGAAAAAAGCTTTCAGACGAAGTTTTGACTCGGATCGAGGAGTTGATCCGCGATGAGGTTTGGGCTGTTGACAGTTACCTTCCTTCGGAGCGCGACCTGATGGAGATGTTCGGTGTCGGACGTCCGTCGATCCGAGAGGCGCTCTATGCTCTTGAGCGCATGGGATTGTTGCGGATCAACACCGGTGAGCGTCCGAAAGTGACGCGCCCGACCCCGCAGAACATGCTGACGTCGCTGACGGCTACTGCGCGCCTGCTGATGGATCAACCCCACGGCGTGATGCATTTCGAACAGGCCCGTCTGTTTCTGGAGGTGGGCGTAGCGCGGCACGTCGCCGAATTTGCCACGCCAGCTCAGATCGGCGCAGTTTCCCGCGCACTTGAGGCGAACGAGGTGACAATCCCGCGGTCGCGTGCATTTGCCATGAGCGATGTCGTCTTTCACCGCGTTCTGACCGAAAGCACCGGCAATCCGATCTTTCTCGCGATGCATGAAGCGCTGGTGGAATGGCTGATCGCTCAACGTCAGCTTCCGACAGACCCGGAAGTGGGCAACCGCCGGGCTTTCAACGACCATGTCGCGCTTTTCGAGGCCGTCGAACAACGCGATCCCGAACGGGCAGGTCAGGTCATGCGCCTGCACCTTGAACACGCCTGGAGCCGGTTCGGAACAGTGCAGGCATTATCGAAACCAAGGGAGGAAACATGAAACTTACATCTTTTGCGGCGTTCGTGCTTTGCAGCGCGATCGTCTCGCCCGCGCTTGCCCAGGACAGCCAAGTGTTGCGGTTGGGAATGCAGGGAACCGAAGGCGATCCGCAGTTTCTGGGCGTGACGGAGGCGGCGCGTGTCCTGGCCGAAAGCTCGGACGGGCGACTGACGCTCGAGCTTTTCCCGAATTCACAGCTTGGCAACTTTTCCGAGATGATCGAGCAGTTGCAGCTGGGTGAGCTTGACCTGACGCTGAATCCGTTCGGCGGTTTTGATCCTTGGGTTGAACGCGCGGTCATCGCCTCGACGCCCTATGTCGTGCGCGACTTTGACCATCTTCAGGCGATCATCGCATCAGACTGGGGGCAAGGGGTTGTCGCCGAACTGGCTACCGACGACAGCATCCGGATGATCGACAGCTGGTATTTCGGCACGCGGCACACGACGACCAACAAGCCGATCAACGGGCCGGAGGATTTCGTCGGGCTGAAGCTGCGGGTGCCTAATTCTGCACCGCTGTTGTCTTGGGCGACCGCGATGGGGGCCAGCCCGACGCCTGTGGCCTTTGCCGAGGTCTATCTGGCGCTGCAGACCAATCAGGTTGACGGCCAGGAGAACCCGTTGCCGACGATTGACTCTATGAAGTTCATGGAGGTGCAGTCCCATCTCGCGCTGACCGGGCACTTGGTGCAGGATCAGTCGATTGTGGTGTCTGAAATCACCTGGGGTGCTATGTCGGCCGACGATCAGGCGCTTGTGCTTGCAGCGTTCGAAGCAGGCGGGCTTGTCAACAACGACACTGTCAACGCGCGGGAAGCCGCACTTGTTGGACAGTTCACGGCAGCGGGTGCGACGGTCACCGAACCTGATCGCGCCGCGCTGACCGCCCTGATGGCGCCGGTTTATGCCGAGCTTGACACGAGGTTTGGCGAAGGTTCGGTCGCGGCGCTGACCGCAATTGCGCCCTGAACTCATTGCCCCCGGCCCTGCACGGCCGGGGGCAACCAGCCGAATTGGGAAACCAGGATGACTGTTGAATCGCCCCTGCGCTGGTTACGACGTGCCGAGGAAACCATCGGGACGCTCCTGCTCTGTTTGATCTTCTTGTCCATCGCTTTGCAGGTGGTGGCGCGTTTCGTATTCCGCTCCCCGCCGTTCTGGACCGAGGAACTGGCGCGCTATCTTTTTGTCTGGGTCGTCTGCATCGGCAGCGCCGAGGTCGTCCGTCAACGCGGGCATATCACCATGGACATCCTTGCCCTGACGCTGGGGGCGCGGATCTGGGTGATGCTGCAGGTGTTGCTCAACCTGGCGACCGCGGCGGTGCTGGTGGTGCTGGTCTGGTACGGCTCGCTTGGTGCCATGCGGGCCATGCGCGTGGAGTCCGTAGCGCTTGGCGTGCCCGAGGCGCTGCTTTACGGTGCGTTGCCCGTCGGTGCCGCCCTGATGGCGCTGCGGATGATCGTGCTGCTGATCGAGGATATCGCTGCGCTGCGCCGCGGAGAGGCACGAACGCGTATGGGGGGCAACTGGTAATGCCGGCACTTTTCGGGGGCTGGTTCAGCCTTATGGTTCTGGGCATGCCGGTTGGCTTTTCGCTGATCGTGGCATCTGTCGCGTGGATGCTGGCCACCGGTCAGGGCATCAATTTTGCCGCGCAGCGGATGGTTGCTGGGCTGAATTCTTTTCCGCTTCTGGCGATTCCGTTCTTTATTCTGACCGCGCAACTGATGAATGCGTCAGGCGTGACCGAGCGTCTTTTTGCATTTGCCAAGGC